>JACKKC010000050.1 GCA_020637615.1 Rhodovulum sp.
AGGACGTCGCATCGCCCCCGGTGATGTGACCTGAGGGGTTACCGGAACCAGGGAGCGCCTCCCATGCCACCCAAGCGGCGCCGGCTCGTTCCGTCGCGCGCGACCTCGCCGTCTATGCTTCCCCGATCTGTCCGTGGACAAATCGGGGCGCGGACAGGCTTCTTCGCCGGCCCCGCCATGGACTCCGCGTTCCGCCGGTCGTTGCAGCCTCCGGGACGGGACGGATCTTCACACTTCATTCACCACTGGCTGCAAATTTGCCCGGTGTAAGTGTGACCAGTTTCGTGAGTGTCTGTTATGATTGGCTGGGTTCAGGCGTCGCTCTATGAGGCGATCGATTGTCTGGCGCGTTCGGGCCAGAACCACCTCGCGTCCGATCTCGGCCGCCTGCTGGCGTCGCTCGAGCTCGACGACATGGACATCCTGCGCAGTCCGGTGTCGGAGCGGGTGGCGAACGCGCTTCTGGAGGCGCGGACCTTTCCCGACCTCGTCGACCTGCTCAAGGAGTTCGCCCAGGCGATCGGCGTGACCCACTGCACGCTGCACGTGATCCGGGAGACGCCGACCTCGAGCTTCTCGACGCGGGCGCTGACCACCTATTCCGAGGAATGGGTTTCGCGCTACGTCGACCGCCGGTACACCAGCGTCGATCCGGTCTACCGGCACAGCCTGACCTGCGAGGACGCCTTCTTCTGGGAGGATCTCGACATCTCGAACCCCGCGGTGCGGGCGTTCTGCCAGGACGCGCGGGCGCATGGGGTCGGCCCCGCCGGCTACACGCTGCCGATCATCACCGAGCGCGGCGACAGGATCGCCATCTCGGTCAGCGCCGCCGACGATCGCGAGGGGCTGCGCGACACGATCCACCACTACGAATCGGACCTGCTCTCGGTGGGCTTCAGCCTTACGGAGGCGTTTTCGCTGCTCGCGTCCGACGAGCGGCCGACCAGCTTCACGCCGACCGACGACCAGCTGTCGATCCTGCGGGCGGTGGCGATGGGGACGAACGAGGCCGAGCTCAGGGCGCGCAATTATCTCTACGGCTCCTACATCACCCTCGAGCGGTCGATCTGCAGCCTGTTCCGCACCAAGACGGTCGCCCAGGCGGCGGTGGTGGCGGCGCAGGTCGGGCTCCTGACCAACTCGCCGATCACCAAGGCCGACATCCTGGTCGGCTCGCAGCGCACGCCGGCGTTCCGGATCGACCCGCAGTCCAGCGCCTCGGCGGTGCGGCGGATGATCCGCATGCGCAACGTCGGCCCGCGCGAGCGCGAGTCGGAGCCCGCCGGGGCCTGAGGGGCCGTCGCGCGCGGCCGGGACGGGCGGCGGCGCCGCCTCAGGCGGGCACGCGCGCCGGCTCCAGCCACGCCGCGAAATCGGCCTTCGCGCGGTCGGTGTAGCCCTTGTAGCGCTCGCGCCGGCCGCGGCGGCCGCCGCGGGCTTCCTCCAGTGGCGGGAAGAGGCCGAAGTTGACGTTCATCGGCTGGAAGGTCTTCGCGTCGGCGCCGCCGGTGATGTGGGTGACGAGCGCGCCCATGGCGGTGGTGGGCGGCGGCGGCGCGAGGGGGCGGCCGAGGCGTTCGGCGGCGGCCATGCGCCCCGCCAGAAGGCCCATGGCGGCGCTCTCGACATAGCCTTCCACGCCGGTGATCTGGCCGGCGAAGCGCAGGCGGGGGTCGGCGTGCAGGCGCATCGCGTCGTCGAGCAGGCGCGGGGAATTGAGGAAGGTGTTGCGGTGGATGCCCCCGAGCCGCGCGAAGGCGGCGTTCTCGAGGCCGGGGATCATGCGGAAGACTTCCGTCTGCGCCCCGTATTTCATCTTGGTCTGGAAGCCGACGATGTTGAAGAGCGTGCCGAGCGCGTTGTCGCGGCGGAGCTGGACGACGGCGTAGGGCTTGGTGGCGGGCGCATGCGGGTTGGTCAGGCCCACGGGCTTGAGCGGGCCGAAGCGCAGGGTCTCGCGGCCGCGCGCGGCCATGACCTCGATCGGCAGGCAGCCCTCGAAATAGGGCGTGTCGCGTTCCCAGTCCTTGAACTCGGTCTTCTCGGCGGCGTTGAGCGCGTCGACGAAGGCCTCGTATTCCTCGCGGTCCATCGGGCAGTTGAGATAGGCGGTGCGGTCGGCCTCGGTCTCGCCCTTGTCGTAGCGCGACTGGAACCAGGCCTTGCCCATGTCGATGCTCTCGAAATGCACGATGGGCGCGATGGCGTCGAAGAAGGCGAGCGCGCTTTCGTCGGTGAGCGCGCGGATCGCCGCGGCGAGCGCGGGGCTGGTCAGCGGGCCGGTGGCGACGATGACGCTCGACCAGTCGGCTGGCGGCAGGCCGGCGATCTCGCCGCGGTCGATGGTGACGCGCGGATGCGCCGCGAGGCGCGCGGTGATCGTGCGGCTGAAGGGCTCGCGGTCGACGGCGAGCGCGCCGCCCGCCGGCAGGGCATGGGCATCGGCCGCAGCGATGACGAGCCCGCCGGCCGCGCGCATCTCCCAGTGCAGGAGCCCCACGGCGTTCTGCTCGTCGTCGTCGGAGCGGAAGGAATTGGAGCAGACGAGTTCGGCCAGCCCGTCGGTGCGGTGGGCGAAGGTGGCGGTTTCGGGCCGCATCTCGTGCAGCACCACGGGCACGCCCGCCTCGGCCGCCTGCCAGGCCGCTTCCGATCCCGCGAGGCCGCCGCCGATGATGTGGATCGGGTCCATGGGGGCGATCTATGCCAGCGGGGGCGGATTGAAAAGAGGGGTGGCCTGCGGCTTGCGCCGGGGATTGGTTTCGATCATTCTGGAACCATGGAAAAGACCGACGCCCTCGCCGCGCTTTCGGCCCTCGCGCAGGAGACCCGGCTCGACGTCTTCCGGCTGCTGGTGGCGGCCGGGCCGGAGGGGCTGGCGGTCGGGCGCATCGCGGGCGAGCTGGGGCTGGCGGCGGCGACGCTCTCCTTCCATCTCAGCCATTTGCGGCAGGCCGGGATCGTGACCTGCCGCCGCCGCGGGCGCATGCTGATCCATGCGGCCGATTTCACCAGGATGGGGGATCTCATGGACTATCTGAGCGAGAATTGCTGCGCGGGCGCGGATTGCGGCCTGCCCCGGCGCGGGGTCCGGGCATGAGCGCGGCCGGGGAGTTCGTGATCTACCACAACCCCGCCTGCGGCACCTCGCGCAACGTGCTCGCGGCGATCCGCGCGGCGGGCATCGAGCCGCGGGTGGTGAAATATCTCGAGACGCCGCCGAGCCGGGCGGCGCTCGAGGAGCTGATCGCCGCCATGGGCATCCCGGTGCGCGACCTCCTGCGCCGACAGGGCACGCCCTTCGCCGAGCTCGGGCTCGACGATCCCGCCCTGACCGATGCCGCGCTGATCGACGCGATGATGGCGCATCCGATCCTGATCAACCGCCCGATCGTGGTCTCGCCGAAGGGCGTGAAGCTCTGCCGCCCCTCGGCGACGGTGGCGGAACTGCTGCCGTGACCCAGGCGGCGGCGGCGCCCGCCGGCATCGGCGGCTTCGAGCGCTTGCTCTCGCTCTGGGTCGCGCTGGCGATCGGCGCCGGGCTCACCTTGGGCAATCTCGCCCCCGGCGCCTTCGGCGCGCTGGCCGCGCTCGAGCTCGCCTCGGTCAATCTCGTGGTGGCGGTGCTGATCTGGGCGATGGTCTATCCGATGATGGTGGCGGTGGATTTCGCCAGCCTCGCCCATATCGGCGACCGGCCGAAGGGGCTGATCCTGACGCTCGCGGTGAACTGGCTGGTGAAGCCCTTCACCATGGCGGCGCTCGCGGTGCTCTTCTTCGAGCATGTCTTCGCGGCCTGGATCGCGCCCGCCGAGGCGCAGCAATACATCGCCGGGCTGATCCTGCTCGGGGCGGCCCCCTGCACCGCCATGGTCTTCGTCTGGTCGCAGCTCACCCGCGGCGATCCCGCCTATACGCTGGTGCAGGTCTCGGTGAACGACGTGATCATGGTCTTCGCCTTCGCCCCCATCGTCGCGCTTCTGCTGGGGGTGACCGACATCGCCGTGCCCTGGGAGACGCTGATCCTCTCGGTCGCGCTCTATATCGTGATCCCGCTGGCCGCGGGCATGGCGACGCGGCGGGCGCTGGGGAGCGCGGCGGCGGTCGGTGCTTTCACCGAGCGGGTCAAGCCGCTCTCGATGATAGGGCTGCTCGCGACCGTCGTCCTGCTCTTCGGCTTCCAGGGGCAGGTCATCTTCCGCCAGCCGCTCGTCATCGCGATGATCGCCGTGCCGCTGCTGCTCCAGTCCTACGGCATCTTCGCGCTGACCTATGCCGCCGCCTGGGCCTGGCGCCTGCCCTTCGCGGTCGCGGCCCCCTGCGCGCTGATCGGCACCTCGAATTTCTTCGAGCTGGCGGTCGCGGTGGCGATCAGCCTTTTCGGGCTCAACTCGGGCGCGGCGCTGGCGACCGTGGTCGGCGTGCTGGTCGAGGTGCCGGTGATGCTCTCGCTGGTGGCCTTCGCGAACCGGACGCGGCGCCGCTTTCCCTCGTGAGGGCGCAGCCCTTTCGGCCGGGGGACACGGTCTCCGAGTCCGGGTTTCGGGAGAAGGCCGCGCGCCGCGCGGCCCGCGGAGTGTTCTTCCGGACCGATCTCGGCAAGGCGCCGGCGGTGCGCCGCCCGGTCCGGTCGCCGGGAAGCGCGAGCTCCGGGGCGAGGGCGGTGCGGCATCACTGTCTGTTGGCGATCAGGCTGGGGAAGCCCCGGCACGGGGCGCAACAGGAGGCGTTGGCAAGGGCCGTTAATCCCGGGCTGGAACGGCGGCATCTTCCGGCCGGGCCCGACAGGGCAAATCGTCCCCGGCGGCCGTCAGCGCTCGCGTTTCGAGCGCCAGCCGCCGCGGCGGCGGGGCGTGGCGGCGGTCGGTTCGAGGCCCTCGCGCAGCACGGCTGTCATGGGATGGTCGGGATGGGCCGGGCCGTAATGGGCAAGCAGGGCGGCGATCTCCTCGCGTCCGGAGCCGTCGGGCCGGCCGAGCGCCCAGTCGAAGAAGATCGTCCGGCAGTCCGGTGCGCCGATATCCATCCGGTAGGCCTCGCGGATCAGGCCCCTGGGGTCGATGTCGAGGTCATCCGCGGGCATAGGCCGCTTTCCCTGGCTCGGTCTCCGGCCCGGGCCGCGCCCGCCCGCCGATGGATAGGCTCTCCCGCGTCATTGCTCCGCTTTCCCCGCCCGCCGATCCTGCCTAGGTGGCGGCGCGGGAGCCGTCAAGCGGCCGCCGCGGCGCGGGCCGCCTCCTCGAAGAGGAGGGCGTGGCGGCGCGCAAGCCGCTCCGGGTCGGTGTCGTAGCCGCCGCCGAGCACCGCCGCCAGCGGCAGGCCGCGGGCCTGCGCCCAGCCGAGGACGCGGGCGTCGCGGGCGCGCAGCCCCTCGAAGCTCAGCGCGAGGCGGCCGAGGCTGTCCTCGGCATAGGGATCGACGCCGGCATTGTAGAAGACGAGGCCGGGGCGGAAGCCCGAGATCTGGCGCAGCGCGTGGTCGAGCATCTCCAGGTAGGCTGCGTCGCCGAGGCGGTCGGGCAGGGCGAGGTCGAGCGAGGAGCGGGCCTTGCGCGCGGGATAGTTGCGTTCCGCGTGCAGCGAGAGGGTGAGCACCTCCGGCCGACCCTCGAAGATCCGCGCGGTGCCGTCGCCCTGGTGCACGTCGCAATCGATGATGAGCACGCGGGCCACCCGGCGCTCGTCGAGGAGCGCCCGGGCGGCGATGGCCACGTCGTTGAAGACGCAATAGCCCGCGCCGCCCGAGGGGCCGGCGTGATGCGAGCCGCCGGCCATGTTGAGTGCGAGCCCGTGCTCGAGCGCGAGGCGGCCAGCGAGCAGGGTGCCGGCGGCGGAGAGGAAGGCGCGGCGTGCGACGGCCGGGGTGCCGGGCAGGCCGATGCGGCGCTGCTCCTCGGGCGAAAGCCGGCAGGTCGCCACGCGCTCGACATAGTCGGGGGCATGGACCGCGGCGGCGAGGGCGTGCGGGAGCGGGCCCGGGGCGAGATAGCCGCCGGTTGCGGGCAGAAGCCCGCGCGCGATCAGGGTGCGGCGCAGGTAGCCGTATTTCGACATCGGGAAGGGATGCCGCGGGCGGAGCGGTGCGACGTAGTCGGGGTGGTAGACGATGGGCGGGGTCATGGGCCTGCGAGCCGGGCCTCGATGATCGCGGCGGCGGCGGCGGCCTCCGCGGCGAGGCTCTCGCGGAGGCAGTCGAGATCCTCCGCCCCGGCGGTGGCGAGCACGAGGCGCACCAGCCCCTCGCCGCCCTCGGCAGGGTCGATGGTATGGTCGCTGGCGAGCCTTCCGACCTGCTGCAGCGCCGCGAGCTGGGCCAGGGCCGCGGCGAGGCGAGCGCCGTCCTCCGCCCCGAGCCAGCCGAGCTTGGTCAGCCGGTCCAGCATGCGGCCCGGCCGGCGCAGGCCGGAGAGGTTGTGGACCAGGGCACCGGCCTGGGCGAGCAGTTCGATGTCCATCATCCGGCCGGGGCCGAGCTTGGTCTCCCAGGGATCGGCGGCCTCGGCCTCGCGCGCCTCGGCGAGGCGGCGACGCATGTCTCGGGCGTCGGCGAGGACCTTCCGCGCGTCATGCGGCGCCTCGATAACCGCGGCGATTGCCGCCGAAACCCGCCCGGCGAGCGGCTCGGGCCCGGCGACCACCCTGGCGCGGGTCAGGGCGAGATGCTCCCAGGTCCAGGCCTCCTCGGCCTGATAGCGCCGGAAGCCGGCCAGCGAGGTGGCGACGGGGCCCTGGCGGCCGGAGGGGCGCAGGCGCATGTCGACCTTGTAGAGCACGCCTTCGGGCATCGGCGCGCTGAGCGCAGCGATCAGCGCCTGGGTGAGCCGGGCGTAGTAGGCGGTGACGGCGAGCGGGCGCTTGCCGATGGAGCTTTCGGCGCCTTCGGCGTCGTAGATGACGATCAGGTCGAGGTCCGAGGAGGCGGTCATCTCGCGGCTGCCGAGCTTGCCGAGCGCGACCACTGCTGCGCCGGCGCCGGGCGGGGAGCCGTGGCGGCCGGCGAAATCCTCGACGACGCGGGGCAGGATGGCCTGGAGCACGGCATCGGCGACGGCGGAATAGGCCACCGCGGATTCGTCGGCATCGGCGATGCCGCGCAGCAGGTGCACGCCGATGCGGAAATGCCGCTCCTTGGTCCAGACGCGGGCGAGGTCGAGCGCGGCCTGGTAGTCGGGCGCGCCGTCGAGCAGGCCGGCGAGCTCGGCGCGCAGCACGTCCGTGCCGTGCAGCGGGCCGAAGAAGTCGGAGCTGATGACCGCGTCGAAGACGCCGGCGTTGTGGCCGAGGTGGCGCGCGAGCTCGGGCGTGGTGGCGCAGATGTCCACCAGGAGGTCGAGGAGTTGCGGATTGGCGTCGAGCAGCGAGAAGATCTGCACACCGGCGGGCAGGCCGGAGAGGAAGGTGCCAAGCGATTGCAGCGCCCCGTCGGCGTCGACGGCGCGGGCCATGCGGCGCAGGAGCTCGGGCTGGAGGCGGCGGAAGATCGCACGCGCCCGCTCGCTGCGGAAGGCCGGCAGGCGCCGCCAGTCGCGCATCATCGCCTCGGCGCGATCGGGATCGGTGAAGATCGCGCCGATCTCGGGCACCGGCGCGCCGCGGTCCTCCTCCTGCTGGAAGAACGGCTCGGTCAGGGCGTGCACCCGCTCCAGCCTGTCGCGCAGTTCCGCGATCAGGCGGTCGGGCTCGGTGTCGCAGAAGTCGGCGAGCCGCGCCATGCCCTCCGCGTCGGCTGGCATCCTGTGGGTCTGGGCGTCGTCGAGCATTTGCAGGCGGTGCTCGAGCGTGCGGTGGGCGACGTAGTCGGCCGTCAGATCGCCGGCGGTGCGGTCGTCGACCCAACCCCTGCCGGCGAGTGCCGCCAGGGCGGGAAGGGTCTGGCGCTGGCGCAGGCCGGGGTCGCGGCCGCCGGTGATGAGCTGCCGGGTCTGGGTGAAGAACTCGATCTCGCGGATGCCACCCTTGCCGAGCTTGAGGTCGTGGCCGGGGATGACGAGCGGGCCGGCGAGGCCCTTGTGGCTGCGGATGCGGAGCCGCATGTCGTGGGCGTCCTGGATCGCCGCGTAATCGAGGTGGCGGCGCCAGACGAAGGGGCGGAGGCGGTCGAGAAATGCCTCTCCGGCGGGGATGGCGCCGGCGCAGGGGCGCGCCTTGATATAGGCGGCGCGTTCCCAGGTCCGGCCGAGGCTCTCGTAGTAGCGCTCGGCCGGTTCGGTGGCGATGCAGACCGGGGTGACGGAAGGGTCGGGGCGCAGGCGTAGGTCGGTGCGGAAGACATAGCCCTCGGCCGTGACCTCGGAGAGCAGCTTCACCAGGCGCTGGGTGACGCGGATGAAGCCGCGGCGCAGTTCGGCGTAATCGTCCGGATCGTGGCGGGATTCGTCGAAGAGCACGATCAGGTCGATGTCGGAGGAATAGTTGAGCTCGCCCGCGCCCATCTTGCCCATGGCGAGCACGAACATGCCGGCGGCGTCGGAGATGTCCGCCTCGGTGACGCCGGGCAGCTTGCCGCGGGCGATCTCGGCGGCGACCAGCGCGCGCAAGCCCGCCTGGACCGCCCGGTCGGCGAGGCGGGTGAGCGCGCCGGTGACTTCGCCGAGCTCCCAGACGCCGCCGAGATCGGCCAGCGCCACGAGCAGGGCCGCGCGCCGCTTGGCGACCCGCAGGCGGGCCGGGAGCGCGGCGAGGTCCTCGCCGCCGGCCTCCTCCAGGATAGCCGCGAGGCTCGCCTCGGGCGGGGCGGCGAGGGCTTCGCGCAGCCACTCCGCCTCGCGCTCCATCAGCCCGGCAAGATAGGGCGAGCAGCCCGCGGTGCCGGTCAGGAGCGCCCGGACCGTGGCGGGTAGGTCGGCGAAGCGTGCCGCGATCGGCGGCACCTGGGCGGGATCGTGCGGCCGCGGCGCGCGGGCGACGCGGTCGGCGAGACTCCTGCTGTCCAGCGCGGTCGTCATCGGCCCTCGTAGCGGGCGGGGCGCTTCTCGAGGAAGGCCATGACACCCTCCTGGAAGTCGCGGGTCCGGCTGGCCTCGCCCTGGAGCCGGGCCTCTAGGTCGAGCTGTTCGGCGAGCGAATTGCCGAAGCTCGCGCGGAGCGCCTCCTTGATGAGCCGGTAGCTCACGCTCGGCCCCCGAGCGAGCTGGGCGGCGCGCGACTGCACGGTGGCGGCGAAGGTGTCGTCAGGCACCGCTTCCCAGATCATGCCCCAGGCGTCGGCCTGAGCGGCGGTGATGCGCTCGGCGAAAAGCGCTGCCCCCATTGCCTTGGCAAAGCCCACCTGGCGCGGCAGCCAGTAGGTTCCCCCGGCGTCGGGGATGAGGCCGATGCGGGCGAAGGCCTGGACGAAGACCGCTGATTGCGCCGCGATCACCACGTCCGCGGCCAGCGCGAGGCTGGCGCCGGCGCCGGCCGCCGCGCCGTTGACCGCGGCGATGGTCGGCAGCGGGCAGTCGTAGACCGCGCGCAGCATCGGCTCGTATTCCTCGCGGAGCGTGCGCTCGATATCGCGGTCGAGCGCGGTGGTGCGGTCGCCGAGGTCCTGGCCTGAGCAGAAGGCGCGGCCCTCGCCGGTCAGCACGATCACCCGCGCCGCGGCAGGCGCATGGGTGAAGGCATGGGTGATCTCGAGCCGCATCTGCGCATTGAGCCCGTTCATCACCTCGGGCCGGTTGAGCGCGATGGTCACGACGCCGGCGTCGAGGGAATGGAGGATCGTCTCGTAGCGCATCGGCGGCTCCGCGGCTGAGGTCAGCGTGACACTAGCGGCGGGCGCGCCGGCGGGAAACCCGCCGCGTCATTCGTTCGTCAGCGCCTCGAGCCGCGCGCGTTCCTCCGGCGTGAGCGGCGGGCGCGGCGGCGCGGGGGCGGTCGACCGGCGCCGGACATAGGCGAAGGCGAGGCCGGCACCGAGCAGGAGGAAGAGCGGGCCGGAGAGCCAGAGCACGGCGTTGCGCCAGGTGAAGGGCGGGCGAAAGAGCACGAACTCGCCGTAGCGGTCGGTGACGAAGGCGAGCACCTCGGCATCGCTGTCGCCTTCGGTGAGGCGTTCGCGCACCAGGAGGCGCAGGTCGCGGGCGATCTCGGCGTTGGAATCGTCGATCGATTCGGCCTGGCAGACCACGCAGCGCAGCTCGGCGGTGATCGCGCGGGCGCGGGCCTCGAGCCCGGGGTCGGTGAGGATCTCGTCGGGCTGCACGGCCGGGGCCGCCAGCGGCGCGACGCTCAGTGCGAGCGCGAGGGCGAAGGCTCGGGGACCAGGCATGGCGCTATTCCGCCGGGGTTGCGGCGGCGGCGGCGCGCTGGGCGCGGCGGGCCGGGGCGCCGACGCGGTAGCGCCGGTCGGTCAGGCTGGTGGCGCCGCCGGCGGCCATGATCAGCGCGCCGATCCAGATCCAGTTGGCGAAGGGCTTGACATAGGTCCGCACCGCCCAGCCGCCGTCCTCCTGCGGGTCGCCGAGCGCGACATAGAGGTCGCGGGTCAGGCCGCGGTCGATGGCGGCTTCCGTGGTCGGCAT
>JACKKC010000051.1 GCA_020637615.1 Rhodovulum sp.
TCGACGGCGAGGGCCGCTGGCACCTTTCTCAGGCCACGGCGCTCGTCGCCCCGGATCCGGTGAATGCACCCTTCTTGCCGATCACGGAAACGGCGCCGCGTGTCGAAGGCGTTCACAATGTTAGAATGGCGAGTGGAGCATTATTCTATGGCTTGAAAGGCTCGGCGTGGCTATAACACCCCTGTGCAGCAATGGGCAGTGAGTTGCGCGATCGGAAGGGGCGAGGGGAGCGCGCCTTCCGATCGCCAGCTGCCGCTCGACGCGGCGCAGGCGATCCCGAGACCATCGACGCGATAGGATCCGGGCCGGAGCATGTTACCGGCCGACGGCTGCCGGCTGCGCGACCCTCGGGCCCGTCCCGGGAAACCTTGGCACGAGGGAGCAAGCCATGAACCTGACACGACGCAACGTCCTGACCGCGATGAGTGCCGCGGCGATCATCGCCCCGGCCCTGGCGGCGCCGGCGCTGGCGCAAGGGGGCGGCGATGCGCCGCTGAAGATCAGGCTGCTGCTGAACAGCGGAATCGCCGGCCCGCATGCCTTCTTCTGCCTGGCCAACCAGCGTGGCTATTTCAAGGAAGCCGGGCTCGAGGTCGAGTTCGCGCCGGGCGACGGTGCCGCCTCGGTCGTGCCGCGGGTTCCGATCGAGGGCTACGATGCCGGCTATGGCGACGTGAACATGCTGATCAAACTGGCCGCGCTGCGTCCCGAGAACTGCCCCAAGGTCGTCCATGTCGCCTTCAGCGGCACGCCGCTGACCATCGCCGTGCGCAAGGACGGGCCGATCAAGGAGGCCAAGGATCTGGCCGGAAAGGTCATCATCGGCCACCCGCAGGATGCCGCGATCGAGGCATTCCCGCCCTATGCGGTCGCCGGCGGCCTCGACCCGAACGCGGTCCATATCCTGCGCTCGAACGCCAGCATGGCGCAGAACTCGAAGGAAGTGATCGACGGCAATGTCGATGGTGTCTTCGGCTTCGTGAATACCGTCATCGCCGCCCTGCGCGGGATCGACATCGATGCGCGCGAGCATCTCGACTTCCTGGAATTCACCGATCTGGTGCCGGAACTCTACGGCAATGCGCTGATGTTCAGCCCTTCCTTCATCGAGGAGAATCCCGAGGCGGTTCGGGCCTTCGTGGCCGCCGTAAACCGCGGCATCATCGAGACCATCGCCGACCCCGACGCGGGGCTTGCCGCCGTCGCCGAGATGTCGCCGAAGTTCCGTCCCGAGGTCGACGGCCCGCGCCTCATGGGCACGCTGGAGATGGAAATGAACCATCCCGACGCCGCCGTCCATGGCATCGGCGACGCCACCGACGAACGGATCGCCCGCTCGATCAGCCTGATGGTGGAATCGGCCGGCCTGCCGCGCTCGCCCGCGCCGGAGGAGATCTTCACCCGCGAATTCCTGCCGCCGCTGGAAGAACGCGCCCGCCCGGTGGGCTGAGGGTGACATCCATTTCAATCAGGAGGGACATGATGAAGCGACATTGTGCCGTGGCCGCCTTGCTGGCGGGCATGACGATTGCGGCCGCGCCGGCCCTGCATGCGCAGGACGCCGATGCGAAGGACGGCGGCCTCCAGAAGGTGCGGCTGCTGATGAACTCCGGCTATACCGGCGCCAATGCCTGGCTGCCGCTCGCCGACGATCTGGGATTCTTCGCGGACGAGGGAATCGAGATCGAGTTCGTCGCCGGCAAGGGCGCCTTCACCGCCGCACCGCGCATGGTCGAAGAGGGCTATGACTTCGGCTACGGCGATTTCCAGGCGCTGATCGAGGCCTCGGCGCGGGATCCCGAAACCGCGCCGATCGGGGTCTATGTGGTCATGGAGAACTCGCCCTCCGTGATCGCGGTCTCCGCCGCGTCGGATATCGAGACGCCGGCCGATGTGGCCGGAAAGATGATGACCGCGCATCCCACCGATGTCGGGCTGAACACCTTCGAGCAATTCGCCAGCAAGGCCGGCATCGACGCCAAGTCGATCACCGCGACCGGGCTGGACGCCGGCTGGGCCGAGTTGCTGACCCTGCTCAAGGACGGCGAGACCGACGGTCTCTTCGGCTATATCTCGACCATTTCGGCGGCGGTGCGGCTGAACGGGGACGAGGTCGGGTCCGAAGTCCGCTTCCTCGAGTTCAAGGACGTGGTGCCGGAACTCTACGGCAGCGTGCTGATGGTCGCGCCGGGGTTCGCCGAAAGCAATCCGGAAGCGGCGCAGGGTGTCGTCAACGCCTTCAATCGGGGCGTGATGGCGGCGGTCTGCGATCCCGACGCGGCGATCGAGGCTCTGGTCAAGCGCGACGATACCCGCGACCCGGTGGTCGAGCGCCTGCGCCTGGTGGAGACCATCCGCGAGGACATGGGCGGCGCCGACAAGCTGGCATCCGGGATCGGCGAGTTCAACAGCGCCCGCGTCGAATCCCTGCTGGCGATGACCGCCGAGACGCGCGGCCTGGCGCGGCAGCCGACGGTGGACGAGGTGACCAGCGCCGCCTTCCTGCCGGATCTCGAGCTGCGCCAGGCGGTGATCGACGCCGCGCCCTGCAAGGCGCTGTGATCGCCTGCTGACGACATGCGCGGCCATCCGGCCGCGCATATCCGAACTTGCTGCCGCGGCCCCGGGGCCGCACATGGTCGCCGCGGGGCATCCGGGCGGCCATTTCATTTTGGGAGAGACGACATGTACGACGACAAGTTCATGCTGCGGGCGATCGAGATCTCGGCCCGCGCGCTCGAGGAGCCCGGCACCGAACCCTTCGGCGCCGTCGTGGTCCGGGACGGGCGCATTGTGGGCGAGGGGATCAACCGTTCCTTGCAGAATTTCGACCCCACCTCGCATGGCGAGACCGAGGCGATCCGCGATGCCTGCCGCAATCTGCAGAGCGTCGATCTGCGCGGCTGCGACCTCTACACCAGCTGCGAGCCCTGCGCGCTCTGCGTTGCTGCCATGGAAATCGCCGGCATCGCGCGGCTCTACTACGCGGCGAACCTGGCGCAATCCAACGCGGCGCTGGAACAGCTGCCGCAGGAACAGCGGTTTCCGATCGATTGCGACCATGTGCGCCGTGAATCCGGCCGGAGCTTGGAGGAACGTTCGATGCCCTCGGAACAGGCCCATGCCGCCGAGGCAATCAGGATCCTGACTGACTGGGCCGAACGCGCTCGCCGGCGGGCCGCAGCGGCAGGGCGCGCCACCTGAAGGCCCGCCCGCGGCGCGGGGCACCGGGGCCATGGTATCGGGAGCTCATACCTGCGGCCCTTCCGACCGACCGATCCTGCGGCCCGAAGCCATATGTCGGAACAGGTAAAAGGCCGCGCCCAGATCGACACCGGTCGACCGGGCTGCGGACACCCGGCCGCGGGAGGGCCGAAGGTCGACAGCGAGGGCCGCCGGTGTCATTCTCTCTTCTTCGACCGTTCGGCAGAAAGGCGAGGGCAGCGCCCGGCCCGGAGCTTGGGCGAATGGGCTCCCGTTGCCAAATGCGATTCCCTGTCGGACCACCGGCCTGAAACGACTGCGGCCCCCGAGGCACCTTTCGGTGACTCGGGGGCCGCGACACGATCCGACCTAGGGAATGCAGCGGCCGCCTATGCTGCGGGGGGCGTGGCCGCTGCTGTGCGGATCACGTCATTCCTTGATGCCGGCGGCCTCGATCAGCGGGGCCCAGACATCGATCTGCTTGGCGACGAAATCGGTGTATTCCTCGGAAGACATGGCGCTATGGGTGATGCCAAGCTCGGTCAGCCGGCTAACGACCTCAGGGTTGGAAAAGACCGCCAGCACGGTGTCGTGGATGGTCTGGATCGTCTCGGGATCCATGCCGGCGGGACCGGAGAGACCCACCCAGTTCTCCAGCACCACGTCATAGCCCTGTTCCAGGAAGGTTGGTACGTCCGGGGCCTCCGGGTTGCGCTCGGGCGAGGCGATGGCGATGGCGACGGCCTCGTTGTCCTCGATCATCTCGGTGTTCTGGACGACCATGTCGTAGAAGGTGTCCAGCACGCCGGCGCGGAAATCCTGGATCGCCGGCGTGCTGCCCTGATAGGGCACATGGATCGACTCGGTCCCGAGCGCCTTGTCGACGGCGACGCCGAGAATATGCGAGATCGTCCCGACCCCGCTCGAACCGTAGGTCAGCGGGTTTTCCTTGGACGCGGCGATGTATTCATCAACCGTGGTGATCCCCGACGAAGGCTGCACGAAGAGGCCGGGCGAGGAGGCGCCGATATAGGCGATATGGGTGAAATCGCCCATCGTGTCGTAGGGGATGCTGGCGAAACGCGTCGGTGCGATGGTGAAGGGCGCGTTGTTCGACAGGATCAGCGTCGTCCCGTCCGGTTCCTGCTGCGCGACGTAGTCGGCGGCGACCGTGCCGGCGGCGCCGGGGCGGTTGTCGACCACGGCCTTCTGGCCGTAATCGGTGTCCAGATGCTGCGCCAGGAGCCGGGCGGCCAGGTCGCTGGTGCCGCCGGGCGGGAAGGTGACGACGATGCGCACCGGCTCGCTGCTCCAGCTTCCGGGCTCGGCGGAAGCCATCGGGGTGGCAGCGAGGGCGAGTGCCGCGGCACCGGCGCCCAGCAGGGCTCTGCGGTTCAGTTTCATGAGTTGGGTTCCTCCAGTTGGGTCTGTTCTGCCGCCATTCGGGCAAGGCGGCGGTTCCTGTGGGTGCTGTAGATGCCGTAGACGGCGATGGCGAAGGTGATCCCGATGAGCGTGGCGCTGATCGGGCGTTCCAGGAACACCATGGGATCGCCACGCGACAGCAGCATCGAGCGGCGCAGTTGTTCCTCCATCAGCGGGCCCAGCACGAAGCCCAGCAGCAGCGGCGCGGGTTCGAAGCGGTAGAGCCGCATCACGTAACCCGCAGCCCCGATCACCAGCGTCAGCCAGACGTCGAAGACGTTGTTGTTCAGGCTGTAGACGCCCATGCAGATCAGCACGATGATCGTCGGATACATGTATTTGTAGGGGATGCGCAGCAGCCGCACCCACATGCCGATCAGCGGCAGGTTCAGAACCAGCAGCATGATGTTGCCGACCAGGAAGCTGGCGACCAGACCCCAGAACATGTCCGGCTCTTCCACCAGCAGGCGTGGCCCCGGCGTGATGCCATAGATCATCAGCGCGCCGATCACGATGGCCATCGGCGGGCTGCCGGGAACGCCCAGGGTCAGAGTCGGGATGAAGGCGGTCTGCGTGGCGGAGTTGTTGGCGGCCTCCGGCACGGCGACGCCGGGAACCACGCCGGTCCCGAACTTGGCGCGCTGCGGCGAGACCCGCTTTTCCAGCGCATAGGCCAGGGCCGCCGCGATGGTCTGGCCGGTGCCGGGCAGGGCGCCGATGAAGGAGCCGATGGCGCCGCCGCGCAGGATGGGGCCGGGCAGGGACTTCCAGTCTTCCTTGGTGGGATAGAAGTTGTTGTAGTCGAGCTTCTGCGCGGCGCCGCCGCCGCTGTTCGAACGGATCGAGGCGATCAGCTCGGTCACGCCGAAAAGGCCCATGGCGACCACGACGATGTTCACGCCGTCGCGCAGTTCCGGGATGCCCATCGTGAAGCGCAGCTCGCCGGTGGTCAGATCGACGCCGATCGTGCCCAGCATCAGGCCGGTGACGACCATAGCGATGCCCTTGAGCGCGCCGCCGTTGCTGACCGCCGAGGCCGCGATCAGGCCCAGCAGGATGACGGCGAAATATTCCGGCGGCCCGAAGGACAGCGCCAGTTTCGCCAGCGAGGGCGACAGCACGGCGATCACGACCATGCCGATCATGCCGCCCCCGAACGAGGCGATCGCGGTCGAGAAGAGCGCCACGCCGGCGCGTCCGTTCTTGGCCAGCTGATAGCCCTCGATGGCGGTGATCGAGGCGGCCGGGGTGCCCGGCACGTTCATCAGGATCGAGGCCGTCGAGCCGCCGTATTCGGCGCCGTAGAAGACGCCCGCGATCATCACCAGGGCCGGCGTCGGATCCAGATAGAAGGTCAGCGGCAGGATCATGGCAATGGCCGCCATGGAGCCGATGCCCGGCAGCACGCCGATGAAGGTGCCGAGGAACACCCCGATGAAGCAATACATGAGGTTGGCCGGTTCCAGGACCACCAGGAGCCCGTGACCGAAGCTAGTCAGAATATCCATCGTCAGAGCCCCACGAATGGTTTGAACGGGAGGTTCAGCAGCTCGATGAACAGGCCCCAGCAGGCGAGGGACACGATGACACCGAGGATCGCCTTGCCGCGCATCGGCAGGCTGCGGTCGGGCAGGCTCGCCACCACGATGGTCAGGAAGGTGGCCGGCACCAGGCCGAGGCGGTTCGCGGTCGTGGCGAAGACCGCCAGGGCGCCGCAGATGGCCAGAAAGGCGATCCAGTCGGGAGATTCGACCTCCGTATCGCCGCGCCGTTCCTCGATGCAGATGAACACGGCGAGGATGGCGAGGACGAGGCCGGTCAGGAACGGAAAGGCGCCGGTGCCCAATCGGGTCGGCACCCCCAGTCCCAGGCGCACGCCGCCGATCATGAAGATCGCGCTGAGCGCCAGCAGCAGCAGACCGCCCACCTCGCCGCCCCAACTATGGCCGAGGCGAGCGGCGGCGACACTCGGCTCGGTGATTCCGGATTTCTCGGGTTCTGGTGTCATGGCATGGTTCCGTTCTGGTTGTCGGCGGGTTTCAGGCGTCGTCGCTGCCGAACGCGGCCTGCACGCGGGCGGCGCTTACCGCCGTGATCTGGCCGATCGCGGCTTCGAGCTCCGATTCGCGGTCATTCGCCAGTCGGGTTCGGAATTCCTGCAGGACACTCTCCATGTCCTTGTGGCGCACCAGGGCGGTGATGAAGGGGAAGCCGTATTTGTCGTTGTAGCGCGCGTTCAGCTCGGCCAGATCCTCCCGGTGCTCGGTGTCGCGCGCGGTCAGGTTCAGCCGGCCCTGCTCGGCCTGCGATTCCGCGGTCATGGCCAGCGGATTGTCCGGCGCCAGCTCGGGATGGGCACGAAAGAGCGCCACCCGCGCGGCCTCGTCCAGCTCGCGAAGCTCTGCACTGATCGCATGCGAGAGGTCCTCCGCGGTCCGGAACGGGCGACGCGCCGCGACTTTCGCCGCGATCTGGGGTGCCCGCTCGATCAACGGAGAGACGATTGCGATGGCCTCGTCGTGATCGGCCTGATTGAGATCGCTGAGTTTGCCCATGGTCACATTTCGCCTGTTGCCTTCCCGAACAGCGTAGGGGCGAATCCTGTTGCGGGCCATAGAATAATAATGACACGTCCGTTCTTAATATTAGAACGATCTTCCGACGGACGGTTGCGACGCCGGTGATCGAGCGGCCGCGGCAGTGCCTCGGAAGTGCAGCAGGGCCTCTGAGCGGGTCGGGTCCAGCCGTTCTGAATAACGGAACGAATGTCAAATCTCTTTGACATTGTTTGAAACGAATCGTCGTGAGACTGTGCCCGCGACAGCATGGAAAGACATCGCTTTCCCCCACAGGGTCGTGGCTGCGCCGCGATGGATTCAAAGGAACTCAGCTATGGCAAACGAGAGTGGCACCACCACGGCACATATGTCGGGGACGGCATTGCTGCCGGTCCGTTTCATCCTCAACACCTTCTATTCCGGGCCGCAGGCCTGGTTCTTCCTGGCCGCCGACAACGGGCATTTCCGGGACGAAAGGCTCGATGTGCAGTTCACCGAGGGCACTTCGTTGGCGCGGGCCGTCGAAACGATGACCTCCGGGGATTTCGATGCCGGCTACGGCGACCTGAACGAGCTGATCCGCATGAAGGCCGAAGGCAAGCTGCCGGCGCCGGTCGCGGTGATGACCATCCACA
Source organism: Rhodovulum sp. (assembly GCA_020637615.1). Taxonomy (GTDB): domain Bacteria; phylum Pseudomonadota; class Alphaproteobacteria; order Rhodobacterales; family Rhodobacteraceae; genus Amaricoccus. The sequence continues at coordinate 7,823 of JACKKC010000051.1, forward strand.
ACCGCCCGCCCTATACGATCGCCGTGCGCAGCGACGGGCCGGTCAAGACCGCCGCCGACCTGGCCGGCAAGCGGCTGGTCTCGCATCCCCAGGATGCCGCGCTGCTCCTGTTCCCGGAATTCTGCCGGGCCACCGGTCTCGATCCCGAGAGCGTCGACATCACCATTTCCGAACTGACCCATGTCGAGCTCTCCGCACAGATGATGAATGGCGAATGGGACGGCATCTTCGGCTTCGTGAACACCATCAATTCGCAGGCCATCGAGGCGGGGATCGACCCGTTCACCGCCCTGCATCACTTGACCTGGCACGAGCATGTCCCCGACCTCTACGGCGGTGCGCTGATGGTCACTCATGATTTCCTCAACGCCCATCCCGGGGCGGTCGCCGGCCTCGTGCGGGCGATCAACCGCGGGCTGAAGGATACCGTCGCCGATATCGATGCCGCCATCGAGGCGGTGGCCCGCCGCAATCCGCAAATCGACCGCAAGGCCAATCGCGAGCGGCTGACCGGGACGCTGGCGCTGGAAATGGGCCATCCCGACGGTTTTGCCGACGGTCTGGGCGATGCCGACGACGCGAGGCTGGAGGGGATCGCCCGGCTGATCGTCGAGACCAAGGGCTATGCCGGCGCACCGCCGCAGCCGCGCGAGATCTTCCGGCGCGATTTCCTGCCGCCGAAGGCGGACCGCGCCCGTCCGCCGGCCGGCTGAGCGGCCGGGGCCACGGTCCCGTCGGTCGGGGGCCGGCGGGTCAGCCGGCCGGCTTGCCGGCAACTACCTGATGCTCCAGGATCTCGACCGCGATGGCGATGATCTTCTGGGTGGTGGCGGAGGCCGGGATGAGCGCGTTGGAGATCACGCTGAAAGATTGCTGGAACATGTCCTTGTCGCTGATCGGCACGAAGCGCAGCAGGCCCTGATGTAGCTCCGCCGCGGCGTCCACCTCGGACGTCGCGGCGATGAACTGGCCCGACAGGACCAGCAGTTTCATCAGCTGGATGGAATTGACCTGGACGCTCTGCACCGCCGCGTTGAAGATCCAGCCGTGATGCGCCTCCATCAGGCGGCGGATCGACAGCGCCGCGCTCTGCACGGCGATCGGATAGGTGACGAATTCCTTCAGGCTGATGCTTTCCATCTGCGCGACGGGATGATCGGGGATGGCGAGGCAGCCCAGCGGAAACTTCCGCGACCAATGGACGATCAGATCGTCGTCCGGCCATGCGTTCACCACCGCCGCCAGATCGTAATCGCCGTTCAGCACGCCCTTGACCGCGTGGTCGGGGCTGGTGGTGGTGATCTCGGCATGGACATGGGGAAAGCGCCCGGTGATCTCGCGCGCGAATTCCAGCGCGAATCCGTTCACCATCCCGTCCATGCAGGCGATGCGGATATGGCCGTATTCGATGCCGCGCTGGGTGATCAGCGTCGACCAGAGCCGGGTATTGTCCAGCCGCCAGTCCCGCGCCAGGTCCAGGAACATCTGCCCGGAGGGCGTCACCACCATGCCATGGGCGCTGCGCTCGAACAGCATCTCGCCCAGCGCGTCCTCCAGGGCCTTGATCTGTCGGTGAATGGCCGAGGCCGAGATGCCGATCTCGCGCGAGGCGGCCTGGATCGACCCGAGCTGGGCCACCCGTTCGAGATATTGCAGCGACCGCGGCACCAGCTGAACCGACATTTCGGCATTCCTCCCTCGGGCGCGGCGCCGGTGCCGCCGGCGCATCCTAGCAGTGCATTCGATCCTTTGGAATGCGCAGCAAATTTATCTGCCATGGAGCGAAACGCTCCGGCATGCCACCCTGACCCGAACCCCTGACGCTTCACAAGGAGAGCCCTCTTGTCCATCGATCCCGAACAGAAGGCTGGCGGCATTTCGGTCCATGCCGTCGACATCGCCCGCGGCGTCCCCGCCGCCGGCCTCGGTGTGCGCCTCTTCCTGCTGGGCGCCGAAAGGGTCGAGATCGCATCCGGCAATTGCTCGGGCGGCGGGTTGCTGCAGCACCCGGTCATGGACGGGGCCGGCGTGCAGCGCGGCGTCTACGAGGCGGAATTCGATGTCGGCGACTACTACCGCGCGAACGGCGTCGCGATCCCGGATCCGTCGTTCCTGGACGTGGCGATCTTCCGCTTCGGCATCGACAAGCTGGCCGAGCATTTCCACCTCCCCTTCAAGTTCACCCCCTGGGGCTTCTCGCTGTTCCGCGGCGGCGCCTGACGGAAGAGGGCAAAGCTCGGCGAACAGGTCGCGGCGCGTCTCCGGCGCAGCCTG
>JACKKC010000052.1 GCA_020637615.1 Rhodovulum sp.
GCAGGCTTTGGAACGGGGAGGGGCGCAGGCACCGCTTATGGGCCGGCGCCGCGGCGGTCACAAGGGCCGGGCCGCGACCTTTTCCGCCGCCGCCCGCAGCCGCGCGCGGTCGGCCTCGAGCGGCAGCGCCTCTTCGGCGAGCGCCATGGCCTTGGCCGAGAGGTGCTGCGCGGGCCGGGCGAAGCCCGCCGGGCCCAGGGTGGCCAGCGCGGCGAGCGAGTGCTGCAGGCGCAGGCCGACCTCGAGCAGCGGCGCGGCGTCGCGGGTGAGCGGCTCGAAGGCGTCCTCGAAGAGGTTCCGGGCATCGAGCGGCGGCACGAGCACCCGCGGGCAGCGCGGCGCCTCGGCCTCCTCCGACCGCGCCTCCGCCCAGAGGGTGAGCAGCCGCTGCTGCACGGCGATCACCCCGATCGCGGTGCCCGGATCGTTGATGCCCGGCGAGAGGGCGCGCGAGCCGATCTCGGCGAGCACCACCAGCCCGAAGCGCGGGTCCTGCTCGAAGGAGCGTTCCTGGCCGAGCGTGAAGGCTGCGCGGATCGCCGCGGCGGTGTCGTCGTCGGGCCGCCAATTGGTATGTACCAGCGCCGTCGCCGGGCTCGCCAGGTCGCCGGGCAGGGAGGCGACTGCGATCTCGCCCCCGGCGGCCTCGGCGATGCGCTGGAGCGCGGGCATGTCGAGATGCCGGACATAGCCGGTCTCCGCCGCCGCCAGCGCATGGCCCGTCGGTGCCTCCGGGCGCCGGCGGCCGCCGAGATGCGGCGCGGCGGCGCGGCTCAGCAGGGCGGCTTCGGCGCGGTCGGCGATCTTGGCGACAGTCGCGCCGAGCCGGACCATGTTCACCAGCTGGTCGAGCCAGCCGAAGAAGGTGACGAGCACCAGCGCGGTCACCAGCCCCGAGGCGAGCAGGAGCACCGCCTCGCCGGCGCGGGAATAATAGCCCAGGCCGAGCGCGACCAGCCCGACCATGCTGAAGACGAAGGCGCCGAGGAAGGTCGAGAGCACGTTCTGCGAGAACGGATCCTCGATCAGCACCCTTGTGGCGCGCGGGGTGGCCGATTGCGCCGCCGCCGCGAAGGCGGTCACCATGGCGCCGAGGGCGAAGGTCGCCACCATCAGCATGCTCGAGGCGAGGATCGACAGGATGTCCCAGGTGGCGCCGTCGCGGATCCGCGCGGCGAGCGAGGCGGGCACGAAGGGCGTCGCCCAGACCGCCACCAGCGCCGTCGCCACGGCCGCGAGCCCGTAGAGCCCGACCCGGAACCAGAGCCGCCGGGTGAGCTGCTCCCAGATCCAGTCGAGCCGGCTGGAGACGGGTTTCGGGCGGGTCAGGGGAGGATGCTCCCCGGCGCGGGCATCGCCCGGGCGCTGCGCCCTCCGGCGTCGTGCTGCCGGGTGTCCGAGGCCCTCGCCCGCATCCCTCCGTCCCGCCTTGCCGTGATGCGTCAGTCTAGGCGCGGCGGGGCTGCGGGGTCAATCGACGGCCCGGGAGGTCGGGGGAACGGCATTTGGAACCTGTTCTTTCTTCTTCGACCGTCGCCAAGCATAGTGAAGCCGGCGCCCGCCTGGGGCTGGGCGGGCGCTGCCCGGCGGCGCCCGCCGGGCGGGATGGTGACGCCAGGCGCGCTCGGAACTCGGGCGGAGGCGGCGCGTTGGCAATTGCCGTCCCCCGCGGACGCCGCGGCCGGTGCCGCCGGCGGCCTTGGGTCGAACGGCGCTTGCCACCGGGGCGCCGCGGCTGTCATGCTGTGGCATCAAAGTCTATGCATCTCCGCATCTTTCGGGAGGTTCCGATGATTCTACGCCGCAGGCTTCTCACCGCCGCCGCGGTTCTGGCGCTGCCGGTTTCCGGCGCGCAGGCCTTCACGCTGAACGTGCTGCACATCAACGACCTGCACAGCCGGATCGAATCGATCAATGCCTTCGATTCGACCTGCTCCGCCGAGGACGAGGGCGAGGGGAAGTGCTTCGGCGGCGCCGCGCGGCTTTATACCGCCGTCAAGGGTCTGCGCGACGAGCTGGAGTCCGCGGGCGAGAACGTGATCGTGCTCGATGCCGGCGACAGTTTCCAGGGCTCGCTGTTCTTCACCACCTATTCCGGTCTCGCCGAGGCGGAGATGATGAACCGCATCGGCTTCGATGCCATGGTCTTCGGCAACCACGAATTCGACCTCGGCCCGGCGCCGCTGGCCGATTTCGTCAAGGCGGCGGAATTCCCGGTGATCTCGGGCAGCGTCGATGTCTCGGGCGACAACAAGCTCGCGGGGCTCGCCACGGATCACGTGGTGCTGGAGGTGGGCGGCGAGAAGGTGGCGATCCTGGGCGCGACGACCCCCGACACGGTGGAGATCTCCTCGCCCGGTCCCAGCGTCGCCTTTCGCGACCCGGTGGAATATCTCACCGCCAAGGTGGTCGAGCTCAAGGCCGAGGGCATCGAGAAGGTCATCGTCGCGAGCCATCTCGGCGTGACCGACGACATACGCGTGGCCGAGGCGGTGCCCGGGATCGACCTGATCGTCGGCGGGCACAGCCACACGCTGTTCTCCAACAGCGCCGAGGATGCGCCCTATGCCTATCCTCTGATGGTGGCGGGCCCGGAGGGGCGCGAGGTGCCGATCGTGCAGGCCGGCGCCTATTCGAAATATCTCGGCCATGTCGCGCTGACCTTCGACGATGCGGGCGTGGTGACCGCGGCGAGCGGCGACACGATCCTGCTCGACGCCAGCGTGACCCCCGACCCCGAGATCCTCGGCCGCATCGAGGCGATGGCCGCGCCGATCGAGGAGCTGAAGGCCCGCAAGGTCGGCGAGGTCGCCGGCGACATCGACGGCAGCCGCGAGAACTGCCGGGCCGGGGAATGCTCGATGGGCAATCTGGTGGCCGAGGCCATGCTCGACCGGGTCAGGGACCAGGGCGTGACCATTGCGCTGCAGAACGGCGGCGGCCTGCGCGCCTCGATCGGGGCGGGCGAGGTGACCAAGGGCGACGTGCTCGCCGTGTTGCCATTCCAGAATACGCTCGCTACCTTCAACATCAACGGCGCGGCCATCGTCGCGGCGCTGGAGAACGGCGTCAGCCAGCTGGAGGAGGGCGGCGGGCGGTTTCCGCAGGTCGCGGGGCTGCGCTTCACCTTCGACCCCTCGCTGCCGCCGATGGAGGGCCGCATCCAGGAGGTGACGGTGCGGAAGGGCGACGACTGGGTGCCGATCGACCCCGCCGCGGTCTATTCGGTCGTCACCAACAACTTCATGCGCAATGGCGGCGACGGCTATGTCACGCTGCGCGACGAGGCGGTGAACGCCTATGACTTCGGGCCGAACCTCGAGGACGTGCTGTCGGACTTCATCGCGGCGCATCCCGGCTACGAGCCCTTCACCGACGGGCGCATCGCCCTCGCCGAATAGGCCGGCGCTCGTGCTGTGAGCCCGATCGCTAAGGGGGATCGGGCTGGGGACACTCGGCCTTGGGCGGGCTGAAAGCCGGCGGCGAGGGCCGCCGGTGTCAGGGGCAGATCAGGTTTCCGAGACTGTCGGTCCGGCAGGGGAGACCGGATCCGCCCTCGGAGCGCTCGAGCAGGATCGAGCCGAGCCCGGTCCGCCGCCAGGCGGGGATGAACTCCGGCGCCGCGGATCCGGCCGCTTCGGGCGGCCAGACCTGGTCGAGCCCGCGCTTGCGCTTGACGAAGACCGGGCGCGGCATCGGCGGCGGCACCGACGGCCCGAGGCAGGCATAGGCGCCGAGCGCATTGGGCCGGCAGACGCTCTGCGCCGGAAGGGGTGCCGCCGGTGCGGCGAGCATCGCGGCCAGAAGCATTGTGCGGAGCATTCCCTGGCGGTCCATGCCTCGCGATGTGGGACCTCGTGCCGGGCGCGGCAAGTCGCGGCCGCCGCGGAACGGTCGCGACGCGCATTGCCCGGGCTGCGGGCGCGGGGGTATGCAGGCAGAATGTGCGGACGCTACATGATCACCTCGCCCTATGAGGCGATGGCGCAGCTCTTCGAGGCGAGCCTGGGCGAGCTCGGCCCGGAAGCCCCGCGGCCGAACGTGTCGCCGACGCAATCGGTGCCCGTCGTCGTCTCCCACGAGGGCGATCGCCTGATCGTGCCCATGCGATGGGGCTTCCTGCCGCATTGGTACAAGACGCCGAACGACGGGCCGCTCCTGATCAACGCCCGGGCCGAGACCATCGCGGAGAAGCCGGCGTTCCGGGCGGCGGCACGCGCGAGACGCTGCCTGCTTCCGGCCGACGGCTTCTACGAATGGGCAGGGCCGAAGGGCGCGAAGGTCGCCCATGCGATCCGTCCCCGTGCCGGCGGGCCGATCGGCCTGGCCGGGGTTTGGCAGGAGTGGCGGCCGAAGGACGGCACGGCGATGGCGACCTGTGCCATCGTGACCTGCGCCGCCAACGGCGTGCTGGCGCCGATCCACGACCGCATGCCGGTCATCGTCGCGCCGGAGGATTTCGCGCTCTGGCTCGGCGAGGCGGACGCGGGCGCCGCGGGGCTGATGCGGCCGGCGCCCGAGGACCTGCTCGAAGCCGCGCCGGCGGATGCGGCGACGCGCGCCGTTCTCGCCCGCCGCGGCTGAGCCTCAGAAGGTGTGGCAGCTCGCGAGGGCCGCGCGCACCGCACGGGTCGAGCCCTTGAGCGAGACGATGCCCTCGTCGCTCCCGCCCAGCCGTGCCGCGACCGAGCGGTCGCGCCCGGCGAGCCGGGCGGCGAGCGGGCCCTCCGCCAGCGCCACCACATAGGCCCCGCCGGCCGTCGACTCGAAGGTGGCGGTCGCGGAGACCGCACCCTGGCTGAAGGCGAGCTCGAGCGAGAGCGTCTCCTCGGCAGGGCGCTCGTGCAGGGTCAGGGCGAGGAACGGCTGGCCCCCGAGGCAGAAGGCGGCGAGGCTCGCGATGTTGCCCGCGCCCGATCCGAGGGCGAGGGGGGTCGATCCGGGCACGTCGCGCAGCGTCCAGCCCTCGGGCAGATCCTCGGGCGGGCGCGCGGGCTCGGCTTCGGGCTCGGCTTCGGGCTCGGGTTGCGGCTCGGCCTGGGGTTCGGGTTGCGTCTCGGCGGCCGCGGCTTCGGGGGGATCCGCGGCGGGCGCCGTCTCGGCCTCGGCGGTCTCGATCGGGGAGGTCTCGGGGACGTCGCCCGCGAAGCTCCAGATCCTCGAGCAGCCCTCGGCGCCAATGCGGTCCTCGCCGCAGAGGGTTCCGTGGTAGAAGGCGCGCAGTCGCGGCAGGGATGCGCCGGCATCCTCGAGGATCCGGTAGCCTTCCAGATAGCCGAGGTCGAAACGGCTGTGGCGCCCGTCCGCCTCGGAGAGCCAGGTGGTGACCGGGCAGCCGCCCGAGCCGCAGAAGGCGCTCCAGGCGCCGATGCATTCGATGCCGGCGAGATCGGTGATGAAATCCGCCTGCCCGTCGCCGTTGAGGTCGAGCGTGCGCTCGTAGCCGTCGAGGATCCGCGGCTCGCCGCCGAGATCCTGGCAGGCCACCATCGCCTGGTCGGTGGTCTCCACAAGTTCCGCCGGAAGCTCGGCCCGGGCCGGTGCCGGGACGAGGGCCGCCGCGACGATGGCGGGGAGAAGGCGGTGCAGCGTCCTGGCGAAACGTCCGGGCCGGTATGTCGTCATCAATAGGTCTGTCCGCTGATCTGGAGATAGGCTAGCGCCAGGGCGACCAGAAGTCCAAGCAGGATCGCCAGTGCGATCTTGACCGCCGAATATGGCCGCTCGCCCTCCACCGCGCCGGTGCGCCCGTTGATCACGAAGCGGAACGAGCGGCCGCGGTAGCGGTAGGCGGCGAGCCAGACCGGCAGCAGCACATGCTTGAAGGTCAGCTGCCCGACCTCGGTCTGCATCTGGGTGATGCGCTGGTGGTCGCCGCCGATGTCGGCGCGCACGTCGCTGGCGATAACCTGGTTCATGATCTCGCGCGCCTCGCCATAGGCCTCCTCCACCGGCACGCCGTAGCCCTCGGCGCGGAAGCCGGCGAGGAAGCGCGGCTCGTAGGCCGAGAGGGCCGAGAGGTCCCAGGGCGCCAGCGCATCGGTGAAGCGCTTGGGCAGGCTGCGCGAGCCGAGCACCAGCACGTCGTCGAAGGCCCGCGCCACGCGGCCGCGGGCCGGCGTCCAGCGGACGCGGGCGACCTGCTGGGTGACCATCTGCCGGCGGCCGTTGACCGTGACCGGGACAAGGCGGCTCTCGTAATAGACCGTGCCGCGCTGGCCGGAATATTCGGTCCGGGTCTCGGCGTCGTAGGTCCAGTAGGGCACGTAGATGCCATCCATGCGCCGGTGCGCCTTCGCATAGTCGCGCAGGTCGGAGGGCGCGAACCAGAGCCGCCCGAGCCATTTGCGCATCTCGGCGCGGGCCGCCTCCTCGCCGAGCAGGAACGGGAGCTGCGCCTGGGGCTTGATGACCCGCGCCACGCCGGTGTCGGTGACGATGGGCGAGGCGCAGAAGGGGCATTCCTTGGCATGGATGGCGGCGTCGAACTCGACCTGCGCGCCGCAGCTCGGGCAGCGGGCGAAGCGCGCCGCCTCGAAATCGCGCTCGGGCAGTTCCGAGCGCTGGGCCGAGCGCAGGTCGAGCTCGGGGATCGCGCCGCGCCGCTCGGGCACCGGCTCCTCGTGGCCGCAATGGCCGCAGAGCAGCCGCGAGCCGTCGGGATCGTAGCGCAGATCCGAGCCGCAGGAGGGGCAGGGAAAGCGGTGATCCTCCAGGGAGGCTGCCCCGGCGGTCTGGCCTCGCGGCATCGGCGGCTCAGGCGGCGGGCGGCGGTGGCGGCACCTGGCCGAGAAGGGCCGCGACCTCGGGCACCTCGCCGGCCCGGCGCCAGCCGGCGCTGCCCGGCGTCCAGACCCAGCTCTCGCCGGTCAGGGTCCCGGTGGCCGCCATCTGCCGCAGGTCCGCGGCGCTGAAGGGCCCCTTCGCCGCGCCGTCCTCGGCCACATGCCATTGCTGGACGACGCCCGGCGGCGGCACCGGCGGGGTCGCGCCGGCGACCGGCGCTTCGCCCCAGGGCCCGCGCCGGGCCATGCGCTCGGCCATGGCCATGCCCATGCCGGCGCCGAGCCCCGCGCCGATCCCGCCGCCGCCGCCGGGATTGTCGGCCGAGCGGGTCATGGCCTCGGCGGCGCTGAACTCGGTGTAGCGCGCGAGATCGCCCGCGACGCCGGTGGCGGTGCGCTTGTCCATGGCCGCCTCGACCTCGGCGGGCAGTGAGATGTTCTCGATCATGAAGGCCGGCAGCGCCAGCCCGTATTCGGCGACCATGGGCGCGATGCGCTCGTGCACCAGCTTGGCGAGCGCGAGATTGTTGCCGGCCATGTCGAGCACCGGGATGCCCGAGGTCGCGATGATCTGGGTGAAATGCGTGACGATGATGTTGCGGATCTGGAACTCGATCTCGTCGGTGGTGAACTCGCCGTCGGTGCCGACGATCTCGGTCATGAACTTGCCGGGATCGGTGACGCGCATCGTGTAGGTGCCGAAGGCGCGCAGCCGGACCATGCCGAATTCCGGGTCGCGGCACATCACCGGGTTGCGGGTGCCCCATTTGAGATCGGTGAAGAGGCGGGTGTTGACGAAATAGATCTCCGACTTGAACGGAGATCGGAATCCGTGGTCCCAGTGCTGCAGCGTCGTCAGAACCGGCATGTTGTTGGTCTCGAGCATGTAGAGCCCGGGACCGAAGACATCCGCCAGCTGCCCCTCGTGCACGAAGACCGCCGCCTGGCCCTCGCGCACCGTCAGCTTGGCGCCGTACTTGATCGCATGGCCCTCGCGCTCGAAGCGCCAGACGATGGTGTCGCGGGTGTCGTCGGTCCAGTGGATGACGTCGATGAACTCGCCGCGCAGGAAATCGAAGATGGACATGGGCCTCCCTCTGCTCAGCTCGCGCCGGCCGCCACGACCGCGCCCTGGTTCTTTTCCGCCGCCATCGCGTCGCGCGCGATCGCCGGCAGCAGCGGCCGCACCTCGGCGGCCGTCATTCCGGTCTTCAGGCGCGGATCGTAGAGCATGCGCAGCAGGATTTCATCATGCTCGGTCAGGAGCGCGAATTCGAGGCTGTCGTTGAAGAGCGAGGGCCGGGCGTCCGGGCTGTCGTTGGGCAGGCCCATGGCCTGGGCCATCTCCTCGTGCACGCAGGAGAGCCGGGTCAGCGGCGGATGCTCGGCGCGGATCAGCACCATGACCGCGGAATAGACCGCGCGGTTGCCCGGATCGCCGAAGGCATAGGCGGTGCAGAAGGTGTCGAGCGGCGTGTCGCGCAGGGCGCTGACCACCGCCGGCGCGAATTCGGGATAGCGCGCGACCACCTGGTCGGCGAAGGCGGTCCGCTCGCTGGAATTCATGAAGAGCACGAGGAAATTGACGTTCGAACCCTCGCCCATCGACATGTCGAGCCCGGTCAGCCGGGCGAGGCGCGCGGTGAAGGCGGCGACATTGGCGCGGTCGCGGGCCGACTGGGTCGCCGAGGTCGAGGGGCCGGTCATCACCCCGACCCGGACCGGCCTGTCCCAGCGCCGCAGCACCGCCGGCGTCTCGCTGCGCACGAAGCGCCCGTCGACGTCTACGTATTCGTCGTAGAGCGCGACCCGCTCGAAGTTCCGCACCAGATCGTCGACGGTGTAGGGCGCGTCGGCCGGCGCGGTCTCGCGCCGCATTCGCCCGGTGGCGGTCAGCCCGCCCTCGACCTCCGCGTAGTAGCTCGAAAGCGCGGCCGTCTGCTGGTCGTCTGCGGCCGAGCCATCGGCCGCGTCGGCGGTGGCGGAAGCCGCGGGCGGCGCCCCGGCGCCGGGCGCGAGCGCCCCCGAGCCGGGTCCGGTGCATCCGGCCAGCGAAAGCCACAGCGCCCCGGCGAGCGCCGCGGCGCGGTTCAGTCTCCGGGTCGGCGCCGCCGGTGGGGTCTCGCGCCCCGTGCCGGTGCCTGCTCTGCCGAGATCCATCGATTCTCCTGTCTAGCCGGC
>JACKKC010000053.1 GCA_020637615.1 Rhodovulum sp.
CCGAGGAGCTTGGCCCGGAAGTGGCCGCGGCCTTTGCGAAGCTCCCGGTCTCGGTGCCCGGCCTGCTGTCGGAGGCCGACCTCGAGGAACTGGGGAATGATCTCGAGCCCGACAGCACCGCCCTGGCCATGCTCGTCGAGCATGTCTGGGCCACCCGCTTCGCCTCGGCCGTGCGTGCGGCCGGCGGCCGGCTGATCCTCTCGGAGCGCATCCCCCACGCGGTTGTCGAGGAGGCACGCGCCTCGCTCGGCTCGGCCGCATCCAGCTGAGAAAGGGGAGACCATGTTTCGGTCCAGAAGCGGACGGCCCAGCCTGATCGGCCGCGCGGCTCAGACCGCCGCCCGCACCGCCGTGATATCGGCCACCGCCACGGCGGTCTCCAGCAAGGTTGCCGCCCGGCAGGCCACGGCCCCACAGCCGGCCGCGCCCATCGCCGCCGCGACCGCAAATCCCGTTGCGGCATCGGCGGCGCCCGCTGCGGGCGGCCTTTCCGACGGGGACATCGCCAGGCTGCAGAAGCTTGCCGAGCTGCACGGCGCGGGCGTCCTGACCGCCGAGGAATTCGCCGAGCAGAAGGCACGAATCCTCGCATAGGGCCCGTGCCCGACCGCGGGCCGGCCGCCGTCAGGCCCTGGACGGTCTTGTCGATCAGGTCGAGGTGCAGATTGTGCGGGCCGAAGGCGGCTGGGTTCCGCACGAGGAGCGGCCATTTGCGAGCCATGCGTCCCAGCGCGGCACTTGCCTCTTCTTCGCGGCCGAGTCGGCCACAGGCGAGCCACCGAGACCGACAACGCGGCCGTGTTTGAGGCCTATGGGGCCAAGACTGCCGATCTGGGGCGTGAGAAGCCGTACCTCGCCGGAAGACCTGGTCGAATTGTCTCTCCAGAGGACAGGCTGGAGGCGTCTACCTGACGGGAGCTTGCGCTTTTCTTGACAAGCCTTTGGAATCTCGATAAAATGAGATCATCACCCTCATGCGATCCGTGCCGCGGCTGGCTTTCGCGCAGCCTCAGCGATACTCGCTGGATTCAGGCCATCTGACCGACGAAACCGCCTTTCCCTTCAGGGTACTGGCGGGCATCTCTACATCAAAATGCGAGATGGTGGAGCCAAGGGGGATCGAACCCCTGACCTCTTGCATGCCATGCAAGCGCTCTCCCAGCTGAGCTATGGCCCCATGCCGCAGATGCGACAGCGGCTCGTCTTTAGGGGTCCGCCCCCGCCAGATCAAGCGCAATCTGCGGTGCCGCCGGCATCAGGATTCGTCGTCCTCCGACGCGACATCGGCGATCTCGTCGAGATCGACGCCGTCGTCGTCGTCCTCGAGGATCTCGTCGTCGAGATCGTCATCCGTACCGATGCTGTCGTCGTCGGACTCGACCTCGGGAAGATCGTCCGTATCCTCGGGCTCGGGCTTGACCTTCTCCGGCCGCAGGGCCTTGGTTTTCACCGCCGTCAGACTCTCGATGGTGAAGGCCGCGCCGCAGCTCGGGCAGGTCATCGGGTCGTTCTGGAGATCGTAGAATCGCGTGGAGCAGGTCGGGCAAACACGCTTTACGCCCCATTCGTCTTTGGGCATCGGAGATCCTTGCTGAGGGTGAATCGAATCCTGCGAGCCGTTGCCACGCTCGGTAACCTTTGTCAAAGCCTTTGCTGTTAGGGATAATGTCACACTCTAGCCTAAATCGATTGAAACCGGCTTGATGCAGCGCAAAAAGACGTTAGGATTTCGCAGCTGCAAATAGCCGTCGGGGTTTCGGAATGCTCTACCACGCCTACGAAATGACCCATGCCGCGATCACGCCGATGCGGGCCGCGGCGCGGATGGGTCAGGAGGTGATGCGAAATCCGCTGAACCCCATGTCGGAGACCTACGGGTCACGGGCGATGTCGGCGGCACTGGAGATGTTCATCAACGCGACCCGGCGCTACGGCAAGCCGGAGTTCGGGATCGACACCACCGTGGTCGACGGCGTCGAGACGCCGGTCGTCGAGGAGGTCGTCTGGTCAAAGCCCTTCTGCAAGGTCCTGCATTTCCGCCGCGATTCGGCGGCGGTCGAGGCGCGCAACGACCCCAAGGTCCTGATGGTCGCACCCATGTCGGGGCATTACGCGACGCTGCTGCGCGGCACGGTCGAGGCGATGCTGCCGGAGCATGAGGTCTATATCACCGACTGGATCGACGCCCGCGACGTGCCCCTGACCCAGGGCGAATTCGACCTCGACGACTACACCGACTATCTCATCGAAATGACCGAGTTCCTGAGCCAGGGCGGCGAGCGAATCTCCGTCATGGCGGTCTGCCAGCCGGGCGTGCCGGCGATGGTGGCGGCGAGCCTGATGTCGATGGACGGCAATCCGCTCCGCCCGGCGTCGATGGTGCTGATGGGATCGCCCATCGACACCTCGCGCAATCCCAAGCAGCCCAACGAGCTCGCCAAGAACCGGCCGCTGAGCTGGTTCGAGAACAATGTCGTGGTCCGCGTTCCCTGGCCGAACCGGGGATTCATGCGCCGGGTCTATCCGGGCTTCCTGCAGCTCTCGAGCTTCCTCGCGATGAACATCGACCGCCACCTCGATGCGCATGTGAGCCAGTTCCAGAACCTGGTGCGCGGCGACGGCGACAGCAGCGACCAGCACCGGAGCTTCTACGACGAATACCTCGCCGTCATGGACCTCGCGGCGGAATTCTATCTTCAGACGATCGAGCGCGTCTTCCAGAAGCGCCTGCTGGCGATCGGCGAATACCGCTATCGCGACCGGCCGATCGATCCGGCCGCGATGGAGGACATCGGGCTGATGACCATCGAGGGCGAGAAGGACGACATCACCGGGCTCGGCCAGACCGAGGCCGCGCACGACCTCGCCACCGGATTGCCCGAGACCGCGCGCAAGCGCTACGTGGCGGAGGGCGTCGGGCATTACGGCGTCTTCAACGGCTCGCGGTGGCGCAAGCTGATCCAGCCCGAGGTCCGCGACTTCATCCGCGCGCAGCGCCGAACCGTCACGGCGTGAAGCCACCGTCCATGGCGGAGGCGCTCACCGTCGGCTCGCCGCCCATCGAGGTGCGGATCCGGCGCAACCAGCGCGCCCGGCGGCTGGTGCTGCGGGTCGGATGCGCGCGGTCGGGGCCGACCCTCACGCTGCCTCCCGGCGTCTCGACCGCCGCGGCCCGCACCTTCCTGCACGATCACGAAGCCTGGCTCCGATCGCATCTCGGCCAGTCGCGCCAGAGCGTTGCGGTGCGCGACGGGACCTTGCTGCCCTTCGGCGACGGCGAGATCCGGATCGTGGCGGCGCCGGACGGGCGGCCGCGCCTGGAGGGCGATCTGCTGATGATTCCGGGCCGCCCCGCCGACCTGCCGGTCCGGGCCGGCGCCTTCCTGCGCGAAGCGGCGCGGGCGGCCTGCGTCGCGGCGGTGGCCCGGCATGCCCCGGCGCTCGGGCACAGGGCCGGACGGATCAGCCTGCGCGATCCCCGCGCCCGCTGGGGGTCCTGCACCAGCGCCGGGGACCTGATGTTCTCCTGGCGGCTCGTGCTCGCGCCCGCCGCAGTGCTCGACTACGTGGTGGCGCATGAAGTGGCGCATCTGGCGGAGATGAACCATTCGCCGCGCTTCTGGGCCCGGGTCCGCGCGCTCTGCCCCGACTACGGCCGGCAGCGCGCCTGGCTGCGCCAGCACGGGCCCGGCCTGCACGCCTTCGACTTCTCGCGGGCCGCGCCGGATTGACCGCGGCGGTCCGGGCCGGCACAGATCCCGCGATGATCGAGCGCGAACGGCCGACGGAGACGAACCTTCCCGCCCACGAGCGGCTCTATCGCACGCTCCGGACGCGGATCATGCATGGCGCAACGCCGCCGGGCGCGGCGCTGACGCTGCGCGGGCTGGCCGCGGAATTCGGCGTCAGCATGACACCGGCCCGCGAGGCGGTGCGGCGGCTCGTGGCGGAGGGGGCCTTGAAGCTCTCCGCCTCGGGGCGGGTCTCCACGCCCGAGCTCACCGGCGAGCGGATCGAGGAGCTGGCGGCGCTGCGGGCCCTGCTCGAGCCGGAACTGGCCGCCCGCGCCCTGCCCCGGGCGCATTCCGCGCTGATCGAGCGCATGGCAACGATCAACGGCGGCATCGAGGAGATGATCGTGAAGGGCGATGCCGCGGGCTATCTGCGCGGCAATCTCGAATTCCACCGCACGCTCTACCTGCGCGCCCAGGCACCGGCGATGCTGGGGCTGATCGAGACGGTCTGGCTCCAGGCCGGCCCGACCATGCGGCTGCTCTACGAACGCCGGCGGGAGCGCCAGGCGGGCGAGAACCACCGCAAGATCATCGCGGCCCTGGCCGCCGGCGACGAGCCCGGCCTGCGGCTCGCGGTGCGGATGGACGTGACCCAGGGCCTGCGCATGCTGGTGAGCTGAGAGGCGCGCCCGACATGCTCCGCCACCACGCCAGCCGGGGCTTCCACCGGGCGGGCGGGTCGCGATCCGGGTCATCAACCTTGGTTGCGTTCCGGTAAACGCGAAAGCGTTTCCTGCGTGATTTCAGTATGATAGCCGGATGTGCGCGCGCGCACATCCTCGCGCGGCGGGATGCGGTTCCTCCGAAAACCCTCTAGGACGCGCGCCGCCGGCGCCCCCGGTCTCCCCGGTCGCCGCCCACGTTGAACGCGACGGCAGGCAGGGCGACGACGGAAGCGAGGCGGGGAAAGGGATCGCTTGCATGCGGGATCGCGTTGGCGGCGACGAAATGCTCCTGGAAGCGCGGCTCGATCGCGGTCTCGACCTTGTGGATCAGCGTCACCAGCGTCTCCACCTCGCGCCGCGCGGCGGAGTTCAGCAGCGCGATGCGAGCGCCGGTGCCCGCGGCATTGCCGGCGGAGGTGACCTTCGCGAGGTCGCAATCGGGGATCATGCCGAGCACCATCGCATGCTTGGGCGAGATATGCGCGCCGAAGGCGCCGGCGAGAACCACGCGGTCGACGCTCTCGACGCCGAGTTGGTCCATCAGTAGGCGCGCGCCGGCATAGAGCGCGGATTTCGCGAGCTGGATCGCCCGCACGTCGCCCTGTGTCACCAGGATGCGCGGGCCGCCCTCGGCACTGCCGTCGTGCAGGAGATAGGCATGGGTGCGGCCCTCGGGCACGCAGCGCGAAGTGCCGGTCTGCTCGGCCGAGCCGATCAGCCCGCCGGCGTCCACCAGGCCCGCCATGCGCATCTCGGCGATCACCTCGATGATGCCCGAGCCGCAGATGCCCGAGATGCCGGTCGCGCGGGTTGCCTCGGCGAAGCCCGGCGCGTCGGACCAGAGGTCGCAGCCGATCACCCGGAACCGCGGCTCCTTGCTGACCGGGTCGATCTCGACCCGCTCGATGGCCCCGGGCGCCGCGCGCTGGCCGGAGGAGATCTGCGCGCCCTCGAAGGCGGGGCCGGTGGGCGAGGAGCAGGCAAGCACCTTCTCCTTGTTGCCGAGCAGGATCTCGGCATTTGTGCCGACGTCGACCACGAGCATGAGCTCGTCGGACTGGTTCGGCGCCTCCGAGAGCGCCACCGCGGCAGCATCGGCGCCCACATGCCCCGCGATGCAGGGCAGGATGTAGATCCGCGCGTCGGGATGCATGCGCATGTCGATCTCGCTCGCCCAGAGCGTCTGGGCGGAGGCGGTGGCGAGCGCGAAGGGCGCCTGGCCGAGCTCCACCGGATCGATCCCGAGCAGCAGGTGGTGCATGACCGGGTTGCAGACGATCACCGCCTCGAAGATCAGCTCGGGCGCGATGCGCGCCTCGGCGGCGGTCTGCTCGACCAGCGCGTTCATCGCGCCCCGCACCGCGCGGGTCATCTCGGCGGCGCCGTTCGGGTTCAGCATCGCGTAGCTGACCCGGGACATCAGATCCTCGCCGAAGCGAATCTGGGGGTTCATCAGGCCGGTGGACGCCAGCACCTCGCCGGTGACCAGGTCGCAGAGATGGCCCGCGATGGTGGTCGAGCCGAGATCGATGGCGAGCCCGTAGATCGAGCCTTCGTAGAACCCCGGCCAGACATGCAGGATGCGCGCCTCGCCGAGCCCGTCGCCGTGATAGACCGCACAGGTCACCGACCACGCGCCCTTCCTGAGCGCCGGCTGCAGCATCTGCAGCGTGCGCAGGTCGCCCTTGACATGCGCGAGGCCCCATTGGTCGGAGAGCGCGCGCTCCAGGCGCTCCAGATCGCCCGAGGGCTCGTGCATGTCCGGCTCGGCCACCTCGACGTAGTAGAGCCGGGTGGCGGGATCCATGACGATCTGCCGGGCCTCGGCGCGCTTGCGCACCACCTGCTTGTGAACCTGGCTCTCGGGGGGCACGTCGATGACCACGTTCCCGGCGATGCAGGCCTGGCAGCCGAGGCGGCGCCCCTCGATCAGGCCACGCTTGGACTTGTAGCGCTCCTCGACGGCGTTCCAGGGCGTGAGTGCGTCCTCGGTGACGGTCAGCCCGTGCTTGGGGAAATCGCCATAGGCGGGGGTGATCTGGCATTTCGAGCAGATGCCGCGGCCGCCGCAGACCGAATCGAGATCGACGCCGAGCTGGCGCGCGGCGGTCAGGACCGGAGTGCCGGCGGGGAAGCGCCCGCGTTTGCCGGAGGGGGTGAAGATCACGAGCGGGTCGTCGGGAGCGGTCACGGGAATGCAGCCTCGCAGGCGGATCGGAACTCGAGTCTAGCCATTCCTCCGCCGCGGCAAGCGCCGGAGGCGGCGGAAGCTCGTCCGTCTGCGGCATTCCGTGTGAAGTCAAGCCCCTCTGCGCCCCGATCGCGGGTTTCCGCGCCGGCATGGCGCCCCTGCGCCGCGTCGCGAGCCCGCGCCATATCCCAAGGACCTTGCTGCGGGTGTATCCTGACAAGGTGTTCGGGCCGACTCGCCCGGCGGGCGCGTGCGGGATCCGAAACGGGGGCCGGGGGACGGCTGCCACGTCATCGGGGAGGGAAGCACATGGACGCAAGGACACTGGACGGCCGCGAGATCGAACTGGACCAGCAGATGGTCGGCGGCCTGCGGATGCGGCTCCGCGGCCCGGTTCTCCTGCCCGGCGATGCCGGCTTCGAGGAAGCGCGCACGCTCTGGAACGGCATGATCGAGCGGCGGCCGGCGCTCGTGGCGCGCTGCATCGGAACCGCCGACGTGATCGAGGCCGTCCGGTTCGCGCGCGAGCATGAGTTGCTGCTCTGCATCAAGGCGGGCGGCCACAACATCGCCGGGCTCGCCGCCGCCGATGGTGCGCTGATGATAGACCTGTCGCCGATGCGTGGCGTCTGGGTCGAGCCGGGGCGAAAGATTGCGCATGCACAGGCCGGCTGCCTGCTCGGCGACCTCGATCGCGAGACCCAGCTGCACGGTCTGGCGACGGTCCTGGGTTTCATCTCGCTGACCGGCTGCGCGGGCCTGACGCTGGGCGGCGGCTTCGGCTACCTGACGCGCCGCTTCGGCTGGACCTGCGACAATGTCCTGGGCATGGACGTGGTGACCGCCGAGGCGAAGCTGGTGCGGGCGAGCCGCGACGAGAACGCCGATCTCTTCTGGGGATTGCGCGGCGGCGGCGGCAACTTCGGGCTCGTCACCGGCATCGACTACGCGCTCCACCCGGTCGGGCAGGAGATCGTCGGCGGCGCGGTCGCCTGGCCGGCGAGCGCGGCCGAGGATGTTCTGGAGCTCTACCGGAGCCTCGCCGAAGCGGCTCCGCGCGAGCTCACGCTGGTCGCGCTCATGCGCCCGGCACCGCCGGCGCCCTGGCTGCCGCCGGAGATGCACGGCAAGCCCATCGTCATCATTCTGGCCTGCCACTCCGGCGATCCGGCGGAGGGCGAGCGACTGGTGGCGCCGATCAAGGCCTTCGGGAAGCCGGTCGGCGACGTGCTGGTGCGCCGGCCCTATGCCCAGCTGCAATCCATGCTCGATGCCACCCAGCCCAAGGGCAAGCGCTACTACTGGAAGAGCGAATACCTCGCCGGCGTGGAGCCCGAGCTCTGCGACGAGCTCATCGCCCATGCCGGACGGATCCGCTCGCCCCATGCGGCGATCGCGCTCTTCCAGCTCGGAGGCGCGCTCAACGAGCTCGACGAGGACCACTCCCCCGCCGGCAACCGGCAGGCGCGCTACGTCTTCAACATCACCGGCGCCTGGGACCGGCCGGAGGAGGATGCGGCGAACATCGAATGGGCACGCGCCGCCTGGACCGGGATGAAGCGCTTCTCCACCGGCGGCACCTACCTCAACTTCCTGACCGGAGACGAAGGCGACGAGCGCACCGCCGCCGCCTTGGGGAACGCGCTGCCCCGGCTCGCCGGAATCAAGCGCGCCTGGGATCCGCAGAACGTGTTCCGGACCAACCGCAACATCCGGCCCGGCTAGGCCGCCCGCACCACGCCAACATCCGGCAGGCTTGATCCAGGTCATGGCAGGCCCTGCCCGGAGCCGCAGATTGGGGGTGAGTGGAGGTTGCCCCCTTGTTCGAGATTCGTTTGCATGGCCGCGGCGGCCAGGGCGTGGTGACCGCCGCCGAGCTTCTCTCCGTGGCGGCCTTCGACGAGGGCAAGCACGCCCAGGCCTTTCCAAGCTTCGGCTCGGAACGCATGGGCGCGCCGGTCGCCTCCTTCTGCCGCATTTCCGACGGCGAGATCCGGCTGCGCGAGCCGATCATGGAGCCCGACGCCCTGATCGTGCAGGATCCGACGCTCCTGCATTCCATCGACGTCTTCTCGGGGCTGAAGCCCGGCGGCTACCTGCTGATCAATTCCACCCGCGGCTTCCGCGAGCTCGGGATCGCCGATTTCGCCGACGGATTTCCCCCCGGCCACGCCCGCTGCGTCGGCGCCAGCGAGATCGCGCTGCGCCATGTCGGCCGACCGCTGCCGAACGCGGCGCTGCTCGGCGGTTTCGCCGCCGTCAGCGGCGTGCTCGCGCTCGACTCGGTGCTGAAGGCAATCCGCG
>JACKKC010000054.1 GCA_020637615.1 Rhodovulum sp.
TCGGGATGCGGCAGGCTCAGGAAGCGTCGCGCCTCGTCAGCGACTTCCTTGAAGTCGGCGAGACCGCATGCCTCACGGATAACATCGAGCAGGTCGCCATGTTCGCCCGTGGCTGCGTCGGTCCATTTGCCCGCCGCGCCCCTGCCGGACTCCGGTCCATTGAGCCGCACGAACATCGAGCGGCCCGGCGTGTTGCGCGCATCGCCGACCAGCCAGTAGCGGCCCTGCCGGACGCCGGATGACAGATAGTGTCGGCACACCGCCTCGGCCTGCCGGCCGAGACGGGCTGCCAGATCGGAAGCGTCGTGACGGGTCATCACGCGGCCTCCCGTTCGCTGACGCGCTCGATGGGATAGCGCTCCAGCATCTTGGCGAGGACGGCCGCGCCCTGTGCATCGGTCGGCACGAACATGCGCAGCTTCCACGAGATGATCTCGTGGAACAGGCCGTAGGCGCGGAGCCTGTCGCGCATGGTGTCGGTGAAACCCGACAGCTCGATACGATGGGCTCCCATCACGCGTGCGCGGCGAAGCTGGAGGCCTTCGGCGAGGTCGAGCACGACGCCGCCGTCGAGCAGAGCCGCGAAAGCATCGGCGGGGGCGAGCGTGGCGCCGCCGGTCGCGAGCGCGCCCGCGGCCCAGGCCGGCGAGACCCGGCGACCGATGATGCGTTCGCCCTCATCGGTCTGAAGCCGGTAGACCCGCGTCGACTCGTTCGGCAGGCGCTTCCAGATCGGCAGTAACAGACCAGCGACGATATGGATCGTCGAGTCGGAGAACTCCGGAACCTGCGCGACCTCCCGAGTCCAGGCGGCGGCGAAGGCGTTGCGATCGACCTCCTGCCAGTGACTCTCCGCCATCATCTTGAGCGAGGCGTGATGGTGCTCCATCGGACGGATGAGCCGCACGCGGCGCTCGATCTCGCCATCATCGAGCATGATGCTCGGCGCGGGCACGCGCAGCGCCGCGCGGCCTGAGCGCTCGTTGACCAGCAGCGCCGTACGCGGATCGGAGAGGTGATCGAACGCCTGGTCGACCGTCAGCGGCCGGTTGCGCTCGCGCTGCGCTATGGTGAGCAGCCGCGTTTCCGCCCCCGTGGCGGGATGGGTGTAGATCGCGCGCCGGTTGCTGACGACGAAACTCTCGGCCTTCAGCGTCTCCAGTCCGACGTCATAGGTCCCGCTGGCGATCGCGCCCTCGATCTTGGCATTGAGGAGCTGCTCGAACGCAGTGAACAGAACGCCTTGCAGGTCGATCGTGAGCGCCAGCAGGCGATTAAGGAAGGTCGTGATCGGCGGCAACTCGTCCCTGATGCCGCCCTCATCCATCAGGCTGAGACCGGTCGCGCTTTCGAAGGTCTGGAGCGGGCTGCCTTCGACCTTTCCCCGGACGATGAGCATGTAGAGCTGTCGCAGTGCGTCCCGCGCATAGTGCGATTCCAGATTGTCCTCGGGCCGGAACAGGCCCTGGCCGCCGGTCTGTCGTTGGCCGCGTGTGATCGCGCCGAGCGTGTCAAGCCGGCGCGCGATCGTGCTCAGGAAGCGCTTCTCGGCCTTCACGTCAGTGGCGATCGGCCGGAACAGAGGCGGCTGCGCCTGGTTGGTCCGGTTGGTGCGGCCGAGTCCCTGGATGGCGGCGTCGGCCTTCCAGCCCGGCTCGAGCAGATAGTGTACACGCAGGCGCTGGTTTTTCGCCGTCAGCTCGGCGTGGTAGCTGCGCCCGGTTCCACCTGCATCGCTGAACACGAGGATGCGCTTGACGTCATCCATGAAGGCGGCGGCCTCGGCGAGGTTGGCGGAGCCGGCGCGGTTCTCGACCATGAGCCGGTCGCCCTTGCGGATGACGCGGCGCGAGCGCCCGGTCACTTCCGCTACCGTCTCCGTGCCGAAGCACTGGACGATCTGATCGAGCGCGCCCGGCACGGGCGGCAGGCTTGCCAGCTTCTCGATCAGCCGGTCGCGCCGGGCGACGGCTTCGCGGCTCTCGACCGGCTGGCCGTCGCGATAGACGGGCCGCGAGGAGAGATTGCCCTCGGAATCGGTGAAAGGCTCATAGAGCTGCACCGGGAAGGAGTTCTGGAGGTAGGACAGCACATATTCGCGCGGCGTGATGTCGACTCGCACGTCGTTCCATTCCTCTGTCGGTATTTCCGCGAGGCGCCGTTCCATCAGCGCCTCTCCCGTCGACACGATCTGCACGACGGCCGCATGCCCTTCATCGAGATCGCGCTCGATCGAGCGAATGAGGGTCGGCGTCTTCATCGAGGTGAGCAGGTGTCCGAAGAAGCGCTGCTTGGTGCTCTCGAAAGCCGAACGCGCCGCCGACTTTGCCTGCCGGTTCAGCGTGCCAGTCTCGCCGGTGATGTTCGCCGCCTGCATGGCGGCGTCGAGATTGTTGTGAATGATCGCGAAGCCGCCGGCATAGGCGTCATAGATGCGCCTCTGCTCGTCGGACAGCCGATGCTCGACCAGCTCGTATTCCACGCCGTCATACGAGAGCGAGCGTGCCGTGTAGAGGCCGAGCGCGCGGAGATCGCGGGCGAGCACCTCCATCGCCGCCACGCCGCCGGCCTCGATCGCCTCCACGAACTCCGCCCGGGTGGCGAACGGGAAATCCTCGCCGCCCCACAGGCCGAGCCGCTGCGCATAGGCGAGATTGTGGACCGTGGTGGCGCCGGTCGCCGAGACGTAGAGGACGCGGGCATTCGGCAGCGCATGCTGGAGCCGCAGTCCCGCGCGCCCCTGTTGCGACGGAGCGACATCGCCGCGTTCTCCCTTGCCGCCGGCGGCGTTCTGCATGGCGTGGCTCTCGTCGAAAATGATCACTCCGTCGAAGTCGGAGCCCAACCAATCGACGATCTGCCGGACGCGCGAAACCTTCTCGCCGCGCTCGTCGGACCGTAGCGTGGCGTAGGTGGTGAATAGGACGCCTTCCCGCAGCGTGATCGGGCGCCCTTGCGGGAAGCGCGACAGGGGCGTCACGAGCAGACGTTCCATGCCGAGCGCCGACCAGTCGCGCTGCGCGTCCTCGATCAGCTTGTCGGACTTGGAGATCCAGACCGCCTTGCGGCGTCCGCGCAGCCAGTTGTCGAGGATGATGGCGGCGGACTGGCGGCCCTTGCCGGCGCCCGTGCCGTCGCCCAGCATGAAGCCGCGGCGGAAACGGATGGCGGCCTCCGCATCGTCAGGCGCCGCCGTGACGAGATCGAAGGTCGCATCGACCGTCCACGCGCCGGCGAGATAGTCGGAATGCGCTTCGCCCGCATAGATGACGGTTTCGAGCTGAGCGTCGGACAATACGCCCTCGGTGACGAGGTAAGCCGGCAGGCGGGGGCGATAGCTCGGCCTGGGTGGCGCGACCGAGGCCATGGCAGCCGACTGCACGAGCCTGGTGGGATGGAGCTGGGCGCCGGGAATACGGATCGTCTGAAGCCTGTACTCCTCATAGATGGCGTCGGTCAGGCGCGTGCCATCGGTCGGCGCCCAGTCGACGGTCTCATAGGTGAGGTCGACGGCTTCGGGCTCGGCCAGGGCGGATTTCGCAGGCGTAGCAGGGCCGATGCGCGTGATGGTGCCGCGCACGACCTTCGGCAAGCGCGCGGGCGCGCTCGGCGCGGCCAACGCGGCGGCCGTGGGGAGCCGGGGCGGAACATGCGTCGCGATCCAGCCTATGAGCGTTCCGACATCGGGCGCGAGTCCCGGTGATGCCGGGAACGCGGCGGGATCGGCGGCGGGTGCCTTGTCGATGACGGTGAGGCGCGTTTCGATGGTCGTGCCGTGCCTGGCATAGACCGAGCCGTCGATCGCCGCGGTGAACACCAGCCGGCCGCGTTCCTGCAGACGGACGAACGGGTCGCGCCAGGCCGGACTCTCCGGCCCGAAATTCGCGCCCGTGATCGCGACCAGCCGCCCGCCATCGGCGAGCCGGGCGAGCGCCGAGGCGATATGGCGACAGGCGGCATCGGTCATGCGGCCCGAGACGTTCGCCATCGCCGAGAAGGGCGGGTTCATCAGCACGACGCTCGGGACCGCGGCGGGATCGAGATGATCGTCGATCTGCGCGGCGTCGAAGCGCGTGACCGGCACGGCCGGAAAGAGAGCGGCGAGGATGTCGGAGCGTGTCCCAGCCAGCTCGTTGAGCACGAGCGAGCTGCCGACGATCTCGGCCAGGATGGCGAGAAGGCCGGTCCCGGCGGAGGGCTCGAGCACGCGGTCTGCTGGCGTGAGCGCGGCGGCGGTCAACGTCGCCAGACCCAGGGGGATCGGCGTCGAGAATTGCTGGAAGGCCTCGCTCTCGGCGGAACGGCGTCTATGGGTCGGAAGCAGCGCTGCGACCCTGGCCAGCAGCGGCAGCGCGGCGGCCGAAGACCCGGCTTTGCGGAAAAGCGCCTTTCCGTATTTGCGCAGGAAGAGGACGGTCGCCGCCTCGCAGGCGTCGTAGGCCGTTTTCCAGTCCCATGCGCCCGACGCATCCGATGCGCCGAAGGCCGATTCCATGGCCGAGCGGAGGATCGCGGCGTCGACGCGCTGGCCGCGTTCGAGACACGGTAGGATCTGGCGGGCGACCGCGATGATGGCGGCGGCCGTGTCGGTGGCGGGAGCGGGAGCGATCGGCGCGGCCGGCGTCGCCGCGCGTTGAAAAGCACCATGCATGGAGGTGACCTCGGGAGAGCGGGAACGCGACGAGCCCGCCGGCGCTCTCTCTGGACCGCTCGGGCTCAAACCCGTCCCGGCCCGTCTCTTCCTCTCGGGGGCGAGCGCTGACCCACATGAAACAAGCGCCCCGCCGTGGGGCGGGGCGCTTGTCCAGATCAGCCAAACCGGCGGCCGGTTTCCGTGAAGGTGTAGTCGTTGGCGACGATCGCCTCGTCGATGGCCTCGTCCGAGGTCAGGTGGTCGTATTCCCGTTCGAGTTGGCGATAGAGCCAGCGGGCGAGATCGCGCAGCGCTTCGACGACGCCATCTTCGGCGTCGGCGGTCATGTCCTGCCAGGCGGGGCTGTCGCGTTCGACGGAAATCGCCATGCAGTACTCGTGGTAGTACCGGCCGCGGTGGGTGACGGCGGCGCGGAGCTGGTAGAAGTTGCGGCGCTGGATCGCCTGCAGAGCATCAGCGATGCGTTGAAGCTCGTGGTCCTTCGGCGCATAGGCGCGCATTCGGCGCGGCGCGGCCTTCGCGTGACCGTAGCGGCCTTCGAAGCAGGCCCCGTCACCCTGGCTCCAGAAGCCAGAGAACCAGATGCAAGGTTTCGGGCGGGTGCGGCCGCCATGGAGGCGAACCGTTCGCGTTTCGAGGGTGACGCCGAGGATCTCGCAGATGCGCTCGAAGTCGTCATAGACGAACTCGAACCAGTCGTGGTCGAAGCCGCCCTCGCGATACCAGGCCCGGGCCTTTTCCTTCGCCTCCTCGGAGAGCTCGTCGAGGCGGTAGACGGTGGTTTCGATGATCTCAGGCATCGGGCTCGCCTCCCGCCAGCACTTCGGCGAGCCAGCCGTCGGTGTAGATCCAGGCGATCGTCTCCCCCGTGGCGAGGTCGAGCGCATGGGCGCCGCCGCCGAAGCCGTCGAGACGCGGCCGCGAGCAGGTGTTGGCGTACTGGAATCCCCAGAGGCCCTTGAGCCCGAACTGCGCGGCGCAGCGTTTGACGAACTGGAGCAGGCGTTCCGGATCGCCGGTGACGTCATCGCGCATCCAGAGCTGGGTGCCGCCATGTTCGGGCTGGATTGAGAGGAGAAAACCTTCGGAAGGTGGTTCCTCCGATGCGCCTTCCTCTGAGAGTTCGTTGTAGAGATCGAGCGCGCGGGCGGCGTTCTCGGGGGTGCCTACGTCGAGCAGGCAGGAAAAGTGTGTGAAATAGTCGGCCATGTCGGTCTCCGAAAAATGCGAAACCCGGCGCGATGGCCGGGTTGAGGGGGATCGATGCGAAGAGTGCGGGACAGCCGGAGCTGCCCCGCGTAAGTGCGCTATTCGGCCGCGATCG
The DNA here is from genome assembly GCA_020637615.1 of Rhodovulum sp. Taxonomy (GTDB): domain Bacteria; phylum Pseudomonadota; class Alphaproteobacteria; order Rhodobacterales; family Rhodobacteraceae; genus Amaricoccus. The sequence continues at coordinate 5,979 of JACKKC010000054.1, forward strand.
CCGACGGCTCGTCGGCCTCCTCGGTAGCCGCCTCGTCCTCGTCACCGGCGAGGAAGTCCGGCAGTGCGTCGGCGTCGTCGCCGCCGACATCGACTGATGACGGCTCGGCGTCGGCGAGGCGCAGCGGTTCGGGCAGCCAGCCGGTATCGGCCAGCAGCCGTTCCGCCTCCTTGGCCATGTCGCCCTTCTTCAGATGGTCGATGAGCTGCGCGGCCCGCTCGCCCCCGCCCTCGCGCACGGCTTCGAGGATGCGGCGCTTGGGCACGCGGCCGAGATAGTTGTCGACCGTGGGCGTCCAGCCGACCTCCACCATGTCGAGGCCGGTTGCGCGGGCGAGCCGGTCGGCCTGAGCGAGACGGCGCTCCAGCCCATGCTGGGAAACCCCGTTGCCGCCATAGGGATTCGGTTTCTCGAAGAGCGCGTTGACGCCGAAGCTGACGCAATGAGCGAGCAACGACAGGCGGCTCGTCTCGTCGAGCGCCGCGAGCCAGTCCCACAGCGCCTGGTCGTCCTGCGGCAGGTCGGTCGTCCACGCCTCCTGCCGCTCGGCGATCGACCGGGCGGAGGCGGTGTCCTTGAGATCGGGCGCCTGGACCGGGAAGAAGATGTGGCGCACCGAGGCTTCCAGGCATCCGCCGCTCGTGGAGGTGCGCTGGAAGGTGTCGACGACGAGTTTGTGCAGCAGCGCGGTCAGGGCGACATGCGGATTCTTGGCCACTGCATCGCGCAGCGCCAGCGTGCGATGGGCGGTCAGTTCCACCACCAACCGCTCAGGCAGCGGCTTGACGGTATCGTCCTCGTCCTCCTCCGGCTCGGACGGCCGGCCGCCGATCGTGATGACCGCGCGCTGGGCGGCAGGCGCTCCGGCCTCAGCGCCGTCCTGGCCGGCGACCTCTGTTTCGCCGTCGGCGTCTTGCCCAGGTTCGACGACGGGAGCTTCGTCCTCGGGACGGACATAGCCGCGATCGACCGAGAGCCTGCCATCGGCGCCGATGCTGACGAACACGCCGGCGCGGGCGATGTCGGTGGGCTCGAAAATGACCGGACGTTCGTCGAAGGCGGCGAGCGCCCTCTCGATCTCGCCGAGTCGCTCGTCCACCTCGTCGGGCAGCTCGTCGGCGTCCTCATATTCGGCTTCGAGCTTCTGGTATTCGGCGTTGAGCGCGTCGATCGTCGCCTGCTCCTCGGCCGTCAGGTCCGCCATCTCGCCGTCGAGTTTGCGCAGCCCGTAGCTGTACCCATAGGGGAAGTCGGTCGCGACCTCGATCCACTTCCAGCCTTCGGCGGCGATTGTCTCGGCTTGGGCCTTGAGCTTTTCGGCGACCAGGCTGTCCAGCAGCCCGACGTCCTCGAGCCAGCCGCCGTCGTCCTGCTGGAAGAGATCGCGCAGCACAATGCCGCCCGCCGCCTCATAGGCATCGAGGCCGACGAACACCGCCCTGCGGTCAGAGGCGCGGACGGTTTTCTCGGTGAGCATTCGGCGGATCTGATAGGGCTCCTTCGACCAGGAGCCGGCGATTGCCTCCCAGACCTGCTCCTGGCGGGCGTGATCGGTGCTGACGGTGAAGGCCATCAACTGCTCCAGCGACATGCCGTCTTCGGCATAGATGTCGAGCAGTTTCGGCGAGACGCTGGCGAGCCGCAGGCGCTGCTTCACGATGTTGACCGTGGTGAAGAACGCCGCGGCGATGTCCTCCTCGGAGCGGCCTTTCTCGCGCATGGCCTGGAAGGCGCGAAACTGGTCGAGCGGATGGAGCGGCGCGCGCTGGATGTTCTCGGCGAGCGAGTCGTCCTCGGCGAGGATGTCGGTCGCCGGATCGCGCACGACGCAGGGCACGGGCGCGGTCTTGGCGAGGCGCTTCTGCTTGACCAGCAGTTCGAGCGCCCGGTAGCGGCGGCCGCCGGCCGGAATCTCGAACATGCCGGTCTCGGTGCCTTCGGCATTGAGGAGCGGCCGGACGTTGAGGCTCTGAAGCAGCGTGCGCCGGGCGATGTCCTCGGCCAGCTCCTCGATCGAGACGCCGGCCTTCACGCGCCGGACGTTGGCCTGGGACAGCACCAGCTTGTTGAAGGGAATGTCGCGCGAGGACGACAGGGTGATTTTCTGAACGGCAGTAGCCATCGCGATAGTCTCCGCGACGGGCGGCCGAAAGCCTCTCTCTCGGCCTCCAACCCGTCACGAAGACCGGCGCAGCC
>JACKKC010000055.1 GCA_020637615.1 Rhodovulum sp.
CCGCGCTCCCTGACCGCTACGACGATGGCGGTTTCTCCGGCGGCTCGATGGAGCGCCCTGCCCTGACCCGGTTGCTCGCCGCGATCGAGGCCGGCGGGGTCGATGCGGTGATCGTCTACAAGGTCGACCGGCTGACCCGGTCGCTCGCCGACTTCGCCCGCATCGTGGCGATCTTCGATGCCTCCGGCGTCTCCTTCGTCTCGATCACCCAGGCCTTCAACACCACCACCTCGATGGGCCGGCTGACGCTGAACGTGCTCCTGAGCTTCGCTCAGTTCGAGCGCGAGGTCACCGCCGAGCGCATCCGCGACAAGATCGCCGCCTCGAAGGCGAAGGGCATGTGGATGGGCGGCATCGTCCCGATGGGCTACCGGGCCGAGGCGCGCAGCCTCGTGCCGGAGCCGAAGGAGGCCAGGCAGGTGACGCGGATCTTCGAACGCTACCTGGCCCTCGGCTCGGTGATCGCACTGAAGGCCGAACTCGATGCCGCGGGCATTCGCACTCCTTTCCGCCGGCACCGGAACGGTCGCACCACCGGCGGCACCGCCTTCTCCCGCGGCAAGCTCTACGCCATGCTCGCCAACCCGGTCTGCATCGGCCGCATCCGGCACAGGGACAAGGTCCATCCCGGCCAGCAGGATGCGATCATCGGGGAGAGCCTCTGGGTGGCCGTGCAGCAGCGCCTCGCCGCCAACCGCCGCCGGCGAGCAACCGGCGGATCGGCCCGGGACCCAAGCCCGCTCGCGGGCCGGGTGCTCGATCCCGATGGCCGCAAGATGCGCCCGAGCCATGCCCGGAAGAAGGGGCGATGCTACCGCTACTATGTCAGCGCAGCCCTGATCGAGCAGCGTGTCGCTCACGGCGCCCGGGGCTGGCGCGTCCCGGCAGCCGAACTGGAGGCGGCCGTTGCCCGGACCATCGCCGCCAAGCTCCGGGATCCGGCGTTCCAGGCACAGATGATCGCATCCGCCCTGTCCGGAGCCGCCGCATCCGTCGCCCTGAAGGACATGTGTTCGCAACTCAGCGGGCTGCTGGAGGATGCCGCCTCCCGGACCGCGAGAGAGATCCTGCAGATGCTCGTCACGAGGGTCCAGCTGACCGGCGATGAGCTGAGGGCAGACGTGAGCCTTGCGGCCGTTCGGGATGCGGGGAACGGACGCATCCCCGATCTCGCTGCCCTGGAGCTTCCGGACTTCAGTGTCTCCGCGACGCTGAAGCTGCAGCGGCGCGGGCCGGAACTGCGTGTGATCCTTGGCGGCGTTGCGGCACCGCCACCGACGCCCGACCCGCATCTCGTCCGGACCCTGATCGAGGCCCGCTGCCGCCTCGCCGAATATCTCGACCCGGGCACGCGTCCAAGCATCGGCGACATCGCCCGCCGTGAAGGCGCCGACGTCGGCGATGTATCGCGCTCCCTGCAACTGGCCTTCCTCGCGCCGGACCTCGTCCAGCGCATCCTCGATGGCACCCAGCCGGTCGGGCTGACGGCCGAACGCCTCCGGCGCATCGACCTGCCCGCGCTCTGGGAAGACCAGCGGGCGCTTCTCGGCTAGATCCGGCACCCTGTCAAAACATCGGAAGTCAACCGGAGCCCTGCTTTGCACGGCCTTCCGGCCCACGGCAGCCATTATTTTGGAGGCCAGCAGAGCACGGAATGCCGCCAGGCCGCTTTCCGCACCGATTCCCTGCTCTCCACGTCGAATCCGTGGAAAAACTTGGCAAGATCGCCGCGCAAGCCTTTGATCTGTCGATGGTTCACGGAAGCGGCGGCAGAGACGACGAATGCCTCCAACTGCGTGGTAGTGCTGGCAGTCCCCGGCGAACCCGTCTCCGCCAAATTCGACCGGAAACAGGGAATTAACAGGGAAATCATGCTTGTTTTCGCCCCCACTGCCCCGAGCGACCGCCGATCGCGACGAGTTTTCAATGACTTGCGTGCGAATTCCCTGCTCTCGGGGAACAGGGAATCGGTCGATCCCGATCAGGGAACGTCTTTCGGCAAAACAGCGAATGTGACGCGAACATCGGGTGGCCGGGCCAATGGCGCCGCCGGCGGTCGGGGAAGACCCGGTCACTCAGGCCTTCGACTCCACCGACGTCGTTGTTCGAAACCGCGAGCGGCTACCAGTTCAGGGTTTCTTCCACGCGCTCGTCCCGCTCGGCGACGAGCAATGTGGTCGCGTAGCCGTTTGTCTGGAACAGCATCTGGGCGAACACGGCCCAGCCCCTTGGCCGCTTGAGCCAATCGGCGGGATCCGCTTCGTCAAGGGTCGTCAGCTCCCCGACGTCTCTATCTCTCGCGTGGAGGTGGCCGAGTGTATCGCCGGTCCACATCGTCGTTGCCGGGAAGTCCGCGCCTTTCTCCACGTAGCGCACCCTTCCCTCCTTCGAGAAGACGACCGCCAAACGCTCCTGATGCAGCGCCACATAGCGCCTTGCGGCAGCCTCTCGGCTGATGTCGAACCGTTCGGCGAGAGCCAGCGCATGATCGAGGTCCGCGGCCTTGCGCAGAAACGGCGCCAGGGAATTCCGGGGGGTCAGAACCTCTATCGCGAAGGTGTTGGCTTCCTGTTCCTGGATCAGGTCACGGCCACTGCGCCGTGGCAGCCCGAGATCGTCGGCAGTGCAGGCGAAGCCGACTTCGGTTGTCGGGCTGTGTTTCTCGTTGAGAAAATGCCCGAGCTCATGGGCCACCGTATAGCGCTGCCGTTGTGCGGAACTGGCCGAGTTCACGATGATCTGCCCCTCGCTCCTCAGGGCATCGCACTGCAGACAGCCCTCGATGCTGCGGAGCGGTGCTGCCCCGATCGCGACGATGTCGAGGGCCCGGGCGATTTCATGGATCGGGATTCGGCTCGAAGTATCCGTCAGCTGCTTCAACAACGCCGATGCGAGCCGGCGGGGATCCGAACCAGCGCCTTCGATTTCCACCCGGTCGAGAGCGAGGGTCATTTGCCGGCGCGGCGCCTGTCCAGAAAGCCCTGCAGCATCGTGTCCAGCATCTTTCTGTCTTCCGGATCGAGGTCCTGCGCCTGGCGAAACATCCGCGCCAGTTCCGGGTCGGCGTCCGGGGCGTTGGCGTCCTCCCCGATCAGAAACGCGACCGAGACCCCGAAGTGATCGGCGAGGCGGGTGACCAGTCCCATCGAAGGATTGTCCGCCCTGCCCTTCTCGAGTTCCCAGATATGCGCCTTGGAGACCTCGACCGCGGTCGCCACGTCCTGGAGCGACTCGTTCCGGCCAAGGCGCAACTGGTTGAGCCTGGACGCCAGCTTCATCCTTGCCTCCGTTTTTTTGATCTGACGATACCATACCACCAGGCTTGTGCCGGACAATCGTTTTCTGTACCATACGAAATCGACAGATGGGTAATTCCCGTCGGAAAGAGGAAAGGAGCCACGCATGGCCGAGAAATCCAGCACAGCCGCAATCGAGCAGATCGCGCCGGGCCTGTTGACGCCCTGGGCGCGCAACGCGCGCACCCATTCGAAGAAGCAGATCCGGCAAATCGCCGAAAGCATTCGCACCTTCGGCTTCACAAACCCGGTGCTGATCGACGGAAAGAAAACGATCCTCGCCGGGCATGGGCGTGTCGAGGCGGCGAAGCTCATCGGCATGACCACGGTTCCCTGCATCCGACTCGAGTCGATGACCCCGGCGCAGAAGCGCGCCTATGTCATCGCCGACAACAAGCTGGCGCTGAACGCCGGATGGGACGAGGACCTGCTCGCGGAGGAGCTGAAGACGCTGCTGCTCACCGACGATCTCGGGTTCGACATCGGCGCGACCGGCTTCTCAATCCCCGAGATCGACAGCCTCGTCGACGGGCTCACGCCCGAGGAACCGGGCGATCCGGAGGATGACTGGGTGCCGGAGAACGACGGTCCGCCGCGATGCCGGCCCGGCGATGTCTGGGCACTCGGCGCGCACCGGCTGATCTGCGGCGACGCGCTCGACCCGGCGGTGGTTGCGCTGCTGATGGATGGCGAGCGCGCGCGGATGGTGTTCAGCGATCCGCCCTACAACGTCAGGATCGACGGAAACGTCGGCGGATCGGGTCGGATCCGGCATCGCGAGTTCGCCATGGCTTCGGGCGAAATGTCGACGACGGAATTCACCGGGTTCCTGCGCACGAGCTTCGCCAACATGGCGAATGTCAGCCTCGACGGCGCGATCCACTTTCTCTGCATGGACTGGCGCCACATGGGCGAGATGCTGGCTGCCGGGCACGCCGTCTACGACGAGCTGAAGAACATGATCGTCTGGGTGAAGGACAATGGTGGCATGGGCACGTTCTATCGCTCGCGCCACGAGCTGGTCTTCGCCTTCAAGAAGGGAACGGCGGCCCACGTGAACACCTTCGAGCTTGGCCAGCACGGCCGCTACCGCACCAACGTGTGGCAGTACCGCGGCGTGAACACGCGACGGGCCGGGCGACTGGAAGAGCTGGCGCTGCACCCGACGGTCAAGCCGGTGCAGATGATCGCCGACGCGATCCGCGACGTCTCGGGCCGCGGCGAGATCGTGCTCGATCTCTTCGGCGGGTCGGGCTCCACGCTGATTGCGGCGCAGAAGACCGGACGGCGCGGATTCCTTTGCGAGCTCGATCCGATCTACTGCGACCGCATCCTTGCGCGCTGGGAAGCCTGCGCCCGGGACGAGGCGGAGTTGCTGGTCTGCGGGTTCCCCGGCCGCCAGGCCACGCTGCAGGCCGCCGAATGAGCCCGCCGAGGAAGGGGCGGCCGGCTCAGACCCCTGCCCTGCCCGCGCCAACCGACTACGAGGTCGGCTACGCCAAGCCGCCGGTGAAGTCGCGCTTCAAGAAGGGCACGTCGGGCAACCCGAAGGGCCGGCCCAAGGGCGCCAGGACACGCAGCCCTTCGGCGTTCGGTGAGCGGCTCAAGGAGATCGTGCTCGAAGAGGCCTACCGGACCATCGGCGTGCGCGACGGCCTGCGCGAGGTCAAGGTGCCGATGGCGCAGGCGATCGTCCGGGCGATGGCGGTCAACGCCGCGAAGGGCCAGCAGCGGGCGCAGCGCCTGTTCACCGAGTTGCTCGCCACGACCGAGCGCGAAAGGAAGCAGGCGCATTTCGCGGTGGTCGAGGCCCTGTTCGACTACAAGCGCGCCTGGGATCGGGAACTTGCGCGCCGGGCCGCGTTGGGTATCGTCGCGCCCGATCCAATCCCGCATCCCGACCAGATCCGGATCGACCTTCGAGCCGGCACGTTCGAGATCAGCGGTCCCTTGAGCAAGGAGGAACAGGCCGATCTCGAAGTCTGGAGACGGTATCGGCAGGTGATGGTCGAGGGCAACGAGAGCCTGGTATCGTTGCGAGAAGAAGGCTTCGACGAGTGGTCGCCCGAGCAAATCGACGAACAGATCCGAGGCAACAATCGCTGCATCGAGATCATCGACCAGATGCTGAAAACCGGAAGACCGCTGCCGTTGCCACATCTGCCGGAGGACCTGGGAATTGAGCAGACCGCGTCACGTTGACCGGGTGGCTGCCGAGAGGGTCCGATGACAGATACCGGCATGCGCCAACTCTCCGAACCCCGCCAGCGGTTCCCGTCGGTCATCATCCAGCATGCTGTCTGGCTCTGCTGCGATTCAGATTTCATCCGGATCATCGCATCCCCCGACGGAACACGCAGGTTCGAGAGACGCGCCAACCGCGCAATGCGCGCCGATATTGGTGTTCAATATTACGGCATTGCAGGACTGAGCGGTGTTGAACTGTCACTCAACCAAAGCGATGAAAGGCTTGAAGCGACAATGGTTGAGCACTAATTGCAATCTCGCAGCGTCCTCCATCCAAGTGAGAGCCTTACAATTGCGACAAGCGCTGCAGAGGCCGGCAATAGCAGGACACAAGAAATGTCAGAGACCCCCAGCCGCAGTGAGCTTCTCGCCCTCACGACCGAAATCGTGGCGGCGCATGTCAGCAACAACGCAATCGAGCGTAGCAACGTCGCCGTGTTGATCCAGACCGTGTTCGGCACGCTTAGCGTTCTGGGAGCAGAAGAGGCGGGGCCGGTCGAACTGACGCCCGCGGTTCCGATCAAGAAGTCCGTCACCGACGACTACATCGTCTGTCTCGAAGACGGCAAGAAGCTGAAGATGCTCAAGCGCCACCTGATGACCGTCTATGGCATGACGCCGGAAGACTACCGGGCGAAGTGGGGTCTCAAGCACGACTACCCCATGGTCGCGCCGAACTATGCGCTCAAGAGGCGAGAGCTCGCCAAGAAGATCGGGCTGGGGCGGAAGCCGCGCAAAGATGAGCCGGTGCCCGTGCCCAAGGCGGCAACACGCAGGAAGCCGCGAGCGAAGAAGGTCGCTGCCTAGTTCCTTGTCTTGAGCGTAACTGACGTCGCGCTTTCGGTGCGGCTCTTGGTCAGTTGTGATCACCCAAATCTGTGGAACCGGGTTTGGGGCATCTGTCGTTCGGCCCATTCCCGGGCCATTAATGGCACGGTTTCCAGCGAAACGAGTTGTCTGCTGCATCCCTCGGAAGTGTCATGGTGGTGTTGCCCCCGTTTAACCGGACACCTCGGCGGGTTGATGGGCGCGTCTGAACTCGCGGGGCGAGCGCATTCGTAGCCCGGAATGAGGATGGTTCTCGTTGTAGTCGTCGAACCATCCGGCGATCTGGTCAAGCGCGGTCTCGGCGTCCGGCACGGGGCTGACGCGGAGGTAGTCGCGCTTCAGGGTCTTCACGAAGGCCTCGCTCATGCCGTTGCTCTCGGGGCTCGCGACCGGCGTGAAGCAGGGAACGAGGTTGAGCTGGGTGGCGAAGACGCGGGTGTCGTGGGCCGTGTAAATCGAGCCATTGTCCGAGAGCCACTCCACCGGGTGCGGCGTCCGGATGCGGCCGAAGCGGGTCTCGACGGCTTCGAGCATCATGTCGCGGATGTCGGAGCCGCTGATCCCGGCGTTCGCAACAGCGCGCCAGGCGATGACCTCGCGGTCGTGGGCGTCGAGCACGAAGGCGCCGCGAACGACCTCGCCGTTCCAGCAGCTGAACTCGAACCCGTCCGAACACCACCTCAGGTCGGAGCGCATCACCACCACCTTGCCGTCGTGGCTGCGGCCGGGACGCTGGCCACTGTGCTTCTCCAGCAGCAGCCCGTGGACCTTCATTAGCCGATAGACCCGCTTGTGGTTGGCGAGCGTGAGCCCTTCCGCCGCGAGATCACGGTTCAGCAGCGCGGTGATCCGGCGATAGCCGTAGGTCGGCCGGGCATCGACCAGCCGGCGCACCAGCGGCAGGACCGCCGCGTCTTGCGCCTTCTGATAGCGCCGACGCGGCTTCGCGCCTCCCGCCAGCCGTTCGATCAGGTTCGAGCGCGACACCTCGAGGGTCTCGGCCACCGCCTTCACCGGAAATCGTCCCTGAGCGGCGACGTCGCGAGCAACGTCGGTTTTTTTACCCGTGAACGCGCCAGCGCCTCTTTCAGGATCTCGACCTCGAGCGTCTTGCGACCAAGTTGGCGCTCGAGCTCGCGCATCCGCTCCTCGAGTCGGCGCAGCTCGGCATTGCCTGTCACCGCGTCGTCCGCCTGAACCGCCACCGCGCCGCCCTCCGTCATCAGCCGCCGCCAGCGATAGAGCAGGTTCGGCGCGACGCCATGGCGGCGGGCGACGATCGAGATGCTTTCCCCGGAGCGCAGCGTCTCGTCGACGATGCGCAGCTTTTCCTCGGTCGTCCAGCGCCGCCGACGCGCCGCGCCGGTGATGACTTCGATCCTTTGATAGTCGTCCGACATGAGCCTGTGCCTGAGGATATCCCCAAGCCTCCCTGCCTAAGCCGGGTGTCCGGTCGAAACGGGGGCCAGTTCACATGGCTGGTGCTGTGCCCCCCGCTTTCTCCTCCATCTGAGGTTAGAGTCCGGCCTGAT
>JACKKC010000056.1 GCA_020637615.1 Rhodovulum sp.
TGCTGGCGCGCATCGAGATGGAGGAAGGTCTGGCGGCGCTGGCCTCGGACGCGCCCGACATCCGGATGGAGGAACGACCGCGCATGCTCGGCTTCGGCGGGATCCGCCAGATCACGCCGATGCGGGTCCGGATCCGGTGAACCCCGGCCAGACCGCCGACTGCACGATCGGGCGGCACGAGCCTGGTTCTATCGCCGGGCGCCTGATCGCCGACTTTCCCGCGGCGGTGACGATCGCGGATCCGGAAGGCGACCGGGTGATCGCCGACAGCGAGATGGCGACGGCCCTCCTGGATTGCACCTCGCTCAGGACCGGCGAGAAGCTTTCCCGGCGATGGCCCGCGCGCCGGGACTTCGACGCCTTCCTGGCGCGCCTGCTGCCGGCCGGGCGGATCGACGACCTGGAAGTGCGCCTGCAGAAGAACGACGGCACGCAGTTCTGGTGCTCGATCTCCGCGCGCCTGATCCGGGCGGTGGACGGGCCGGTCATCCTGCTTCACATGCTGGATCTGAGCGACCAGATCGCGGCGCGCGCCGAGATCTCCCGGCAGCGCGACGCGCTGCACGAGGCCGAGAAGCTGAGCACGCTCGGGCAGCTGCTGGGCGGCATCTCGCATGAGCTCAACAACCCGCTGTCCGTGCTCGCAGGACAGGCCCTGCTGCTCAGGGAGAAGGCGGTCGACGAGGCGACGGCGAAGCGGGCGGACCGGATCCTGAAGGCCGCCGAGCGGTGCTCGCGGATCGTGCGCAGCTTTCTGGACCTGGCACGGGGCGAGCCGGCCGAGCCCGAGCCGGTCGATCTCAACGAGACCGTGCTGCAGGCCATCGAAGCGACCATCGACGGCCTGCGGGGCGCCGGCATCGAGCCGCTGCTGGAGCTGCCGAAGGGCCTTCCGAACGCCGTCGGCGATCCCGACCAGATCCGGCAGGTGGTCACCAACCTGATCGTGAATGCACGGCAGGCGATGTTCGGCGAGACGGGCCCGCGGAGGATCTCCATCCAGACGCGCCTGGACGCCCGGACCGGCTGTCTCCTGCTGAAGGTGAGCGACACCGGGCCCGGGGTGCCGGCCGCGGTCAGTTCCCGCATCTTCGACCCGCTCTTCACGACCAAGGCGCCGGGCGAGGGAACCGGGCTGGGTCTCGCGCTCTGCCGCCGGATCATGGAGGCCCATGGCGGCGCGATCGACCTGGAACGCACCTCCGCCCGCGGATCGACCTTCATCCTCACCTTCGAGCGGCTCGATCGCGCGAACGAGGGTGGGCCGGTCCTGCGCCACGAGCGCAGCGCCCAGAACGGGCTGTCGGTGCTGATCCTGGACGATCGGCACGAGGAGGGCATCGCCCTGGCGGACATGCTGTCGGTCGAGGGCCACGAGATCGAGCTGGTGCAATCCGCCTTCGTCGGCGCCAGCCTCCTGCGCAAGCGCCGGTACGATGCCGTGCTTTGCAGGGCGGGCCTCGGCGATCTCGGGGTGGCCAGTGGCCTGAGGGCGCTCGACGAGGCCCGGCCCGGTGTGGCCGCCTCGGTGATCTTCGTTCTCGGTGCGCGGGCCGGCGACGCCACGGTCGGCGCACTCGACCAGATCGAGCGGCCCTATCTTCGGGAGCCTTTCGATCGGCGCGAGCTCTCGGACGTCCTGGAGCTTCTGGCGCTCAGGCGGGCGGCGTGAGTCTTTTGACGACAGGGGAAGAAATGACGGACAGACAGCACATAGCGGTGGTCGACGACGATCCCGACATCCGGGCGACCTTCGAGGAATACCTGACCGACCGGGGCTATCGCGTCTCGACGGTCGGGGGCGGCGAGGCGCTGCGCGACCTGATCGGGACGGGCGACGTGCCCGACGCCGCCCTCCTGGACGTCACCATGCCGGGCGAGGACGGCTTCTCGCTGGCCCGCTTCCTCTCCAGCGAGACCGGAACGCGGATCATCATGGTGACCGCCTCCGGCGAGACCGTGGACCGGGTCGTCGGGCTGGAACTCGGCGCCGACGACTACCTGGCCAAGCCGGTGGATCTCCGGGAGCTGTCCGCGCGCGTGAAGGCCGTGCTGCGGCGCCCCACGGCGCACCGCCCGGCGGAGCCCGATCCGCGGCCGACCCCGAAGGCCGCGGCCGAGCGGGTTCGGTTCGGTCCCTGCGAGCTGGATCTCGGATCGCGGAAGCTCTTCGACGAGGACGGCCGGGAGATCTGGATCAGTTCGATGGAATTCGACATGCTGCAGGTCTTCGCCGATCGCCCGAACCGCGTCCTGTCCCGCGAGAGCCTGCTGGAGCTCGCCCATCACGGCGACTGGGATCCCTTCGATCGCTCCATCGACACCCGCATCTCGCGCCTCCGCCGCAAGATCGAGCGCGACCCCGGCAAACCCAGCGTCCTGAAGACCGTTCGCGGTGCCGGCTACATCTTCGTGGTCGAGCCATGAGGGCGCTGTCCGGAAACGCCCCGCGCATCGCCGCCGCCGTCGCCGGCTGCGCCGCGCTGTTGCTGCCGTCGCATGCCGCGGCCGCGGTGCCGGCGGAGACGCAGTACATCCTGAACACGCTCTCGTTCCTGATTCACGGAACCCTCGTGCTCTTCATGGCCACCGGCTTCACGATGCTCGAGGGCGGGCTGGTTCGCACGAAGAGCGTGTCGACCATCCTTTTGAAGAACGTCACGCTGATCGCGCTCGCCGCAATCGGTTTCTGGGCCACCGGCTACAACCTGATGTTCACCGGCGTCGACGGCGGGCTCATCGGCACCCTCGGTCCCTGGTCGCCGGACGACGCGGCCGCGCGGGCCGGGGACTATGCCGGCGCGGCCTCCGCCTCGGCCTGGCTCTTCCAGTGCCTCTTCGCGGTGACGGCGGTCTCGATCATCTCCGGCACGCTGGCCGAGCGGATCCGGCTCTGGCCCTTCTTCATGTTCGTCATGATCATGTCGACGCTGCTCTATCCGATCCAGGGCGCCTGGGGCTGGGGCGGCGGCTGGCTGGGCGCGCGCGGCTTCCTCGACTTCGCCGGCGGGACGCATGTGCATGCCACGGCGGGCTGGGCGGCCCTGGTCGGGGCGATCGTCCTCGGGCCGCGGCGCGGGCGCTTCCTGCGGGACGGAAGCCCGCGCACGCTGCCCGCCTCGTCCCTGCCGCTCGCGACGCTCGGCACGATGATCCTGTGGCTCGGCTGGCTCGGCTTCAACGGCGGCTCGCTCGGCTCGATGTCCTCGGCCGCGGACGTGATCACCATCGCGCAGGTCTACGTGAACACGATCATGGCGACCTGCGGCGGGATCGTCGCGGCCGTGGTGCTGCTGCAGGCGACGAGCAGCAAGGTCGACCTGACGATGGTCCTGAACGGGGCGCTGGCGGGGCTCGTCAGCATCACGGCCGGACCGGATACGCCGGGAATCGCCGGCGCGATCCTGATCGGGGCGATCGGCACCGTCCTGATGCTCGCGACCACCCAGCTGCTCCTGAGGCTCAGGATCGACGACGTGATCGGTGCGGTGCCGGTCCATCTGCCCTGCGGTATCTGGGGGACGCTCGCGGTGGCCTTCAGCAATCCGGACGCGAGCCTGGTGACGCAGCTCCTGGGCGTGGTGTCGGTCTCGGCCTTCATGATCGCGGCATCCACCGCCGTCTGGATCGCGCTGCGGCTCCTGATGCGGCTGCGACTCACGCAAGGCGAAGAGGCGATCGGAATCGATCGCGTCGAGACAGGGGCGCTCGCCTACCCGGAATTCGCCACAAAGGCGATAATCGGCGTGGACTGAAACAATTCGCGGCGCCTCGAAGGGCGCCGTGTAACAAAAGACACAATATTTATAGTAGCAGATGAATTACAGACAAGTACACATAATACAAACTCCTCATCGATGAAGGCGATGCCAGTGCATCGCGATCGTATTGCAGAGATGAGGAGACGCCATCATGAGCATCGTTTTCGACCCCGCGAGCGCCACCAGGCCGCGCGGATGGGCATTGCTGACCGGATTCTGGCACCGGTTTGCCGGAGAGCCGGCAGCCGACACCGAGGAGCGGAAGTCCGCCCGGGCGATCAGGCAGCTTTCCCGGCTCGACGATTACGGGTTGAGCGACATCGGGCTCTGCCGATCGGACCTGACGCCGGAGGGTCTGGCGGATGCGGCCGCGCGCCGTGCCCGGCGCCAGGCGGCCCTCGACGCCGAGATCGCGCAGTCCGCGCCCCGGCGAACCCGCGCGTGAAAACCACTTCCGGAGATACCGACATGACAAGCATGTTCGCCGGCGCGGGCTAGCAGGGTACCGTGCAGCTCAATGCCGCAGCGCGCGTCTCGCCGGGGACCCGACGCCTCGAGGTCTCGATCGAGGAGGCAGGATCACGCGTGCGCGTGTCCCTGCGCGGGATCCTCGATTCGGCCTCCGCGGCGTCCGTCTACGACGCGATCGTGGCAACCGCGGCCGTCCCCGGTCGGCGGCTGCAGATGGATCTGAGCGGCCTCGACGCCGCGACCCGGACCGGATGCCGCACCATCTTCGTCGCCGCCAAGCTGCTGCATGGCCGTGGCGGCCGCGTGACGATCTTCGGCGCCCGCCCGAACGTCCTGCGGATCCTCGCGAATGCCGGATTCGACGCCCTGCTCGAGTTCCGCGATGGCGCGGTTCCGGACGCGGCTGCCGCAAGGTCGGCCAGGAAATCTTGCCGCCTTCACATCGCCTCCGCCGGGTTCCCGCCGGGCCTCACGCGGGACCGGTTCGCCGGAAGGGGCCGGTCGTGATCGCCGCCGATCTCATGCAGGAGTCGCCGGCGATCGTGACCGGGGTCGCCGCGGCGCTCTGCCTGACGGCGGCGCCGATCTTCCACGCCCGGCGGACGATCCTGCTCGTGCAGCTCGCAGCCGCGCTCTGCTTCGCGGCGCATTACTTCTGCCTCGGCATCGCCGTGGCCGGAGCGGTCAACATCCTCAACGGCTTCCAGATCGGGGCGGCGCTCTTCGCCGGCAGGAGCGCGGCGATGAACCGGCTTGGCTATGCGCTGATCGGCCTGATGGTGCTTGTCGGCTTGTGGTTCTGGCAGGGCCCGATCTCCGGGCTGAGCGTGGTGGCGACCGTTCTCATCGCTCTGGCGCGCATGCAGCCGAGCCAGCTGAGCCTGCGGGTGCTGCTTCTGGCCGGCGGATGCTTCTGGGCCGGACACGACCTCGCCGTCGGCGCCTGGATCGCGCTCTCCGCCGATATCGGAGCCCTGTTGATGGGCCTCGTGGCGCTGTCCTCGCTCCTGGTCCGCGTGACCGTCGAGTGGCGACCATCGACCCCGGCCCAGGCGGCAGCTGCCGCCTGAGCCTCCGCGGACCATGCGCGTGCCGCATGGTCCGCCCCGCCGCCGCGGCACCCGTCCGGGGCCGCCGCGACGTCCACCACCGCCGCTCCATCGGAGCGGATGCAACCAAGGGAGACAGCCATGAAGTTCCTTCTCTACGCAATCCCCGGTCTCGGAGACCGCCGCCGCCGGCGCGACGAAACCCGGCTTCGGGAGATGCCAGACTACCTGCTCGAGGACATCGGCCTCAGCCGCGAGCAGATCAATGCGATGAAGCGGCGGCGCTTCTCCTGAGGCGGGACGCGCCTCGATCCCACCACCCGATCCATCCCGAGAATCTGGAGATCATCATGAACACCAACGGTTTCGCCGAGTACATCTGGCTGGACGGCTCCGAGCCCACCCAGCAGCTCCGCTCTAAGGCCCGCGTGGTCCGCGTGCCCGAGAGCCCGGCGCCCGAGGATTTCCCCGACTGGGGATTCGACGGCTCCTCGACCGGCCAGGCGGCCGGTGACGATTCGGACTGCCTGCTGCAGCCGGTGCGGGTTGCGAGCGACCCGCGGAGCGGGCGCGGCTACCTCGTGCTCTGCGAGGTGCAGAATCCGGACGGGACGCCGCACGCCTCGAACCACCGCGCCAGGTTGCACCGGATCCTCGATGCCGCCGGCGACGCGGATCCCTGGGCCGGCTTCGAGCAGGAGTACACGATCTATGCATGCGACCGCCCGCTCGGCTTCCCGACCAACGGCTATCCGGCGCCGCAGGGTCCGTATTACTGCGGCGTCGGCACCGACCTCGCCTTCGGACGGGCTCTCGCCGATGCCCATGCCGAGGCCTGCCTCGCCGCCGGCCTGGCGATCTACGGCATCAATGCCGAGGTCATGCCGGGCCAGTGGGAGTTCCAGATCGGTACCCGCGGCAATGCGGACGAGCCGGCAGATGCGCTGACCATGGCCGATCACCTCTGGCTGGCGCGCTTCCTCTTGCTCCAGGAGGGCGAGCGGTTCGGCTACCGCGTCTCCTTCGCCAACAAGCCGGTAGCGGGCGACTGGAACGGTGCGGGCATGCATACCAATTTCTCGACCGCAGCGACGCGGCGCCCCGCAACCGGCCGGCGCGCGATCGATGCCGCGGTCGAGGCGCTCTCGCGGCGTCACGCCCAGCACATCGCCCATTACGGCCACGGCCTCGCGGAGCGGCTCACCGGCCTGCACGAGACCTGCAGCATCGACATGTTCCGCTCGGGCGTGGCCCATCGCGGCGCGTCGATCCGCATCCCGCAGTCGGTGGCGATCAAGGGTCACGGCTATCTGGAGGATCGCCGTCCCGGCGCCAACGCAGATCCCTACCGCGTGGTGTCCCGGCTGGTCGAGACGATCTGCCTTCCGGTGGAAGCCAGCACACCGGCCGTCGCGGCCGAGTGATCCGAAAGCCCGGCACACACGAGGATGCTCCGATGAAAGGAAGGCATCGCATTGTGGGTGCCGCCGGGCTCGTGGCATCGCTGGCCGCGAGCCCTGCGCCGGCCGGCGGACTTGGCGCGGCGGAGACCGGCTTGCGTCTCGACGCGCTCTTCCTTCTGGTTTGTGGCATGCTGGCGATGTTCATGGCGGTGGGCAGGGCAGGGTGTCGATGGCTGCCGGTGACGATGTCGACCTTGCGGCGAAGACCGGCGAGTCTTGGATCAGGCCGGGCGCGCGGATATTCGGAGCGAGCGCATCGATCTCTGCCTGACTCGCGGCAGTGTACAGGTCAATGCGACCGGTGTTTCCTGCACACTGAAGCCGAGAAGCGCGGCCAGGTCGGACCCTGTCCGGAGGTCGTACCGGCCGCGTCTCGGTTGTGGGGCCATATGGATGGGGCTGATCAGGGCGGCGAACCAACTGCGCTATGGGCGCGTGCCAGGACGTTGCCCGATGTTTCATGGGGCCTACGTCCGATCGACTCGACCCGCCCAAATCGAACTTGCCGCGGTGCGGCAACCGGTTTCGCACGGGCCGCGCGCCAA
>JACKKC010000057.1 GCA_020637615.1 Rhodovulum sp.
CGGTCCGCCCGGAGGTGCGCTACGGCACCGGGAGCCGGGTCGATTTCCTGCTGACGGCGCCGGACCGGCCCCCGGCCTATGTGGAGGTCAAGAACGTCCATCTGCGCCGCGAGGGCGCCTGGGCGGAATTTCCCGATTGCGTGACCGCGCGGGGCGCGAAGCATCTGCGGGAGCTGGCGGCGGTGGTTGCCGCCGGCAATCGCGCGGTGATGCTCTACGTGATCCAGCGCGACGATTGCGACGCCTTCCGCCTCGCCGCCGATCTCGACCCCGCCTATGCGCGCGCCTTCGCCGCCGCCCGGGAGGCCGGCGTCGAGGCGATCGCCCACGCAACGCGGATCACCCGGACGGGCATACGGCTCGACCGGGCGGTACCGGTTTCGGGGCCGCAGCCCGGCGGGCGGTGATTTCGCGCGGCGGCGGGTTTGCAAAGCCCCGTCCCAGAGGCTACATCGGCGGCATCATGCCCGGAGAACCCGCCATCGAGAGATCCCTGCCAGGCCGCCTGAACAAGGACGGCATCCGCATCCACGAGCGCGAGGATTTCGCGGGGATGGCGGCGGCGGGCCGGCTCGCGGCCGAGATCCTCGACCGGATCGCGCCGCATGTGGAGCCGGGCGCGAGCACGGCCGAGCTCGACGCGCGCATCCAGGCGATGATCGAGGAGGCGGGCGCGACCTCGGCGACCATCGGCTACAAGGGCTACCGCCACGCGACCTGCATCTCGGTCAACCACGTGGTCTGCCACGGCATCCCCTCGGAGAAGCGGCTGAAGCCCGGGGACATCCTCAACATCGACGTCACGGTGATCGTGGACGGCTGGTACGGCGACACCAGCCGCATGTACGTCGCCGGCCCGCCGGCCCGGAAGGCCGAGCGGCTGATCGACATCACCCATGACGCGCTGATGGCGGGCATCGAGCAGGTGCAGCCCGGCAATACCTTCGGCGACATCGGCGCCGCGATCCAGCGCTTCGCCGAGGCCCATCGCTGCTCGGTGGTGCGGGACTTCTGCGGCCACGGGCTCGGGCGGGTGTTCCATGCGCCGCCGAACGTGCTGCATTACGGGCGCTGGGGAACCGGGCCGGTGCTGGAGCCGGGCATGTTCTTCACCATCGAGCCGATGATCAACCTCGGGCGGCCCGAGACCAAGGTGCTCGAGGACGACTGGACCGCGGTCACCAAGGACCGCTCGCTCTCGGCGCAGTTCGAGCATTCGATCGGCGTGACCGAGACGGGCTGCGAGATCTTCACGCTCTCGCCGGCCGGGCTCTTTCATCCGACCTGGAAGCGCGAAGGCTGACGCGCCGGCGGCACGCCTTCGGCGTGACGGGGCGGGGCGGGCGCTGCCGGCGGTGCCCGCCGGGCGGGACGGTGACGTTGGGCGCGGCCGGAACTCGGGCGGACGGGGATCGCGTTGCCGGATGCAGTTCCCCTGCCGGACCGGGCGGGGCTTTCTCCTCCCGAGGCCCGGCCCCGGAACCGCGCCGGCAGTCCGCGGGAAGGCGACGCCGGTATTAGTTGTTGATGCAAAGTAGAAAAATGGTAGCGTGTTGCGTCCCGGCGCGGTGCGGCGACCCGTATCCGCGCCATGGAGGCCGTGGAAGCCGGCCGGATCCCGGAGTTGCGGGCGTTGACTCGGGATTCCTCGGCTTCTATTGGACGGCACGACTTATAGAACAACAGGGAGAATACGTTAAATGTCCAAGATTTCGAAGTTTCTGGGTGCCACGGCCATCGCCGGCGTCGCCGCGGCGGCGGTCCTGCCGGGGGTGGCCGGCGCCCAGGAGAAGATCCGCTGGCAGGTGCCGATCTCCTTCGCCTCGACCCTGACCGCGCTGGGCGACACCCTGCCCTTCGTGGCGGAGCAGCTGAGCGCGATGTCCGACGGCAACATCACCCTGCAGATCGCCGAGCCGGGCACGGTGGTGCCGGCGCTCTCGATCTTCGAGAACGTCTCCACCGGGGCGATCGACGCGGGCTATTCCTGGATGGGCTACGAGATCGGCCAGGTGCCGGCCTCCGCGCTCTTCGGGGCGACGCCCTTCGGGCTCGAATCGACCGATTTCATGGCCTGGATGTATTTCCACGGCGGCCGCGAGCTGCTCAACGAGACCTTCGCGCCCTACAACGTCTATCCGATCCCCTGCGGCACCATCAGCCCCGAGGCGGCGGGCTGGTTCAAGAACGAGATCACCTCGGTCGACGACCTCAAGGGCATGAAGTTCCGCGCGGCCGGCATCGGCGGCGACATCATGGGCGAGTTCGGCATGTCGGTGACGCTGCTGCCGGGCGGCGAGCTCTACCAGGCGCTGGAGACCGGCGTGCTCGACGCCACGGAATTCTCGCTGCCCACCGTCGACAAGCAGCTCGGCTTCTTCCAGGTGGCCAAGAACTACTACCTGCCCGGCTGGCACCAGCCCTCCACGAACCAGTTCCTCTACGTCAACCTCGACGTCTGGAACGGGCTCGAGGAGCCGACCAAGGCGCTCTTCGAAGGCGCCTGCATGGCGGGCATGACCTATTCGATCGCCCGCGCCGAGGCGCTGCAGGGCGCGGTGCTCAAGGAATTCGAGGCCGAGGGCGTGCAGGTCCGCCAGTACGACGACGCCACGCTCAAGGCCTTCTACGACGCGACCAAGAAGGTGATGGAGCGCAAATCCGCCGAGGACGCGCAGTTCGGCAAGGTCTATGCCTCGATGATGGCCTTCCAGGAGGAGCTCGCCCCGTGGAAGGAGAAGGGCTACCTCCCGCGCGACTGGCTGCGCGAGAACGTCTACGAGGCCCAGTGACCGGCATCCGCAGGGATTGCTGAGGACCACCGGCCGGCCCGTGTCGCGGGCCGGTCCCACCCAGCGAGCGGCGGGGGCGGCATGCCGGATTTCAAGATCGATGTGGGAGCCGTCGAATCCGCGGCGGCGCGGGGCCATGCGCTCGACTTTCCCCATACCCGGCTGTCGGACGCCATCGACCGCTTCGTCGCCGGGCTGGCCGCCGTCTTCAACTGGATCTGGGTGCTCCTGATCCTGCTCATCGTGGTCAACGTGGCGCTGCGCTACATCTTCGGCACGAATTTCATCGCCATGGAAGAGGCGCAGTGGCATCTCTACGCCATCGGCTTCATGCTCGGGATCGGCTTCACCCTGCAGCAGGACGGCCATGTGCGCGTCGACGTCATCGCCGAGCGCTTCCGGCGACGCACGCGCGCCTGGATCGAGTTCCTCGGCCTGGCGCTGATCGTGCTGCCGCTCTGCGTGATCATCATCTACCAGGCCTGGCCCTTCGTGCTCAGGGCCTACGAGCTCAACGAGGTCTCCGCGGCCCCGGGCGGCCTCACCAACCGCTGGGCGATCAAGGCGGTGATCATCCTGGCCTTCGCCTATCTCGGGCTCGCGGCCTTCTCGCGGCTGCTGCGGGTGACCTCGTTCCTGTTCGGCACGCCGCCGCCGAAAGACATCTGAGCCCGGCGCGGGCCGGAACAAGCATCGCGGGAAAGCTCCATGCTCGAGACCTACGAATTCATCGTCATCGCGATGCTGCTGACCTTCATCGCCCTGCTCTTCACCGGGTTCCCGGTGGCCTGGGTGCTGGCCGGCACCGCGATCCTCTACTCGATCATCGGCGTCTTCGGCTCGGAGGTCCTGGGCTGGGACACCTTCTTCCTGACCGACTTCCGCATCTGGGGCATCTTCGTCCAGCGCATCTACGCGCAGATGTCGAACTGGATCCTCGTCGCCTTGCCCATGTTCGTCTTCATGGGGCTGATGCTGGAGCGCTCCGGCGTCACCGAGAAGCTGATGACCAATTTCGTGCAGCTCTTCGGGCGGTTCCGCGGCGGGCTGGCGCTGGCGGTGGTGCTGATCGGCATCCTGCTGGCCGCCTCCACCGGCATCGTCGGCGCTTCGGTGGTGCTGCTGGCGATGCTCTCCATGCCGGTGATGATGGAGCACCGCTACGGCAAGGGCTTCGCCAGCGGCGTGGTGGCCTCGGCGGGCACGCTCGGCATCCTCATCCCGCCCTCGATCATGCTGATCATCATGGCTGACCAGCTTTCGATGTCGGTGGGCGAGCTCTTCTTCGGCGCGCTCATCCCCGGCCTGCTGCTCGGGCTGATCTACGTGCTCTTCGTGCTGGTCGCGGCGCGGTTCTCGGGCGTGGCGCCGAAGCCCGGCAACCTGCAGCCGATCACCGGGCGGCTGGTCTTCGACACGCTGCTCGCGGTACTGCCGCCGTTCCTGCTGATCCTCGCGGTGCTCGGCTCGATCTTCTTCGGCATCGCCACGCCGACCGAGGCCTCCGGGCTCGGCGCCTTCGGCGCGACGCTGCTGGCGCTGGCGAACCGCAAGCTCGACCTCGCGACGCTCAAGGACGTCTGCCTCAAGACCACCACCACCACCGCCTTCATCTTCGGCATCTTCCTCGGCGCCACCATGTTCGCGGTGGTGCTGCGCCAGCTCGGCGGCGACGAGTTCATCGCCCATTCGCTGCATTCGATCCCCTTCGGGCCGAACGGCATCGTGCTGGTGATCCTCGGCATCGCCTTCATCGCCGGGTTCTTCCTCGACTGGCTGGAGATCTCGCTGATCATCCTGCCGCTGGTCGCCCCGGTGATCACCGAGCTCGGCTTTCCGCTGGTCTGGTTCGTGGTGCTCTTCGCGGTGACCCTGCAGACCTCGTTCCTGACGCCGCCCGTGGGCTTCTCGCTCTTCTATCTCAAGGGGGTGGCGCCGCCCGAGGTCACCACGCTCGACATCTATCGCGGCGTGGTGCCCTTCGTGCTCTGCCAGGTGCTCGCCGTCGCGCTGGTCTTCGAGTTCCCCCAGATCGTGCTCTGGCTGCCATCGGTGATGTTCGGCGCATCGGCGACGCCGGTCGCCAACTGAGCCGGCCCGGGGCGCGGTCCCCGGGGGAATTGCACCCGGCGAGGCGACCCGTCCGGGCGCGTCTGGAACCGCCACTACGCCCCTCCGGGCGCTGCCCTCGTCCTGGGGCGGGAGGGCCGGAGAGAAAGTTGAAACCCAAATGCAATAGCCTCGGGCGCGGCGCTCCGGCCGGGCTTGCCTTCGCGGCCGCGACGCCGGCAAATGCCGGGAGGGGTGCTTCGCCGGGGCGGAGGTAGGGGCTGGATCGTGATCGAGGGAAATCGGGGCCCACGCCGATGATCCGCCTGGGCAATGCCATCCGGCGCGGGCTCTCGCGGCGGCTGGTGCGCGCGGCCCGCGATCCCGAGCGCCGGCCCGACATGTCGCTGGGCGAACTGATCCGCGGCCTCGGCGACCGCTCCTTCGGCTGGTGCATCGTGCTCTTCGCGCTGATCAGCATGCTGCCGATGCCGATCGGCTCCAACATGATCACCGCGATCCCGCTGATCCTCCTGACCGGGCAGATGGCGCTCGGGCTGCCGCAGGTCTGGCTGCCGGACTGGGTGATGCGGCGCCGGATCAGCCGCAAGCGGTTCCAGCGCCGGGTGCTCTGGCTCGGGCCGCTGATCCGTCCGATCGAGCGCATCGTGCGGGCGCGCTACGCCGCGATGTTCACGCCGCGGGCCGAGCGCGGCCTGGGGGTCTTCCTGCTCCTCGTGGCGATCGCGCTCTTCGCGCCGATCCCGCTGAGTTCCTACCTTCCGGCAACCGCGCTGCTGCTCGCCGGGATCGGTCTCGTGGAGCGCGACGGCGCCGTGGTGGTCGCCGCCCTGGTGCTGGGCATGGTCGCGATCCTCGTCACCGCGAGCGTCACCGCGGCGCTGCTGATGGGCGTCGACGCCCTGACGCATCGCGGGCCAGTTTCGCCTTGATTTCAGCCGGAGCGATCTGCGAGGGTCGGTCGTCGCAACCACAAGGAGAGACCGCATGCGGATCGGGCCTGTCCTCCTTCTGGCTTCGGCCGCGCTCCTTGCAGGATGCGGCGGGCAGGAGCCCGCCCGCGACGCGCCGCCGCCGAGCCCCGCGGCGACCCCGGTGGTGCTGACGCCCTGCGACGACGGCGGCGACGGCGGCGTCGTGATCAGCGGCGTCTGCCTCTGATCGCAGCAGCCGCGCCTGTTTGAAGCCAGTGGTCCCGACACCGGTCTCTGGATAGCGAAAAGGCCGCGCCCCGCGCGGCCCGCACCCCATGCCTCCGGACCGAAAAGGCGAGGCGCCGATGGCGCGTCGCCCGGTCCGGTCGCCCGGAGGCGCAAGCCGAAGGGCGAGGGGGGTGCAGCCTTACTGTCGGTTGAGGATCGGGACGCGTCGGCCCTGGACGGCGTGCGAAGCGCGCCGGCCCCCGGCAGGGCCGGCGCGGCCCGATCGCCGCGGGTCGATCGGGCTGGGGGCACCTGACTCGGGCCGGGATGAAAGCCGATGGCGAAGACCGCTCGCATGACACCGCGCCCCGAGGCGGGGCCGAATTCTGTTGCCAGCACGGGGGCGCGTGGCTAGCGTCCGGAAGGGGCCAGGCGTGGCGCGACATGCCTCGAGGGGCTGGGAATGCAGGGAAAACTGACGCTTCCGGAGCTGGAGGAGGCCGTCGCCGAGGGCACGATCGACACGGTGATCGTGGCGCTCGTCGACATGCAGGCCCGGCTGATGGGCAAGCGCTTCCAGGCGGAATTCTTCCTGCAGAGCGCCCATCGCGAGACCCACGGCTGCAACTACCTGCTCGCGACCGACCTCGAGATGGAGACGGTACCCGGCTATGCCGCGACCAGCTGGGCGGCGGGCTACGGCGATTACGTCATGCGCCCCGACCTCGCCACCCTGCGCCGGATCCCCTGGCTCGAGGGCACGGCGCTGGTGCTGGCGGACGTGCTCGACCACCACACCCATGCGGA
>JACKKC010000058.1 GCA_020637615.1 Rhodovulum sp.
CCACCGAGGGTCATCTCCGCTGGGCGTTTCCCGAGCTGGCCTCCCGCCGTCAGGCGATGGTGTTCCAGAAGCCGGTGATGCTGCGGCGCTCCACCCGCGGCAATCTCGAGGCGGCGCTCGCGCTCGCGGGGCTGTCGCGGCCCGTGCGCCGGGCGCGCAGTGCCGCGGCGATCGAGCGGTTCGGACTCGCGCCGCTGGCCGGCCGCCCGGCACGGATGCTCTCGGGCGGCGAGCAGCAGCGGCTAGCGATGGCGCGCGCCTGGTCGCTGCGCCCGGAAGTGCTGTTTCTCGACGAGCCCTGCGCCCAGCTCGATCCCGGCGCCACCCGCAGCATCGAGGCGATGATCGGGGAGTTCAGCCGCGAGGGCATGACCATTGTCATGACCACCCACGACCTGGGCCAGGCGCGGCGGCTCGCCGAGGACATCGTCTTTCTCGATCGCGGCCGGCTCGTGGAGAGCGGGCCTGCCGAATCCTTCTTCCGCGAACCCGCCTCGGAAGAAGCGCGTGCATTCCTCGCCGGAAATCTCCTCTGGTGAGCAGCAAGGAAGGACCTGACAGGACATGAAGACATTCCGCGCTCTCTTCGGCGCCGCTGCGCTGGCGTTCGCCGCCATTCCCGGCGCGGCCGCGGATTTCATCACCGTGGCATCGACCACCTCGACGGAGAATTCCGGGCTCTTCGGGCATATCCTGCCGATCTTCACCGAAAAGACCGGGATCGAGGTGCATGTGGTGGCGCAGGGCACCGGCCAGGCGCTGGAAACCGGGCGGCGCGGCGATGCGGACGTGGTCTTCGTCCATGCCCGTCCCGCCGAAGAGACCTTCGTCGCCGAGGGCTGGGGCGTCCAGCGCCTCGACGTGATGTACAACGACTTCGTCCTCGTCGGCCCCGAGGAGGATCCCGCCGGCGCCCGTGCCGCGGGGAACGCCCCCGCCGCGCTGGCCGCGGTCGCCGCCGCCGGGGCGCCCTTCGCGTCGCGCGGCGACGATTCCGGAACCCATCAGGCGGAAAAGGCGCTCTGGGCTGCCGCCGGCGTGACGCCGGGCGGGGAATGGTACCACGAGACCGGCAGCGGCATGGGCGCCACGCTGAACGTCGCCGCCGAGATCCCCGCCTACAGCCTGACCGACCGCGGCACCTGGATCAGCTTCCAGAACCGCGGGGACCTCGACATCGTCTTCGAGGGCGATCCCGCGCTCTTCAACCCCTATGGCGTCATCCTGGTCAATCCCGAGAAGCATCCCGCCGTGAAGGCGGAAGCCGGCCAGGCCTTCATCGACTGGCTGGTCTCGACCGAAGGGCAGGCGGCGATCGCGGCATTCAAGATCGACGGCCAGCAGCTGTTCTTCCCTGACGCTTCGGGCAGCTGAACGCCCGCCGGGCCTGGTCGGGCTCCGCGAAGGCGCGGGCCGCAGGGGATCGGCCCCTACCGGGCAGGAGGACACTCCGAACCGGTCGATTCACCCGGATGCCGGCTCAGGACCCGGGCCGGTATCCGAAGCGGGCGTAGAACCGTGCCAGTTCGCGGTCGGCGGGGGCCTGCCCGGCGAAGGTCTTCACATAGGCGGGGATGCGGCCCATGCGGGTCGCCAGCGTTTCGCGGACCTGCATGGCGATATAGCCGATCTGCACCAGATAGACGGTGCGGGCGCGCACGTCGGCCTCGTCGGGCGGCAGGCCGAAGCGCGCGAACATCGCGCGGATCGCCGCGAGGCGGCGGTCGTCGGCGGCGTTCACCCGGGCGGTCACCGCCTCGGATTGATGCGCCCAGCCGCGGATCGCGAAATCGAGCTGCGGTGCGAAATCCGCCTCTTCGAGGAAGACGGCGGTCAGGTTCAGCACCGCCTCGGTCAGGGTCTCGGCATAGGCCTCGCAGCCGGCGACGAGGCTCGCGGTATTGCGCGCCTCCCAGCGTTCGAGCAGGGCGTCGAGGAGCTCGGTGCGGTCTCTGAAGAACCAGTAGAAGCTGGTGCGCGACAGGGCGAGGCGGGCGGCGAGGGGCTGGATCTTGACAGCGTCGACGCCGCCTTCGAGGAGCGCGTCGCAGGCGGCGTCGAGCCAGAGCTCGCGCGACCCGCGCCAGCCGGTGGTCTTCTCCTCGGTCTGCGCCGGCGCTTCCATGGCAGCAGCCTAGCCGCGGGGCAGGCGGATCGCAAGAGAAATGGTCATTGATGAACGGTAAGTTGACATGAGTGTACATTTCTGGCAAGGCAGCGGCGAGCCACAGGGAGACGGCCATGCATGACGATCCCCTCCTGCAACCCTACCAGCTGAAGCATCTGACGCTCCGCAACCGGCTGATGGTCACCAGCCACGAGCCGGCCTATCCCGAGGACGGCATGCCGAAGGCGCGCTACCGGGCCTATCACGTCGAGCGGGCGCGGGCGGGCCTCGCCCTGACGATGACCGCGGGCTCGGCCTCGGTGGCGCGCGACAGCCCGCCGGTCTTCAACAACATCCTCGCCTGGAAGGACGAGGTCGTCGGCTGGCTGCGCGAGCTCGTCGACGAATGCCACGGGCACGGCTGCGCGGTGATGATCCAGCTCACCCATCTCGGCCGCCGCACCCGCTGGGACAAGGCCGACTGGCTGCCCGTGGTCTCCGCCGGGCATGCGCGCGAGCCGGCGCATCGGGCGTTTCCGAAGAAGGCCGAGGACTGGGACATCGCCCGGATCATCGGGAACTACGCCGATGCGGCCGAGCGCATGAAGGCCGCCGGCCTCGACGGCATCGAGCTCGAGGCCTACGGCCATCTGATGGACCAGTTCTGGTCGCCGCTGACCAACGACCTCGACGCTCCCTATGGCGGCAGCCTCGACGACCGGCTGCGCTTCACCTTCGAGACGCTGAGGGCCATCCGCGACCGGGTCGGGCCCGAGTTCATCGTCGGCATCCGCTATTCCGGCGACGAGGGCCTGCCCGGGGGGCTGACGAAGGAAGACGGGCTCGAGATCTCGCGCCGCCTCAAGGCCAGCGGCCTGGTCGATTTCCTGAACGTGGTGCGGGGCCATATCGACACCGACGCCGGGCTGACCGACGTGATCCCGGTGCAGGGGATGCGCAGCGCGCCGCATCTCGACTTCGCCGGCGAGATCCGGGCGGCGACGGATTTCCCGACCTTCCACGCCGCCAAGATCCAGGACGTCGCCACCGCGCGCCACGCCATCGCCAGCGGCAAGCTCGACATGGTCGGCATGACCCGCGCGCATATGGCCGACCCGCATATCGTGGCGAAGATCCTGGCGGGCGAGGAAGAAAGAATCCGGCCCTGCGTGGGCGCGAACTATTGTCTCGACCGCATCTATCAGGGCGGCGCGGCCTTCTGCATCCACAACCCGGCGACGGGGCGCGAGCTCACCATGCCCCATGCGGTGCCGAAGGCCGCGGCGGCGCGGCGGGTGGTGGTGGTCGGCGCCGGCCCCGCGGGGCTCGAGGCGGCGCGGGTCGCGGCGCTGCGCGGGCATGCGGTGATCGTGCACGAGGCGGCGAAGGATCCGGGCGGGCAGATCCGGCTGACGGCCCGGACGCCCCGGCGCCAGGAGATGATCCAGGTCGTGCAATGGCGCTTCGCCGAATGCGAGCGGCTGGGCGTCGCCTTCCGCTTCAACAGCTTCGCCGATGGCGAGGCGGTGCTGGCCGATGATCCGGAGGTGGTGATCGTCGCCACAGGCGGACTGCCGCATACCGAAGTGCTCGCCGAGGGCGACGGGCTCGTCGTCTCCGCCTGGGACATCCTCTCGGGCGATGCGCAGCCGGGCTCGAACGTGCTGATCTACGACGATGCCGGCGACTATGCGGCGCTGCAGGCGGCGGAGAAGCTCGCGGCCGCCGGCGCGCGGGTGGAGATCATGACCCGCGACCGCAGCTTCGCGCCGGAGGTCATGGCGATGTCGCTGACGCCCTCGATGCGCGAGCTCCAGAAGCGCGACGTCACCTTCACCGTCACCTGGCGCCTCGAGCGCGTGCGGCGCGACGGCAACGAGCTCCTCGCCATCATCGGCAGCGACTACGGCGGCGTGACGCGCGAGCGGCGGGTGGACCAGGTGGTGGTGAACCACGGCACGCGGCCGCTCGACGATGTCTATTTCGAGCTCAAGGAGTCGTCGTCGAACCGCGGCGAGGTGGATTACGAGGCGCTGGTGGCGGGCCGGCCGCAGGCGGTGCTGCGCAATCCCGAGGGCCGGTTCCAGCTCTTCCGCATCGGTGACGCGGTGGCGGCGCGCAACACCCATGCGGCGATCTACGACGCGCTGCGGCTCGTGAAGGATCTCTAGGGCCGGCGGGCGGGACGGTCAGGCGCGCCGCGGCGGCACGACATCGGCGAAGATCTCGTAATCCTTCCAGGCCGGCTCCACGCGGTCGAGGCCGCAGCGCGGCACATAGGGCGATTCCCCGACCATCTGCAGGCGAGGGATGTTGCGGGGGCAATTGGGGAAGATGTCGAGCGGCGTGACCCGCACCAGCGCCTGCGCGCCCTCGAACTGCGGCAGGAGCGGGTCGTCGAGCGCGACCTCGGCCCGGCCGTTCACGCGCAGCCGCCGCGGCCGCTCCTCCATGGCGATGAAGAGCAGGCCGACATGCGGATTGGCGCGGATGTTGCCGAGGCTCTTGAACATGCCGTTGCCGTCGTAGTCGGGAAAGACCAGCAGGTCGGGCGCGAGCACGCGCACGAAGCCGGGGTCGCCGCCCTTGAACGAGCAATCCGGCCGCCCCTCGGCGCTCGCGGTCGCGAGGAAGAAGAAGCGCAGGGAGGCGACGAAGGCGGCGTCCTCCTCGGTGAAGGCCTCGCGGCGCAGCCGCGATTCCAGCCGGTCGGCGAGGGCGCGGGAGCCGAAGGCGTCCTGCAGGGCGCGATTTTCCGCGTGATACATGGCCATTTCGAACGCCTTGACCGAAAGCCTCCATCCTACGCCCCCGCCCGGTGGCACGTAAACGGAATCTCCGGGCGGGGCGCCGGTTTACAATCGCCGCGAAACGCGGCAAACGGCCCCGGCCAATCTGGAGAAGAGCCATGGGCTATCGCGTCGCGGTCGTCGGCGCCACGGGGAACGTGGGCCGGGAAATGCTGAACATCCTCGCCGAGCGGGAATTTCCCGTCGACGAGATCGTGGCGCTGGCCTCGCGAAAGTCCCTCGGGACCGAATGCTCCTTTGGGGAGAAGACCCTCCGGACCCTGGATCTCGAGGGCTTCGACTTCACCGGCTGGGACATCGCCTTCTTCGCCATCGGCTCGGATGCGACCAAGAAATACGCCCCCGTCGCCGCGAAGGCCGGCTGCGTGGTGATCGACAATTCCTCGCTCTACCGCTACGACCCGGAGGTGCCGCTGATCGTGCCGGAGGTGAACCCCGACGCGGTCGAGGGCTTTGCCAGGAAGCACATCATCGCCAATCCGAACTGCTCCACCGCGCAGATGGTGGTGGCGCTGAAGCCCCTGCACGACCGGGCGCGGATCAAGCGGGTCGTCGTCGCCACCTACCAGTCGGTCTCGGGCACCGGCAAGGAGGCGATGGACGAGCTCTGGAACCAGACCAAGGGCATCTACGTGCCGGGCCAGGAGGTCGAGCCGAAGGTCTATCCCAAGCAGATCGCCTTCAACGTCATCCCGCATATCGACAGCTTCATGGAGGACGGCTTCACCCGCGAGGAGTGGAAGATGGTCGCCGAGACCAAGAAGATCGTCGATCCCGCGATCAAGGTGGTGGCGACCTGCGTGCGCGTCCCGGTCTTCGTCGGCCATTCCGAGGCGGTCAGCGTCGAGTTCGAGGATTTCCTCGACGAGGAGGAGGCGCGCGAGATCCTGCGCGAGGCCCCGGGCGTGCTGGTCGTCGACAAGCGCGAGCCGGGCGGCTACATCACGCCGATCGACTGTGTCGGCGAATACGCGACCTATGTCAGCCGCATCCGCCAGGACCCGACCGTCGACAACGGCCTGCTCTTCTGGGTGGTTTCCGACAACCTGCGCAAGGGGGCCGCGCTCAACGCGGTGCAGATCGCCGAGCTGCTCGGGCGGCGGGTGCTGAAGAAGGGCTGAGACGGCCTCCGCCTGATCGCTTCGGAGAGGTGTCCGTCCCATGCGGCGGCACCGCCCTCACTTCGCGGATTTGGCAAGGACAAATCCGCACGCGCCTGCCTGCCCCCGGCAGGCGCGACAAGCGCGCCCGCCGGGCAGACGCGCGCGGATTTCCAACGGACGGTGCAGCCCTACCCCCCTCGACCTCCGCGCTCACGCGCTACGGTCGACGAACCGGCGCGAGGCAATGCCTCGCCATCGCCGGTTCGGCGTGACCCCCGGGCCGATCGAGTCGCCCGGCGCTCGAATGAGACGCGCTCCGTTTTCTGGCGGGCCGCAACCCGGCAGCACGGGGCCCGCCTGCTCTTCCCGAAGCCTTCGGCCGGAAAGGATTCGATGCAAGGTATGACCAGCAGGCGACGATACGAAGAACGGCCGTGTCACGCCCCGGCCAGCGCCGGCAGCCGCCGCCGCATCGTGACCGGGCCGCCGCCCGCGGCCTCGATCCGGGCGGCGGCGGGCAGGAAGGGCTCGGCCGCGACGGCCATGTGGTGCCCGTTGGCGTGGAGCAGCGTCCCGGCATCGCGCATGATCCCCACATGGCCGTTCCAGAACACCAGGTCGCCGCGGCGCAGCGGGACCTCCGCCGGCAGGGCTTCGCCGAGCCATGCCGCCTGCATGTCGGTGTCGCGGGGCGCGA
>JACKKC010000059.1 GCA_020637615.1 Rhodovulum sp.
GGCCGACCCGCACACTACACGACACTCCTTCTTTCTGGTGCATGTTGAGCAATTCTTGTCCAAGGGGTGATTGCTTCGAGTGGGTCTGATCGGAGACGTTTTCTTGTGTGGTCGAAGCCGGTTCGGAGCCAGGACTTTTCGGAGTATCCATGCCGCCTTCTGTGGGCGTGCGGTTGATGAGGATGTCGGCGGCCGTGCACCCGGCCTAGGCGAGCGCGAGGGCCGCGAGTGCAGGGATGCGGTCGAGTTTCCGCAGATCGGTGAGGCGTGTGTCTTCGATATCGAGGCCTCGGGTCTGCGCCTCGCCGGGACGTTCGCTGGCGATGTGGCTGAGATTGACCGAACGCGCGCTGACATGCCGATGACGAGCAGGCAGAGCGTCTCTGATCGGCTGTTGCTCAAGCTCACACGAGGGCGCAAAATCGAGGTGAGAGTGGTGATGGCGCGATCCAGCATGGCACGGTTCCTTGCTCGGGCCCGTCCAGTAGAATCGATCCCGCCGCCCTCAGCCAGCACAGTGTCGTGTAGTGTGGGAGCGAACGCTTCGGATCGGCGCGAGGGGGCCGGCTTGCAAATGCCGGTTTGGGTCGGTCGTCCGATTCGTTCAACCGGACCTCGTATCATGCAGGCCCCGGACAATTGCTTCGTGCCGGCACTGAATTTTCTTTGCAAATCTGGTGCCAGACAAATCCGCGCGGACTGCCAGCCGCCGGTGAAGCCTGCCGTCCCGAGCCAACAGCCGCCGTACGTCTGCCTCGCAGGATCGCTGGCATTGGCGGGGTCGCCGCAATGGTCCTTCTCGCGCGAGTCTCCGAACTCGGCAAATGCGACCAACATGCCGTCGGCTCGCTGGGGCGACTTGGGTCGTGTGACCATTGCCGGGTCCGGTGTTCGTGGGGCGATCGGGCCATCCGGATGTCGGATCATGGCAATTGCCCCTATGACCGACCGTTTGGCGGATGTGCGGAAGACGATCCATACTGGCCTTGCCCGCGAGATCCGGTGGAGCGGCTCCGAGCCCATGGTGGTGCCGGGAGGGGCCGGACCGTCGCGCGGATCAGAACGTCGCCGAGGCGCCTCCGTCCACGAGAAGGACCTGCCCCGTGACATAGCGCGCGTCGTCGGAACATAGGAAATAGACCGGCCCGGCGATATCCTCCGGTTCAGCCCACCGGCGCATCGGGATGCGCCCGTATTTCACGTAGATGTCGCGAAACCAGTCGGCATCGTATTCGTGCGAGCCGTCCGGCTGGATCGACATCGGCGTATTGACGAAGCCCGGACAGAGCGCGTTGACCGTCACCCCGTCCGGTGCGAGATCGGCTGCCAGCGCGCGGGTGAAATTGACGATGGCCCCCTTGGCCGTGGAATAGGCGATCGAATCCGGCCAGCCACGGATGCCCATGATCGAGGCGATGTTGACGATCCTGCGCGCGGGGCCGGCCTTTAGCATCGATCCGAGCATGGCGAGCGTCATGCGCACTGCGCCGTTCTGGTTGACCTCGACCATCTCCGCGTAGCGGGCCATGCTGATTTCCTTGATGCTGCCGCGGCCGGAGATCGCGGCATTGTTCACCAGGATGTCGCAACGCCCGTGCCCGGCCTCGACGGCGCGCGCCAGCTCCGCGACCGAGGCGTCGCTCGCGATATCCACGACCCGGCCCTCTGCGGCAAGGCCCGCCGCGCGTAGCCGCGCGGCCGATTCTTCCGCTGCCTCCGCCTTTATGTCAGCCAGGACGACCCGCGCGCCTTCCCGCGCCAGCCGCTCGGCGATCGCGAAGCCGATTCCCTGGGCAGCACCCGTCACCACCGCGACCCGATCCTGCAACCGCCTGTCCGTCATGCCCCGCTCCTTTCCTTGACCCGCGGCCCTCAGGCCACCGCGTATTTGCGCACGGCCTCCCAATCGACCTCGACACCCAGCCCCGGTTTCTCGGGCAGGGGAATCCGCCCGTTCTCCAGGCGCAGCTCCTCCCGGGCTAGCTCGCGCCGCAGCCGCTCGACTGCGAGCGTCGGAGGGAGGTATTCGATGAACGGGCAATGGGGCGTGACGAAGGCGAGATGCGCGGTCGCCGAGATCGAGATCCCCGTCTTCCAGCAATGCGGGACGATCAGCATCTCCCGCGCGGCCGCCATGTCGCAGACGATCCGCGCCTCGCCGATACCGCCGACGCGCCCGACGTCCGGCTGAGCCACCTGAATCCGGCCGCGATCCATCAGCTCCTCGAACTCGAAGCGCGTGGCCAGCCATTCCCCGAAGGCGACGCGCATCGGCGCCCGCTCCGAGACCTTGGCGATCTCGGCGAGGCTGTCCGACCAGATCGGCGTCTCGAGGAAGAAGATGTCGAATGCCGCCCAGTCCTTCACCACCGACAGGCAGGTCTCGGCATCCTCCCAGAGGTACTGGACATCGACCATCAGCGTCGTCTCGGGTCCGATCGCGTCGCGGACCGCGGCCACCACCTCGGTGTGCCGGTCATAGGATTCGTGCATCCCGCCATGGGCGTAGGGCCCGTTCATCGTGACCTCGGTCTTGATTGCGGTGAAGCCGAGGGCCTTGGCGTCGAGCGCGGAGGCGACCAGCGCGTCGCGGTACTCCGCGAAGGAGTGCCCGCCCGGCTGCAGCGAGGCGTAGGGCACGATGTGATCGCGGGCCGCGCCGCCCAGGAGCGCGTGGACCGGCTTGCCGGTGAGCTTGCCGCAGAGATCCCAGAGCGCCATCTCGACCGCGCTCAGGGCATGGATGACCATGCCGCGTCGACCGTTCATCGCAGTCCCGACATAGACCCGCTGCCAGATCCCGCCGATATCGAACGGGTCTTGGCCGATCAGCATCTCGCGGATGCATTGCCCCATCGTATGGGTGCCCGGCGATTCGATGCAGGCCCTGGCGATCCACGGATTGGCGTCGCATTCCCCGATCCCGAGCGTGCCGTCGTCGCTGCGGATCACCACGATCAGGCTGTCCTGGGCCGAGGAAGTGAATTGCGGATCGTAGTCGGGGGCGAGCAGCACTCGGCATTCGACGCTGACGATGCGGGCTTCGGGCGCGGGCGCGTCGAGAACGGGCGAGACGGTGCGCATGATGACCTCGCGAACCTGAGCGGCGGCCGCTGCCGGGCAGCGGCACCCTGGAGTCGTCCCACAGCCGGATGCGCATCACAAGCCTCCGGGACGCCCGCGCAGGCGGTCAGGATGCCGGTTTGGTCCGCGGGCCGATCACGTGGATCCCGTCGGTCAGGAGCGAAACCGTCGCCGCCGCGTCGGGCGCGAGGCCGTTGCGGCGCGCCACGTGCAGCGGCACGGAGAACTGCAGGGGCAGCGTTCCGTCATGGCTCGGCCGGAAGCTCACCCAGGCCATCTGCCCGATCGGCACCAGCGTCTCCACATGACCCTCGACCGGGTTCTCGCGCTCGCCCCGTGAGGGCCGGTCGCGGCGGTGGAGCACGACGAAGCCGTCGGGGATCACCCAGCTGACCGGCGTGCCGGGCGCGAGGCCGGGCAGGGGGCCCGCCTCGAGCAGTTTGCCGGACCAGTCGATCGCCGTCCCTTGCTCCGAATGCGCGCCGACCCGGCCCTCGAAGACGTTGCGCAGATCCACGAGCCGGGCGATCTCCGCCGAATCCGGCCGGGAGGTGACCGTCTCCGGCGTTCCGGTCTGCAGGCTGCGGCCCCGCGAGACGACCGTCAGCCGGTCGGCGAGCAGGACAGCTTCGTCGAGATCGTGGGTCACCAGCACCACCGGCATCTCGAGGCTGCGGCGCAATTCGGCGACTTCGCGGTAGAGCCGCTGCCGCGTCGCCTTGTCCACCGCGGAGAAGGGCTCGTCGAGCAACAGCACCTGCGGGGCCCGGGCGAGCGCGCGCGCTACCGCGACCCGCTGCTGCTGGCCGCCGGAGAGCGCCGAGGGCAGTCGCGCCTCGAGCCCGGCGAGATGCACGCGGGCGAGCAGCTCGCGCGCGCGCCCCTCGCGTTCGGCCCGCGGCAGATGCCCCGTCGCGGTCATGACGTTGCCGAGTGCGCTCATGTGCGGGAAGAGCGCGTAGCTCTGGAAGACCATGCCCGCGCGCCGGCGCTGCGGCGGCAGCGCGATGCCGGCGGCGGCGTCGAACCAGACCTCCGGGCCGACCGCGATCCGCCCGCCCGCGGCCCGGTAGGTGCCGGCGATGGCGCGCAATATGGTTGATTTGCCGCTCCCCGAGGGCCCGACCAGCGCGAGAAGCTCGCCGGGCGCGCAGTCGAAGGCGACGTCCAGCGGGATCGGCCCCGGTTGGCGCAGTTCCACCGAAAGCCCGCCGGCAGCCGTCACGCCCGACGCCGTCCCAGATGCCGCGACAGCGCCAGCGTCAGCGCGATTGTGGCGAGCGAAAGGACCAGCAGCACCGCGGCCATGCGCCCCGCCGCGGCATCGTCGAAGGCCTGCACTCGGTCGTAGATGGCGATGGCGATCGTCTTGGTCTCGCCCGGGATGGCGCCCCCGACCATGAGTACGATGCCGAATTCGCCAAGCGTATGCGCGAAGCAGAGCACGCTCGCGGTCAGCACCCCCGGCCAGGCCAGCGGCAGCTCGACGCGGAGGAAGCTCTGCCAGGCCGAAAGCCCGGAACAGGCCGCCGCATCGCGCAGATCGGCGCCGACGGTCTCGAAGCCGCGCTGCGTTGGCTGCACCGCGAAGGGCAGGTTGAAAAGGATCGAGGCGAGAAGGAGCCCCTCGAAGCTGAAGGCGAGCGGCTGCCCCGCGACGGACTGCCAGGCCTGCCCGAGCGGCGAGGCGGCGCCGAAGGCCACCAGCAGGTAGTAGCCGAGCACCGTCGGCGGCAGCACCAGCGGCAGCAGGATCAGCGCCTCGATGACCGATCGGCCGCGCATCTCGCCGAAGGCGAGCCAGCGGCCGAGCAACAGCCCGATCGGCAGCAGCGCCAGCACCGTCAGGCCGGCGAGTCGGAAGGAAAGCCAGAGCGCTGTCCAGTCCATGGGGCGAGCCGTCGCGCGTCAGGGCGCCGCGCCGGCGGTGTCGAATCCGTGCCGCGCGAATATGGCGGCGGCCTCCGGCGTCTTAAGGAAGTCGTAGAAGGCCTCAGCCTCGGCGCCGGCGCCGGCGAGCAGCACCATGCGCTGGTCGAGCGGCGTGTACCAGTCGCCGGGGACCGGCACATACTGCCCCCGCGCGGCGACCTGCGGCGCCAGCACCAGCGACAGGGCCACGAGCCCGCCGTCCGCATTGCCCGAGGCCGCGAATTGCACCGCCTGGGCGACGTTCTCGCCGAAGACCAGATGCGGGCCGATCGCCTCCCAGAGGCCGCGGTGCCGCAGCGCCTCCTCGGCGGCGCGGCCATAGGGCGCATGCTCGGGATTGGCGATGGCGAAGCGCGCGAGTCGCCCGTCCCCGAGTGCCGCCGCGAGGTCGTCGAAGCTGCCGTCTGCTTTGAGCGGCGAGCCCTCGGCCACGAAGAGCACCAGCCGGCCCCGGGCATAGTCGACGCCCTCGTCGCGGGTCAGCCCCTCGGCCGCCAGCACCGCCACATAGTCTTGGTCCGCCGAGAGGAAGAGTTCGAACGGCGCCCCCTCGCGGATCTGCCGCGTCAAGTTGCCCGAGGCGCCGAAGACCAGCCGAAGTTCGCTTTCGCCGCTTTCCTCGAAGGCCGCCGCGAGCTCCGGCAGCACCGACTGGAGATTGTTCGCCGCGGCCACCACGGTGGCGGCCTCCAGGCTGGCCGGGGCCGCGCCCGTGGCGAGCGCCACGGCCAGAATCAGGGACAGAGGCTTTGTCGGGATTGTGCGCAAGGTCACTTTACCGCCGGATCTGCCGCAGCCTACCGGCTCGCGGGAGGGCGCGCAATCGCCGGCGCTCGCGCGCCTGCCCCGGGTCAGGCAGCCGCGGCGGTGTCGCGCATGCGCACGCCCGCCGCATCGAAATGGAAGGCCCGCGCCGCCTCGGGCGTGACATGCACGGCCTCGTCCACCTTGTACTGATGCTCGCCGAACCGGCGCACGGTCAGGAGCCCGTGATGCTCGGTGCGGACATAGACATTCGTCTCGCCGCCCAGATGCTCCACATGGCTGATGGTGCCGGGGATCTCGCCCGCCTCGCGGTCGATGGCGAGATGCTCGGGCCGCACGCCGAGGGTCTTGCCCGGCGCGCCCAGGGGTGCGGCCTCGAGGAAATTCATCTGCGGCGAGCCGATGAAGCCCGCCACGAAGACGTTGGCCGGGTCGTTGTAGAGCTCCATCGGCGCGCCGACCTGCTCGATGCGGCCGGCATTCAGAACCACGATCCGGTCTGCGAGCGTCATCGCCTCGACCTGATCGTGCGTGACGTAGATCATCGTCGCGGCCAGTTCGCGATGCAGCCGCGCGATCTCGATCCGGGTGTGCACGCGCAGCGCCGCGTCGAGGTTGGAGAGCGGCTCGTCGAAGAGGAAGAGCTTCGGCGTGCGCACGATGGCGCGGCCGATGGCGACGCGCTGGCGCTGGCCGCCGGAGAGCTCGGCCGGGCGGCGGTCGAGCAGCGCGT
>JACKKC010000006.1 GCA_020637615.1 Rhodovulum sp.
AACCCGCAGACATCATCGTCGAGCACATGCTGGCAAACCAGCTTCCTGCCGTCGGTCCAGTCGAACGGCTGCGTCTGGTATTCGTAGACTGTCGAGGTCCGCGAGTCCCTCGCATCCCCGCCCTTCTTCTCGTAGCTGCCGAGGCCGGCCGCGAAGGCGTTCGAGATGCGCGCCAGTCGCTCCCGTTCCTGCGGCGCATTCCTTCCTTTGGGCGACGCCAAGGGGAAGTCCGGCTCGACTCCATAGTTCCCGCAGTCCGGATTGCCGCAGCAGTTCAGCTGGTATTCCCAGCCGGGCTGCGGATAAACTTGGGTCAGCGTAAGGTTAGCCATGTCCGCCATCGCTCCGCCCCCCCCTCGGATCGCACGACCGCGCGGCCCCGCGAGCGCGGTGGCGGTCAAGGCATCCAAGGGGAAGGAGCAGGTTCTCCTGCCAGAAGTTGGCCGATTCCGTGGCCAGCGAAGTGTTTCTCGTCTGGGAACACTACTTCTGGCTTAATCGCGAACTTTGCAGAACTTTTTTGTTCTGCAAGGCACCGGGAAGATCGTGGCGAGGAAGCCGGCGCAAATCATTGATCGAGCATTCGATATCTCGACCTGTAGACGAAGGCGGCCCGAGCCTATGTCCTATCTACCGGAATGAGTCAGCACATCTCCATGCCGGCCCGCGGCCATCAGCGCCGCACCTTCGAGGCCTGACACATGACCGCACCGATCTCATGCCCCGACCGATCACAGCCCTTGCGCATCAGAGAGATCCACACGTGGAGTCAGAATGAACCGCGCCGGGTTTGCCGGAGGCGTGTGATCATTGGCTGCGCGGCCTCATCGCGCGTTTCCAGCGCTGCGTAGAAATTGGCCTCTGCTTCGGCGGGCGGGATGTTACCGATCGGATCGAGGAGGCAGCGGTCGTTGAACCAGTCGACCCATTCGAGCGTGGCGAATTCGACGGCACCGAAACTGCGCCATGGGCCGCGGCGATGGATGACGTCTGCCTTGAAGAGGCCGTTGATCGTTTCGGCGAGGGCGTTGTCGTAGCTGTCGCCGACGCTGCCGACCGAGGGCTCGATGCCCGACTCCGCCAACCGCTCTGTGTAGCGAATGGACAGGTACTGGGACCAGCGGTCCGAATGATGCGCCAGGCCGGCGCCGGGCGGCGTTGATGAACGGCCTGCTCGAGCGCGTCGAGAACGAAGCCGGCATGGGCTGTGCGGCTCACGCGCCAGCCGACGATCCGCCGGGCATAAGCGTCCACCACGAAGGCGACGTAGACGAACCCGCTCTAGTCACCTGAATCTAAAGTTCGGCACATGTGTTTCGCTGTGTCCGCTGGCAGAACCGCTTGACGGATGCGAGGATCTCATCAGCTGATTTGACCCATCGGTATGGCTTGGGCTTCTCGTTATGCGCCTCAATGAAGGCGGCAATGTCGGCCTCTAGCTCGGCGGTGGACCGGTGGACACCCCGTTGCAGTTGCTTGCGTGTCAACTCAGCGAACCAACGCTCCACTTGGTTGATCCAGCTTGCCGACGTGGGCGTGAAATGCACGTGCCAGTGCGGGCGGCGCGCCAGCCACGCCTTGACGCGCGGCGTTTTGTGCGTGGCATAGTTGTCCATCACCAGATGCACCTCCGGCCCGTCCGGCATGGCAACGTCGATCTTCTTGAGGAAGTCGAGGAACCCGGTCGCCCGATGCCGTTTGTAGCATTTCCCGATCACTGCCCCCGTGGCGATATCGAGCGCGGCAAACAGCGACGTCGTGCCGTGTCGAATGTATGTGTGGGTTCTGCGTTCGGCGACACCCGACGCCATCGGCAGCACCGGCTGTTCGCGGTCCAGCGCCTGGATCTGCGATTTTTCATCTACACACAGCACGATAGCCCGGTTCGGCGGCGACATGTAAAGGCCGACGATGTCCTGCACCTTGTCGACGAACAGCGGATCGGTCGAGAGTTTGAACGTCTCGCTCCGATGCGGCTGAAGGCCGAAGGCGGCCCAGATGCGCCGGATTGTCGTATGCGACAGGCCCGTTGCTGCGGCCATCGATCGGATCGACCAATGGGTGGCATCCTTCGGCGCGCTGTTCAGTGTGCGTTCGATTACCGCAGCAACCTGATCGTCCGATACGGTGCGTGGCCGACCGGGCCGGTATTCGTCGGTCAAACCCTCGATCCGCTCCTTCACAAACCGCCTGCGCCATTTGCCAACAGTGTGCTCATGCACACCGAGCCGCGCACCAGCCTCCTTGCTTTGAAGCCCTTCCGCGCAGAGCAAGATCATCCTGCACCGGTCCGAGAGCGACCGCGCCGCCTTGTGTCGCCGAACCTGTGCTTCGAGGAAGGCCCGTTCCTCCTCACTCAGAACGACCTCGTCTGCCAAACGCCCCACCATCGCATCATCTCCCGATATACATCAAGTTAATGATACAAATTACAGCCCCAGAGGGCTAGGTGGCCACGTAGGTGAAATCGCTGACCCAGAGCATGTCCGGGGCGGGCACGCGGAACTGGCGGTTCACCCGGTCCAGCGGACACGGCGCCGCCTTGTCCGAGATCGTCGTCCGGTGCGGCTTGCTACGGATAATGCTCTGAATTCCCTTGCTCTTCATCAGCCGAGACACCGTGCGGCGGGCAACGTCGAAGCCCTCGCGCCGCATCTGGTGCCAGACCTTGCGCACGCCGTAGACCTTGTAGTTGGCGTCGAAGACGCGCTCGATCTCGGGCCACAGCGCCTCATCTCGCCGGGCTCGGTCCGATCGGCGCGCCGGGTCCACCCGCTTCGCCAGGTGGTCGTAGTAGGTGGACGGGGCGATCGGCAGGTTCTTGCAGATCGGCTCGACCCCGTGCGCGCCCCGATGATCGTCGTTGAACGCGATCATGTCTTCGACCGACGGTCGAGCTCCGCCTGGGCAAAATTGGCGCTGGCCTTGCGCAGAATCTCGTTGGCCTGGCGCAGCTCCCGGTTCTCTCGCTCGAGCGCCTTCATCTTCTCGGCCAACTCGGTGGGGATGCCGCCGCGACGGCCGCTGTCGATCTCAGCGCGCTTGATCCATTCGTTCAATGTCTGGGCCGAACAGCCGATCTTCGGCGCGATTACCTGGATCGCCACCCATCGGGAGGAATGCTCCCCCTCATGGTCGAGAACGAGGCGTACTGCGCGGGTGCCGATCTCGGGGGAGAACTTGTTCCGGGTCTTGCTCATGGTGCTCCGACCTTCTCAGGAATGGGAGCCTCCGGCAAACCCGGCACGGTTCACTGCCGGCGGCGGCAGAGAACCGCTATCGGGACCGAGTGTTCTCGCAATGATAGGCAACGTGGATGGGCCGGGCGCAGCTGCTCGCACCGTGGTATGAGATCGCTGACGTCCCAAGGTGCTTGCGGGCGTCTCGCACCGCCCGCAGTCAACCTGACAAAGCTCAAAGGGCGCCTTCGGGATAGCGTGAGGTCACCCAGCCTTGGGAAGGCTGCCGTAGCCGAGCTTGCCCTTGTGGAAAACGGCATTGCGGACGGGCAAACGCGCGACCGCCTCGGCCGAGCAGCTGGCCGGCAGGAGGTTGAAGCTCGCTTCATCGCCGGCCTTCGGCCACACCTGCTCGCCCGCGTCGTTGAGCGGCGTGACGAAGCCGGTCGCATAACCGAGCGTGCGGCTGATCTCGAATTCCGTGCTGCGATACTGCATCCGGGCGATTTCGCTCGCCTTCTGCAGAATGTCACAATTGCCGAAGGAGTCCCACCAGTCGATCACGCTGTCGGTGCCGCTCATCACGTTGATGCCGGCCTCGTGCAGTTCGCGCAGCGGCATCTGACCCTTGCCGATCGGAACGCCGCCAGCGAAGTCGACCCCCAGCGCCTTCATGCGGGCGGCGATGTCGCTGAGTTCTTCGGGCGAGAGCTCCGCCAGCGAATAGGCGTGGCTGAAGGTCACGTTGCCTTGCAGCTGCTTGTTCTCTTCCATGTGGTCCATGATGCGGTTGAACGCCGGAATGGCGGTCTCGCGCGGCTCATGGATATGGATGTCGATCCCGACGTTGTAATCGATCGCGAGCTGGACCGTCGTATCGACCGACTTTTCCATCGCATTGTCGAAGGAGGAGGGATCGACGCCGCCGACGAAGCTGACGCCGCCCGATTCCAGCGCTTCGCGCATCAGGCCGACGCTGTCCGAGGCCAGGAGGCCGTGCTGCGGGAAGATTATGATGGCGGACTGGAGCGTGTCCTGGAAGCGCGCGAACGAGTTCTTGAGATGCTCGAGATTGCCGAGCTTGCTGACCGGATCGACGTTGCAATGGCTGCGGCAGACCGTCGTGCCCTTGGAATGCATCAGCCGGATCATCGCGGCCGTGCGCTCTTCGGCGGTCGGCAGAAGCTTGAGCAGCATTTCCTGCTCCTGGGCGACGCGATCCGCCCGGCCGTGTTCCGTGGGCAGCGTCGCCTCCCAGGGCCCGCCGTAGAAGGTCTTGTCCAGATGGATGTGCATGTCGCGGAAGGTCGGCAGCATCACCTGGCCCTGCGCGTCATAGGACGCGGCCTCGGGCGGAATGGGCGCCGCATTGTCGAAGATTTCGGCGATCTTGCCATCGGCGATGCGCAGCGTCTTCAATTCGGTATCGGTGTGGGTGATGACCGGCTCGTCGAGCCACGGCTTCGTTTCTTCGACAAAACCGGTCTCGAGACGGACGTTAGTCAGATAATAGGCGTCCGGCAGCACCTCCACGCTGACGTCGGGGGTGGTGACGACACTGACGTCGATCATCGCCACGGGCTCGGCCGCGCCGGCCCGCCGCGCCATGCTCGCCCCGACCCCCAAAGCGAGACTTCCGACCCCGACGCTTCCCATGAAGCCGCGCCGCGACAAGCTCGATAGAAATCTTCCCATTCGTCTGCCCTCCCTGAGGCTGCAAGATATCGTTCGCAAACGACACAAGAATTGTACACAATATGATTAGAGATTGTCAATGAACATATTGGTGCCGCGCTCTCCGCGAGGGCCGATGGTCGAGGCGTTCCGGCCCCTTAAGAATTGGGGGCCAAAACGGCAGCAGCGGCGCGGGCCGATCCCCTTAGGGAGAGCGCGCGCCGCTGCGTGATCGAATGGTGCCGGTGCCCGGCCGATCCTACTCCCCGACGGGACTGGCAGTTGCCATCAGGCGCTCGTCACGCTGATTGAGATAGTGCTTCAGCCCGAAGATCCCCGCGATCATGCAATAGCCATAGAGGATCGGCATGGCATGGGGCTGCGCGATTCCAACGGTATGGGCATGGATCAC
Source organism: Rhodovulum sp. (assembly GCA_020637615.1). Classification (GTDB taxonomy): domain Bacteria; phylum Pseudomonadota; class Alphaproteobacteria; order Rhodobacterales; family Rhodobacteraceae; genus Amaricoccus. The sequence goes on from JACKKC010000006.1 coordinate 5,266, forward strand.
GCCGAGGAATGTCAGCACCGCGCCGACCAGGGCCGCGATCGCGCCGCGGATGGGGCGGTCGGTGATCGCGAAGATCGCGATGCATCCCCAGGTCATGCTGCTCAACGGCGCGCCGTTTCCGAGGTTCGACAGCCCCTGATAGTAGACGCCCTTGTGCGCGAGGGTATCGAGGCCGATCGTGTTGGCGGCCGTCCCAGCGGCGGCCAGCGTATTGTTGGTCAACGTGAGTGCCCAGTTCGCGATCCACGGGAACATGGTGATGAAGATCACCGGCACCTCGTTCTTCGGAGATTCGCGGACCACCTGGTTGCAGGTCACGACGCCAATGTAGACGAGGATCGGAACCACAGCGACCATCGGGATCAGCGCCAGCAGGAAGGCCCCGAGCCCGAAGAGCGTTACCAGCAGCATCGAGATCCCGGTAAAGAGGGTGTAGCCGGTGCCGGCGCCGATCGATTTCCAGCCGGCATGGCCGATATAGACCGTCACCGGGAACGGGTTGCCGAACATGGCGCCGAGCGCAGAGCACAGGCCGTTGGCCATCATGACCTGACGCGTCGGGTAGGGATCGCCCGCGGCATGCGCGCTCTCGATGTTCTCGAGGTCGAAGACGTAGTTGGCCAGACCGAGCGGAACCGCCGAGGCGAGGTAGGGCAGGGCATGCGGCAGTCCCTGGAGGAAACTCGTCACATGCAGCGACGGCGGATTGAAGCCGAAGGTGCTGAGCGAAGCCGCGACGGCCGCCGGGCTCTGCAGGCCGAAGACCCAGGCAAGGGTCGTGCCGGTGGCCAGCAGCAGGAAGCCGGTCGGGATCTTCGGCAGGATCGGCTTCTTGCCGAACCAGTTGATGAAGATCAGCGCCAGGACGGCGAATGCGACGGTCGGAGCCTCGAACGACTGCAGCATCGGGTTCATCGCCAGCAGCAGTAGCCCCAGGCCGGCGAGGCAGGAGAGCAGCACCGTGCGCGGGATCGTCCGCCGGATGGTCTCGCCCACGAGCGAGCCGAAGCCGAGGATCGCCGCTTCGACCACGCACCAGACCAGCGCGATCTGGATCGCGAATTCCGGATCCTGGGTCTGCAGGTAGACGGGCAGGATGACGAGGAACGTCACCGTGAAGATCGAGGGCGAGCTCGGGCCCGACGGCAGCGCCGTGACGTCGCTGCGACCGGTGGCCTTGACCAGCCGATAGGCGAAATACGTGTAGGCCAGGCTGGCCGAAAAGACGGCGAGGCCGAAGGCCGGTGCGATCCGCCCATAGACGATGTCCTCGGGGAATCCGACCACGAAAAGGAGCAGGCCGATCATCGTCAGCAGATTGGTCAGGTTATTGGCCAGAAGGCCGAAGTATCCCCCCCAGTCCCCCTTGCGCCAGAAGAAGGTTCTGTCCATTCTTGTTCCCCCCAAAAAGTAAAAGTGTCCCAGGTAGCTGTGATGGACTCACAGCTATTGATTGGAGTTTCCGATTTCGGTGCAGGCTGGCGGTCGCCGGAGGCGAACCGCCACAGGTGGTCGTTCGTGGCCCTCAGGCGCTCAGGTCAATTTCCTGACCGACACCCTTCTCGCGGGCCCTTTCCAGCATGAGGTTGCAGATCGCCAGGTCCTGAATGGCGAGTCCGACGGAATTGAAGAGCGTGATGTCGTCCGGCGAGGTCCGCCCCGGAGCCTTGCCCGTGATGATGTCGCCGAGCTCCGTCATGGCCTGCTCCTTGGTGATCGCGCCGTCCGCGATGGCCAGCAGCAGGTCGCCGGAATCGTGCATGGCCATCGGGATACTGTCGAGGACGATCCGGGCCCTGGCCATTCCGGCGGAGTCGATCTCCCGGTGATCTGGCCGCGGCGGCGCTCCGACCGCGTTGACGTGCAGGCCCGGCTTAAACCAGGCGCCCTCGACGACAGGCTCGCGGGACGGGGTCAATGTGCAGACAATGTCGGATCCCGCAAACACCTCGCGCGGGGATTGCGCACCTTCCACCGCAAGACCCGGGAACTCGCGGCCGATACGCTCGATGAATCGGGAAACGGTGGCCGTGGTCCGCGACCAGACGAGCACACGCTCGATCGGCCGGACTTCCAGATGCGAGCGGATATGCTCGACGGCGAGAGCGCCGGCGCCGACCAGGCCGAGCACGCGGCTGTCGGGGCGCGAAAGATGCCGCGTGCCGACGGCGCTTGTCGCCGCCGTCCGGATCCGGGTCGGGATCTGCCCATGAAAGATCGCCAGAGGTGCGCCGGTCGCCTGCGACACCAGCGCGATCACCGAACGCTGCACCGCGAGGTCCCGCGCCGCATTGTCGGGGATATCCGCGAGCAGCTTGATGACGGCGAGGCCCTGACGGTCGGCCAGCGCCGGCATCGCCAGGAAAGCCGCCGTGCTGGAGGCGAGCGACATCGCGACCGCCGCCGGCTGTGCCGCGATGCCGTTGGAGATGTCGGCGAAGGCCGTCTCCACCTCGCCGACAACCTCGGCCATCGTCACCAGGCCCTCGACCTCCGATCGCGACAGGACGAGCGTTGTGGACAGGGAATTATCGGTTCGGACTCTTGCGTCCATGGGCGCCTCCCGTTGGGGTCGAATGATGGTCATGATCCTGTTGGCCGAGGGCATCGCGCTTCCCTCGGTCTTCGGCCTTTAGGTTTAATCGTGAACAATGTCAATTCTATTTGTGTACAATTAACAGCCAGGGCTCGGCCCATGTGAGCGGGGGGGCAAAAAACGCCCGAATCTCAGTTTCTTGACTGAATCCCGGCAATCGCTATTGTCCACACCGCGAGAGACGATGATTGTGAATGGCCGCTCGGCATGCGCTCGGGGAAGTAGCCTCGCATTGGCCGAGAACGTCGGCGGAAAGGGTGGCTGACCTGTGGGCGCACATGTAGAATTGAGCGAGGCGCGGTCGCCGGACGAACACCTCCCCCCCATCGAGCAGCGGGTCCTGAACGACATCATCAAGGCGATCTACGAGCAGCGGCTTCGCCCGGGGACGAAACTCGGCGAGGAGGCGCTCGCCTCCGCCTTCTCGGTCAGCCGGGCGCGGATCCGGCGCGTCCTCCTAACGCTTTCCCACCAGAAGCTCGTCGACCTGATCCCGAACCGGGGCGCCTTCGTCATCAAGCCTACCGGGAGCGATGCACGCGACATCTTCAACGCCCGCCGAAGCCTCGAGGATCTCGTGGTCGAACGGGTCGCGGCCCACCCGGAACCGGCCACCATCCGCAGGCTCCGCGCGCATGTCCGGTCCGAGGTCGCAGCGCGGCACAGGGGGCAGCGGCGCGAAGCCATACGCATGGCCGGCGAGTTCCATGTCACGCTGGCCCGCCAGTCGGGCAGCCGGGTATTCCTGAGCATCCTGGAGCCGGTGCTCTCGCAATGTTCCCTCATCGTCAGCATCTATGGCGGCGGGCTGATGCCAAGCTGCCCGGTCGAAGAGCACCAGTCGATCGTCGATGCCCTGGCGGAGGGTGATGCGGAGCAAGCCCGCCACCTCATGCGGGAGCACCTGATCCATCTGGAAGGAACATTGCGCCTGGAAGTCGAGGACGAGCAGGAACCGGACTTCGCCTCGATCTTCCAATAGGCCCGCCCGGGCCGGTCATCGAGCCGTCGACGGATCGTTCCGGCAGAGTTCCCTCAATCACGACCCGCCCAGGGCTAGATGAGAATGCCGCGCCACCGGAGGGTGTTGCGGTAGTGGGTGCGGATCGCATCGATGGCTGCGACCGCGTCGCGGCATGCCAAGGCGTCGATTATGGCGAGGTGCTCCTCCATGGCAGAGACGAGCCGGTCGGGCAGGAACGGCCGGGCATTTCGGATCACGGCCAGACGGTCGCGGTTCGCCCGGTAGACCGCCGCCGCGACCGGGTTGTCCAGACCGGTGGCGAGCACATCATGGAGGCTGAGACCGGTTGCCATGGCGCGTTGGGCCATATCCGGGTGAACGCCGCTCCGGGCCGCCGCCTGAACTGCTTGATGATCGGCGCGCAGGGTGTCGAGGGGCAAATCTGCCGAGGTTTCGATCAGCCGCTGGGCGCCCTGCTCCTCGAGGATCGTGCGGAGATCCAGGCAGTTGCGGACGACATCCGGACTGGCCGTCATCACCTGCACGCCGCGCTTCGGCAGGATGGACATGAGTTCGCGGGCTTCCGCGCGCTTGACGGCCTCGCGCGTGGCGGCGAGAGGCAGGTCGAGCAGATCGACGAGTTGGGGCATGGACAGGAACTGTCCGGCGGTCAGCGCGCCGTCCCAGAGCCTGGCGACCAGCCGGGTAAAAGCAAGATCGGCCATCGATTGCTCGCAGTTCGGGGCATGCTCGCTCATGGGGGCCTTCCGCAGACCGGCGCGCCGAGGCTCAGCCGGTCGCCGGTCGATCCGTGGACGCAACACTTGAGAAGATCGCGGCAAGTGTCCGTCTCAACCCGATAATTTCACCGCCGGCACTGATGTTCTCCTCAACCAACCGTAGCATCTCAGAGCGGCCCGGAGGCCGGTCGGGAAAGCGGTCCCGACCGGCCCATTGGATCGGGCCCGGGCCTCAGCCGTAGCTCGCGACCGGGGTTCCGGCGAGCGCGGCCATGTTGAGCAGGCCCCGCACGGTTACCCCGGGCGTCACGATATGGGCACGGTTGCCCATCCCCATCAGGATCGGACCGACCTCGAGGCCGTCGGCGACGGACTTAAGCAGGTTGCGCGCCGCGCCCGCCGCGTCGGTGTTGGTATAGACCAGCACGTTGGCCCGACCCGTCAGGCGTCCGCCCGGGAAGAGCCGCTCGCGCAACTCGGGGTCGAGCGCCGCATCGGTGTGCATCTCGCCCTCGTACTCGAAGTCCCGCGCCGCGCCGTCGAGAATGGCCAGCGCCTCCTGCGAGACTCGCCCCGACCGGCTGTCGAGATTGCCGAACTGCGAGCCCGAGCAGACCGCCACCTTCGGATCGACCCCGAACCGGCGGACATGGCGGGCGGCAGCAATCACGGTCTCGGCGAGCTGCTGCCCGGTCGGCTCGATGTTGATGTGGGTATCCGCCACGAAGAGCGGCCCCTTGTCGAGGATGATGAGCGAGAGCGCGCCCACCGGATGCAGCTCATCCGTCGAGAGCACCTCGCGGACGTGGCGCAGGTGCCAGACATAGGGGCCGACGGTTCCGCAGATCATGCTGTCGGCCTCGCCCCGGTGCACCATCACCGCGGCGATCGCGGTGGTGTTGGTGCGCAGGATCGACTTGGCCTGGTCGGGCGTGACGCCCTTGCGGCGCATGATCTCGAAGTAGCTCCCCCAGTAGTCGCGGAAGCGGGTGTCGCTCTCGGGGTTGACCAGCTCGAAGTCCTGGTTGGGCCTCAGCGTGATGCCCTCGCGCTCCAGCCGCATCTCGATCACCTCGGGGCGGCCGATCAGGATCGGCCGGTCCGTGGTCTCCTCCAGCATGGCTTGGGCGGCGCGCAGCACCCGCGGCTCCTCGCCCTCGGCGAAGACGATCCGGCGTTGGACCTGGCGCGCCGCCTCGAAGACCGGCCGCATGATCAGCGCCGAGCGGTAGACCTGGGTCTGCAGGCGCTGCCGGTAGGCGTCGAGGTCGAGCTCGCGCGTGGCCACGCCCGAGTCGATCGCCGCCTTCGCCACGGCGGTGGCGACGGTGGGCAGCAGGCGCGGGTCGAAGGGCTTGGGGATCAGGTAGTCCGGCCCGAAGGTCAGCCGCTCGCCCTGGTAGGCCACGCCCACCTCGGCCGAGGTGGTGGCCCGGGCGAGCTCCGCGATCGCCTCGACGCAGGCGATCTTCATCGCCTCGTTGATCTCGGTCGCGCCGACGTCGAGCGCGCCGCGGAAGATGAACGGGAAGCAGAGGACGTTGTTGACCTGGTTGGGATAATCCGAGCGCCCGGTCGCGATCAGCGCCTTGGGCGAGGCGGCCCGCGCCTCCTCGGGCATGATCTCGGGCGTCGGGTTGGCGAGCGCGAAGATGATCGGCCCCTCGGCCATGCGCGCCACCATCTCGCCGGTCAGAAGGCCCGGGCCGGAGACGCCGAGGAACAGGTCGGCGCCTTCCAGCGCCTCGTCGATGGTCCGGAGCTTGGTCTCGCGGGCGAACTCCGCCTTCTCCGGCGACAGCCCGGTCCGCTCGGCATGGATGACGCCCTTCGAATCGAGCATCAGGATGTTCTCGGCGCGCGCGCCCATCGCCATCAGCATCTTGAGGCAGGCGATGCCCGCCGCCCCCGCCCCGAGGGCGACGATGCGGATGTCCTCGAGGCGCTTGCCGGCGATCCGGAGCGCATTGACCGCCGCCGCCGCGGCGACGATCGCGGTGCCGTGCTGGTCGTCATGGAAGACCGGGATCGACATCCGCTCGCGGCAGATCCGCTCGACGATGAAGCAGTCCGGGGCCTTGATGTCCTCGAGGTTCACCGCCCCGAAGGTCGGCGCCAGCCGGCAGACGAGATCGGCCAGACGCTCGGGGTCGTTCTCGTCCACCTCGATGTCGAAGCAGTCGATGCCGGCGAACTTCTTGAAGAGGACCGCCTTGCCTTCCATCACCGGCTTGGAGGCCTGCGCCCCGATATTGCCGAGGCCGAGCACCGCGGTGCCGTTCGAGATCACCGCGACGAGGTTGCCCTTGGCGGTGTAGCGCCGCGCATCGTCCGGGTCCTTCGCGATCTCGAGACAGGCCTCGGCGACGCCCGGCGAATAGGCCCGGGAGAGGTCGCGTCCGGTGGCCATCGGCTTGGTCGCCCGGATCTCGAGCTTCCCGGGCTTCGGATACTCATGGTAGTCGAGCGCCGCCTGCCGATCTGCAGCCACCTTGGTATTGTTGGACGACATAGATTCCCTCCCCTTTCGTGCCGGCAGAGGACCGGCGCGTTGCAAAAATCATTCGTCGGCGCATCCCGGCGGAACCCCGCATTCAACCGGCAACGCCCCCGCTTCCCCCGGTTCGGCGGCTGGTTCGGCTCGGCCGAGCTGTTGACACAGTAGCGTCCAGTTGTCTACAATCATCTATAATGTTGTAGACACGATCGCGACAATTCGAATAGGCGGCAGCGCGATCTCCCGCGCACGCGGCCCGATGCGCGAAGCTCTCAGACCGTTTGCCGGGCACTGGATCTTGCACTCAAAGATCGGACCTTTCCCGAAGGCACGGATGCTTGCCGAGCAGGAAGCATCATCGGACGCACAGAAGTAAAGATACCTTCCGCCATCCGCAACGATCTCTTTGTCGCGTCGGAGCCGCCCCCCTTCGTCGAGAACGAGACCCTGCCCGGCACCGGGGCGGATGCGGCGGCTTTCCGGATCGGTCTCGCGGCGCTGGTGCGGCATTTCGGGTCGTGGAACGCCGCTCTTCTGGCCAGGCGCGACGAACTGCAGGCCGCGATCGATGCCTGGCGCCGCGAGGAGCGCGGCGGGCGCGAGGCCTTCCTCGCGGAGATCGGCTACATGCTGCCCGAGGGCGAGCCTTTTCGGAAATGACGTTCAGCCGTTTGATTTCGCGGTCGATGGCGGAGCCATCGGGTTCGGTAAGCTCATGCACCGCGGTCGGGCAGGAGGCGGAGCGAGTCTCGGCGTGGAGCCATTGAAATCCAGAAAGGGCAAGTTGCATGCCCGTCGCGACGCCGGAGGCGCTCCGCCTCACCCGTAAGCCCGCCACCGACCGTAGGCGCGCAAGCGAATCGCTCCCTGCCCCGCGGCCGGATTTTTGGCGCGTCCGTCCCGTGGTTAGCGGTGTGACATCTTCCGCGCCGCTGCCGTTATCCGATGGAGCGGATCTTGGTAATCGGAAGAGCATTATATCTGACAAAAATAGTCAAATGATTTAAGGGCTCTGCGGCGTCGTGCCCCGAGCCGAGGAACCTGCTCCGCCATTTCGTCCCGTAGCCGGCGAAACGGAAGGGTCACCACTTGGCACGTTCCGCAATCCCGACTAAAAAAGATAGGTATACGGCCCCTTGGGCGCCGGGAGACAGCGGGGGGCGCAAGGGGCGCGCCGCCGGCCGACAATGCAGAAACGATGGCCGACCTGGAGGGGACGTGAGGCGAATTCGGAAGCTCGGGGCAGCCTGTGCCCCATTCGAGCGGGCGTGTCTGGCCGGATGTGCGCTGGCCCTGATTCTGGGCGCCGCGGTCATGGCCCAGGAAGGCGCCGGCGGCCCGGAGCGGCCCGAATTGGCGCCCGCTCCCGCTGACACGGCGGCCGGCGCGCCTGCAGGCGATCCGACCCTCGCCCCACCACCCTCGACCATACCGGCGGCGCATGTGCCCGAAGGAGCCCTATCGGAGCCCGTTGCGCGGACACAGGGTCCAGTTCCGTCGACCGCGCTGTCGATGCCGCAGGACCTGTCCCCCTGGGAGATGTTCATGGCCGCCGACCGGGTCGTGCAGGCGGTGCTGATCGGCCTGGCGCTCGCCTCGCTCGTCACCTGGACGATCTGGCTCGCCAAGAGCCTCGAGATCCTCGCGGCAAGCACGCGGCTGATGCGGGCGCTGCCGACCCTGTTGGCCGCCGGCAGTCTCGAACAGGCGGACTCGGCGCTGACCGGCCGGCGCGGGCCACTGGTGGCGATGCTGCGGGCCGCCCGGCACGAGGCGGCGAGCGCCCCCGCGGAAGTGTATCGCGGCGAGGGCGGCGGCTTTCTGGCCCGCGTGTCCTCGCATCTGGCCCGCATCGAGGCGCAGGCCGTCCGCCGGCTCAACCTCGGGGTCGGAATGCTTGCGACCATCGGCGCCACGGCGCCGTTCGTGGGGCTCTTCGGCACCGTCTGGGGGATCATGAACAGCTTCATTGGCATTTCCGAGGCGCAGACCACCAATCTCGCGGTGGTGGCGCCCGGGATCGCCGAGGCGCTGCTCGCGACAGCGCTCGGGCTCGTCGCCGCAATTCCCGCGGTCGTCATCTACAACGCCTTCGCGCGCTGGATCGCCGGTTATCGGGCGCGGCTCGCCGATGCCGCCGCCGCAGTCGAACGGCTGGCCAGCCGCGATCTCGATCACCGGCGCCTGGTTCCGGCCGTGATCGCGCGTGCGGCGGAGTAGCGGGGATGGCCGGAAGCCTGGGCCCGAGGAACGCGGAAGGTGGCTTCGAGGAAGCCCATGAGATCAACGTCACGCCGTTCATCGACGTGATGCTGGTGCTTCTCATCGTCTTCATGATCGCCGCACCCCTGGCGACGGTCGACGTGGCGGTCGACCTGCCAGGGTCCACCGCCGCCCCCGCGCCGCGGCCCCCGGATCCGGTCTACCTGACCGTCGGGGGCGACCTCGGCCTCACCCTGGGCGAAGAGGTGGTCGGGCGCGAGGCTCTGGGCGCGGCGCTGGCCCAGGCCGCGGAGGGCGACAAGGAGACGCGGATCTTCCTGCGGGCGGATTCGAGCGTTCCCTATGGTGCCTTGATGGAGGTCATGGACCTCATGCGCGCCGCGGGATACCTGAAGGTGGCGCTGGTCGCCCTGGAGAACGGCACCTCGGCAGGACCGGGCCGGCCGTGAGCGTCGCGCATGCCATGCTCCTGGAGCCGGACCGGCCGGGCACGGGACAGGCGGCGCTCTGGCTGGCGGCGGCGGGCATAGCAATGGCCGCCCATATCGCGGCGGCGCTCCTGGCGCTCCGGCAGCCGGCGGCGCCCCTGCCGGAGTTGTCCGCGCCCCCGGCGATCTCCATCGATCTCGTGCCGATGCCGGTGGCGCCGCAGGCCGCGGACGAGCGGATCGCTCCGGACCTGATGGACGCGCCCGAGGTGAATGTGGATGCTCCGGACAGCATGGCGGCGCCTGTCCCGCCTCCCTTGGCCGCCGAGGCCGCGGCACCCGATGCGCCGGCGAACCTGTCGCCAGTGCCGGATCTACTGCCGAGGCCGTTGGCCGAGGCACGGCCCGAGGTTCAGCCGGAGGTGGCGCTGCCCGAAGCGTCGCCGGCCGAGGCTCGCCCGCTCTCGCGCCCGAAGGACCTGCGCGTCGTCGCGGCGCCGAAGAATCAGGAGGTCGAAGAGGCCGAGCAGCCCCGCCCGGCGCAACCGTCCCGTGCCGCTGCGCGGGCCCAGGTCCGGACCGATCAGGCCGAAGCAGCGGCCGCCCCGCGCCCCGCCTCCGGCAACCGTGGCGTGTCGCCGGCGAAATGGCAGGCGCAGCTGATGGGACATCTTGAGCGGCTCAAGCGATACCCGCCGGGCGCGCGCCGCCGCCGGGAGGAGGGCGTCGTGCTCGTGCGGTTCCTGATCGACGATCGCGGCATCGTGCAATCGGCCCAACTCGTGCGCTCCTCCGGCCATGCCGAGCTCGACGAGGCGGTGCTGGCACTCATCCGCCGTGCCTCGCCCGTGCCGGCGCCGCCTGCCGGCGCCCCGCGCAGCATCACAGCTCCCGTCCGGTTCGACGTGCGATGACCGCTCGCCACACTGGCGCATTCGTCGCGGCCCGGCGGATCGGAGGCGCGCTCGGCGGCGTCATCGTCGCATATCCGCGCGCGGCGCGATGGTTTCTCGCCGGTCCGGCCGCCTTGCTCGCATCGCTTGCGACCATGGCGGCAATGCCGCTCTGGCTGCCGGCCGGAGCCGGCGGCGTCGACGATATCGTGCTGGCGGTCGTGCTGACGCCGCTGCTCTGGGCGGTTCCGTTCTTCTATGCCTGTCTCGAGCCGGAGCTCCCGCGCTGTGCCGCGATGCTCGCGGGCCTGACGCTCGGGCAGGCGCTCCTTGTGGCCGTGGCGATGGGGTGACGCGATGAGCAGGCTCTCACAGGCGCAACTGCGGCGGCTGACCGCCATTCACGGATGGTCGGGGATCACCCTGGGACTGCTGCTCTACACGGTGATCGCGACCGGGACGGCGGCGGTCTTCGGCGGAGAGATCGGCCGCTGGTCGGCCGGCGGCATCCGCGCGGCCGACCCGCTGGAAGTGCCGATCGACGCTCGGATCCGGGCCGCGGCGACCCAGGTCGATCCTGCCCACCTCGACGACATAGCCATCTGGACGGGCGAGGGGCGGGACATCTACGCCTTCTTCCACACTCATGCCGAGAACCCCGGGACCGGGGCGCCGGACGACCTCGGCACCATCCTGCGCCTCGATGCCACCTCGGGCGAGTTTCTCGAACGCAACGAGGGCTTCATCTGGGACCAGCCCGCGGCCTGGGACGGCAGCGCGCTCCGGCGGTTTCTCGTCGATCTGCACGTCCAACTCTACATGCCGACCCCCTGGGGCCTCATCGTCACCGGCATCCTGGGGCTCGCGATGATGGCGGCCGTAATCTCGGGGCTGCTCATGCACCGGCACCTGCTGCGCGACCTCTTCGTCGCCGAGCGCCCCGGCGGGCGGCTGGTTTCAGCCCGGGATCGGCATGTGCTGGCGGCGAGCTGGAGCCTGCCTTTCGCCTTCGTGCTGGCCTTCACCGGCTCGTTCCTGAGTTTCGCCAGCACCGTCGGCTTCCCGCTGCTCGCCTCGATCGCCTTCGGCGGCGACGACGAGGCGATGTCCGCCGCGCTCTTCGAGCCGCCGTTCGCCGAAGACGCGACCCCCGCGCCGCTCGCGGATCTCGATGCGATCCTCGCCGATTCGAGGGCCCAGGCGCCGGGACCCGTCACCTTCGTCGAGGTCGCGCGCTTCGGCCGCGCCGACGCGAGAGTGCATGTCTGGCACGACCCCGCGGCTGGCGGCGTGCTCTATGTCACGAACCTCTACGACGGTGCGGCCGGCACCTTCCTCGGCCGGCAGCCACAGGTCGGTGCGGCGCCATCGGTCGGGGGCACCCTCTACGGACTGATGTATCCCCTGCATTTCGGCCATTTCGCCGGCATTGCCTCGCGCACCGTCTGGGGTGCGCTCGGGGTGGCGCTCTGCGTCGTGACGCTCTCGGGCCTACACCTCTGGACCCGCCGCCGCGCCGGCGCCGCCATCTGGGACGGCTTCGCCCGGTCGGTCGACATCGTCGCCTGGGGTCTGCCGCTGGCGATGCTGGCCGCGGCCTGGGGCTTCCTCCTGTCCGCGCCGGCCGCGAATCCATTTGTCTGGACACCGTGGAGTTTCGTCGCCGGCGCGGCCGCCGCCACTATCGTCGGTGTCGTCGCCCCTAACCGCAGATCGCTCCTGCCCCGATACCGGCGTCTTCTCGGCATCGCCTGCCTCGGCCTGCCGATCCTGCGCCTGGCAGCCGGCGGCATGTCCTGGGCCGATGCGATCCTTCACCGCCAGCCCGACGTGCTGACCGTCGACATACTGCTCCTCCTCGCCGGCATCTGGTTCCTCCGGCGCCGCCGCAGGGCCGGCCGCCTCGCCCTGGAAGCGGCGGAATGATGCTTCCCGTGGTCCTCGCCGCGACGGCGATCAGCACCGCCGCTTTGAGCCATCTCGCCTCCACCGATCCGAAGCGCCGGCGCGTGTTCCACCTGCCCGCACCGCGACGGCGCCATGCCGGCGCGGCCTGGGCGGCGTCCCTCGCCCCGGGCGCCATCGTCGCCGTGGTCTCCGGAGCCGGGGGGCTTTTCGTCTGGCTTGGCGCGGTCTCCATTATCGGCTGGGCATTGGCGAGCGCACGCCCGCGCCGGGCACCGCGGATTGCCGGGGTCGTCGAGAATTCGGATCCGCTTTGACGGAGACGGCCCTTGCTGCAGAATGGTGCAGGGTCGGGCCACCGGGGGGCATGACAGATGACCGGGATCGGGTTGTTCGGCGCGGGGGGCCATATGGGCACCACGCTCATTCGGGCGATCGGCGAGAGCCCGCTCTGCACCCTCGCAGGGGGGTGCGAGCGGCCCGACGCGCCGGCCGTCGGCCGGGACCTGGGGGAGCTCGCCGGGCTCCGGCCCCTCGGCCTCGTCGTGACGGACGATCCCGGCGCGCTCTGCGATGCCTCGGACGTCGTCGTCGATTACAGCGCCGCCTCGGCGACGATGGCGCTCCTGCCCGTGGCCGTCGCGCGGCGGACGCCGCTCCTCGTCTGCACCACCGGCTTCGGCGAGGCCGAGCGCGAGGCCTTCGCCGAGGCGGGGCGCGCCATCCCGGTCATGCTCGGGGCGAACATGAGCCGGTCGGTCCTGGCGATGTACGAACTGGTCCGCACCGCCGCGCGGCGGCTCGGCGAGGAGTTCGACATCGAGATCTTCGACTTCCATCCCTGGGACAAGATCGACGCCCCGTCCGGCACCGCGCTCGAGCTCGCCGAGCATGCCGCCGCGGGCCGCGGGGTCGCGCTGGCGGACGCCATGGTGACGGCGCGGCACGGCGAGACCGGCAAGCGCCGGCGGGGCGCGATCGGCTTCTCCTCGGCGCGCGGCGGGGACGTGCCGGGCGAGAACTCGGTCTTCTTCGCCGGCCCGGGCCAGCGGCTCGAGATCATCAGCCGCGTGACCGACCACCGCGCCTTCGCCGGCGCGACGCTGGAGGCGGCCGTCTGGCTGGCCCGGCAGGGGCCCGGATTCTACGGCATGGAGGACATGGCTGCCGGATAGGCGCGGGAACTTGCCGGTTCGCGGGAGCCGCCGCGCGGCGTTCGGCGCCGAACGCGCCGCAACCCGCATCCCTCGGGACGAGGAACATGCCCCGCGGAAAGAGGGAAGCCGCGGCAGACAAGCCGCGGCTTCCCGATCTGCGTTCGGATCAGAGGCAGGGTAGGGGAGGCCTCACTCGGCGGCGCTCAGCTGCCCCTGGCCTCCGTTCGAGTACTTCTGCCGCATCTCGTCCTCGAACTCCTCCAGCGTCTTGCCGCGGGTCTCGGGCACCATGGTCGCGATGAAGACCAGCGCGACGACGCCCAGCACGGCGAACATGAAGAAGGTCGGCGCGATCCCGAAGGCGGCGACGAGCGGCGGGAAGCCGAAGGCGACCAGCGCATTGGCCATCCAGAGCACGAAGACGCAGGTCCCCATCGCGAAGCTGCGGATCTTCAGCGGGAAGATCTCGGCCAGGAGCAGCCAGACCAGCGGACCGATCGTGCCCTGCATCGAGAAGACGAATCCGATCACGAAGAGCATGATCACATAGGCCTTGACGATGCCGTCCGGCAGCAGGAACGCCGACAGTCCGACCAGGATGTGGAAGAACGTGGTCAGCGCGAAACCGCCCAGCAACAGGGTCCGCCGGTCGAACTTGTTCATGATCAACATGCCGACGGTGATGCCCAGCACGCTGAATAGGCCGTTGAGCGTATTGGCGATGATCGCGCCATTGCTCGAGAAGCCGGCTTCCTGCAGAAGCTGCGTGCCGTAGTACATGATCGAGTTGATGCCGGTGAACTGCTGGAAGATCCCGAGTCCCGCTCCGATGATGATCAGCCGCATGATCCAGGGTTCGCGCAGGTCGGACCAGCCGCCCATCTGCGCCTCTTTCTCCTCCTTCGCCAGGGCGCGGACCTCGGCCATCTCCGCCTCGGCCCGCTCGGGCGAGCGGACCTGCCTGAGGACCGCCAGAGCTTCGGCGTCCTTGCCCTGCGATGACAGCCAGCGCGGGCTTTCCGGCATCCGCAGCATGCCGAAGAAGAGCGCGAAGGCCGGCAGCACCGCGACGATCAGCATGAAGCGCCAGACCGATTCGTTTTCACCCCAGATGTTGAAGATGATCGCGTTGATGACGAAGGCGGCGAACTGGCCGAGAACGATCATGAACTCGTTGCGCGTCACCAGGCTGCCGCGCTGTTCGTAGGGGGAGATTTCGGCCAGATAGATCGGCACCGTCGCCGAGGCCCCGCCGACCGCCAGTCCGAGAATGAAGCGGAAGAACGCGAGGATGAGCCAGTTCGGCGCCAGCGAGCAGCCGATGGTGCCGATGCCGAAGATGACGGCAAGGATCAGGATGTTCTTGCGGCGTCCGTGAATGTCGGCGTGTTTCCCCCCGATCAGCGCCCCGATCGCGGCGCCGAAGATCAGGATGCTGACGACGAAACCCTCCTTCGCGGCGGTCAGGCCGAGATCGGCCTTCATCGGCTCGAGCGCGCCGTTGATGACGCCGGTGTCGTAGCCGAAGAGAAGGCCGCCGAAGGTCGCCACCACGGCGATCAGGCCGAGGCGCCTGCTGTGCGCGCCGGGTGTGTCCGGTGGCAAAGGCACGTGTGCTGGTGCGGCTCCATGTGTCATATTTCGCTCCTCCATTTTGATTGGGTCGTTTTGATGTCCCCGCGCGAAGACAGGGCACAGAACAAACCTCTTCCTCCACGGCCGCTGCTTCTCAGCGGTTCGTGTTGTTCTCACGATCTTCGGTGATTGTTTTGGGCTGCTGGTCCGGTCCCGACGACGCCGACAAAAAAGGCGCGGGAGTTCGGCTAGCCTGCCCGGTCATCCTGACGATGACGGATCGCTGTACTTCGTGGCTGAGAGATCGGTGTGCTGGCCCTCCCCTGCGGTGACAGGAAATCAATGCCACGGAACCGGCCCCCGGGCAGCAAATGTATTGATGATTTATCGGCAGGACCTACCATCGCCGCACGATCGAGGGGGAGGGAGTGGCGATGACGAAGCGGCGCAAGCGCGGGCCCCGGTTTGCCGAGATCGCCGCCCTGGCCGGGGTCTCGGAAGCGACCGTCGACCGGGTCCTGAACGAGCGCGATTCGGTCGCCAAGGCGACGCGGCTGCGGGTTCTGGAAGCCGCCGAGCAGCTCGGCGTGCCGCGGATCCTGCCCAAGACCGATCACGAGATCGTCCGCCTGGACATCTTCCTGCCTCGAACCCAAACGCCTTTCCTGCGCAGTCTCTCGGCATGCCTGCGCGACGGTGTCGCGATGCTGGACCGGCGGGTCGTGGTCCATCGCAGCTACCTGCCCGAGAACGACGGCGCCGCCATAGCCGCCGCCCTGCGCAACCCGCGCCACCCCCGCGCCGGCTTCATCCTCGCCGCACCGGATCTGCCGGAGATCTGCGCGGCGGTGACGGAGGCGCTGGCGCGGGGCGAGAAGGGGGTGGCGGTGGTGACCGAGCTGCCCGAGCTTGCCTATGTCGGCATCGACAACCGCCAGGCGGGAAAGGTGGCGAGCCACCTGATGGGCCGGCTGACCAGCGTGCCGGGGCGGGTCATCGTGTTCGGCGGCGGAACCTCCATCCGCGCGCATCGGGAGCGGCATGACGGTTTCCGCGAGGCGCTGGCGGATTTTCCCCACCTCGCCATCGATCCGGTCGATCTCAGCACCCACGACGATGCGGAGCGGTGTTTTCTCAGGACGCGGGCGGCGCTCGCGGCCGACGGGGCGCCGGTCGTCGGAATCTACAACTCCGGGGCGGGATCGCCGGGCATCGCCCAGGCCCTCGCGGAGCATTCCGGCCCGCGCCCCAACTGGATCGGGCACGAGATATCGGACGATCACGTGGAATTTCTCCGCCGGGGTCTGATGGATGTCGCGATCGACCAGGATCCCGCCGGACAGGCCCTCGCGGCGCTCCAGACCCTGCTCCAGGCGGTCGGGGTCACGGACCGGCCGCCCTGGGCCGCGCGCGGCGAGCTGCGCGTCTATACCCGCTACGTCCCCGGCGTCACGCTGCCCGGAGAGACCCTCCCGCTCCTCTACCCGTCATCGTGATCCGCGGTGTGGCGCGATGCCCGGTCTGGTCGCCCGGAGGCGCGCGCCGGACGGCGAGGGCGACGCGACCATTCCGCCGGTCGGTAGGGCGGGGTCGCCCGGGCGGGATGGGGGACTACGGCAAGGGACATCGGCATGCGTGGACACCCCACCTGCTCGGCTCTCATTCGACAGCTGATGCATATCCATCAGCACCGCCATCGCCTTCGAGCCGGTGACGTTGCAGGGTAGAGCGGCACACGCAGCCATCGACACCCGAAGCCGGGCCCGGGCGCGCCAACCCGGCCCGGAACGACCGCAGGTAGGACATCCGGATGCCGCCATCGCTTCGGGGCCGGGAAGCAGCGGTCGCCGCCATCGGGGCAAAGCCGTCGCGACGGTCCGCCGGGGCGCCGCCGCTCCCTTTCTTCCCGACGAACGAGGCAGGTGAATCATGAGCCCGACCAACGAACCCGATCCCGTCCGCTGGGGCATCCTCGGGGCCGGCCGGATCGCCGAGGGCGCGGTCCTGCCCGCGCTCGGCAAGAGCCCGGCCGCCCGGGCCCATGCCATCGCGGCGCGCGACCGGGATCGTGCAGTGGCCATGGCCGGGCGCTGCAGTGTCGAGAAGGCCTATGGCTCCTATGACGCATTGCTCGCCGACCCGGCGGTCGAGGTCGTCTATGTCGCGCTCCCGAACCATCTCCATGTGGAATATGCGCGGAAGGCGGCGAAGGCGGGCAAGCACGTGCTGGTCGAGAAGCCGGTGGCGCTGACCCGCGCGGAGTTGGTGGCGTTCGACGGGGTCGACCCACGGCTTCGCATCGCCGAGGCCTTCATGGTCCGCCACCAGCCGCGCTGGCAGGCCCTGCGCGCCCGCCTCGCCGGCGGCGAGCACGGGGAGGTGTGCACGGTGTCGAGCCTGCTCTCCTTCATGATGACCAGGGAGGACGATTTCCGCACGCGGCCTGAATGGGGCGGCGGCGCGATCTACGATCTCGGGTGCTACACGGCGATGGCCGCACGCTTCGTCTTCGGCCGCGAGCCGCTGCGGGCGCTCGCCGAATGCCACCGCGACGCGCGCGGGATCGACATGTTCTCGAGCGTGATCCTCGACTTCGGGCGGGGGCGTCATGCGGTCTTCGCGGTCTCGCTGGCGCAGGCCTCGGCCCAGAGTCTCCAGGTCGTCTGCGAGCGGGCCTGCATCGACCTGCCGAAGGCCTATGTGCCTTCGCGGACCGAGCCGAATCTGATCCATATCGACCTGTCGCAGGACCATGCGAAATCGGACCTGACGACGCTGGAGTTCGCGCCGCTCGACCAGTACGAGGCGGAGGTGACCAACTTCTCCCGCGCGGTGCGCGGCGAGACCGTGCCGTTCTACGGGCTCGACGATGCGCGGGCGAACATGGCCGCGGTCGATGCCATTTTCGAATCCGCCCGGACGGGAGCCTGGGCTGCAGTGGAGGGAGCGTGACCATGCCGATCAATTTCGCGATCATCGGGGCCGGGCGCATCGCCAATGTCCATGCGGGCGCGATCCGCGGCAACCCGGACGCCCGGCTCGTCGCCGTCGCCGACGCGCTGCCGGCGGCGGCGGCGGCCTTCGCGGACAGATGGGGCTGCATCGCGCGCGACCTGGGCGAGATCGCCGCCGACCCGGATGTCGCGGCGGTGCTGATCTGCACGCCGACCGATACCCATGCCGATCTGATCGAGACCTTCGGGAGGGCCGGAAAGCACGTCTTCTGCGAGAAGCCGGTCGACCTCGACGTCGGCCGGGCGCACGAGGTCGTCGCGGCGGCGGAGGCGGCGGGGGCGAAGCTGATGCTGGGCTTCAACCGGCGCTTCGATCCGCATTTCCGGGCGGTCCGCGACGCCATCGACGCGGGGCGGATCGGGGCGGTCGAGATGGTGACGATCACCTCCCGGGATCCGGCGGCGCCGGACCTCGCCTATGTGGCGCGCTCGGGCGGAATTTTCCGGGACATGACGATCCATGATCTCGACATGGCGCGGTTCCTGCTCGGGGAGGACCCGGTCTCGGTCTCGGCGCATGCCTCGGTCCTGGTGGAGCCGGAGATCGGGAAGCTCGGGGATTTCGACAGCGTCACGGTGATCCTCGAGACGGCTTCGGGCAAGCAGGCGGCGATCAGCAATTCGCGGCGGGCGACCTACGGCTACGACCAGCGGATCGAGGTCCACGGCTCGAAAGGCGTGGTTGCCGCCGAGAACCAGCGGCCGGTGTCGATCGAGGTGGGCGATGCGGAGGGCTACCACCGGCCGCCGCTGCTCAACTTCTTCATGAACCGCTACACCGCCTCCTATGCCGCTGAGATCGCGTCCTTTGTCGATTGCATCGTCCGGGACGGGGCGCCCGATCCGAGCGGTGCGGACGGGGTGGAGGCGCTCCGACTGGCCGAGGCCTGCGTCCGGTCGGTCGCGGAGAAGCGGCGCGTGGCGCTGTCCGAGATCGCGTGACGCGAACGCGGGGCGAATCGATCGGTCCGGGGACACCCCCGAACCGGCAACAGCGAGGCATCGCCTCGCGTCGGTTCGTCGGCCTGACCTGCCCCCTTCCCGATCCCTCGATTTGAGTGAGAGTCCGTCATCCGAAGGAGACGGACGTGGGCAATCCGCTCGCGCCTGCCGGGCCAGGCAGGCGCGCGCGGATTGTCACCGCCAAATCCGCGAAGCAGATGCGCCGCCGCCACGGGAGGCAGGCGTCGGTCAGATCGACTATTCTGAAATATAAGCAACAACAATAGAATGCGCCATGTCCCGCTGCAGGACATCCCCGCGGGCCGGCGCGCCGGGCGGGTTCCGATGCCGGCGGACCGAGTTCTTACGCCTCAGCGCGGCGGCAGGCGGATTCGGCGATGGCGAAGCGCAGCGTGTCGACGCCTCGGCAATCGCGGTCCGGGTGTCGAGGGTGTAGTCCTCGTTCTCGATCGAGATGACGTCGTCATAGCCGATGTCGCGCAGCGCGCCGACGACCTCGAGCCAGCCGCGCCGGAGAGGCCGTGGCCGAGGGCACGAAGTTCCAGGTCCGGCCGGGACCGGCACGACGTCGCGGGTGTCGAGCGTGCCGTTGACCCGCGCCTCGGGCTCGATGCGGGTGTCCTTGCCATGCACATGGTAGATGTGCTCGGACCCGAGCGCATGGATCGCCGAGACCGGATCGCCGCCCATCCAGATCAGATGCGAGGATCGAAGTTCATCCCGACCGCAGGGGCCGGCGGCCTCGCGCAGGCGAAGTAGCTGTCGGGATTGTAGACGCATTGCCGGCCGTGGTTCTCGATGCAGAGGCGGATGCCGGCCCGCTCGCCTCAGGCGCGAGTGCCTCCAGAAGGGATGACCCGCTCCGCTCCATTGCCATTCGAGCATCTCCATCGCCTCGGGCGGCCAGGAGGAGGTGATCCAGTTCGGCATCTTCTCCTCCGGCCCGCCGCCGGGCAGGCCCGACATCATGACGACGCGGCCGACGCCCATCAGCTTCGCGACCGCAATGGCGTCATGGGCGAGCTTCGTGTCGGTCGGGCCGATGGCGCCGGGATGCAGCGGATTGCCCGAGGCGTTGAGCGCCGAAATCGTGAGGCCGCGGTCGCGCAGCAGGCCCGCGAGGCGGTCGCGGGCGGCGGCATCGGCGAGCAGCGTGCCGACCGAGACATGCGGCGCCGAGGACCAGCCACCGAGGCCGAATTCGACGGCGTCGAGGCCGAGCCCGGCGGCGAGGTCGAGCGTCTCCTCGAGGCTCAGGCTCCCGAGGCTGTCGGTATTGAGACCGATCTTCATCGCTCAGTTCTCCCAGTCGACCGCGACCGGCGCGCCGGTCTCGGAGGCGGCCTGGATCGCGTCGAGCACCTGCGCCGCGCGATAGCCGTCCTCGATGGAGCCGTTCTCGAAGGGCCGCCCCTCGGCAATGGCGCTCAGGAATTCGTGGATCATGAAGCCGAAGCTCTCGGCATAGCCGATCGGCACGAGATCATGCGGCACGGCGGCGAGCGCGCCGACATAAGGCGAGCCCGGCCGGTTCAGCATGCGCTGGAAGGGGGCGGGGCCCGCCTCGCCGAGGATCGCGAGATCGAAATGCGACGGCGTCTCGTTGCTGAAGCGGGCGGTGCCCTTCGTGCCGTAGACCTCGACCTGGAACCGGTTGCCGGTGCCGACCGCGACGCGCGAGGCGGTCATGAAGCCCTGCGCGCCACTGGCGAAGCGCAGCAGCGCCGACATGACGTCGTCGTTGTCGACCCTGGCCTTCTCGTCGGAGAGCGCGACATGGCCGTGGCCGCTGGTGGTGCCGAGCGGCAGGAAGCGCTCGGGGATCGAGATGGTCGCGGCGGCGCCGATCACCTGGGCGACGTCGCCCATGATGAAGCGCGCGAGATCGACCGCATGGGTGCCGAGGTCGAGCAGGGCGCCGGGGCCGGCGCGGTCGAACTCGTAGCGCCAGGAATGTGGCAGCAGCGGATCGGCGGCGTAGTCGCACTGGTACTGGATCAGGATCTGCACCGGATCGCCGAGCTCGCCCGCGGCGACCCGGCGGCGGATGTCGGCGACCGCCGGGATGCGGCGGTAGTTGAAGACGGTGCCGGAGTTGCCCCTGGCCTGCCGCGCGAGGCGCCAGGTCTCGCGCGCCTCCGCGGCACGGAGCGCCAGCGGCTTCTCGCAGAGCACGTGCTTGCCGGCGGCGAGGGCCGCCCGGGTGACCTCGGTGTGCAGGAAGTTCGGCAGGCAGACCGAGACGATGCCGATCGCGGGATCGGCGAGGACCTCCCGCCAGTCGCCCGCAGTGCGCGCGAAGCCATAGGTCGCGGCGAGCTTCTCCGCCTGGGCGGCATTGGCGTCGCAGATTGTCTCCAGGCTGGCGCCGAGGCCCGGGAACCGCGCGAGATGGTGGCGATAGCCGGCCGCATGCGCCGCGCCGATCATGCCGGCGCCGATGATGGCGATACCGCTCTCAGACATGCATCCTCCCTCGGATCGGCCCTTCGGGCCGGTGGGTTCCGCGCGACAGCATAGACCGGCTGCCCCTTCGCCGCCCCCGGCGTCCTGATGGAAAGCAATCAGGGCTATTGGCCGCGGGGCGGGGCTGGCGTAGCCTCCCTGCGGGGGAGCGGACGGGGAGGAGGCCGGGCGTCGCCGTGTCGGAGAAGCGCGCAACGCTCAGGGACATCGCGCGGGAGGCGGGCGTGGGCACCGCCACCGTCGACCGGGTCCTGAACGAGCGGGGCAATGTCAGCGTCGAGATGGCCGAGCGGGTGCTGGCGGCGGCCCGCACGCTCGATCTCCGGCGCGTGCTGCCGGCGCGCTACCGGCGCATGCTCCGGGTCGAGATCCTGCTGGCGCGGCCGGAGCTGCCGCTGATCGAGCGCATGGGCGCGGAATTCGCCAAGCTCGCGCAGCGGGTCGACCGCTCGGTCATCATCCAGCGCACCCGGCTGAAGACCGACGATCCCGAGCTGATGGCCGAGCATATCGACCGGTCGCAGGGCGACGGCATCGTGCTCTACGCCCAGTCACATCCCGCGATCGAGGCGGCGATCGGCCGGGCCGAGGCCTCCGGCAAGGCGGTGGTGACGATGATCTCGGACATCCCGCGCTCGGCGCGGCTCGCCTATTCGGGGATCGACAATGCCGCCGCCGGCCGGACGGCGGCCTTCCTGATCGGCCGCATGGTGGCGGGCGGCGGGCATCTCCTGGTGCTCTGCAACCATTTCTCCTTCCAGTCGCACGAGGCGCGGGTCCGCGGGCTGGTCGTCTCGCTCGAGCGGCAGCCGGGGCGCTTCACCATCGAGATCGTGGAGGGCGGGGACGACAACGACCTTTCCGAGCGGCGGTTGCGCGCGGCGCTGGCGCGGAACCCGGAGACCGTCGCGATCTACAACGCCGGCGCCGCGAACCGGGCGGTCGCGGGGGTCTTGGCCGATGCCGCCGGCCGGCGGTGGCCGCCGATCTTCATCGGCCACGAGCTGACGCGGTTCACGCGCCCGATGCTCCGGTCGGGGGTCATGACGATGGTGATCGACCAGAACCCCGAGCAGCAGGCGCGCTTCGCGCTCGATGTGCTGATGCACCATTTCGGCCATGTGGAGATGACCGACATCCGGCCGCCCTACCTCTCCCGCGTCCCCTTCACGATCTTCGGCCCGGAATACCTCCCGCCGCTCTGAAGCGGCGATGCTCCCGGGGCTGCCCCGGAGGTCGCCGCTGCGCCGCCGGGACCGACGGACGGCGCCGGTGTCACGCCAACGGCCTTTCCGACTGACCGATCCGGCGGCCCGAGGCCGAATCTCGGGACAGGGTAAAGGCCGCGACCCGTGCGGCCCGTGGAGCATAATCCCGGACCGAGGAGGCGAGGCGCCGGTGGCGCCTTGCCCGGTCCGGTCGCCCGGAGGTGCGCGCCGCAGGGCGAGGGGGTGCGGCCTTCCCGCCGATCGCCACGGGTCGATCGGGCCGGGGACCTTCGGCCTGCCTGGGATGAGGGCCGACGGCATGGGCCGCTGGGTTCAGAGGTTTTCGGGCGTGATGATCTCGAAGGGGAGGGTGCGCTGCAGGATGGCGCCGTTGCTGGTCTGGCGGATGGCATCGATCATGGTCTGGATGAGCTGGGCGGAGGTCTGCTCGAGCGGGTGGCAGAGGGCGGCGGTGATCAGGCCTTCGGCGAGCCCCCGGCGGGTCTCCGGGCCGATGTCCCGGCAGATCACGCGGAAGCCGCGCCGGCGCTCCTCGGGCGCCTCGCGCACCGCCTGCAGGACGCCGGAGATGCCGCCGCCGGCGACATAGACGCCGACGAGGTCGTCCTTCTCGGCCAGGAGCTTCGAGATCAGGCGGTGGGCCTCCTTCGGCTCCTCGTGGGTCGGCAGGCTCTCGTCGATGGCGAGATGGCCGGCGTGCTCGCGCATGTAGGAGCGGAAGCTCGCCTCGGAGATGTCCTGGCACTGATAGCGATGGTTGCCGATGAGCACCTGCACCCGGCCGGGGCGGCAGACGGTCTGGGCGATGAACCAGGCGGCGGTTCGGCCGAGCTTCCAGTTGTCGGCACCCACGTATCCGGCGCGCTCGGGGGCGGATTGGTCGGTGATATAGGCCACGACCGGCCGCCCCTGGAGCCGGAGGGCCTGGATGGCCTGCCCGATCAGCGGATGATCGGCCGCGACCACCGCCGCGGCGTCGCAGGTGCCGCCGAGGGCCTTGAGGCGCGTGGCGATGTTCTCGGGCTCGAGACGGTCGACGAACTCGATCGCCGCGTCGATCTGCGCGTCTTGCCGGCCCGCGGCGGCTTCCCGGATCTTGCGGCCGAAATGCTGGTAGAGTTCGCGGCTCGACTGCTGGAGCAGGAAGCCGAGCCGGTAGTGCGGCATGGATTCCCGCTTGCGTGCCTCGATGAGGTTGAGCCCGTAGTAGCCGATCTCGTCCGCCGCCTCCTGCACCCGCTGGATGGTGGCCGTGCGAACCGATTCCGACCCGGCGAGGATGCGGTTGACCGTCGAGATGCTGACATTGGCCGCCTTGGCGAGATCGGAGATCGTCGGTCGGTTCATGGGCCCTCCTTCCCGTCTCATTGTGTCATTGATAGATTGAGACAATAAGCGCATTTATATCATTGATGAGTGTTACTCTCTCATAATCGGTGATACACATCAACTCGCGAATGGCGCCGTAGCCTTCGACGGGGGGGAATGAATGTCATGGCACCGGCAAGTTGCTGCAAGCTTCGCTTGGATGGGCGCGCGCCAAGGGCATCCTCGTTGATGCCTTTCGATCAGCTGCGGCGGGGCGCAGGCGGCTAGAGGCGGTTAGTACCCCCTTACGCAGCAAGAAAAAGAAACGGACCGGTCCCCGCAATGTCGGTCGGACCGCAATGCCTAACTTTCGTCAATCAACCAAACCCGGAGGATGGAATGACCCGGATGAAGCACATCACCGCTGCCCTCATGACCACGGCGGCCATCGGCGCCTCGGCCATGGGCGCGCAGGCCGCCAATATCGCGGTTATCGCCGGCTCGATCGAGGACGGCTTCTTCAACCTGATCAAGAAGGGCGTCGACGATGCCACGCTCGTGGTCGAGGCCAACGGCGGCTCGGTCAACTACCTGCGCGTTCCGAACTACGACAACTTCGGCCCCGACCTCGTGACCCTGATCAACCAGGCGGTCGCGCAGGGCGTCGACGGGATCGCGATCCCGGTCTGGGTCCCCGAGGCGCAGGTCCCGGCCCTGCAGGCCGCCGCCGGGCAGGGCATCACCATCATGATGTACAACTCGGGCGCCGACGTGAAGGACGACGTCAGCGGCGTCAACTATTTCGGGTCGGACGAATATGTCGCGGGCGAGGCCGGCGGCGCCTACATGGCCCAGAACGGCGCCAAAAAGATCCTCTGCCACATCCAGGTGCCGGGGGCGGTCAACCTCGAGACGCGCTGCAAGGGTGTCGAAGCCGGTGCAAAGGCCAACGGCGCCGAGGTGACGATCCTGCGCGTTCCCGCCAATCTCGACGGCGACATCACCGGCACCGCCGAGGCGATCAAGTCCGAACTCGTCGGCGACGATTCGATCGACGCGGTCATCACCCTGGCCGCCTGGGCCTCCGACGCGGCCACGAACGCGGTCTCGCAGATCGGCGCGACCGAGCGGGTCAAGGTCGGCACCTTCGACATGAACCCCGCGGTGCTCCAGCGGATCCAGGCCGGCACCCAGACCATGGCGATCGACCAGCAGCCCTATCTGCAGGGCTTCCTGGCGACCTCGATGCTGGCCGCCTACATCGACTTCGGCACGGATCTCGCGACCGACCCGGTCCTGACCGGTCCGGCGATCGTGGACGCCTCGAACGTCGATACCGTCCTGGCCGGCGTCGAGAAGGGCGCCCGCTGATCCCGATCGGTTCGCCCGGCCGGCCATCCGGCCGGGCGTGATCGCAGGCACGCGTCCTGCCTCGAAGGTGCATGAGGGGAGGAAACACACCCATGACCGACAAATCCGCAAACACCAATAACCGGCCCGCGGCGAGTTCCGCGGCGGCGCCGGCTTCGACCGGCTTCTCCATCGGGGGATTGTTCCGGCATCCCGCCGTAGGCGCCTTCATGGGCATGGTGCTCGTCTTCATCTTCTTCTCGATCTTCGGCTACGACCGGAACTTCCTGACCGCCTTCGGCACTTCGAGCTGGGTCAACGCCGCCTCGACCATCGGCATCATCGCCATTCCCATCGGCTTTCTGATGATCGCGGGCGAGCTCGACATCTCCATCGGCGCGGTGGTGCCCGCGGCCAAGATGGCCATGGCCATCTCGGTCGGGTATTACGGGCTGCCCTTCGTCGCCGGGCTGCTCATCACCTTCGCCATCGCGGGCGCGATCGGCTGGGTCAACGGCACGATCGTGACGCGCACCAACGTGCCATCGCTGATCGTGACCCTCGCGACGCTCTTCTCTGTCAGCGGCCTGACGCTCTTTCTGTCGCTGCTTCTGACCGACACGACGAGCCAGGCGATGCCCTCGCCGCCCTGGGCGAAGTGGCTCTTCGGCGACTATCATTTCTGGGGGCTGCAGTCCTCGGTCTTCTGGTGGCTCTTCATCACCGGGGCGCTCTACTACGTCCTGCACCACTCGCCCTGGGGCAACTGGATCTTCGCCCTCGGCGGCGACAAGGAAAGCGCCCGCAACGCCGGCATCCCCGTCAACCGCCTGAAGATCGGGCTCTTCGTCCTGGCCTCCACCGCCGCCGCGCTCTCCGGCGTCTGCGAGGCGGTCCTCTCGAACTCCGCCACGACCACCACCAACTTCGCGCTGATCTTCAATACGATCATCGCGGTCGTCATCGGCGGCGTGCTCCTGACCGGCGGCTTCGGCACCGTGGCGGGCATCTTCTTCGGTACGGCGACGCTCGCCATCGTGCAGCAGGGCATCGGCTACACGCCCTTCGACCGCAACCTGTCGAGCCTGATCATCGGTGTGATGCTGCTTATCGCGGTGCTGATGAACGACACTATCCGCAAGATGGCGACAAGCATGTCGACCTCCAAGAAGAAGTGAGGGTCTGAACAATGGCCGACAAGACACCCGTTCTGGAAATGCGCGCCGTCGACAAGAGCTTCGGACCGATCGACGTGCTGCACGAGATCTCGCTGAGAGTGCACCAGGGTGAAGTGCTCTGCCTCCTGGGGGACAACGGCGCCGGCAAGTCGACGCTGATCAAGACCCTCTCGGGCGTGCACCAGCCCACCCGCGGCGAGATGCTGATGGATGGCAAGCAGGTCAGGTTCGAGCGACCCAAGGACGCCCAGGCGATGGGCATCGCCACGGTGCACCAGTTCGGCGGGACCTATCCGCTGATGTCCGTGGGGCGTAACTTCTTCGTCGGCGCCGAGCCGACCAAGGGGATCTGGCCGTTCAAGGTCTTCGACCGGGAGAAGGCCAACCGCATCGCGGTCGAGGCGGTGCAGAACTTCGGCATCACCCGGATCACCGACGGCGACCGGCTCGTCGGCGGGCTCTCGGGCGGCGAGCGCCAGTCGCTCGCCATCGCCCGCGCGGTCCATTTCGGGGCGCGCGTCCTGATCCTCGACGAGCCCACCGCGGCGCTCGGCGTGAAGCAGGCCGCCCACGTGCTCCGGATCGTCAACGAGGCCAAGCGGCGCGGGCTGGCGGTGATCTTCATCACCCACCAGGTCATGCACGCCATGACCGTGGGCGATCACTTCGCCGTGCTGATCCGCGGCGCCATCGCCGCCGACTTCCGCAAGGGCGAGCGGACCCGCGAGGAGATCACCGACCTGATGGCCGGCGGCGAGACCATGGCGGATCTCGAGGCCAGCATCGAAGGCTACATGGAGACCCACGAGGGTCATCCGCCCGCCTCGCCGACCGCCTCCGCCTGAGCGAGGGCGGGGCTCCAGGCCCCGCCCGCCGCCCGCCGGTCCCCGTCGTCTGGGCCGGCGACCGCACCCACCCTCTGAGACGCTGCCCCGGCAGCGAGGAGCATAGCCATGAAGATCGCCCTCGACCCCTTTATGCACCGACATCTCTCGCTCGAGGCGCTGCCCTCCAAGGTGGCCGAACTGGGCTACGAGTGGATCGAACTCAGCCCCCGCGGCGATTTCCTCGAGTGGTTCAAGGCGCCGCGCGTCTTCCCCGACCGGATCAAGTCGTTCAGGAAGGCGCTCTCGGATGCCGGCGTCGGGGTCGCCACGCTCCTGCCGATGTACCGCTGGGCCTCGAACGACGAGGAGGAGCGCCGCGCGGCGGTCAAGCACTGGAAGCGCGCCATCGAGATCGCCGTCGAGATGGGCGTCGACACGATGAACTCCGAGTTCGGCCGCGGGCCGCATCCCGACAAGGGCACCTGCTACTGCTGCCAGTCCGGCTCGATGATCGAGGCCTGCGAGGACGCCTGGTGGCGCTCGATGGAGGAGCTGGTGCCGATCTTCGAGCGCGAGGGGATCAACCTCCACATCGAGCCGCATCCCGAGGACTGGACCGAGACCCTGCAGCCTTCGGTCGACCTGATCCGCACGGTGAACAGCCCGAGGGTCAAGTTCCTCTACTGCACGCCGCACACCTTCTATTTCGGCGACGACGTGGTGGCGATGGTGCGCGAATGCGCCGACGTGCTGGCCCATGTGCACATCGCCGACACCTTCAACCACAAGGCCAGCTCCGGCCTGCGCTATATCATCAACCCGCCGGGTTCGAGCGCGCGGGTGCACCAGCATCTCAACATCGGCCAGGGCGAGGTGCCCTGGGACGATTTCTACCGCACGCTGGCCGAGGTCGGCTTCGACGGGATCATGACCGCCTGCGTCTTCGCCTGGGAGGAGAAGGCCGACGAATCCGGCACCTTCATGCGCGCCGAGATGCAGCGCTACGTCGAAAAATACTGGAAGTGAGGGCAGGGAGATGACCCTTCAGGTTGGTGTCATCGGGACCGGGATGATCGGCCAGGACCATATCCGCCGGCTGACCCAGGTACTGTCGGGGGTCGAGATCGTCGCGGTCAGCGACATCGACCGCGACCGCGCGAAAGCCTCGGCGCCGGGGACGGCGGAGGTCTTCGACACGCCGGAGGCGCTCGTGGCCACGGACCGGGTGCAGGCGGTGGTGATCTGCTCCTGGGGCCCCGCCCACGAGGCTCAGCTCCTGGCCTGCATCGCGGCCGGCAAGCCGGTCTTCTGCGAGAAGCCGATGGTGACCTCCGAAGCCGCGGCGCTCAAGGTGATGGAGGCGGAGGTCGCCTTCGGCCGGCGGCTCGTGCAGGTCGGCTTCATGCGCCGCTTCGATGCCGATTACCGGCGGCTGAAGGCGGTGATCGACGGCGGCTCGCTCGGGGCGCCGCTGCTCTACCACTCGGTGCATCGCAACGCCTCGGTGCCGGAGGGGCTCTACACCTCCGAGATGCCGCTCAACGACACGCTGGTGCATGACGCGGACATCTCCCGCTGGCTGCTCGGCGACGAGGTGACCGGCGTCGAGGTGCGGGTGCCGCGCCGCTCGACCCGCGGCAAGGATCTGCGCGACCCGGTCTTCGTGCTGCTGCACATGGCCTCCGGCGCGCTGGTCGATGTCGAGATCTCGGTCAACATCGCCTACGGCTACGACATCCGCGGCGAGGTGAGCTGCGAGGCGGGCATCGCCAGCCTGCCGAACCGCCCGGCGACGGTGGTGAGCGACCGGCACGGCATCCGGCAGGCGATCCCCGAGGACTGGCGCGAGCGCTTCATCGAGGCCTACGACCAGGAGTTCCGCGAGTGGATCGCCGCCGCCGGGAGCGGCACCGCCACCGGCCCGAGCACCTGGGACGGCTATGCCGCGACGCTGGTCGCCGATGCCGCGCTGCGCGCCGCCGCGAGCGGCGGGCTCGAGCGGATCGCCATGCGGGAAAAGCCGGCGCTCTACAGGGCAGCGGCGGCCGAGGCGGCCTGACGGCGCATCCGGGGGGAGGACACGCAATGTACAATGGAGAGAAGCGCATCGACCGCCCGCTGCGCTGGGGCATGGTCGGGGGAGGGCGCACCGGCCAGGTCGGCTACAAGCACCGCACCGGCGCGCTCCGCGACAACACCGCCTATCGGCTGGTCTGCGGCGCCTTCGACCTCGACGCCGCACGGGGCAGGGACTTCGGCCTGAACCTCGGGGTCGCCGAGGACCGGCTCTATCCCGACTACAAGACGCTGATCGCCGAGGAGGCGAAGCGCGAGGACGGTGTCGAGGTGGTCACCATCGCCACGCCGAACTTCACCCACTACCAGATCACCAGGGCCTGCCTCGAGGCGGGGCTCCACGTGATCTGCGAGAAGCCGCTCTTCTTCACCGTCGCCGAATGCGAGGAGATCGCGGCGCTCGCCGAAGCCAGGGGCCTGATCGTCGGCGTCACCTACGGCTTCACCGGCCATCCGCTCGTCCGACAGATGGCGGCGATGGTGAAGAAGGGAATGCTGGGCGAGATCCGCCTCGTCGATCTGCGCTACACCCACGGCTTCAACGCCGGCGACGATGCCAATGCCTCGGAGGCGCAGCGCTGGCGGACCGATCCCAGGACCTCGGGGCCGACCTTCGTGCTCGGCGACATCGGCACGCACGTCCACTATCTCTCCGAGATCGTGCTGCCGCACATGAAGATCGAACGGCTGCTCTGCGACCGCCAGTCCTTCATCCGCTCGCGCGCGCCGCTCGAGGACAACGCCCATGTCCTCACCCACTACGACAACGGCGCCGTCGGGCGGCTCTGGGTCTCGTCGGTCGATGCCGGCAACATGGGCAGCCAGCGCTACCGCTTCGTCGGCTCGAAGGCCGCGGTCGAATGGACCGACTCGCGCCCCGACCAGCTGATCTACGAGGTCCAGGGCGAGCCGGTCCGCATCCTGCACCACGGCATGCCCTATCTCGAAGCCGAAAGCCTCGACCTGGACCGCATGGGCGCGCTGCACACCGAGGGGCTCGGCGACAGCTGGGCCAACATCTACCTCTGGATCGCCCAGGCGATCGACGCGAAGTCCCGCGGCGACGCGGCCTTCCTCGAAACCCACCACTACCCCGGCATCGAGGCCGGTACCGAGGGCGTGCGCTGGCTCGAGGCCTGCGTACGCTCCGCCGACGCCGGCTCGACCTGGGTCGACTACGACCAAGCCCCCACCAGAACCGAAGCCACCGAGACGCAGGACGCCTGAACCATGAGACTTTCCATCTGCACCGACGTGATGGGTGACCTCGCCTTTGCCGACATGCTCGACAAATGCGTCAAGCTCGGCGTCGAGGGCATCGAGATGACCGGCGGCGGCTGGTCCAAGGGCCCGCATTTCCGCGCCGACGCGCTGCTCGCCGACAAGGGCCGGCTCAAGGCGGCGCTAAAGGAGATCGAGACCCGCGGTCTCGAGATCGCCGCGCTCAACTGCTCCGCCAACCCGCTCGATCCCGGCCCGATGGGCGCGCGCCACCGCAAGGAGATGGAGGAGACGGTGCGTCTGGCCGGCGAGATCGGCGTCAAGACCGTCGTCACCATGTCCGGCCTGCCACCGGCCGCCCCCGGCGACATGGTCCCGAACTGGCTCGTCTACACCAAGAGCTGGCCCGACGAGATGCCCGAGCGCGACCGCTACCAGTGGGAGGATTGCGCCTTCCCCTTCTGGGAGAAGATGGTGCGGCTCGCCGACGAGGTCGGCGTCGAGAAATTCGCGCTCGAGAACTTCTCGGCGATGCTGGTCTGGAACCCCGAGACGCTCTTCCGGCTGCGCAACGCCGTCAGCGACAAGATCGGCATGAACCTCGACCCCAGCCACCTGATCTGGATGGGCGCGGACCCGATCGCCTCGGCGCGCGCGCTGGGCCCGGCGATCCACCATTGCCACGGCAAGGATACCCGCATCGAGCGCGGCCGGGCGGATGTGGACGGACTCCTCGAATTGCGGGAGGTCACCGATGTCGCCAACCGCACCTGGAACTATGTCGCCGTCGGGGCAGGCCGCGACCTGCAATGGTGGAAAGAATTCTTCTCGGTGGTCCGCATGATGGGCTACAACGGCTGGGTCAGCCTCGAGATGGAAGACTTCACCATGTCGACCGAGGCCGGCATCCAGTCGTCGATCGACGCGCTGCAGGCCACGATCAGCCGCTAGGGGCCGGGTGTGTACAAGTTCATCATCACCATCGAGCTCGAGCCGGGGACGCGGGACCAGATCCTCGCCCGCGCCCCGGCGGCACAGGCCGCCGCGCGCGCCGAGCCGGGGTGTCTGGCCTATGACTTCTTCACCTGCACCGACGATCCCGACCGCCTGGTCTTCGTCGAGGCATGGGCCTCGAAGGCGGCGCACGAGGCGCATCTGGAGCAGGAGCATACCAAGGCGTGGATCGCCTTCCACGAACCGAAACACCGCAGCTTCCTCTTCGAGACGATCAATGCTTGCGCTTGACGCCCTTCCCGTCACCCTCGCCTGCGCCCCCTGCTGCTGGGGCGTCGACGACGTGCGGAATCCGCACCTGCCGCCCTGGGAGCGCGTGCTCGACGAGGCCGCCGCGGCAGGCTTCGGCGGTCTCGAGCTCGGGCCCTACGGCTACATGCCACTCGACGTGGGTCGCCTCGGTGCCGCCCTCGACGCCCGGGGGCTACGCATCGTCGCCGGCACGATCTTCGACGACCTGGTGCGTCCGGAAAACCGCGAGCGGTTGCTGCAGCAGACCGACGCGATCTGCGCCTTCGTCACCGCCCTGGCGCCGCCGCGCAATCTCCCGGGCCAGCGCTACCCGGCGCCCTATCTCACGGTGATGGACTGGGGCCATGACGAGCGCGACTACGCCGCCGGGCACCCGGACCGCGCCCCGCGCCTCGACGCCGATGCCTGGGACGGCATGGTCGCGAACATCCGCGCCATCGCCGCGCGGGCACGGGACCGCTACGGCGTGCGTGCCGTCATCCACCCGCATGCGGGCGGCTATATCGAATTCGCCGACGAGCTCGACCGGATCGCCGGCGACCTCGCGCCCGACCTCGCCGGCCTCTGCCTCGATACCGGCCACCTGGACTATGCCGGCATGGACCCGGTCGCGGCCATCCGGGCCTGTGCCGACCGGCTCGACTACATTCATTTCAAGGACATCGACGCCGGCGTCCATGCCGACGTCATGGCCCGCCGCATCCGCTTCTTCGATGCCTGCGCCGAGGGCGTCATGTGCCCGATCGGCCGCGGACGCATCGACTATCCCGCCATCCACCGGCTCCTCCGCGAGATCGGCTACGGCGGCTACATCACCATCGAGCAGGAACGGGACCCGCGCAGCGTCGGCGGGTCGTTCGCGGATCTCACCGCGAGCCGCAATTTCCTGCGCGAGCAGGGTTTCTGAGATGGGGACGGAGATGACGAAGACACTCGACCTGATCACGATCGGCCGTTCGTCGGTGGACCTTTACGGGGACCAGATCGGGGGGCGCCTGGAGGATATGGGGAGCTTCTCGAAATACATCGGGGGCTCGCCGACCAACATCGCCTGCGGCACCGCGCGGCTGGGGCTGAAGAGCGCGGTGATCACCGGGGTGGGCGACGAGCACATGGGCCGCTTCATCCTCGAACAGCTGGCGCGCGAGGGCGTCGATACCCGCGGCGTGAAGGTCGATCCCGAGCGGCTGACGGCGCTGGTGATCCTCGGCATCCGCGACGACGAGCGGTTCCCGCTGATCTTCTACCGCGAGAACTGCGCCGACATGGGGCTGACGGAAGGAGACATCGACGAGGGTTTCATCGCCGAGGCCCGCGCGGTGCTGGCGACCGGGACGCATCTCAGCCACCCGCAGACCGAGGCGGCGGTGATCAAGGCGCTGGAGCTCGCGCGGCGGCACGGGGCGCAGACGGCGCTCGACATCGACTACCGCCCGAACCTCTGGGGCGTGGCCTCCCACGGCGAGGGCGAGAGCCGCTTCGTGGAGAGCGAGGCGGTGACGCGCAAGCTGCAATCCACCCTGCACCTCTTCGACCTGATCGTCGGCACCGAGGAGGAGTTCCATATCGCCGGCGGCTCGACCGACACCCTTGAAGCGCTCAGGGCGGTGCGCGCGGTCTCCGATGCCACGCTGGTCTGCAAGCGCGGCGCCAAGGGGGCCGTGGCCTTCGAAGGCGCGATCCCCGCGAGCCTCGACGACGGCCAGACCGGGCCGGGCTTCCCGATCGAGGTCTTCAACGTGCTCGGGGCCGGCGACGGCTTCTTCTCCGGGCTGCTGCGCGGCTGGCTCACGGGGCAGGACTGGCCGACGAGCCTCGAGTTCGCCAATGCCTGCGGCGCCTTCGCGGTGTCGCGCCACGGCTGCACCCCGGCCTATCCGTCGCTGACCGAGCTCGACTTCTTCCTCGGCCGCGGCGTGGTGCGGCCGGATCTGCGCAACGACGCGGCGCTCGAACAGGTGCACTGGGCCACCAACCGCGGCCGCGAGCACGGCGGCGACTGGTCCGAGATGCGGGTCTTCGCCTTCGACCACCGCCTGCAGCTCGAGGAGATGGAGGGCGCCAGCCCTGCGAAGATCGGCGCCTTCAAGGCGCTCTGCCTCCGGGCCGCGCTCGATGTGGCGGACGGCCGCGCCGGCTACGGCATCCTCTGCGACAACCGGCTGGGACGCGAGGCGCTGCAAGCGGCCTCCGGCTCCGGCCTCTGGATCGGGCGGCCCTGCGAATGGCCGGGATCGCGGCCGCTGGCGCTGGAGCCCGAGCTCGGCAGCGACTACGGCGGGCTCCACGAATGGGCCCGGGAGGACGTGGTCAAGGTGCTCTGCTTCTGCCATCCCGACGACGCGCCCGACCTGCGCGCCGAGCAGGAGGCGACGGTGAAGCGGCTCTGGGAGGCCTCCCGGCGCAACCGGCTGGAGTTCCTGCTGGAGATCATCCCCTCCAAGGTCGGCCCGGTCGACGACGCGACCACCGCGACGCTGATCCGCCAGTTCTACGAGGCCGGGGTCTTCCCCGACTGGTGGAAGCTCGAGCCGATGAAATCGCGGGCGGCCTGGGGATCGGCCATCGCCGCGATCGAGGAGAACGACGCCCATACCCGCGGCATCGTGGTGCTCGGTCTCGACGCGCCGGAGGCGGAGCTCGGGCTGAGCTTCGAGACCGCGGCGGGGTTCGATCTGGTGAAGGGCTTCGCGGTGGGGCGGACGATCTTCGGCGACGTGGCACGGGCCTGGATGACCGGGGGCATGGATGACGCGGCGGCCGTCGCGGAGATGGCCCGGCGCTATGCCCGGCTCTGCGAGATCTGGGACAGGGCGCGGGCCGCGGCGCGGGAGGCAGTGGCGTGAAGGACGACAAGAGGGGAGGCGGGCCGATGGGCAACACCGTTCGACTGACGGCGGCGCAGGCGATGATGCGCTGGCTGAGCGTGCAGACGACCGAGGAGGGGGGCCGCTTCATCGAAGGGGTCTGGGCGATCTTCGGGCATGGCAATGTCGCCGGCGTCGGCGAGGCGCTGCACGGCATCGGCGATGCGCTGCCCACCTGGCGC
This sequence comes from Rhodovulum sp., assembly GCA_020637615.1. Classification (GTDB taxonomy): domain Bacteria; phylum Pseudomonadota; class Alphaproteobacteria; order Rhodobacterales; family Rhodobacteraceae; genus Amaricoccus. The sequence goes on from JACKKC010000006.1 coordinate 40,191, forward strand.
GGCCAGAACGAGCAGACCATGGCGCATGCGGCGATCGCCTATGCCAAGACCATGCGGCGCCGCCGCGCCCATGCGGTGACCTCCTCGATCGGGCCGGGCTCGACCAACATGGTCACCGCCGCGGCGCTCGCCCATGTCAACCGGCTGCCGGTGCTCTTCATCTGCGGCGACGTCTTCGCCAGCCGCCGGCCCGACCCGGTGCTGCAGCAGATCGAGGATTTCGACGACGGCACGGTCTCGGCCAACGACGCCTTCCGCCCGGTCACCCGCTATTTCGACCGCATCACCCGGCCCGAGCACCTGCTGACCGCGCTGCCGCGCGCGCTCCGCACCATGACCGACCCCGCCGATTGCGGCCCGGTCTGCCTCGCCTTCTGCCAGGACGTGCAGGCGGAGGCCTTCGACTATCCTGAGAGCTTCTTCGAGCCGCGGATCTGGCGCATCCGCCGGCCCGAGCCCGATCCGGTCGAGGTCGAGGCCGTCGTCGCGGCGATCGGGGCCGCCAGGGCGCCGGTGATCGTCGCCGGCGGCGGCGTGCTCTACGCGGGCGCCGAAGAGCTGCTCGCGGATTTCGCCGAGCGGCGCAACATCCCGATCGTGGAGACCCAGGCCGGCAAGGGCGCGACCTCCTGGGAGCATCCGATGAACTTCGGCTCGCCCGGCGTCACCGGCTCGGCCTGCGGCAACGCCGCCTGCGAGGCGGCAGATCTGGTGATCGGCGTCGGCACCCGGTTCCAGGACTTCACCACCGGCTCCTGGACGGTCTTCGCCAACCCCGACCGCCGGCTGGTCTCGATCAACGTCCACGGCTACGACGCGCTCAAGCACGGCGCCATCGGCGTGGTCGGCGACGCGAAGGTGACGCTGGAGCGGATCGACGCGGCGCTCGGCGAGACCCGCTTCGGCGCGGCGGACGCGCAGTCCCGCATCGACTGGCATGCGGCGGTCGGGAAGGTCACCGCGGCGCCGCAGGCGGACGCCAACAAGCTCCCCTCCGACGCCCAGGTGATCGGCGCGGTGCAGCGGGTGGCGACCAGGGACACCGTGGCGATGTGCGCCGCCGGCACCATGCCCGGCGCGCTGCAGGTGCTCTGGCAGGCGGCCAGGGGCGGCTACCACATGGAATACGGCTATTCCTGCATGGGCTACGAGGTGGCCGGCGCCATGGGGATCGCGCTCGCCGATCCCTCGAAGGAGGTGATCTGCTTCGTCGGCGACGGCTCCTACATGATGGCCAATTCCGAGCTCGCCACCGCCGTGATGCGGCGGGTGCCCTTCACCATCGTGCTGACCGACAACCGCGGCTACGGCTGTATCAACCGGCTTCAGATCGAATGCGGCGGCGCCGAGTTCAACAACATGTACAAGGACAGCCGCGTCGAGACCCAGCCCGAGATCGATTTTGTCGCGCATGCGGCCTCGATGGGCGCCCATGCCGAGAAGGCGGCGGATATCGCCGATCTCGAGGCGAAGATCGTCGCCGCCCGCGGCCGCGCCGTCCCCAGCGTCATCGTCATCGACACCGAGGCCGTCTCCGGCACCGGCGCCGGCGGCCATTGGTGGGACGTGGCGGTGCCGCAGACCGGCGGCCCCGAGCGGCTGGAGCAGGCCCGCGAGCGCTACAACGCCAATGCGGCGCTGCAGCGCGTGGCCGATTGAGGGTCGGGGCGATGATCCTCTACGGCACCAATCCCATCGCCTGGTCGAACGACGACGACTGGAGCCTCGGCGACCACCTCAGCCTCGAGGATTGCCTCGAGGATTGCCGCAGGATCGGCTTCGACGGCATCGAGAAGGGCCACAAGATGCCCGACGAGGGCACGGCGCTCCGGCGCAAGCTCGCCGAATACGGGCTGCGCTTCACCGCCGGCTGGCATTCGACCAACATCCTCGTCAACGACATCGAGACCGAGAAGGCGGCGCTCCAGGCCTGGATCGACTTCACCAGGGCCGCCGGCGGCGACCACATCAACGCCTGCGAATGCTCGAACGCGGTGCATGGCAACGACGCCGTCGCCGTGAACGACCGCCCCGTCATGTCCGACGCGGAATGGGAGCGCTTCTCGACGGGCTACGAGGAGCTTTCCCGCTTCGCCGCCGGGCAGGGCGTGACGATGGGCTACCACCACCACATGGGCACGATCATCGAATCGGGCGAGGACATCGACCGCTTCATGGCGATGGCGGGCCCCCATAGCCGCCTGCTGCTCGACACCGGCCACGCCCATTTCGGCGGCGCGGACCCGGCCGCGCTCGCGCGCAAGTACATGGACCGGGTCACCCATATCCATGCCAAGAACATCCGCCCCGACATCATGGCGGCGGTGCGCGCGCAGAACCTCTCCTTCCTCGAGGGGGTGCGCCGCGGCGCCTTCACCGTGCCGGGCGACCCGGAGGGCTGCGTCGCCTTCGAGCCGGTGCTCGAGATCGCCGCCGCCCACGGCTATTCGGGCTGGCTGGTGATCGAGGCCGAGCAGGACAGCGCGGTGCGCAACCCCTTCCAGTACCAGGACATGGGGCTCAGGGCGCTGCGCGCCATGGCGCGGGCGGCCGGTCTCGACAGCGCCGCCGCTCCCGCCTGAGCGAGGGAGGCCGATGTTCGACTTCAGCCATCCGTTCTTCCGCCCGCTCTGGCGCCGCATCCTGATCGTGGCGGTTGCCCTGGGCTGGGCGCTCTTCGAGGCCGTGACCGGCAATCCGGCCTGGGCGGTCGTCTTCGGCGCCCTGGGCGCCGTGGCGCTCTGGGGCCTGCTGGTCGCCTACGACCGCCGTCAATCCGCGAAGGAGGACCGAGAATGAGCCATCTGCTGCGCAGGCCGTTCGGGAGCCATGGCAAGATGCACGAGATCACGCCCGTCTCGGCCGGCTGGCGCTATGTCGGCTTCTCGCTCTACGGGCTCAGGCCCGGCGATACCGTCACCGAGGCCACCGGCGACCGGGAGGTCATCCTGGTGCTCGTCGAGGGCAAGGCGCGCATCGAAGGCGCCGGGCAGGATTGGGGCCTGCTCGGCGAGCGGATGAACGTCTTCGAGAAGACCCCGCCGCATTGCCTCTACCTGCCGAACGGCAGCACCTGGACCGCCACCGCCGAGACCGACTGCCAGCTCGCGGTCTGCTCGGCGCCGGGCAGGGGCGGCCACGCGCCCCGCCGCATCGGACCCGAGGGCATCACGCTCACCGCGCGCGGCAAGGGCGCCAATACCCGCCACATCAACAACATCGCCATGGAGGCGGAGGACTGGTGCGATTCCCTCCTCGTCACCGAGGTCTTCACGCCCCCGGGCCATTGGTCGTCCTACCCGTCCCACCGCCACGACGAGGACGACTTCCCGCGCATCACCTACCTCGAGGAGACCTATTATCACCGGCTGAACCCGAAGGACGGCTTCGGCATCCAGCGGGTCTATACCGACGACGGGTCGCTCGACGAGACCATGGCGGTCCGGGACGGCGAGGTGGTGCTGGTGCCGCGCGGACACCATCCCTGCGGCGCGCCCCACGGCTTCGAGATGTATTATCTCAACGTCATGGCCGGGCCGCTGCGCAAATGGCGCTTCGTCCCCGCGCCCGAGGTCGAGTGGATCATGAAGCGCGACGCGTGAGAGCCGCCATGGATTTCGCGCTCAACCAGAAGACGGTTTCCGGCCTCGGCTTCCCCGCCTTCCTCGACCTGGCGGCGGAGCTCGGCTGCGTCGGCGTCGAGCCGCGCAACGACCTCGGCCGGCCGTTCTTCGACGGCCTGCCGCCCGCCCGCGCGGCGGCCATGGCGCGGGAGCGCGGCCTCCGCCTGCTCGGCCTCAGCGAGGTCTACGGCTTCGACGACTGGACCCCCGGGCGCCGCGACGCCGTCGCCGCGCTGATCGAGGCCGCCGATGCGGCGGGCGCGGAGACCATCAGCCTCATCCCCCGGGTGGATCGTCGCGACCCCGATGCCGGGGCCCGGGCGCGGAACCTGCGCGAGGTCGTCGCCGCGATCGCGCCGATGCTCGCCGGCACCGCCGTCACTGCGCTCCTCGAGCCGATCGGCTTCGCCGAATGCTCGATGAAGTTCCAGCGCGAGGCGGTCGCGGCCATCGAGGATCTCGGGCTCGGCGAGCGCTTCGGCATCGTCCACGACACCTTCCAGCACGCGCTGGCGGCGGACGGGGACTATCTCGTCGCCCATGTCCGCATGGTCCATATCTCCGGCGTCGCCGGCACGGGCGCGCTGACGGACGGGGAGGATGCGGCGCGGGGTCTCCTCGACGAGGGCGACCGGACCGGCGCGGTCGAACAGATCCGCCGGCTGATCGCAGCCGGCTATCGCGGCCCCTTCTCCTTCGAATGCACCGATCCGGGCATTCGCGAGCGCAGCGACCCCAAGGCGCCGATCGCCGGGTCGATCGCCTATCTCCGCCGGACCATCTCCGGCGCCGACACGTTGACGGGCAGTCCCGCCGCCCGCCTGTGACAGCAGCAAACCAAAGAGGAAACGATGACCGATCTCACCCATTACATTGGCGGCGAAACCGTCGCGGGCCGCTCCGGGCGCTTTGCGAATGTCTTCAACCCGGCGACCGGCGCGGTCGAGAAGCGCGTGCCGCTCGCCTCGACCGAGGAGGTCGGCGAGGTGGTCGCCGTCGCCAGGGCCGCCTGGCCGGCCTGGGCCAAGACCCCGCCGCTGCGGCGCGCGCGCATCCTCGACCGCTTCAAGCTCCTCCTGCAGGAGAACGCCGACAAGATCGCCGAGCTGATCTCGGCCGAGCACGGCAAGACCCATGACGACGCGCTCGGCGAGGTGACGCGCGGGCTCGAGGTGGTGGAATTCGCCATCGGCATCCCGCATCTCCTGAAGGGCGAGGTCACCGAGAACGTCGGCACCAATGTCGACAGCCACAGCCTGCGCCAGCCGCTCGGGGTGGTGGCCGGCATCACGCCGTTCAACTTCCCCTGCATGGTGCCGATGTGGATGTTCCCGGTGGCGCTCGCCTGCGGCAACGCCTTCGTGCTGAAGCCCTCGGAGCGCGACCCCTCGGCGCCGCTCTTCATCGCCGAGCTCCTGAGCAAGGCGGGCGTTCCCGCCGGGGTCTTCAACGTGGTCAACGGCGACAAGGAGGCGGTCGACGCGCTGCTCACCCATCCGGACGTGAAGGCGGTGAGCTTCGTCGGCTCGACCCCGATCGCGCGCTACATCTATTCGACCGGCACCGCGCACGGGAAGCGCGTCCAGGCGCTCGGCGGCGCCAAGAACCACGCGATCATCCTGCCGGACGCCGACATCGACATGGCGGTGGGCGCACTGATGGGCGCGGCCTACGGCTCGGCCGGCGAGCGCTGCATGGCGATCTCGGTGGCGGTGCCGGTGGGCGAGGAGACGGCCAATGCGCTGATCGAGAAGCTCGTGCCGAAGATCGAGGCGCTGAAGATCGGGCCGGCGACGGACCGCTCCTCGGAGATGGGCCCCCTCGTCACCGCCCAGCATCTCGCCAAGGTCCGCGGCTACGTCGACCAGGGCGAGAGGGAGGGGGCGAAGCTCGTGGTGGACGGCCGCAGCTTCCGTGCACCGCAGGGCTACGAGAACGGCTATTTCATCGGCGGCACGCTCTTCGACGACGTGACCCCGGACATGACGATCTGGAAGGAGGAGATCTTCGGACCCGTCCTCTCCGTGGCCCGCGCTCGGAACTACGACGAGGCGGTCGGGCTGGTCGCCCGGCACGAATACGGCAACGGGGTGGCGGTCTTCACCCGCGACGGCGATGCGGCACGCGCCTTCGCCCACCAGGTCGAGGTCGGCATGGTCGGCGTCAACGTGCCGATCCCGGTGCCGATGGCCTTCCATTCCTTCGGCGGCTGGAAGGCCTCGCTCTTCGGCGACCACCACATGCACGGCCCCGAGGGCGTGCGCTTCTACACCCGCCTGAAGACCATCACCACGCGCTGGCCCACCGGCATGCGTGCCGAGGCCGAGTTCGTCATGCCGACGATGGGCTAGCAGGCGGCCCGAGACCGGTGCCCGCCCGGGGAATCCTGCGGGCGCCCTGAGCGCTCCCTGCGCCGACCGGTTCGGCAGGGGGCGCCGATCGGAAACCGGGAAGCCGTCCTCCGATGCCGATCCCGAGCCACGGGTTCGAGCGGATCATCCCCGACAGGCGATCCGCATCCGCCCGGAGCCGGGTCCCGAGCCTGATCGACCGGTGTCGATCGGGCCGCGCCGGCCCTTCCCTGGGGGCCGGTGCGCAGCGCGCGCGCCGTCCAGGGCCGCCCCGTCCCGATCTTCCAGCGGTGGCGACGCGGCACCCCCTCGCCCTGCGGCGCGCGCCTTTGGGCAAATGCGGCTTCGGCCGCGCGACCTTCCTCTCTCCAGAGGCCCGGTCTGGCGGACACGGGGCCGGCCATCCGTCCCGGCCGATCACCCGCAGATAGTATTGCCTTCCAAACCGGGTCTGTTTCTTTATATTATACAATATGTCGGGCGATCTTGCGCTCGGGAATCCGGTCAGGGGCCATCTCCGGGCTGCGCCTCCGGTCGAACAGCGCGAAGGCGTGCCATGGATGGTTTGAGCGAGAAATCTCCCCTGCTTCCGCAGCCTCTCTACAAGCGCGCGGAGATCGAGATGACCAACCGCATCGCCACCGGCCGGTGGGCGGCGGGCTCTCAGCTTCCGAACGAATTCATGCTGGCCGAGGAATTCGGGGTCAGTCAGGGAACCATCCGCAAGGCACTGGTCGCCATGGAGAACCGCGGGCTCCTGCTGCGCAGCCCCGGCCGGGGGACGGTGATCTGCAAGACCACGCCCGAGGAATCGCTCTATGCCTTCTTCCGCCTGCGGAACGAGAAGGGCGAGATGGTGGTCCCGACGCCGATGCGCGAAAGCATCGAGGTCGCGGCGCCCACAGCGCGCGAGACGGAGATCCTAGGGAAAGGCTGCGAGGCGGTCGCGCGCTTGACCCGCGTCCGCCAGAACGAGCAGCGGCCCTTCGTGCTCGAGAAGATGAGCTTCGACGCCGCGAACTGCGCCGGCATGGCCGAGGATCTGCCCCTGCCCAGCTCGCTCTATCCCTATCTCCACGAGCGCTTCGGCCTCGTCATCATGACGGTGCAGGAATCGATCACCGCGGCGGTGGCGGACACGGAGCTGGCCGAGACCCTGGCGGTCGAGCCCGGGGCGCCGCTCCTGAAGATCGTGCGCATCGCCTACGACCTTACCAACCGGGCGGTCGAACTCCGCGACAGCCACTACCGGACGGATTTCGCTTCCTATCACATTCAGTTGTCGAGGTCCGATCACTGACGGCGGCGGGCGCTTGCTGTGGCGCCGCAGCCTTCCCCCGGCGGGAGGCACTGCCTCGCGCCGGTTTGGGGGGTTGAGCGAGCGATTCAGCCCCGGTTCGTAGGATAACGGCCGCCCTCACCGTCGGCCTCAAGCCCGCTCTGAGCCAGGGATCCCCAGCCCGATCGACCGGTGTCGATCGGGCCGCGCCGGCCCTGCCCGGGGCCGGCGCGCTTCGCGCACCGTCCAGGGCCGACGCGTCCCGATCCTCAACCGCCGGGAAGGCTGCACCCCCCTCGCCCTGCGGCTTGCGCCTCCGGACGACCGGTCCGGGCGACGCGCCACTGGCGCCTCGCCTTATCGGTCCGGGGGAATGCTCGGCGGGCCGCGCGGGTCGCGGCCTTCTTCCTGGCCCGAGGCTCGGGCCGGGGGCCACCGGTACGAGTTCCCGGCAATCAAGGATTGACGCATCAAAATCTTGTATCTTATATAAGTAAATGGAGTCGCGCGACACCGGCGCGCAGGACGGCTCCCGGGGAGGAACATGTTTGCGTCAGCCTTTGCGGGGCCCGAGGCCGTGAGCAGGTTCCCGGTCGGGAACCGCACGCGGGCCACGGCTCCGGCTTCGGAGGTGACCGCGATGGCAAGGCCCGCCCCGCTCCCGGCACCGGGACGGAATCCATGATCGCCATCGGCTTTCCCCTGATCTACCGCCAGGGCGCCGGCCTGCTGGCCAGGCTCGGCGATCTGGTCCAGCCCTTCGGCCGGAGACCCTACATCGTGGCCGATGCCTTCGTGCAGCGCACCTACGGCGCGGCCGTCCGCGCGTCGCTGCAGGCCGCCGGGCTGGCGCCGGTCTTCGACGACTTCCGCGGCGAATGCGCGCCGCGGGCGATCGCGGCGGCGGCGGCCCGGGTCCGGGAGGGGCGGCACGACTGCATCGTCGGCCTCGGCGGCGGCAAGGCCATCGACACCGCCAAGGCGGTGAAGATCGAGACCGGTCTGCCGATCATCGTGGTGCCCACCATCGCCTCGAACGATTCCTCCACCAGCCGGCTCGCGATCACCTACGAGGAGGACGGCAGCTTCATCGGGCCGCGCTTCATGAAGGCCAATCCCGAAGCGATCTTCGTCGATACCGAGGTCATCGCGCGCGCGCCGGTGCGCTTCTTCTGCGCCGGCATCGCGGATGCGCTGGTGACCCGGTTCGAGGCCGAGCAGGTCGTCGCGGCGGGCAAGCCGAACTTCTTCGACGCGAGGCCGACCGAAACGGCGATCTGCCTGGCGGAGCATTGCTACCACCTGATCCGCACCTACGGGCCGCAGGCGGTGGCGGACGTGGCCGCGCAGCGAGCCAGCAGCGCCGTCGAGAAGGTCACCGAGGCGAACATCCTCTTCAGCGGGCTGGGCTTCGAAGGCTGCGGCGTCGCGGGCGCCCATGCCATCGGGATGGCGCTGTCGGTGCTGCCCGGCGCCAGGGGGATCCTGCATGGCGAGGAGGTCGCGATCGGGCTTCTGGCGCAGCTGTGGCTGGAAGGCCGGGACGCGGCCTTCATGGAGGACATGCTCGACTTCTACGGTCGGGTCCGCCTGCCGCGCAGCCTCGCCGAACTCGGACTGAAGGAGATCGGCGACGCGGATCTGCGCCGCGTGGCGACCTATGCCGCGCGGGAGGGCAGCCGCCTGCACAACATGAACCGCAGCGTCACCGCCGAGGACGTGGCGCAGGCGCTCGGCTTCGTCGCCGCGCTCGACCGGACCTATCCCGGCCCGCCCCGCTTCCCCGATCCGCAGCACCGGACGCAGGACCCGTCGAGCCCAACCCCGTCCGCCGCATCCCCTGTCGGAGCCGAGCTCCGGCGGGCGCAAAATGGAGGAAACCGTGAGTAAACCACAACTTCTCGTCCACGATCACGAAGACAATGTCGGCGTCGTCGTCGTGGAGGATCTCGCCGCCGGCACCGAGATGCTCTGCGTCGTCACGGCCGACAATTCCGACTTCCGGCTGACCGCGAAGGCCGACATCCCCATCGGCCACAAGGTCGCGCTCAAGGCGATGAAGGCCGGCGATACCGTGACGAAATACGGCGAGGACATCGGGAGGATGATCGCCGATGTCGCGGTCGGCGATCACGTCCACGTCCACAATTGCAAGACCAAGAGGTGGTAGCCATGGCACTCGATTTTTCCAGCATGACCGTCAAGGCCTGGCGGCGCGAGAACGGCCGGGTGGGGGTGCGCAACCACGTGCTGATCCTGCCCGTGGACGACATCTCCAACGCCGCCTGCGAGGCCGTGGCGAACAACGTCAAGGGCACCATGGCGATCCCGCACGCCTACGGCCGCCTCCAGTTCGGCGAGGATCTGGACCTGCATTTCCGCACCATCATCGGCACCGGCGCCAATCCCAATGTCGCGGCGGTGGTGGTGATCGGCATCGAGCCCGAATGGACCCAGATCGTGGTCGATGGCATCGCGAAGACCGGCAAGCCGGTGCACGGCGTCTCGATCGAGCAGAAGGGCGATTTCGAGACCATCCGGCTGGCCAGCTGGAAGGCCAAGGAATTCGTGCAATGGGCCTCCGAGCAGCAGAAGGAGGACTGCCCGATCGGCGACCTGTGGATCTCGACGAAATGCGGCGAGAGCGACACCACCACGGGCCTCTCGTCCTGCCCGACCGTGGGCAACATGTACGACAAGCTGCTTCCCGAGGGGATCTACGGCTGCTTCGGCGAGACCTCCGAGATCACCGGCGCCGAGCATATCTGCGTGAAGCGCGCCGCGACGCCCGAGGCGGGCGAGGCCTTCATGAGGATCTTCCAGGCCTATCAGGACGAGGTGATCGAACCCTTCAAGACCTCCGATCTCTCCGACAGCCAGCCCACCAAGGGCAACATCCTCGGCGGCCTGACCACCATCGAGGAAAAGGCGCTGGGCAATCTCGAGAAGATCGGCCGCACATCGACCTACATCGACGCGATCGGGCCGGCGGTCGCGCCCGGCAAGGGGGCGGGGCTCTATTTCATGGACACCTCCTCGGCCGCCGCCGAATGCGTGACCCTGATGGCGGCCGCGGGCTACGTGATCCACACCTTCCCGACCGGCCAGGGCAACGTCATCGGCAATCCGATCGTCCCGGTCATCAAGATCTCGGGCAACCCCCGCACCCTGCGGACGATGTCCGAGCATATCGACGTGGACGTCACCGGCGTCCTGACCCGGGAGATGACCATCGACGAGGCGGGCGACGCGCTCATCGCGATGATCCTGCGCACCGCGAACGGCCGCTGCACCGCCTCCGAGGCCCTGGGCCACCGCGAGTTCTCCATGACCAAGCTCTATCGCTCGGCCTAGCCAATGCGCGTCGTGGTCACGGAATTCATGGACGAGGAGGCGCTCGCGGCATTCGAGAGCGGCCTCTCCGTCACCTACGACCCCTCGCTGGTCGACGACCGCGGCGCGACCCTCGCGGCGGTCGGCGAGGCCGATGCCGTCATCGTGCGCAACCGCACCCGGATCGACCGCGAACTGCTCGACGCCGCGCCGAAGCTGCGCGCGGTGGGGCGGCTCGGGGTCGGGCTCGACAACATCGACCTCGACGCCTGCCGGACCCGCGCCATCGCGGTCCTGCCGGCGACCGGCGCCAACACCCTCTCGGTCGCGGAATACGTCATCGGCGCCACCATGGCCCTGGTGCGCGGAAGCTTCGCCGCCAGGGACGAGATGGTCGCCGGGCTCTGGCCGCGCAACGCACTCGGACGGGGCGGCGAGGTCTCGGGTCGGGTGATGGGCCTGCTGGGCCTCGGCGGCATCGCGCAGGCGGTCGCCGAAAGGGCCCGCGCGCTCGGCATGACGCTGGCCGCCCACGACCCCTTCCTGCCCGAGGATCACCCGGCCTGGGCGGGCGTCGGGCGCTGCGGTTTCGAGGATCTCCTGGGCCGGGCCGACGTGCTGAGCCTGCATGTCCCGCTCACCGAGGGAACGCGCGGGCTGCTCGGGGCCGATGCGCTCGCCCGGATGAAGCCGGGGGCGATCCTCGTCAACACCGCGCGCGGCGGCATCGTCGACGAAGCCGCGCTCGTGGCGGCCCTGACCTCCGGCGCCCTGGGCGGTGCTGCGCTCGACGTCTTCGCCACGGAACCGCTGACCGCGGAAGCGGGCGCGCTCTTCAGGAATTGCCCCAATCTGATCCTCACGCCCCATATCGCCGGCGTCACCGGCGAGGGCAACACCCGAGTCAGCCACCTCACGGTCGAGAACGTCCGGCGGGCCCTGGCGGGAGACTGACATGTCCGAACTCTTCACCGTCGATGCCGCCGAGGCGCTGGTCCGCGACGTGCTCCTCGCCAGCGACGTCTCGCCCGCAAATGCGGCCTCGGTCGCGCGCGCGCTCGTGGCCGCCGAGATCGACGGCCAGAAGGGCCACGGATTCTCGCGCCTCGCCGCCTATGCGGCGCAGGCCCGCTCGGGCAAGGTCGACGGCCATGCGGTGCCGCGGATCACCCGGCCCTTCGCGGCGGCGATCCTCGTCGATGCCGGCAACGGCTTCGCCTTTCCCGCCATCGACGCCGCCATCGACGCGCTCGCCGAAACCACGCCCGAGACCGGCATCGCCATGGCCGGCATCCGCCGCTCGCATCATTGCGGCCAGCTCGGCGCGCATGTGGAACGCCTCGCCGAGCGCGGCCTGATCGCGCTGATGGTCGCCAATTCCCCCGAGGCGATGGCGCCCTGGGGCGGGTCAAGGGCCGTCTTCGGCACCAACCCCATCGCCTTCGCCACGCCGCGCGAGGGGGCCGCGCCGCTGGTGATCGACCTCTCGCTCTCGAAGGTGGCCCGCGGCCGGATCATGGCCGCCGCACAGGCCGGCCAGGCCATCCCGGAAGGATGGGCGCTCGACGCGGGCGGCCGGCCGACCACCGACCCGACGGCCGCGCTGGCGGGCACGATGATCCCGCTCGGCGATGCCAAGGGCGCGGCGCTCGCGCTGGTCGTCGAGATCCTCTCGGCCACCCTGATCGGCGCCAACCACGCCTTCGAGGCGAGTTCCTTCTTCGACGCCGAAGGTCCGCCGCCGGGCGTGGGCCAGACCATCATCGCCTTCCGGCCGGGCGTGGCGGGCTATGGCGCGCGGCTCGAGACGCTGCTCGGGGCGATCCTCTCCCAGGAGGGGACGCGGCTTCCCGGCGCCGGCAAGGCCGCGGCGCGCCGGCGCGCCGCCGAGGCGGGGCTCGAGATCACCGAGGAGCGGCTCCGCGAGATCCGCGCACTGGTGCCCGGGACCCGGTGATCGCCCGGAACGGAAGGGAGCCGCCATGGCCGCCGAGACCTCCATGCCCGCCGGATTCCCCTCCAACGCCCGCGGGCTCGCGCCCGGCGTGCTGGTCTGCGGCCTGATCGCCCTGGCGGCACAATTCCTGTCGGACCACTACGGCTCGCCGGCGATGCTGATGGCGCTACTCATCGGCATGACGATGAACTTTCTTCTCGACGCGCCGTCGCGCGCGGCGGACGGGGTCACCTTCGCCTCCAGGGTCCTTCTGCGCGTCGGGGTGGCGCTGCTCGGTGCGCGCATCGGCTTCGACGCCTTCGCCGAACTCGGCTGGCCGGTGCTCGCGCTCGTGGTGGCGGGGCTGATCGCCACGCTCGCCTTCGGCTATGTCGTCGCGCGGCTTCTCGGGCGCGGCTGGCGCCTGACCATCCTGACCGCGGGCTCGGTGGCGATCTGCGGCGCCTCGGCGGCCATGGCCATCGCGGCGGTGTTGCCGAGGAACCAGTTCTCGGATCGCAATCTCGTCTTCACGGTCTTCGGCGTCACCCTGCTCAGCACGCTGGCGATGATCGTCTATCCGCTGGTGGCGGGCGCGCTGGGCCTGGGCGAGTTTCAGACCGGCATCTTCCTCGGGGCGACGATCCACGACGTGGCCCAGGTCGTCGGCGCGGGTTTCGCGGTCTCCGATCTGGCCGGCGAGACGGCGACGACGGTCAAGCTGATCCGGGTCGCGATGCTGGCGCCCTTCGTGCTCCTGCTCACGCTGGCCCTGCGCCACACCCATGCCGTGCCGGGCGCCGGCCTGAGCCGCCCGCCGCTGGTGCCGGGCTTCGTGCTCGCCTTCATCGTCCTCGTCATCGTCAATTCCCTGGGGCTCCTCCCCGGTCCTGTCCAGGATGCCGCGGCGGCCCTGTCGAAATGGATGATGCTGACCGCCATCGCCGCGGTCGGCGTCCGCACGGAACTGCGCCGCTTCCGGGAGATCCCGCCCCAATCCGTGCTGCTGCTCTTCCTTGAGACGGCCTTCATCGCCTGTTTCGCACTGCTGGGACTCCGCCTGATCTGACCGCCGCCGGTGGCTCCCGGACCGGGTCCCGGGACAGGGAAAAGGCCCGCCGGCACGGCCCGATTGATACGGCCTCCGGCTGATTGCTTCTGATCGGCGCCGGCCTCCTCGTGGCGCGGCCGCGTGTCCCCGCGGATTTGGCAGGTGACAAATCCGCGCGCGCCTGCCTGGCCCCGGCAGGCGCGACAAGCGCGCCCGCCCAGGCAGCCGCGCGCGGATTGCCCACCGCCTTTGGAATCCAACCCCCCTCGCCCTTCGCGCTCGCGCGCTGCGGCCGACGAACCGGCGCGAGGCAGTGCCTCGCTGGTGCCGGTTCGGGATGGGCGTAGTCTGGGCCATTCAACCGAATCTCGTATGGTTCCGGTCGATCCGGCTCGGCATCCCAACGGCGGGTGGGGTGGGAGGCGACAGTGGGTGCCACCGGTGGATGCCCCGCGCCGCTCCGGAGTCAGCGTTCAAACAGAGTCCGGTAAAAATTCAATAAAAACAACAATATAACATGCGTCTCATCGTGATACGCTACAACTGACCGCCCCGCCGGAAGCTCGAGCCCGGCCGCGGCGCCGGGACCTCTTACCGGTTCCGGTCGATACGATCGCCAGACCGGGCGGGTTCGTTCCCGGCGGGCCGGGCCGGTCGGGCGGCCCACCCTTGAGGGGTTCTTGACGCTGGCGCCGGGCCGCGCCTGCCCGTAAAGGTTGCAGCATGAAAGGATTGCGGGTCGATATTCCCCTGAAGGCGCTGTGCTGCCTCGCGGCACTGCTGCTTTCGGGCTGCGGCGGCGAGGCGGAGGACGCGCCCGCGCCGGCCGCCGCGATCTCGAAGGGGCCGGTCGATCCGAGCTATTATTCCGGGGAGGTGACGTTCAAGATCGCCGAGCCGCTTCCGGTCGGCGGGCGGGAGCTGCCGCTCACCCTCTATCTCGGCCTGAGCCCCCAGACCGAGACGCGGCTCGCGGTCGAGGCCTTCGTCGACCTGCGCCCGCTCCAGGAGGCGCTGCCGGAGATCGTCGCGGGCACGGTGGTGGAGAGCTGCGGCCTCGGGCTCGACCTCGATCTCGACCGGGTGGAGGCGGTCGGCAAGCAGGTGCGCGGCCGGGGCAGGGTGGTCGCCCGCCTCTATCGCTGCCCGGGCCGGGGAACCGAAGAGGAGCGGCGGGGCATGCGGCTCCTGAGCCAGACCATCGACGTGGTCGCCGTCGCGACCGCCGGGCTCGAGCAGGATTGCATCGTCTTCCGCCTCGAGGAACTGGAGCTTTCGCCGAGGGGCCTGATCGGCCGCGTGGCCGACCTCTTCGGCGTGACCGAGCGCGCAAGGGCGGCGATCCTGGGCCGGGCGGCCGAGGCGCTCGCGAACCGCCCGATCTGTCCGGAACTCCCCGAGGATGTCGCCTGGCTCGATCCCCGCTATACCGACGGTGGCCCGCGCGAGATCGTGGATGGCGGCATGGGCGCCGCGCTGAGCGGCTCGGTCGATGCGAGCGCGGGCACCCTCGTCAGGCTGGTGGATCTGGCCCGGTCCCGGGGGATCCTGGGAGGTGTCCGATGAGGGGCGCGGGCCTGATCGCTGCCGGAATGCTGGCCCTGGCCCCGGCGGCCTCGGCGCAGCAGGCGGATCTGAGGATCGCGGAGACCCTGACCTTGGACGCGCGCGAGATCGGCTACAGTCTCGACCTCGGCCTGAGCGCCGTGACGCCGACCCGGATCGGGGTGGCGGCCACGCTCGACCTGACGGACCTCCAGCGCCAGCTGCCGGAGCTTCTCGCGGGCCTGACCCTGGTGGACACCTGCGGCTCGCGGGTCGCGCTCCAGCGGGTCGAGGCCGAGGCCCGGGACGCAATGGTGATCGCGACGGCGCGGCTGGACGTCGCATCCTACGCCTGCGAGCGGACCGGACCCACCGCCTGGGAGCGGGGCGCGCTCCGATCCGAGAACGAGGTCGAGGTCCGGGCGGACCTGTCGGCGGAACTGCAGGGGCCCTGCGTCGTCTTCCGTCTCTACGACGTGGCGCAGTCGACGCCCGGCGCGCTGCCGGAAGTGGATGCGGGCAACGGCCGGAGGCAGGCGGTGCGCGGTCTTCTCATCGAGGCGGTGGGCCTCCTGCTCGAGGACAGCCCGATCTGTCCCGAGATGCCGCCCGAGCTCGCCATGCTCGACCCGGTCTATGACAGCGGCGTGCCGACCGAAATCGGCGCGGGCGGTCTCGGTATCGCCCTCAGCGGCTCGATCGACGTCAGCACCGGGACGATCCTGGCGGTGCTTCGCCTGCTGCAGTCGCGCGGGGTGCTTCCGCCGGAGCCGTGACGGCGTGATTCACCCGGCCGGCTGCGGCCAGGTGTCGGAGAGCCGGTAGCCCTCGGGCCAGGGGTCGTCGGGGTCGACCATCTCCTGTCGCGTGCCGGTGATCCAGGCGCGGCCCGAGATCGAGGGGATGATCGCAGGCCGGTCGGCAAGCATGGTGTCGGCCTCGATGCGGCAGGCGAATTCCGAGCCGATGATCGAGCGGCCGATGAACCGGTCCCCGGCCGCCATCTGCCCGCGGGCCCGCAGCACCGCCATGCGCGCGCAGCAGCCCGTGCCGGTCGGCGAGCGGTCGATCTTGCCGGGCTGGATCACCACCGCGCTGCTGCCGGTCAGCACGCCCTCCGTCACGCTCACGGGCGCGGCGATCTGGCAGAAGGAGAAATGCGCCCAATCCGGATTGGTCGGATGCGCGAAGCCGAGCTGTTCGTTGGCCGCGCGGGTGATGCGGATCCCGGCGGCGGCGATGTCGGCGGCCTCGTCGGGGGTGACGGCGAAGCCGAGAGCGGCGGCATCGGCGATCACGAAGCTGTCGCCGCCATAGGCGGTATCGACGGTGAGCGTACCGAGGCCCGGAACCTCGAGCGCCGC
Organism: Rhodovulum sp.; assembly: GCA_020637615.1. Taxonomy (GTDB): domain Bacteria; phylum Pseudomonadota; class Alphaproteobacteria; order Rhodobacterales; family Rhodobacteraceae; genus Amaricoccus. The sequence continues at coordinate 56,673 of JACKKC010000006.1, forward strand.
GCCCAGCCGGTCGGCGAAGCTCGGGTGGTTGCGCACGGTGATGCGCTCGGCCTTGCCGTTGCGGCAGCGGGCGGTGACCTCGATCAGCCCGCCGGGCGCTTCCAGCACGAGGCGGGTCTCGGGCTCGGTCATCGGCAGGATGCCGGTGTCGAGCAGGACCGTGGCGACGCAGATCGAATTCGAGCCGGACATCGGCGGCGTGTCTTCGGGCTCCATGATGATGAAGCCCATGTCCGCGGCGGGGTCCTTCGGCGGAACCAGCAGGTTGACGTGGCGGAAGACGCCGCCGCGGGGCTCGTTCAGCACGAAGCGGCGCAGGGCGCCGTCGCGGGCGATGAATCGGGACTGCTCCCAGATCGTGTCGCCGGGGGGCGGGGCGACGCCGCCGGTGATGACGTCGCCGACCTCGCCTTCGGCATGGCAGGCGACGATCTGGATGGCGCGGCTGCTGCGCATCAGGCGATGCTCAGCGCCGGGGGGCCGAAGCCCTCGACCAGCGGCGCGATGCCGAGGCCGGGCGCCTCGCTGGTGGTCATGAAGCCGTCGCGGCGGCGCGGCGCGCCTTCGGCGAGGGGGCGGGTGACGTAGCTGTTGAAATCGGTGGCGGTGAAGCAGAACTCCGCCGGGGTGGAGCGGGCGAGATGGGCGATGGCGGCGGTGGCGATGTCGCCGCCCCAGGTATCCTCGATGGTCATGGGGATGCCCGAGGCGACGCAGAGGTCGCGCATCAGCCGGGCCTTGGTGAGCCCGCCGACCTTGGAGATCTTGAGGTTGATCACGTCCATCGCGTCGTCGGCGAGGCCGCGCACCAGCATGGCCGCGTCGTCCATCACCTCGTCGAGAACGAAGGGCCGGGCGGTCCGGCGGCGGATCGAGAGGCATTCGGCGTAGGTGGGGCAGGGCTGCTCGATATAGACGTCGAGATCGGCGACGGCGGCGACCACGCGCGCGGCCTCGGCGCGGGTCCAGCCGGTGTTGGCGTCGGCCACCAGCACGTCGGAGGGGGCGAGGATCTCGCGGGCGGCGCGGATGCGGGCGATGTCCTCGTCGGCGTTGCCGCCGACCTTGAGCTGGAAGCGGGTGTAGCCCTCGGCGCGGTAGCCGGCGATCTTCGCGGCCATCGCCTCGGGGGATTGCTGGGAGATGGCGCGGTAGAGGGTGATGTGCTCCTGCGCGGCGCCGCCGAGCAGGGTGTGGAGCGGCAGGCCGGTCAGCTTGCCGAGGATGTCCCAGCAGGCGATGTCGACGGGCGCCTTCACATAGGGGTGCCCGCGCAGGGCCGCGTCCATGGCGCGGTTGAGGCCGTTGAGATCGGTCGGGTCGCGGCCGATCAGCTTCGGGCCGATCTCGGCGAGGCCGGCGCGCACGCCCGCCGCGTAGGACGGCAGGTAGGCAGAGCCGAGCGGGCAGCATTCGGCGTGGCCGGTGATGCCCGCGTCGGTCTCGACCGCGACGATGGTGCTGTCGAAGACCTCGACGAAATTGCCGTTCGACCAGCTGTAGCGGCCCTCCACGAGCGGCAGGTCGACCTGCCAGGCCTTGATGGCGGTGATCTTCACGGGCAACCTCCCCCTTCCCGGCATGGAATGAGCGCGCGCGCACAAACGGTCAAGTTGCTGAAAATACACGATATTGCAGCCGGCGTTAAGGCAATCTTCACATTGCAGGACACTGGCCGGCCCTCCTGTCGCGACACTCCGTCTGCCCGAGCTCCGGGTGCGCCGAGCGCCGCAATCCCGCCCGGCGGGCACCGCCGGGCAGCGCCAGCCCCGCCCCCGTCACGCCGAAGGCGTGCCTCCGGCACGACGCGGGTGCTTCGCTTCCGCCCGGGTCGGGCGCTGCCCTCGTCCTGGAGCGGGACGGTCGAGGAAGTACGAAGGAGTTCCGAATGCATTGGCCGTGCCGGCGGGACTTGGGGGGCTGGCGACTGCCCGTGCCGACGCGCGGGCAAAACGGCGAATAGCCCCCGTTCATGAGTTCGTGCCGTGTCGTGCGTGCAACCTTCACCGGATCGCTCGGCACCTAGACCACCTGGAACCCGTGCCGGAACGGGTCGCGGTCGTCGATGAAGATGGTGTTGAAGCCGGTCTGCCGCGCCCAGCCGCCGATGGAGGGCACGATGGCCTCGCGGTCGCCGACGCGGGTGGCGCGCTCGACACGGCCCTGGAAGATCGAGCCGATGATGCTCTCATGGGCGAAGTCGTCGCCGGGCTTCAGCCTGCCGAGGGCGGTCCATTGCGCCATGCGGGCGGAGGTGCCGGTGCCGCAGGGCGAGCGGTCGATGGCCTTGTCGCCGTAGAAGACGGCGTTGCGGGCGGTGGCGCCGGGGACGGTCGGAGCGCCGGTCCACATCAGGTGGCTGAGGCCGCGGATGCCGGGATGCTCGGGATGCACGAAGTCATGGGCCTCGTTGAGACGCCGGCGCAGCACCGGGCTCCAGCGGATGAAATCGGCGGCGCTGAAATCGGCCATGTCGCGGAAATTTTCCTGCGGATCGACGATGGCGTAGAAATTGCCGCCGTAGGCGACGTCCACGGTCAGGCGGCCGAGATCGGGGCAATCGACCTCGAGCCCGGTGGAATGCAGGAAGGAGGGCACGTTGGTGATGCGCACCTCCTCCACATGCTCGCCTTCCTGCCGGTATTCGGCGATCACGAGGCCCGCGGGCGCCTCCAGGCGCAGGATGCCCGGGGTCTTCGGGCGGACGAGGCCCTGCTCGACCGCCATGGTCACGGTGCCGATGGTGCCGTGGCCGCACATGGCGAGGCAGCCCGAGGTCTCGATGAAGAGGATGGCCGCGTCGTTCGTCGGGTCCGAGGGCGGATAGAGGATCGAGCCCGACATGACGTCGTGGCCGCGCGGCTCGAACATCAGGCCGGTGCGGATCCAGTCGTATTCGGCGAGGAAATGCGCGCGCTTCTCAAGCATGGTGCTGCCGGTCAGCGCCGGCCCGCCGCCGGCGACGAGGCGGACCGGATTGCCGCAGGTATGGCCGTCGATGCAGAAGAAGGTGTGGCGGGCCATTGCGTCAGAACCTTTGCGGGCTGAAGGGGGCGATGTCGATGGCGGGCGGGCGCCCGCAGAGCAGATCGGCGACGAGCCGGCCAGTGGCGGCCGATTGCGTCAGGCCGAGATGGCCATGGCCGAAGGCATAGACGATCCGCGGCCCGGCGCGGCTCGCGCCGATGACGGGGAGGCTGTCGGGGAGCGAGGGGCGGAAGCCCATCCACCGCGTGCCGCCCTCCGTGCGCAGCCCGGGGAGAAAGGCCGCGGCCTTCGTCAGCATCGCCTCCGAACGCCGGTAGTCCGGCGGCAGGTCGAGGCCGCCGAGCTCGACCGCGCCGCCGATGCGGATGCCGGAGGCGAGCGGGACTACGACGAAGCCGTGGCCGCCGAAAATGAGCTCGCGCCGGACGTCGAAGGCGCCCGGCGGCAGGGTGGTGTTGTAGCCGCGCTCGGTCTCGAGCGGGATGCGGTCGCCGAGCGGATCGGTCAGGCGGCGGGAGAAGGCGCCGGCGGCGACCACCGCAGCGCGGGCGGCGAGCTCGCGCCCGTCCGCCAGCGTGACGGCGACGGTCTCGCCCTCGGGCCGGAGCGCCGTGGCCTCGGCCGCGATCACCTCCGCACCTGCGGCGGTGACGTGATCGGCGAGGCGGCGGGCGAAGGTGAAGGGGTCCTCCACCATCTGCCATTCCGGGACGAAGGTGCCGACGGGGAAGCGCGGCGAGAGGCCCGGCTGCAGCGCGGCGAGGCGCTCGCCCCGGACATGCTCGAAGGCGATCCCGGCGGCGCCGCGGGCCTGCCAGCCGGCCGCGCTCGCGGCGAGCTCGCCTTCGCTCTCGTAGAGCTCGAGGCTGCCTTCGACCCGCACCATGCCGGCGAGGCCGGCGGCGGCGGTCAGGGCCGCCATCTCGCTCTCGGCGAGGCGCATCAGCGCAGTCTGGGCCATGGTGCTCCGGGCAACCCGGTCCGACCTTCCGGCGCGCCAGAAGCGCAGGAGCCAGGGCAGGATCTTCGGCAGATAGGCGGGCGGGATGGCGAGCGGGCCGAGCGGGTCGATCAGCCAGCGGGGCAGCCGGCTCAGCCGGACGGCCGCCGCCAGCGGCAGGATGTCGGAGAAGGCGAAGGCGCCGGCATTGCCGAAGCTGGCGCCCCGGGCGATGCCCGCGCGCTCGATCAGGGTGACGCGCCGGCCGGCCGCCTGGAGCCGCTCGGCCGAGGCGAGGCCGACGATGCCTCCGCCGATGATGATGACGTCCGCGGGCATCTGCGGCGGCTCAGCGGGCGGGGCGTGGCCCGAGGGCCCGGGCGGGTTTGCTGACCATGGAGGGGAGGACCGCGGGCCCGCCGGCACCGGCCCTCCGCACCCCGGTCGCGAGCGCCGGGACGGCATCCTTCCAGGTCACGGTCATAGCGATGGGGCCCTCCGGTTCGACGACCCGCGTCTATCCCGCCGCAGGGCCCGCCTCAATCCCCCAGACGGGCGAAGGATCCGGCCGGCAGGGTGCTGGCTTCGCCGACGGTCGTCGCGAGGAAGCGTTTGATTTGGCGGCGCCCGGTGGCGCATAGCTTGGCCGGGGCCTCCGGATTGTCGCGGAGGGGTGTCAACCCGGGACGGCGAGGAGGAGAGGTTTCATGGCGACCCGCCGCAAGGTCATCATCAGCTGCGCGCTGACCGGTGCGATCCACACGCCCTCGATGTCCCCGCATCTGCCGGTGACGCCCGAGGAGATCGTCGCCGAGGGACGGCGCGCGGCGGAGGCCGGGGCCGCGATCCTGCACGTCCATGCCCGCGACCCGCGGACCGGGCGCCCCGACCAGTCCGTCGAGGCCTTCGGGCGGATCCTGCCCGGGCTCAAGGCGACGGGCGCGGTGATCAACGTGACCACCGGCGGCGCTCCCTACATGACGGTTGCGGAGCGGGTGGCGCCGGCCGCGCATTTCGCGCCCGAACTCGCCTCGCTCAACATGGGATCGATGAACTTCGGCCTCTATCCGATGCAGGCGCGCTATCCGCATCTGGCGCAGGACTGGGAGAACGAGCATCTGGAGGATTCCCGCGATCTGGTTTTCCGAAATACCTTCAAGGACATCGAGTTCGTTCTTTCCACCTGCGGCGGCAACGGCACCCGCTTCGAGTTCGAATGCTACGACATCGGCCATCTCTATTCGCTGCGCCACATGCGCGACCGTGGCAAGGTGGCGGGCCGGCTCTTCGTGCAATCGGTCTTCGGGCTGCTCGGCGGCATCGGTGCGCATCCCGAGGACGTGCAGATGATGCGCCGCACCGCCGACCGGCTCTTCGGCGAGGGCTACGAATGGTCGGTGCTCGGTGCGGGCGCGAACCAGCTCCGCATCGGCGCGATGGCGGCGGCGATGGGCGGGCATGTCCGCGTCGGGCTCGAGGATTCGCTCTGGGTCGGGCCGGGCGAGCCGGCGACGTCCTCGGCCGACCAGGTCGCGCGGATAAGGCTCGTCCTCGACGGCCTCGGCCTCGACCCCGCGACCCCCGACGAGGCCCGCGCCATGCTCGGGCTGAAGGGCGGCGAGGCGGTGGGGTTCTAGCGCAGGGGCTTCGGCGGCCCCCGGGGCGCCTTGCGCCGGCCATGGGCGCGGGGCAAGATGCGGGACGCTTGAAAGCAGGCTGGGGCAGGGCCATTTGCTCCACGAGAAAGCGTTCCGTGGCCGCATTCGGGGCGGGGGGCTTTGCTGGGAAAAGGACAAACACATGAGTGAACCGAGCAGTTCGACCCATCCTGTTCTGCCACTGCGCGACATCGTGGTGTTTCCGCACATGATCGTGCCGCTCTTCGTCGGCCGCGAGAAATCCGTGCGCGCGCTGGAAGCGGTGATGAAGGACGACAAGCAGATCCTTCTGGCGAGCCAGAAGGACCCCTCCGAGGACGAGCCGCGGGCCGCGGGCATTTTCCGCGTCGGCGTGCTGGCCAATGTGCTGCAGCTCCTGAAACTGCCCGACGGCACCGTGAAGGTGCTGGTGGAGGGCAAGAGCCGCGTCCGGATCACCGAATTCGTGGCCAATTCCGCCTATTTCGAGGCGGTCGCCGAGCCCATCGAGGAGACCGAGAACGATCCCGCGGCGATCAAGGCGCTGAGCCGCGCCGTGGTCGAGGAATTCGAGCGCTACGCCAAGCTCAACCGCAACATCCCCGACGAGGCCGTCTCGGCGGTCGCCGAGGACATGGCGGCGGCCAAGCTCGCGGATACCATCGCGGGCCATCTCGGCGCGAAGCTCGAGGAGAAGCAGAAGCTGCTCGAGGAGCCCGACGTGGGCGAGCGGCTCGAGGTGATCTACGGCATGATGCAGGGCGAGATGTCGGTCCTGCGCGTCGAGAAGAAGATCAAGAGCCGGGTGAAGAACCAGATGGAGCGCACCCAGCGGGAATATTACCTCAACGAGCAGATGAAGGCGATCCAGCGCGAGCTGGGCGGCGGCGGCGAGGGCGAGGGGCACGACGACGCCTCCGAGTTCGAGGAGCGCATCGGCAAGACCAAGCTCTCCAAGGAAGCCCGCGAGAAGGCGCTGGCGGAGGTCAAGAAGCTCCGCTCCATGTCGCCCATGTCCGCCGAGGCCACGGTGGTGCGCAACTATCTCGAATGGATGCTGTCGATCCCCTGGGGCAAGAAAAGCCGCATCCGCAAGGATCTCGGCCTCGCCCAGAAGGTGCTCGACGACGACCATTACGGGCTGGAGAAGGTCAAGGACCGCATCATCGAGTTCCTGGCGGTGCAGTCGCGCTCCGACAAGCTGCGCGGGCCGATCCTCTGTCTCGTCGGGCCTCCCGGCGTGGGCAAGACGTCCCTGGGCAAGTCGGTGGCCAAGGCCACGGGCCGCGAGTTCATCCGCATCTCGCTCGGCGGCGTCCGGGACGAGGCGGAGATCCGCGGGCATCGGCGGACCTATATCGGCTCGATGCCCGGCAAGATCATCCAGTCGATGAAGAAGGCCAAGACCGTCAACCCGCTCATCCTGCTCGACGAGGTCGACAAGATGGGCCAGGACTTCCGCGGCGATCCGGCCAGCGCCATGCTCGAGGTGCTCGATCCCGAGCAGAACGCCACCTTCTCGGATCACTACCTGGAGGTGGAATACGACCTCTCGAACGTGATGTTCATCACCACGGCGAATACCTACAACATGCCGCGGCCGCTCTTGGATCGCATGGAGATCATCTCGATCTCGGGCTATACCGAGGACGAGAAGATCGAGATCGCCAAGCAGCACCTGCTCGCCAAGCAGTTGAAGGGGCACGGGCTGAAGGCCGGCGAGTTCGAGCTGACCGACGCGGCGTTGCGCGACACCGTGCGCTACTACACCCGCGAGGCCGGGGTGCGGAACCTCGAGCGCGAGATCGCCAAGCTCTGCCGCAAGGCGGTGACCGAGATCGTCAAGGGCAAGGTGCAGAAGGTCGTCGTCACCCCCGAGAACCTCGAGGAATTCCTCGGGGTGCGCCGGTTCAAGTATGGCCTGGCCGAGGAGGCCGACCAGGTCGGCGTCGCGACCGGGCTCGCCTGGACCGAGGTGGGCGGGGATCTGCTCTCGATCGAGGCGCTGAAGCTGCCGGGCAAGGGCCGGATGAAGACCACCGGCACGCTGGGCGACGTGATGAAGGAATCGATCGACGCCGCCTCCTCCTGGGTGCGGTCGAAATCGCCGGCGCTCGGGATCCGGCCGCCCTTGTTCGAGACGGCGGACATCCATGTGCACGTGCCCGAGGGCGCGACGCCCAAGGACGGGCCTTCGGCGGGCATCGCGATGGTGACCTCCATCGTCTCGGTGCTGACCGGCATCCCGGTGCGCCGCGACGTGGCGATGACCGGCGAGGTGACCCTGCGCGGCAACGTGCTGCCGATCGGCGGGCTGAAGGAGAAGCTCCTGGCGGCGCTCCGGGGCGGGATCACCACGGTGCTGATCCCGGCCGACAACGTGAAGGATCTGCGCGAGATCCCGGACAACGTGAAGAACGGGCTGGAACTGATCCCGGTCTCGAACGCCACGGAGGTCCTGAAGCACGCGCTGACCCGGGCGCCCGAGCCGATCGAATGGGACGAGGCCGCGGAGGCGGCCAAGCTCCAGCCGCCGCCGGGTGTTGCGGGCGACAACATGGCGCCGCCGGCGCATTGACGTGACAGGCGCGGGCCGTCCCCTGGGGCGGCCCGTGCTGCATGTGGGGGAACTGCATTCGGCAGGGCGGCCCCGGTTGCTCGAGATCCGGTCGGGCCGGCGTTACCATCCCGCCCGGCGGGCGCTGCGCTCGTTTTGTGGCGGGACCGTCGGAGAAGAAAGATTGAGCTCTGCTCCTGCGTGCGGGGGCTCTTGCGGCGGGGCGGCAATGCCGGTATCAGGCGGTCCGGCGGGCGATTAGCTCAGTGGTAGAGCGCTTCGTTCACATCGAAGATGTCGGCAGTTCGAACCTGTCATCGCCCACCATCTCCCCTCCCGGTCTTCCGGCGATCCGCCTCCCGGCGGGTACTGCGCCGGCCGGGTGTTCGGCGCCAGAGAGTGTCCGGTTTTTTGTGTAAGCGCCCGCCGGTCCATGCTGAGAAGAAAGGATGGCGTGGGCCATGGGGAAGACAATCGACGACGAGATTCTGGTTGCGTGGGGAACAACCGGCCTCTTGGCCGTACTGCGGCTCAAAGGGATGAGCCTGTCGGCATAGAACGGCCCCTGGATGAAGCGATTGGTTGGCGCCGCGAACCGGCAAGAGCGAGGCGTTGCCTCGCGCCGGTTCGTCGGTTGGAGCGCACAGTGCGCACGGAGCGTGGGTGCCGACATGTGCAATGCGCGACGATCCGAGACGGCGTGCTGCTGGCGCAGTGTGAGCAAGCGCATGTTGGGAGTATCATCCTACGCGCTTGACGTCACATTTGTGCCCGTTTACCGCCGCACGGATCCGCACAGTGTGGCACTGAATCGAATGCAGCGCATATTGCTGCGCTGTGCTACATTGCAAGATGCGGACTTCACAGGGCTTTCACAGTGCATACTGTGAAAGTGGGCGGCAGGCAGTTGCAGTGCCGGTGAGTGACTAGGCGCTTCGTTTACACCGAAGATGTCGGCGGTTCGAGCCCGTCATCACCCACCAATCTTCTCCGGGGCAGCCTCAGAACACGTAGGTGATGCCGAAGAGCGGCCCCTGCACGTCGATGTCGAGCTTCGCGTCGTCGGTCGCGGCATATTCGATCGACATGTAGCGATAGCCGATGGTCCCGGTCCAGTGATCGGAGAAGGCGTAGTTGGCGCCGCCGTAGATCTGCCAGCTCAGATCCGAGGCGGCGTTGAAGCCGCCCACGTCGGCGCGGCCCGAGAGCGACCATTTCTCGCTCAGGGGCATGCCGCCCCTGAGGCCGACGATCCCGTCGGTCCAGGAGATGTCGACGTCGCGCGAATGGTCGGCGCGGACGGTGTTGAGCTCGAAGGTCGTCTGGGTGTCGAAATAGCGCGCGCCGGCGTAGACATCGACGAAAGTCCGGTCGGCCTCGTGCACGCGATAGAAGGCCGCGGCGGAATAGACGCCGAGCTTGGTTCCGACCTTGGTGTCGAGACGGCCCTGAACCCAGGTGCCCTTCTGGCTCAGGTCGGCATAGACCGCGTCGAACAGGAACCCGACCTTGCCCCGCCGCGCCTCGGCGGCGCCCATGAAGGCCATGTCGATCGCCTCGAGCACGTCGGCATTGTCGAGATTGACCAGCGGCTCGCCGTCGGGCGCCTGCTGGGCGCCGGTGATCGCGGGGAGCCATGCATAGAGGGTCGCCTGACCCGTCCAGCCCTGGGTCCAGTCCGCCACCTGGGCCGAGGCGGTGCCGGCGAGGCCGAAGGCCATGGCCGCGGCCCCGAAGGCGCCAGCGCTTCTCATTCCGAAAGCCCTCTTCATTGCGCGACTCCCGATCCCTGTGCCTGTCCGCGCCGGCCGGGCGAGGATGGCGGGATCCTTCGCGGGCCGGTGTCGTCTTGTCAATAGTCGGTCGGCGCGCCGCCTTCGCGCTTGCGGCGCGCGACGAACTCGGCGAGTTCCTCGCGGATGCCCTCGTCGATCGCCGGCGGCTCGAATTCCGCGAGGATTGCCTTCCAGATCCGGTTCGCCCGCGCCTCGGTCCAGTTCGCCCCGGCCTCCGACCAGGCCTCGTAGTTGCGCCAGTCGCTGAGGAACGGCTCGTAGAAGGCTGTGGTATAACGGGTTTGCGTGTGCTCGCAGCCGAAGAAATGCCCCTGCGGGCCGACCTCGGCGATGGCGTCGAAGGCGAGGGCCGCGGGGGAGGTCTCGGTGATGGCCGGCTCGAAATAGCGCTCGATCTGCTGGAGCACCTCGCAATCCATCACGAATTTCTCGTAGGAGGCGATCAGCCCGCCCTCGAGCCATCCGGCGGCGTGATAGACGAGGTTGACGCCCGACTGCACCGCCGACCAGAGGCTGTTGAGGCTTTCCCACATCGCCTGGCCGTCGGGCGCGTTCGAGGCGCAGGCGTTCGAGGCCCGGAGCGGCAGGCCGTAGAAGCGCGCCATCTGCCCGGTCATCTGGGTCGCGCGCATGTATTCGGGCGTGCCGAAGGCCGGCGCGCCGCTGCGCATGTCCACGTTGGAGGTGAAGGTGCCCATCATGCAGGGCAGGCCCGGCCGGATCACCTGCAGGAGCGCGATGGCGGCCAGCGATTCGGCGACGGATTGCACCACGGCGCCGGCCATGGTCACCGGCGCCATGGCGCCGGCGAGCGTGAAGGGGGTCACCACCACCGGCTGGCCGCGGCGGGCGAAGCGCATGGCCCCGTCGAGCATCGGCCAGTCATGCTTCAGCGGGCTCGAGGAGTTGATGTTGGTATAGAGCCGCGGGGCGCTCTCGAAGTCCTCGCGCCCGAGGCCGCTCGCGATGCGCGCCATCTCGATCGCGTCCTCGACCCGTTCCGGGCCGAGGCTATAGGCATGCACCACCTTGTCGGTCAGCGTCAGCTTCTCGTAGAGGCAGTCGAGGTGGCGCACGCTGGCGTGGATGTCCACCGGCTCCACCGGATAGCCGCCCGCGACATGGATGCAGTTGAAATACTGCGTCAGCTTGATGAGGTCGCGGAAGCTCTCGATGTCCCCGACCCGCCGGCCGCGGTCGAGATCCATGCAGTTCGGCGGCGAGGAGACGTTGACGAAGGCCATGTGGCCGCCGCCCAGCGTCACCTTGCGCGCGGGATTGCGCGGGGTGATGTCGAACTGCCGCGGGGCGAGGGCGACCTGCTCCATGACGAAGCCGCGGTCCATATGCACCGTGTCGGAGCCCGGTTCGATCCGGCAGCCGGCGGCGCCGAGGATGGATTTCGCCTCCTCGTTGAGGAAATCGATGCCGATCTCCTCGAGCACGCGCATGGCGGCGGCATGGATCGCGGCGACGCCCTCTTCGCTCAGCGGCTCGGTCGGGCGGTCGGTGTTGAGCGGGATGCGCCAGGGCATCTGCCGGATGGCCGCGGAATCGCGCTCGCGGGAATGGCCCGCCCGGCCGCCGTTCCTGCGCGCCTTCCGGTCGGTCATCGTCTGCCCCGCCATCGCTCGGCGAGGGCGGGGGGCCGGCGGCCCGGCGCGTTCCGGGGGGCGGATCGCCTCGGCTTCCCCCCGGCCCGGGTCATGCGCGGCGCGGGGCTTCGCGGCCGCGGTCGGCGAGCCAGCCGGGCAGGGCGCCGATGTCGGCGAGGACCACGTCGGCGAGCGGCGCCAGCTCCGCCTCCTCGGCGATGCCGGTCAGCACCCCGACGGTGACCATGCCCGCGGCGCGGCCGCTCACCAGGTCGTGGGCGCTGTCGCCGATCATCGCGCAGGCCGCGGGCGGCAGGCCGGTGGCGCGGCAGAAGGCGTCGAGCATGCCCGGCGCGGGCTTGGCGCCGTGGCCGCTGTCGTATCCGGCGACGAAGGCGAAGCGGTCGAGCACCCCGAGCGAGGCGAGATGCGCCCGCGCCGGCGCCTCGCTGTCGTTGGTCGCGACCCCGAGCACCAGTCCCTGGTGGATCAGCCCGTCGAGCAGCGGCACCAGCGGCACCGCCTCCACGGGCGTGATCGCATGGGAGCCGTCGCGGACCTGCCGGACCACCAGCGCCTCGTCGAGCTCGGGCAGGATGCGGGCGACCGCCTCGATCACCACCTCGATGGTGCCGGCGATCATCGGGCTGTCGGGGAGGAAGCGCGGCTCCTCGAGGTCGAAGCCGAGCGCCTCGGCCAGCGCCGCGGCGCGCTCGGTGTCGCCGCCGGCGAGATCGGCGATCAGCCGCGCGTTGAAGGCCGCCCAGGTGCGGTGGAAATCGAAGAGCGTGCCGTCCTTGTCGAAGACGATCCCTCGGATATCCTGCACCGCTGCGCTTCCTTCCGGCTGCATCCAGGCTCGATCATGATCGAACCGGAAAGATGTTTCCACACTTGCCGATCTTGCTCTAGGGTCCGCGCGCCGAGGACCCGAGCCGATGACCCGACCGCCGCGACCGACCCGCGCTGACTACCGCCACTTCGAGCGCTTCACAAGCCGCTGGCGCGACAATGACGTCTACGGGCATGTCAACAACGCGGTCTATTACGAATACGTGGACACGCTGGTGAACGGCTGGCTGATCGCCCATGGCGGCCTCGACCTGCCCGGCGGCGAGGTGGTCTGCCTCGTGGCCGAGACCGGCTGCAGCTTCCACGAGAGCCTCGGCTATCCCGCGCCGGTGGAGGGCGGGCTGCGGCTCGACCGGCTGGGGCGGAGCTCGATCACCTACGGGATCGGGCTCTTCGCCCCCGGCGCCGAGCGTGCGGCGGCCACGGCGCGCTTCGTGCATGTCTGCGTCGACCGCGCGAGCGGCCGGCCGGTCGCGGTGCCTCAGGGTCTGCGCCGCGCGCTCGCGGCGCTGGCCTGAGCTCAGGTCCAGTTCGGCAGCGCCCCGCCGGGCAGCGTCATGCGCGCGCGCAGCGCGTCCTCGGGCCCGAGCCCGGCCGCCGCGGCGAAGTCGCGGGCGAGGTCCTCCTCGCCGAGCAGGAAATCGAGCACGAAGCCGAGGAATTCCGCCTCGCCGGCGCGGCGGCGCAGGTCGCCCGCCTCGGCGCCGGTCGCGGCGAGGAAGCGCGCCATGTCCTCTGGGCGTCCGGCCAGCCAGATCAGCGCGTCGGTGGCGAGCGCGGCGGCCCGTTCGGCGTTCATCCTTTGTACCCTCCCGGGGCGGCTTCGAAACCATTCGTTAACATATTTGCGCCTATCTTGCGGACCGGTTCGGCAGAGTCGGAATACCGCTCCAGAGGGAGGCACTGAATGTCAGGTCGGGTCCTGGTTGTCGACGATGTTGCAACCAACCGTCTCCTGCTGCGTGCCAAGCTGTCCTCGGCCTATTACGACGTCGTCGTCGCCGAGAACGGCACCCAGGCGCTGGAGATGGCCTGTTCCGAGCAGCCCGACATGATCATGCTCGACGTGATGATGCCGGACATGGACGGATTCGAGGTCTGCGCGATCCTCAAGGCGGGGCAGGAGACCGCGCATATTCCCGTCATCATGGTGACCGCGCTCGACACGCCCGAGGAGCGCATCCGGGGGCTCGAGGCCGGCGCGGACGATTTCCTCTCCAAGCCCTTCAACGACCTGGCGCTTTTCGCCCGGGTGCGCAACCTGATGCGCATGAAGATGATGTTCGACGAGCTGCGCCTGCGCGACCTGACCTCGCGCGAGCTGGGCCTGACCGATTTCGTCTCGGAGCAGGAGATCGAGGTGGAGGCCGGCGGGCCGATCCTGCTCGCGCCGCCCTGCCTGCTGCAGGGCGTGGAATGGGATGCGCAGCTGCGCGAGCAGCTCGGCCTCGCGACCATCGTGACGACCTCCGAGCGCGAGGCGATGAACCTCGCGCGGCTGGAGCTGCCCGATTGCTTCGTGGTGCATCAGAACCTGATGGAGGGTGGCGACGGGCTGCGGCTCGTCTCCGCGCTGCGCGCGCGGCCCGAGACGAGGCAGGCGGCGGTGATCCTCGTGGTGGAGAACGGCGACGTGCAGACCGCGGCCAAGGGGCTCGATCTCGGCGCCTCGGACTACATCGAATCGCCCTTCGACGGCAGCGAGCTGGTCGCGCGCATCCGCTCGCAGCTCCGCCGCAAGCGCTATTCCGACCGGCTGCGCTCGAATGTGCGCAACGGGCTGATGATGGCGGTGATCGATCCGCTGACCGGCATCTACAACCGCCGCTACGCCAGCCAGCACATGAACCGGGTGATGGAGCGGGCGCGCGAGACCGACGGGGTCTTCGCGGTGATGATGATCGACCTCGACAAGTTCAAGTCGATCAACGACCGCTTCGGCCATGATGCCGGCGACGCGGTGCTGCGCGAGTTCTCGCGCCGGCTGCAGGAGAACATCCGCGGGGTGGATCTGGTGGCGCGCTTCGGCGGCGAGGAATTCTTCGTGGCCATGCCCGACGTCGACCAGGCCGCCGCCGCCCATGCCGCGGAGCGCATCAGGCGCGCGGTGGAGGGCTCGCCGGTGGTGCTGCCGGGCGGGGCGGGCGAGGTCAGCGTGACCGTCTCGGTCGGCGTCGCGATCGCCAGTGCGGCCGACGTCGACGCCGAGGCGATCATCAAGCGCGCCGATACCGCGCTCTTCGACGCCAAGGAAAGCGGCCGCAACCGCGTCACCTTCTTCGCCCGCGCCGCCTGAGCGGGCGCGCGGGGCCGGGGATCCCGAGCCCGATCGACCCGTGGCGATCGGGCCGCGCCGGCCCTGCCGGGGGCCGGCGCGCAAGCGCACCGTCCAGGGCCGACGCGGCCCGATCCTCAGCCGACGGTGAAGCTGCACGCCCCTCGCCCTGCGGCTTGCGCCTCCAGGCGACCGGACCGGGCAAGGCGCCACCGGCGCCTCGCCTTTTCGGCCCGGGGGGATGTTGCGCGGGCCGCGCGGGGCGCGACCTTCTCTTCATTCCGGGGCACTGCCCCGGGTCCGCGGCCGCGGTCCGGCGGAAGGGCACTCGGGATCAATCGCCCGGGGGGCCGTGGCGGCGATTGCGGCGGAGCGCCTCGGCATAGGCGGCGCGCTCCTCGGGCGTCATGCGCACGATCTGGGCCATCAGAAGATCCGTGCCGCGCCCCGCGAGTTCCGAGGACAGCGAGAGCTCGCGGCCGAGCACGTCGGCGACCTCCTCGGGGTCGAAGGGCTCGGCGACCAGCGCCTCGGCCAGCGCCCCGCGCTGGCGGCGCAGCCGGTCGCGCGGCTCGTCCCAGTCGCGCCGGCTCGCGCGCATCGCGTCGCGGAGGTCGTCGCGATAGGGCTCGGGCAGGGCACGGGCATAGGACCAGAGCTCGGGGCCGCCCACCGGCCGTTCGGGCGGCCCGCGCAGCACCGCCCCCGCGACCAGCCCGACGAAGGCCAGGTTCAGGCCCAGCGAGGCGACGAGGAGCCATCGACGCCAGGGCCGGGCGGGGGGCGGGGTCGGGGTCATCCTGTCATCCTTCCGGCGCGGCGAGGTCGTAGAAGGCCACGATCGCTTCGGCGGGGCCGTCGAAGGTGGCCGTCGAAGGCTGCCAGGCATCGGCGCCGCCGGCGAGCCCGGCGATGAAACCCGCTGCGGCGAAGCCGCCGAGCGCCGCGGCGGCGGTCAGGCCGCCGAAGGGCGCGAAGGCGCGCTGCAGGCGCTCGGCCAGCGACGGCGCCGGCTGCGGCGCCTGCCACGCGGGCACGGCGGCCGGCGCCCGCTCGGCGGCCACCGCGCCGGCATCCGCGAGGATGCGCTCCAGCAGCGCCGACGGCGGCCCGGCCTCCTCGGCGCGCGCGGCGGCGAAGAAGGCGGCTAGGGCGTCCTGCCCGGGATCCTCTCGCGTCATGCTCTCATCCTCCACCTTCGCCATAGGCGTTCGCATAGCCCAGATCCTCGGCCTGTGGTGCGAGCCGGGCGATCAGCGCGCGGCGGCCGCGTGCGACCAGGCTCTCCACCGCCTCCACGCTGGTGCCGAGGATCTCGGCGATCTCGGGATTGGGCCGCTCGTCGAGATGCCGCAGCACCACCGCCAGCCGCTGCCGGTCGGGCAGGTCGGCGAGCGCCGCTTCCAGCGCCGCCGCCCGGTCCCGCGCCGCGATCCGCTCGACGGCCGCCGGCGCCGGGTCGGCCCGGTCCGGCAGCACCGCCATCGTGCGCTCGCGCCGCCGCCGCAGCCGGTCGATGCAGAGATTGCTCGCGACCCGGTAGAGCCAGGTCGTCACCGCCGCATCGCCCGGCTGCCAGTCCGGCGCGATGCGCCAGAGGCGCAGCATGGTCTCCTGGGTCACGTCCTCGGCCTCGGCCGCGTCGCCCAGCATGCGCCGGGCGAGCGCGTGGATGCGGGGCCCGTGGCGCAGGGTGAGCAGCCGCGCGGCCTCGCGGTCGCCGGCGGCGAATTGCGCCAGCAGACGGGCGTCGGCGGGCTCGGGCGGGCGGGCATCCGTCATCGCTGGCAGTATGAATCGAAACGCCGCCGCCGTCGCCCTCCAATCGCCGCGCCTCAGTTACGCTGCCATCCGCGCCCATCGCCGTCGTAGCCGCCGCGGTCGCCGTGGTGCCAGCGGTCATGCTCGCCGCCCGTGCCGAAGCGCCCGCCCCGCTCCTCGCGCCGCATCTCGAGCGCCGCGACCTCCTCCTGGGAGATCGCGCCGTCGCGGTCGGTGTCGAGCCGGGCGAGCAGCCCGTCGACCTGCCGGGCGGTGAGCGCGGCGACCTCGACGCGGCCGGCCTCGGTCGCCCCCATCATCGCCAGCATGCGATCGGCGCGGGCCTCGGAGGGATCCGGCCTGAAGACGTCCATCGGCCCGCCGCGGGGGGCCGGCATCGCCGCGATGATCTCGGCGCGCTCGAGGAAGCCGTCGCCGTTCGCGTCGATCACGACGATCCGCGCATTGGCCCGGGCCTCGAGCTCGGCGCGGCTGAGCGAGCCGTTCGCATCGGTGTCGATCGCGGCGAAATCGAGGCCGCGGCCCGGGCCATCGCCGGGGCCGGCGCCGAGCCGGTCATGGGCCAGGGCCGCGCCGCCGATCGCGAGGCTGCCGAGCAGGGTCGCGGCCAGGGCCGCCCGCATGGTCTTCGTCATCGTCAGGTTCCTTGTTTCGATGTCCGTTGCTGACCGAAGTCGTGAAGACAAACGCCCGCCGCAGCGGCTTCCGTCGCCGGGCGGCTCACGAAACCGCGAGCGCCGCCGCTCTGTCCTCCCCCGGGCCGAGGGATTATGCTGGGCCATGCCCGAGGGGAATCATCAGGACCAGACGGAAGTGCGCGACCTGCGCCGCGCGCTGCGGTTCGGCTGGTCGCGGCGCTGCGTCGCCTGCGGCGAGGCGCCGCTCATGGAGAATTATCTCGACGTGCGCCGGGTCTGCCCGGCCTGCGGCACCGAGCTCCATCATCATCGGGCCGACGACGGTCCGGCCTGGGCGACGATCCTGATCACCGGGCATCTGCTGGCGCCCCTGATGCTCGTGGTCTTCGTCGCCTTCCGCCCCGAGGGCTGGCAGATGGCCCTGGGCTTCTCGCTGGTCTTCGTGGCGCTTTCGCTCTTCCTGCTGCCCCGGCTCAAGGGCGCCTTCGTCGCGATCCAATGGGCCAAGCGCATGCATGGCTTCGGCGGCGGGGAGCCCGGTGTCCCCGCCCCCTGACGGGCGCGAGCCCGCGCGGATCCGCGACGCGGCCTCCATCGTGCTGGTGCGGCGCTCGGGGCGCGCGCCGCAGATCCTGATGGGCCAGCGCGGCGCGGGCGCGGTCTTCATGCCCGAGAAATTCGTCTTTCCCGGTGGCGCGGTCGATGCCGAGGATGCCGAGCTCGCCTCTGGCGCGGCGCTCGAGCCCGAGACCGCGCGCCGGCTCGCCATCGACGCGGCCCCCGGCCTCGGTCCGGCGCTGGCCTGTGCCGCGATCCGGGAGCTCTGGGAGGAGACCGGCCTCAGGCTCGGCGCCGCCGATGCGGCGATGGCCGCGCGGGGCGCGCCGGCCGGCTGGCAGGGGTTCCTCGCCGCCGGCCTCCGGCCCCGGACCGAAGCCCTGCGCTTCTTCTTCCGCGCCGTGACGCCGCCCGGTCGGCCGCGCCGGTTCGACGCGCGTTTCTTTCTCGCCGAGGCGACGGCGCTCGTGGGCAGCGACGAGGATTTCTCGGGCGCCTGCGGCGAGCTCTTGCATCTGCAATGGCTCGACATCGCCGCGGCGCGGCGCCTGTCGCTGCCCTTCGTCACCGAGCTGGTGCTGGCAGAGATCGAGCAGCGGCTCGCGGGCGGCGAGGCAGGCGAGAGGCCGGTGCCCTATTTCCACCAATCCGCAGAAGGCCCGCAGTGCCGCATGCTCTGATGCTTGACAGGCGGGGCGAAAGGGCTAGAAGTCCGCTTGGATTCCCGGCCCCTTCGCGCAGGCCGGGCGAGTGCTGTTGCGGGCGACCGCGAGGAAGGAAGAAAGATGGCCAAGCCGACGACGATCAAGATCCGGCTGAACTCCACCGCCGACACGGGTCATTTCTACGTGACCAAGAAGAATGCCCGCACCATGACCGAGAAGATGGTGGTGCGCAAATACGATCCCGTGGCGCGCAAGCATGTCGAGTACAAGGAAGGCAAGATCAAGTGATCCTGGCCTGAGCGCCCGCGATGTGATCGAACCCCGCCCCCGAGGCGGGGTTTCGCTTTGAAGGGCTTGGCGCCACTAGACTCGCCCGTGCTTCCCGGATGCAACAACCGAGGCTGATATCACGTCCGGCGGCGGGCGGCGAAGCCGAGCGATGCGATGCCGCCGACGAGTAGCAGGACCGGAAGCGGCAGGGTCACCGGCGCGATCTTCGTGCCGACGAGGCCGGCGATCTCGGAATGCACCACGGCATTGGGATGCACCGGATCGAAGAAGGCCCATTCCTTCGCCTGCTCCGGCGTGCAGATCGAGACGCCCGGGATCAGGCAGGGATCGGTGGCATTGGTGAGCCCGTATTTCCGCGGATGGGCGATGAGATCGTCGAAGGCTGCGTGCATGTCGAGGGTGCCGACCCGCAGGCCGGTGGCCGAGAGCTCGGCGATCCGGTCGGCCAGGGTGGCGTTGAAGGTGTCCGATCCGATCTTGGCGAGGGGGGCGGCCTCGGGACGGAGCAGCGTGAATTGCGGGGTCTTCTCCAGCGCCGGGAGGTTGAAGACCAGGAAATCCTCGATCCCGAATCCGGCGAGCGCCGTGACACCCTCGGCCACGGCATTGGCGGCCCTGGCGGCGGTTGTGGCCACGGCGACCGGATCGGGGTTCACGGCCATCTGCTGAAAGATGTCGTTGGAGCCGAACCAGAGGCTGGCGATCGGCGCCGTGCCGAGCCTGTCCCGGGAGGTCAGCGCGAATTCCGCGATCTGGTCGGGCAGGTCCGGCACCTGGAAGGGCAGGCCCTGGGCGATGTCGTCGTTGGGCAGGGCATTGGCCAGGGCATAGGCGAAATTCGCGGCGGCGAGCCCCCTGGCGTCGAAATCGGCGGTCAGATATTCCGCCCAGACCGGGCCGTTCGACCGGCGGCCCTCGAAATAGGGCGGGCTCTCGGGGATCTTGTCGCCGGTCGCGGCGTAGAGATTGCCCGGATCGCTGAGGCTGTCGCCGAACACCCAGAGGCTCGAATACCGGTTCACGGTGCCGGCCGCTGCCTCGAAGGCGGCGCATGTCAGGACGAGGCCGGCGGTCAGCCCCAGGACGAGACGGCGTGCCATGGTGATACCCCTCGATTCGCGTTCTGCGTGCGTCGAGCATGCGTCAAAGGCGCGTTCCGAACAATCGGGTTTGATGGCCGCCGGGGGACCCGAGTCCGATCGATCGGCGTCGATCGCCCCGGGGTGGCGCGTGGGCCGTTCAGAAGAAGAGCGGCGCCAGCAGGAAGACCAGCGCGGTCAGGGCGCCGTTGAGCCCCATGGCGATGCCGGCGAAGGTGCCGGCCTCCTCGGAGACCTGGAAGGCGCGGGCGGTGCCGATGCCGTGGCTCGCGACCCCGACGGCGAAGCCGCGCGCGGCGTAGTCGGTGATCTTCAGCGCGTTCATCAGCGGGGTCACGATCACCGAGCCGAGGATGCCGGTCAGCACCACCAGCACCGCCGAGAGCGCCGGAATGCCGCCGATCGATTCGGTCAGCGCCATGGCGATGGGCGCGGTGGTGGACTTCGGGGCCAGCGAGGCCAGGACCGGGGCCGGCGCGCCGAAGGCCCAGGCGATGGTGACCGCCGAGACGATGGCGGTGAGCGAGCCCGCCACGAGGGCGACGCACATCGGCACGAGATTGCGGCGCACGGCGGCGCGGTTGCGCCAGAGCGGCACCGCGAGCGCCACGGTCGCGGGGCCGAGCAGGAAATGCACGAACTGGGCGCCGGCGAAGTAGTCGCCATAGGCGGTGCCGGTGGCGGTCAGCAGCGCGATCAGCAGGCCCGCGGCGATCACCACCGGATTGGCGAGCGGGTGCCGGCCGAGCCGCGCGGAGACGGCATCGCCGATCACGAAGGCGACGAGCGTCGCGGTGAGCCAGAGCAGCGGGGTCTCGGAGAGATAGACCCAGATGCGCAGGATGCCGTGGGGCTCGCTCACGGCCGCGCTCCGCTCTGGAGCCGCGCCACCGCGCGGAAGGTATAGACCGTGACGATCAGCGTGAGCAGGGTGGAGACCACGAGCGCCGCGCCGATGGCCAGCGCGTTGGCGGCGATCAGCCCCGCTTGCTGCATGACGCCCACGGCGGCCGGGACGAAGAGCAGCGAGAGGTTCTTCAGGATCGTGTCGGCGACGGCGTCGAGGCCGGGGCCGGTCCGGCCCACGACGAGCAGGCCGGCGAAGAAGAGCCCCATGCCGAGCACCGGGCCTGGGAAGGCGAGGCCGGCGGCGCGGACCGCGACTTCGCCGGCGAGCTGGCAGAGAAAGAGCAGGGTCAGGGCCTGGAGCATGGCGGTTCCCGGGGGGCGAACGAGGTCTTGGGCCGCGTCCTAAGCCGCGGCACCGGGCCAGTGCAAGCCCCGGCGAGGCATCGGGGGTGGTCAGAGCAGGATGTCGTGCTCCCCGAGGCGGGCGATGCCCTCGATCGCGATCTCGAAATCGGCCCGCCCGTCGCCGTTCACGTCGCCGGAGAGCAGGCCGCCGGCGAAGCGCAGGTCGCCCGCATGGCCGGCAAGGGCGTCGGTCCCGAGGAAATGGAAGGCCTGGTTGCCCGCATGGGTGGTATCGGCGTCGATCTTCCTGAGGTCGACCTTGTCGATGCCGCGGGCGAAGTCGGTGATGCGGTCGCGGGCGCGGCCGGTGCCGCTGTCGGCGAGGGCGAGGAAGATGAAGCGGTCGCGGCCGGTGCCGCCGGCGAGAATGTCCGCGCCTTCGCCGCCGATCAGCCGGTCCGAGCCGGAACCGGCGATCAGCCGGTCGTTGCCCCGGCCGCCCTCGAGCTTGTCGGCGCCGGCGCCCGAGCGCAGCAGGTTGTCGCCGGAATTGCCCCAGAGCCCGTTGGCCAGCCCGTTGCCGGTGGCGGCGGTGTCGCCGCGGCCCTTGAGCAGCAGGTTCTCCACATGCGCGGCGAGGCGCAGCGAGATGTAGCTCTGCACCGTGTCGATGCCTTCGCCGGCGCGTTCCTCGACCACGTCCGCGAGCCGGTCGACCACATAGGTGTCGTTGCCGGTGCCGCCGCGCATGGTGTCGATGCCGGTCCAGCCGGCGAGGATGTCGTTGCCGGCGTCGCCCCAGAGGAAATCGTCGCCGGCGCTGCCGTCGAGGAAATCGTCGCCGTTGCCGCCGCGGAGCCGGTCCTCGCCCTCCATCCCGCGCAGCCGGTCGTTGCCGTCGCCGCCGTTCAACCGGTCATTGAAGGCCCCGCCGGTCCAGAAATCGTTCCCATCGGTGCCGTCGAAGATCTTGGGGTTGAAGATCTGGGCGACGATGTCGCCCTCGACGCCTTGGCCTGGGTTGAACTGGTCTCCGGTCGACCAGGTCACGACGATCCGGCCATCGCTCAGACTGCCGACGTTCCCATATTTTTCCGTTCCGATAACAAATTCGTCGCTGATTGCCTTGCCGCTGGAATTCCGGAGCTGCGCATGGAGTCCGCTGACATCGTCGTCGTAAATGCTCCAGGTCACCAAAGTTCGACCGTCAGCAAGCTCGGTCAGGTCCGGCCAGTTGATTTCGGACCGGATGTTATTTTCCGTAGGAACTCTGAATTCGTCGCCGATTGGTGTGCCTCTGTTGTCAAATATTCTCCCCATGAGTTCATCGCGTGAACCTTGGTTATCATTTGATTGCCATGTTACCAGAATGGATCCATCCGCCTGAATCTTAACGCTGTGATCCTGAGAATCAGTGACTAGTGTAGGTGTTGTGTTGATTGTAAAGTCATCGCCGACCGGTGTGCCGTCAGGTTCAAACACTCTCCCAATGATTGATATACCATCGGGATCCAATGGTGTCTCTTCCCAGAGATCGATGTCTGACTGCCATGCAACGAAGAATCGTCCGTTCGGCAATGCGACTGTTTGAGGGTCGATTTCATTGCCGGTGTCTTTCAGATTGACAAGAAAATCCTCGCCGGTTCGATTGCCGTCCTTGTCGAGGAAACATGCCCGGATTTCATCCCAAGTCGTCCAGGTCACAACAAATCTATCGTCGGTAAGGCGCGTCAGCGAACCATGTGTTCCGAAGTCGGAATACAGAACTTCGGTACTGCCAGAACGTCCCTGAGCATCCAAGAAACGCGCACCTACATTTATCGGGGAATCGCCGTAGCTGCCGCTGCCCCAAAGGACGATATAGCCACCGTTGTTCAATCTCTCGACGGCCGTGGCAGTTGGCAGGTCATAGCCTTCAAAGAACACGAAGTCGTCACCTTGTGGTGTCCCGTCAGCCGTGAAGACTCGCGCCCGTCCGATCCAACTGTGTTCTTGCGTCCAATAATCGTCTTCTGGGTCAATCTTGTCCCCGGAGACCCAGAAGGCGATGAAACCCCCGCCCTGGAGTGCAAAGGTGCGCGACCAAGCTTGATCACCATCCAAGGTCGAATTGACCGTGAACGCCGTCCCGATGGCTCTGATCGGCATGGCTCAGGTCTCCGGACGGAGGCGGGGCGGGGCGGGGATGGGGGAAAAGGTGGCGGCCGCGGGGCGGGCGCCGTTACTGGTAACGAACATGAACAAAACCCCTCCGGTTATTCATGCATTGTTTACACATCGGGATCTGTCTGGCAACGGAGTTGCCATGGCGTTTTCAAGCAATTGTAAGCAACTATAAGTTGTTATGAGCCGTTCTTTGCTCGCATAACGCTATTACCCCTCGTGGTGCGCGGCGTGAGGCCGGGTTTGCCAAGGCGCGCCGGGGGGCGTATTGCTGTGGCAAACGGGCAGGCGGCGGATACGGCATGGCGAAGAGCGGACCGGTGGTCTTGTGCATCCTCGACGGCTGGGGGATCAATCCCTCGCGCGAGGCCAATGCGGTGGCGCTGGGCGCGACGCCGAACTTCGACCGGATCCTCGCGGATTGCCCGCATGCGCAGCTCGCCGCGCATGGGCCGGACGTGGGCCTGCCGGAAGGGCAGATGGGCAATTCCGAGGTCGGCCATACCAATATCGGCGCGGGCCGCATCGTCTGGATGGATCTGCCGCGCATCGACAAGGCGATCGCGGACGGGAGCTTCGCGGCGAACCCGGCGCTGGCGGATTTCGTCGCGGCGGTGAAGGCGGCGGGCGGGACGGCGCATCTGGCGGGGCTGGCCTCGCCCGGGGGCGTGCATTCGCACCAGCGCCATATCGCCGCGGCGGCGGCGGTGATCGCGGGGGCGGGGGTGCCGGTCGCGGTGCACGCGCTTCTCGACGGGCGCGACGTGCCGCCCAAGTCGGCCCGCGAGCAGATGGCGGCGCTGGAGGCCTCGCTGCCCGCGGGGGCGCGGATCGCGAGCGTCGCGGGGCGGTTCTACGGCATGGACCGCGACAAGCGCTGGGACCGGGTCGCGCTCGCGGTGGCGGCGATCCTGAGGGGCGAGGGCGAGCGGGCGGAAAGCGCCGATGCGGCGATCGCCGCGGCCTATGCGCGCGGCGAGACGGACGAATTCGTCACGCCGACGGCGATCGGCGACTATGCCGGGGTGCGGGACGGCGACGGGCTGATGTTCGTCAATTTCCGCGCCGACCGGGCGCGCGAGATCCTCTCGGCGCTCGTCGATCCCGGCTTCGACGGCTTCGATCCCGGAAAGCGGCCCGCCTGGTCGGCGCGGCTCGGCATGGTGGAATATTCCGACGCGCTCAACGCGCATATGGCGGTGATGTTCCCCTCGATCGACATCGTGAACACGCTGGGCGACTGGGTGGCGGCGCATGGGCTGCGGCAGTTCCGCATCGCCGAGACCGAAAAGTATCCCCATGTCACCTTCTTCTTCAACGGCGGGGTCGAGCCGCCCGAGACGGGCGAGACGCGCTACATGGCGCCGAGCCCGAAGGTGCGCACCTATGACATGAAGCCGGAGATGTCGGCGGCGGAGGTGACCGAGCATCTGGTCGCGGCGATCCGCTCGGGGGAGCACGACCTGATCGTGGTCAATTACGCCAATCCCGACATGGTCGGCCATACCGGCGATCTCGATGCCGCGATCAAGGCGGTGGAGGCGGTCGATGCGGGGCTCGGCGAGGTGCTGGCCGCGGTCGAGGCGGCGGGCGGCGCGATGATCGTCACCGCCGACCACGGCAATTGCGAGGTCATGGTCGATCCCGAGACCGGCGGGCCGCATACCGCGCATACGCTCAATCCGGTGCCGGTGATCCTGGTGGGCGGGCCCGGGGGTGTGAAGCTCCACAACGGGCGGCTCGCCGATCTTGCGCCGAGCCTGCTCGAGCTGATGGGGCTGCCGCAGCCGCCCGAGATGGACGGGCGGAGCCTGATCGAGCCGGCATGAGGCGCGCGGGGATGCGATCTGCCGGCCTCATGGCCGCCGTCCTCGCGCTGGCCGGGCCGGCGGCCGCGGCGGCGACCGCGACGCCGGAGGATCTCACCACGGCCGCGGCGCGGCTCGAGAGTGCCGGGGCGGCGCTCGCAGCGGCGCGCGGGGCCGAGGAACGCACCGCGCCGCTGGTCGCGGCGATCGGCGCCTATGAGGAGGCGCTCGCGCGGCTGCGCGGCGTGGTGATCGGCGCCGGGGCGCGGGAGCGGGAGATCACCCTCGAGCTCGCGGAGCGGCGCGAGGAGATCATGCGGCTCACCGCCGCGCTCCAGACCATGAGCCGCGTGCCGCCGCCGGCGCAGATGATGCATCCCGCCGGGCCGCTCGCGGCGGCGCGCGCCGGCGCGGTGCTGGCGCGGCTGACGCCGGCGCTGCAGGCGGAGGCCGCGGATCTCGCCGCGACGCTGCGGGAGATCGAGACGGCCCGGGTGCTGCAGCGCGAGGGCATCGCCGATCTCGCCTCGGGGCTCGCGGCGCTGGAGGCGGCGCGCGACCAGCTCGGCGGTGCGATCGCGGGCGCGGGGCGATGGATCCGCCTGAGGCCGCGCTCCTGGCCGGGCGCGATGCGGAGACCCTGACGGCGCTGGCCGCGGCGCT
Organism: Rhodovulum sp.; assembly: GCA_020637615.1. Classification (GTDB taxonomy): domain Bacteria; phylum Pseudomonadota; class Alphaproteobacteria; order Rhodobacterales; family Rhodobacteraceae; genus Amaricoccus. The sequence goes on from JACKKC010000006.1 coordinate 82,175, forward strand.
CGCGCGCCAGCCGGGCGGCGGCGGGGCGGAGGCGGCCGCGGCGGGCGACTGGCTCTGCCGGTGCGCGGCCGGGTGCTGGCGGGATTCAAGGCCCCCGACGCCTCGGGGGCGCGGCGCCCGGGGCTGCTCCTCGGGGCGCCGGCGCTCTCGCTGGTCGAGGCGCCGAGCGACGCGATGGTGCGCTACGCCGCCCCCTTCCTCGAATACGGCTATGTGGTCGTGCTCGAGACCGACGACGGCACGCTGATCGTGCTGGCCGGGCTGGCGCAGCTCGCGGTCTCGGCCGGGGCGCCGGTGGCGCGCGGCGAGCTTCTGGGGCTTCTGGGGGGGCGAAACCTCGAAGTTGAAGAATATGTGATGCTGCCCGACGCGGATGCGGGAGCGGGAGCATTGGAAACGCTCTACATTGAGGTTAGGCATGGCGGCGGGCCGGTCGATCCGGCGCCCTGGTTCGCTGGCGAGAACGGATAGGAACACGGCCACATGAAGAAGATCTGGTTGGCAGGCATCGGCGGCGCCGTCACGGGCATGGTCGTGACCGCGCAGTTCGCGGTCCCCATCGTCGCGCAGGAGGCGGACAAGGAGCGCACGGTCTACGAGCAGCTCGACCTCTTCGGGGACATCTTCGAGCGGGTGCGGTCGTCCTATGTCGAGGAGGTCGACGAGAAGGACCTGATCCAGAACGCCATCAACGGCATGCTGACCCATCTCGACCCGCATTCGAGCTACATGCCGCCGGACGAATTCGACGACATGCAGGTGCAGACCAAGGGCGAGTTCGGCGGTCTCGGCATCGAGGTCACTCAGGAAGAGGGCTTCGTGAAGGTGGTCTCGCCGATCGAGGGCACGCCGGCCGACCGCGCCGACATCCAGCCGGGCGACCTCATCACCCAGGTCGACGGCGAGACGGTGTTCGGCCTCACGCTCAACGAGGCGGTCGACCTGATGCGCGGCCCGGTGGGCTCGGACATCACCATCACCATCAGCCGCGAGGGCATCGACGAGCCCTTCGACGTGGTGCTCACCCGCGAGACCATCACCATCGCCGCGGTGAAGTCGCGCATCGAGGACGGCGTGGTGGTGCTGCGGCTGACGACCTTCAACGAGCAGACCTTCCCCGATCTCGAGGAGCAGCTGGCCGAGAAGGTCGAGGAGGCCGGCGGCATGGACAAGGTGACCGGCTTCGTCCTCGACCTGCGCAACAATCCCGGCGGGCTTCTCAACCAGGCGATCTCGGTGGTGGACGCCTTCCTGGAATCGGGCGAGATCGTCTCCACCCGCGGCCGCGATCCGCGCGACAGCGAGCGCTACAACGCCACGCCGGGCGATCTGGCCCAGGGCAAGCCCATGGTCGTGGTGATCAACGGCGGCTCGGCCAGCGCCTCGGAGATCGTCGCCGGCGCGCTGAAGGACCATCACCGCGCAGTGATCATCGGCACCCAGAGCTTCGGCAAGGGCTCGGTGCAGACGATCATGCCGGTGCAGGGCGAGGGCGCGATGCGGCTGACGACGGCGCGCTACTACACGCCCTCGGGCCGGTCGATCCAGGCGCTGGGCGTGGCGCCCGACATCATCGTGGAGCCGCAGGTGGCAGAGGCTGCCGAGGCGGCGGCGGAGGAGCTGCCGCCCTCGCGCACCGAGGCGGATCTGCGCGGCTCGCTGGAGAACGACTCGCTGACCGAGGACGAGAAGAAGATCCTCGAGGAGGATCGCGCCCGCAAGGAGGAGACCGCGCGGATGCGCGCCGAGGACTACCAGCTCTCCTATGCGATCGACATCCTGCGGGGGCTCTCCTATCTCTCCGCGAAGAACTGACGCGCCGGTGGCGCCGGACATCAGCGCGCTGCCCTACCGCGACTGCGCGGGCATCGTGCTCGTCAACCCGGCGGACCGGGTCTTCGCCGGCCAGCGGATCGACAACCCGGGGCCGGCCTGGCAGATGCCCCAGGGCGGCATCGACCGGGGCGAGGCGCCGCTCGAGGCGGCGCTGCGAGAGCTCGGCGAGGAGACCGGCGTGCCGGCCGCGGCCGTCGAGGTCCTGGCCGAGACGCCCGACTGGATCACCTACGACCTGCCCGTCGATCTGGTGCCGCGGATCTGGAAGGGCCGCTATCGCGGGCAGCGGCAGCGCTGGTTCCTGATGCGCTTCGAGGGGCCGGATTCGCTGATCGACATCCGCACCCGGCACCCCGAGTTCAGCCGCTGGGCCTGGATGACGCCCGAGGACCTGATCAGCCGCATCGTCCCCTTCAAGCGCGACACCTACCGGGCCGTCTTCGAGGCCTTCGCCCCGCATTTCGGATCCTGAAACGGCGGCCCGCGCCGATCGGGGCGGGGCGCGATTTCGCGCGCGCGCCCCAGCCCGCGAGGGCGCCATGCGGCGCATCGGGCGGGCTCAAATATGTATGCCACGTGAAAATTCGGTCTCGGCGATCGTGGGATGCCGGTATCTCTGGCGCAATGCCGCGAGAAGAATCCCGGGCATCAACTGGAGGAGGAGACTGGATGGGTGCGTTAAACATACTGGCTTTCGTCGGCTTCACGGGCCTCGTGGCGATCCTGTCGTATTACTGGACAAGAGGGACGGACGAGCACCATTCGGACGGGTATTTCCTGGGCGGCCGCTCGCTCACCGCGCCGGTGATCGCCGGGTCCCTGCTCCTGACCAACCTCTCGACCGAACAGATCGTCGGCCTGACCGGGCAGGCCTATTCGGAAGGCATCCTCGTCATGGCCTGGGAGACCCTGGCCGCGATCGCCATGGTCGTCACGGCGCTGGTGCTGCTGCCGCGCTACCTTCGCTCGGGGATCTCGACGATCCCGAGTTTCCTGGAGGAGCGCTTCGATCGCCAGACCAAGACGATCACCTCGATCCTGTTCCTCTCGGGCTATGTCATCGTGCTCCTGCCGATCGTGCTCTATTCCGGCGCGCTCGCGCTCTCGAACATGTTCGACGTGCCCGCGCTCTTCGGCGTCTCACCCACCACCGCGCTCTGGCTCACGGTCTGGGCGATCGGCATCGTCGGCTCGATCTACGCCATCTTCGGCGGACTCAAGGCGGTCGCGGTCTCCGACACGATCAATGCGGTCGGCCTCTTCACAGGCGGCCTGCTGATCCCGCTGTTCGGCCTTGCCGCGATCGGCGAGGGCAGCGTGTTCCAGGGCATCTCGACCCTCTACAATTCCAACCCCGAAAAGTTCAATTCGATCGGCGGGCCGGAGTCGTCGATCCCCTTCGCCACGATCTTCACCGGCATGATGCTGGTGCAGCTCTTCTACTGGGGCACCAACCAGGCGATCATCCAGCGCGCGCTGGGCGCGAAGGACCTCAAGGAGGGGCAGAAGGGGCTGCTCTTCGCCGGGATCCTGAAGATCTTCGGCCCTGTCATCGTCGTGCTGCCCGGCATCGTCGCCTATCACCTCTTCGAGGGCCAGCTCGAGGTCGCCGACGAGGCCTATCCCCGGCTGGTGACGGCGGTGCTGCCGACCGCGTTCCACGGCTTCTTCGCCGCGGTGCTCTTCGGCGCGATCCTGAGCTCCTTCAACTCGGCGCTGAACAGCTCGGTGACGCTCTTCGGCGTGGACATCTATCGCGAGTACTTCAAGCAGGACGCCACCGACGAGCAGGTCGTCTCCGCGGGCAAGAAGTTCGGCACCATCCTGGCCATCGCCTCGATGACCATCGCCCCCTTCATCGCCAATGCGCCGCAGGGGCTGTTCGGCTACCTGCAGGAGGTCAACGGCTGCTACAGCATCCCGATCCTGACGATCATCCTGGTCGGCATCTTCACGCGGAAGGTTCCGCCCCATGCCGCCAAGATCGCGCTCGCCTCGGGCGTCGGGCTCTACATCTTCAGCCAGTTCGTCCTGAAGAACATCGTTGGCGCGGACGACTATCCGCACTTCCTGCACGTCATGTTCATCCTGTTCGTGCTGAACGTCTGCATCATGCTGGTGATCGGCAAGGTGCATCCGGCGGAGAAGGCATGGGTGCCGACCGATTCCCATGCGGTGGACATGACGCCCTGGCCGATGGCCAAGCCGCTGGGCGCGCTGATCGTCCTGATCGTCATCTCGACCTATTTCTTCTTCACCTGAAGCAGGTCGGGAATGGGTGAGGCGGACGGCCCGGGCATTCCGGGCCGTCCGTCGTTTTCAGCGCCGGCTGCGCAGGGCCTCATCCAGGCGCTGCACCGACTGCGCCCTCGCATGCACGAGAGCCGCGAAGAAGCCGCGCGCGCGGCGGGCGGTCTGTCTGATCATGACGTGCTCCTTTCGACCTCAACTGTCTCGGTCGACCCCAACATAGGGTGGCGCGGGACCATGGTGAAACGCAGCGGCGGAATACCCGCCCTGCGTTTTCCGCAGGCCCCGGCGGAAGGTGATCCCGAATAAGCATGCGGTATCGAGATGCCGGTATGCCCGGCATCGGGGCGGTGCTAGCCTCGGCAGGCCGCAGCGGGAAAGGCGGCGGCACGTCGGGGGAGCGGGACGAAAGGTCGAGGTGACGGCACATTCTGCGGTGCCGCCGGGATCGCCATGGCGCCTTTCGGCCCGAGAGGCGCCGATTTCCCTCCGTCGCACAAGAACAAGAAAGGCGAGCAAAGGCCACGGCCGGCTTCGCAAGGAGGAGGATCCGTCCAGGTGCCGGAAAACATGAACATCGCCGTTCTCGGCCCGGTGCCGAGGGACAACATCACCACCTATCAGGGGGAGAAGCTCGAGAAGTTCGGCTGCGCGGTCTATACGGCCGTCTGCATCTCCGCGCTTGCCGGGGCGGGCTCCACGGTCAGCCTCGTCAGCCATGTGCGGCGCGCCGACGCGCCGCGGATCGGCAGGCTGCTCGCGCCCTTCGCCAATATCGATCTCTCCCACATGTCCGACCGGGCGGATCAGGGTGACGTCATCGAGCTGACCTATGTCGACCAGAACCGGCGGCTGGAGAAGCAGACCGGCTTCATGAGCCCGATCCTGCCCGCCGACATCGAGGATCTGATGGGCTGCGCCGCCTTCGTCTTCGTGCCGATCACCGATTTCGAGGTGCCGCTGGAGACCCTGCGCCACATCAAGGCCAACAGCGAGGGGCTCGTCGTCTTCGACGCGCATGGGCCGACAAACGGCGTCACCACGAAGGGGGATCGCCACCATCGCTTCTGGATCGACCGGGATCGCTGGCTGCCCTTCATCGACATCCTCAAGATGAACCTCGAGGAGGCGCGCTGCGCCTGGTTCGACGGCGAGGTTCATGGCGACGAGCCCAACGAGCTGACCATGGACGAGTTGCCGCGCTTCGCGGAGCATTGCCTCGACCTGGGCGTGAAGGCGCTCTACGTGACGCTCGACCAGCACGGATGCGCGGTCTATTTCCGCAGCCCCGACGGCAGGTTTCGCGAGCATGTCGTCAAGCGGGTCAAGGTCGACCATGTGGTGGACACCACCGGCTGCGGCGATTCCTTCGCCGGCGGGCTCGCCTTCGGCTATCTCCGGACCGGCGATTTCGTGAAGGCCTGCTGGTACGGCAATTGCGCCGGGGCGCAGCGCTGCACCAGCAGCGAGCTCGACGTCTACGGCGATCTCGAACGCACCGAGCGGCAGATCGCGGAGACCTATCTCGACTGAGCCCCTCGCAGCCATCCGCGCAGGAGAAGCATCCCATGTTCCCGAAGATCAGCGGCGGCGACTGGCTCGTCGTGGAAGACGGCTTCGACCCCGCCCGGGCGAATTTCTGGGAGACCGTCCTGACGGTCGGCAACGGCTATCAGGGCACGCGCGCCTCGCTGGAGGAGGGCCACAAGGGCGAGCTGCTGGCCACCTATCTCAACGGCGTCTACGACCATCACGATTCCACGGTGATCGACCAGGTCAATGTGCCCGGCTGGATTCCGCTGCGCGTGCGCGTCGAGGGCCATATCCTCGACGTGAAGACCTGCGAGGTGCTCGAGCACCGGCGCATCCTCGACCTGCAGACCGGATTCCTGCATCGCGACACCCTGTTCCGCGACGGGGAGGGGCGCGAAACGCGGGTGACCAGCCTGCGCTTCACCTCGCTGGCCGATCGCCATCTCTGCGGCATCCGGCTGAGCGTGACGGCGGAAAACCACTCCGCGCGCATCACGGTGGAGAGCGCGCTCGACGCCGAGCGCTACAATCTCGACCGGCTGCCGGCCTGGAGCGAGAAGCCGGTGTTCCACCCCGAGGTCGTCTGGCAGAAATGGGCCAGGAGCCGGCATCTGGCGGTACAGGCGGCCTCGGTTGACGCGGAAAGGGCCTATGTCGAGGTTCGAACGCTCGATACCGGCATCTCGATCGGCACCGGCACGGTCCTCGCGTTGCCGGAGGGCGCGCGCTTCCTGGGCGGTGCGCGCGACTACGAGCGCGTGGCGCAGGTCGCCGGGATCGAGGCGCGCCGGGGCATGCCGCATGTCTTCGAGAAATTCGCCGCCATCGCCACCTCGCGCGACATGCCGGCCGGGGACATCCGCCGGGACGTGCTCGACCGCCTCGATGCGGCGCGACGGCGCGGCATGACCGCCTGTCTCGAGGAGAGCGCCGCCGCGTGGCGCGCGAAATGGGACGCCTGCGACTGCGTGGTCGCCGGCGATCCGCAGGCGAGCCTCGCGGCGCGGTTCAGCATCTATCACCTGCTGATCGCCGCGAACGAGGAGGACCCCCGCGCCAATATCGGCGCCAAGTCGCTCTCGGGCGAGGGCTACAAGGGGCATGTCTTCTGGGATACCGAGATCTTCCTGTTGCCCTTCTTCATCTTCACCCAGCCCGAGACGGCGCGGGCGCTGCTCACCTATCGCTACCATACCCTGCCGGGCGCGCTGCAGAACGCGCGCGAGAACGGCTTCAGGGGCGCGCAATACGCCTGGGAATCCGCCGATACCGGCCGGGAGACGACGCCGAAATGGACGGCGGACGGGCAGAACCGGATCTGGACCGGGGAGGAGGAGATCCATGTCACCGCCTGCGTGGCCTATGGCATCCTCAGCTACGTTACCGCGACCGGCGACCGGGAGTTCCTGCGCGACTACGGCGCCGAGATCCTCTACCAGACCGCCCGCTACTGGGCGAGCCGGCTGGAATGGAATGCCGCGGGGGCGCGGTTCGAGCTGACCCGCGTCATCGGCCCCGACGAGTTCCACGAGCATGTCGACAACAACACCTTCACCAACCGCCTGGCGCAATGGCATCTGGAGCAGGCGGTGGCGGTCTTCGAGGGGCTCGCCGCCGAGGGCCGTCCCGAGCATGCGGCCCTGCTCGAGCGGTTGGAGCTGACGCGGGAGGAAGTGGCGCGCTGGGCCGGGATCGCCGGCCGGACCTATCTTCCGGCGGTCTCCGAGGATGGGCTGATCGAGCAGTTCGAGGGCTATTTCGGTCTGGAGGACGTCCCGATCACGGAATGGGACCAGAACCGGATGCCGCGCTATCCGGCGGGCCACGACCATTTCTCGCTGAACGGGACCACGCTCCTGAAGCAGCCGGACGTGGTCATGCTGACCTATCTGCTGCCCGATGCCTATCCGGATGCCGTGAAGGCGGCGAACTACGCCTTCTACGAGAAGCGGACCCTGCACAAATCCTCGCTGAGCCCGGCGGTCCACGCGATCATGGGCATCGAGGTCGGCGACCACGCCACCGCGGAGCTCTATTTCCAGCGCGCCGCCTTCGTCGATCTGCGCGACAACCAGGGCAATACCTGCGACGGCATGCATATCGCCTCGGCGGGCGGAACCTGGCAGATCCTGGTCTGCGGCTTCGGCGGGTTCCGGGTGCGGGGGGGACGGATGTCCTTCAAGCCCTGGCTCCCCGAGGGCTGGGACGCGCTCCGCTTCCGGCTGCAATGGCGCGGCATGGATCTGGCGGTGACGGTGGCAGGGGACGAATGCCGCTTCCTGCTGACCGCCCCGCCCGGCACGATCGAAACGATCGAGGTACGGGATCGCGCCCACGACCTCGCCGCCGGCGAGGAGGTCGTGGTCCGGCTGTGAGGCGGGGAGACGGCGGTCAGCCCGTCCCGGCGTCCGCCGTGTCGGCGGCGATCAGCGTGCGAAGCTCGTTCGCCCCGGCATGGTCCATGATCACCTCATTGACCAGATTGCCGCGGATCAGTTCCAGGATGACGCCGGCGCGGCCGGCGCCGACCGCGACCACCACGACTCCGGCCGTCGCGGGGTCCTTGTCGCCGCGCGCGGCGATGTCCCGCACATGCTCGAGATGCAGCCCGGTCCACATTTCGTTCAGGTCGTCCACGAGCCGGGTCTCGTCGGGCGAGAGATTGGCGCGCGGAATGAGGATGCCGCCGAGATCGCCGGCCACGAGCGTGGTGATGCGTTCGGCCGGGATGCCGGCCGCCGCGACCAATTCGTCGAAGCTTCCGAGGACCGGTCTGCTCGTCGAGCCGACGCTCGAGAGCAGCATGTCCATCCGGTGGATGAGGGCGCCGGTGCCGCTGAAGACGCGGCGGTGTCCGGGTGTCTCCCGGACGAAGCGCCAGATCGACTGCCGCATGTCCGGGGCATAGTGGCGCGGCACATAGGCCGGGAAGCCGGTGAGCTGCGGCCCCGAGCCGGGCTCGCCATTGAAGATCTCGCTGAGCGCGCCGGCGAGAATGCTGGACGAATAGCCGTGCTGCGCGAGCGAGACCAACTCGGCGCAGACGGCGGCGAACTCGATCCGCTCAGAGGTGGTGATCGGCAGGCGGGAGGCCTGGATGCCCTCGACCACGCTCTTGATGGTCCGTCCCCAGGCGACGCCGACGATCCGTGATTTCTCGATCAGCTCGACCATCCGGCCCGCCGCGAGCCGGCCGAGCCGCGTGCGCCGCTGCGCCATGCGCACCTCGGTATGGCCGGGACCGCTTTCGAAGGCGCGGAGCCGCGGCTCGCAGACGCCGTGCCGGCGGCAGAAATCCTTCAGCTCGCCGAAGAGGCCGCTCGGCATCAGCAGGCGATCCACCATCTGGATCCATTCGTCGGAGAAGAGCTCGCGGGCGAAACGCTGCTCGACGACGAGATATCCCTTCTGTTCGGCCTGGGCGAGCAGGCGGGAGACCTGGGGCTGGGACAGGCCGCCGAGCACGGTTCCGATCTCGAGCTGCGACATGTTGTAGCTGGCCCGCATGTAGGCGGCGCATTTCGCTCTTTCGTCGAAGGGGAGCTTCTTGACGTCGAGCATCAGGCCCCTGGCGCGCGACCGGCGGGAGACATGCGTATCATCATCCCGAATTGTTATTCGGGTTCCAAACGCTTGTCGATCCGGCTTTCCTTTTGGTGCGGATGCGCCGCTTTCCCAACATCGGAGGACAGGACAATGCCCCTCAGGGGGATCATCTTCGACCTTGACGGGGTGCTCGTCGACACGGTTCCGGCGCATTTCCGGGCGTGGCGGCGGATGTTCGCGGAATACGGCTACGGCTTCGACTTCGCCGACTACCGCAGGCTGGTCGATGGCCGGCCACGCTTCGACGGCGCCCGCGCCGTGATGGTCGATCATAGCGATGCGGAGGTCAGGGACGCCGCGGAGCGGAAGAACGCCTATTACCGCGAGATGATCGGTCGCGGCGAATTCGTCGTGTTCGAGGCCGCCCTGCGGCTGGTCGACCAGTGCCGGGCCCGGGGCTATGCGCTCGCCACGGCATCGAGCAGCGTCAACGTCAATGACGTGCTGGTGAAGGCCGGGATCCGCGATGCCTTCTCGGCGGTGGTCGGCGGCGATGACGTCGCGCGGGGCAAGCCGGCCCCCGACATCTTCCTCGCGGCGGTCCGGCAGCTGGAGATCCCGGCCCATGAATGTGTCGTGATCGAGGATTCGGTCTTCGGGGTGAGAGCCGCAAAGGCCGGCGGATTTCGCTGCGTGGGGCTCTCGCCCGAGGCCGGCGCCGGGTTTCAGGATGCCGACCTGGTATTGGCCACTCATGAGGAGCTGACGATCGAAGGTCTCGAGGCATTGTTCCCTGACTAGATTGCGGCGGCAGGGGCCGGCGGATGTCTGTCGTCAGGCAATCCCGTATCGACGATCTAGACCCGCAGGCGGTCCTGGCGGCCGTAGATCAGCATCAGGCCGATCAGCACTAGGCCGAAGATGATCTGGCGGCCGAAGGGCTCGATCGCCATGGCGTTCAGGAGGCTCTGGAGCAGGGTGAGAAGGATGGCGCCGGCGATGGTGCCGGTGTAGCCGCCCGTGCCGCCCGAGAGCGGGGTGCCGCCGATCACCACGGCGATGATCGAGGGCAGGACATAGGCGTTGCCGACGCCGATGAAGACGCTCTGGGTATAGCCGAGGATCAGGAAGCCGGTGATCCCCGAGAAGGCTCCCGAGAGCGCGAAGACGAGGACCCGCGTGGCGGTGACCGGCACGCCCGAGAGCCGGGCCGCCTCCTGGTTGGTGCCGATGGCGTAGATGTTCAGCCCCGCCCGCGACCGGCGCAGGAACCAGATCAGCAGGACGGCGAGGCCCGCCCAGACGAAGACGAGCCCCGGGATGCCCGCGACGAGCGGGTCGATGATGAAGCGGGTCAGCGCCGGCGCCGCCCGGCCGGAGGGCCGGCCCGAGGTCAGGATGATCAGGAGCCCCTGGATCACGCCGGCCATGCCCAGGGTCATCACCAGCGGCGGGATGCGCAGGATGGTGATGCCGAGCCCGTTGAGCAGGCCGAAGGCGCCGGTCACCGCCACCGCCGCGCCGAGCCCCGCGAGGATCATGGCGTTGTCGCCGTCCATCACGTTGCCCGCGACCAGCGCGCCGAGGCCGAGCATCGCGCCGACCGAGAGGTCGATGCCCTCGCGCCCGGCGAGGATCACGAGGTTCTGTCCCGCGGCGATCACGCCGAGCATGGCCGCGATGACGAACTGGCTGCGCAGCTGCCCGGCGCCGGCGAAACCGGGCGCGACCGCCTCGCCGATCGCGAGCAGGGCGAGGATGGCGAGACCGGCGAGCACGAGGGGATGGCGCAGCAGCCTCATCGGCGGGCCCCGAGGATGCCGCCGGCGAGAGCCGCCAGGATGATCAGGCCCTTGACCAGGTCCTGGGTGACGTAGGGCAGCTTGGCGAAGAAGACGATGTTGTTGATCAGCCCGAGCGTCAGTGCGCCGAGGATCGAGCCGATCACCCCGCCGCGCCCGCCGGCGAGCGCCGTGCCGCCGAGCACCACCGCGCTGATCGAGGTCAGGGTGAAGGAGGGCCCGAGCAGCGGATCCGCGCTGGCGGTCTCGCCGACGAGGCAGAGGGCGGCGAGGGCGGCGAAGAGGCCGCAGAGCACATAGGAGATCACCCGCTGGCGGGTCACCGCGAGCCCGGACTGGAAGGCGCCGAGCCGGTTGCCGCCGATCGCCAGCAGGTGCCGGTACCAGCGCATGCGGGAGAAGAGGATCGCGGTGCCGAGCGCGACGAGGAAGAGGATTACCGTCAGCTTCACCGGCCCGAGGCCGCCGGCATAGCCGCGCCAATAGGCCTGCGGCACGCTGCCGCCGGCCTGGGGCAGGATCCAGAGCGCGATGCCGCCGAAGACGATCGAGGTGGCGAAGGTGGTCACGATGGCCTGGAGCCGCAGCACCGCCACCAGCAGCCCGTTGAGGAGCCCGCAGAGGATCCCAAGCGCGATGCCGGCGGCGAGCCCCAGGGCGATGGCGCCGCCGCTGCCGCCCGCCTGTTCGATGAGGGTGACCACGCTCACGTTGACGAGGGCGATGATCGCGCCGGCGGAGAGGTCGATGTCGCCGGCGAGCACCACATAGGTCTGGCCGATCGCCACGAGCACCAGCGGCAGGAAGCTCGTGAGGTTGGAGGTGAGCACCCGGGCGGTCAGGAGCGAGGGCTGGAGCCAGGCGTTGACCGCGAAGAAGACGGCGAAGACCACGAAGGCGAGCGCCCAGCGGATGCGCAGCGGAGGGCGGCTCTCCGGGGCGGGGGCGGCTGCCTCGGTCATGCGGCGCTGACCTCGTAGGCGGCGCGGTAGAGCGCGGTCGGGGTCAGCGCCTCGCCCGCGAGATCCGCGCGGATGCGGCCCGAGCCGAAGACCAGCACGCGGTGGGCGGTGGAGAGCAGCTCCTCGTCCTCCGAGGAATGCAGCAGGATCGCCACGCCCTCGGCGGCGAGCTCGTCGATGATCGCGTAGAGATCGGCCTTGGCCTCGACATCGATGCCCTTGGTGGGGTCGTCGAGCAGGAGCACCCGCGGGCCCGTGGCGAGCCAGCGTGCGATCACCACCTTCTGCTGGTTGCCGCCCGAGAGCGTGCGCAGCGGGAAGTCGTAGCCGGCGAAGCGCAGGTTGAGCCGCGCGACGATGCCGGCGACGCGCTCGACGAAGGCCCGCGGCCGGAAGACCGCGGCGCGGGACTTGGAGAGATGCGCGATGGCCATGTTCTCGAGGATCGGCCGGTCGAGGAAGACGCCGTTGATGCCCCGGTCGCCGGAGACATAGCCGAGGCCGGCCCGGATCGCGGCCGCGGGGCTGCGCCGGGCGTGGGGCATGCCGCCGAGCCGCACCGAGCCGCTGGAGGGATCGGCGCCGAAGATCGCGCGCAGCACCGCCGATTGCCCCTGGCCGTGCAGGCCGCCGAGGCCGAGGATCTCGCCTTCATGGAGGGTGAAGGAGACGTCGCGCAGCACCGCGTTGCTCAGCCCCGCGACCTCCAGCACCGGGGCGCCCGGCCGCGGCGGCGCCTCGTCCCGGTGGCGGGTGGCGAGCGCGCTTCCGACCATCAGGGTCAGGACCGCCTCGCGGTCGGTGGTGGCCACCGGCAGGGTCGCCTCGGTCCGGCCGTCGCGCATCACGGTGATGCGGTCGCAGATCGCGAAGAGCTCGTCCATGCGGTGCGAGATGAAGATGATGCCGGTGCCGGCTTCGCGCAGCTCGCGCACGATCTCGAAGAAGATCTGCACCTGGTCGCCGTCGAGCGAGGAGGTGGCCTCGTCGAAGATCACCAGCTTCGGCGCGCGCGCGAGGATCTTGCAGATCTCGGCGATCTGGCGCTGGTCGGCTGAGAGGTCGCGCACCAGCGCGCCCGGGGTGAGCCCCTTGCCGCCCGACGACCCGAAGCGCGCGAGAAGCCGCGCGCCCTCCCGGTGGATCGCCCCGCCGTCGACCATGCCGCGGCGTCCGGGCTCGTGGCCGAGTGCGATGTTCTCGGCCACGTCGAGGTCGGGGATCAGGCTCAATTCCTGGTAGAAGACGGCGATGCCGGCCGCAGCGGCCGCGGCGGGCGTGCCGAAGAACCCCTCCCGTCCGTCGAAGCGCAGGTGACCTTCGTCGGCGCCGACCGAGCCGGCGGCGATCTTGCAGAGCGTCGACTTGCCGCAGCCGTTCGAGCCGATCAGCCCGTGCACCTCGCCGGGCTCCACGGTCAGCGAAGCGCCATCGAGCGCGAGCGTGCTGCCGAAGGCCTTGCGGATGTTCTCGGCGACGAGAAGGCTCAAGACGGAAGCCCGCCGCGGGCAGGAAACGGGCGGGGCCGAGGCCGCCGCCCGTTCGGCGGGATCACTTGAAGAACGCCGATTTCAGGTCGTCCACGCTCACCGTCTCGGTGACCGAGTAGTAATCCGGCTTGCCTTCGGCGCTGGCGCGCGCCGCCTCGACGTTCTCGCCGGAGATGAAGGGGATCGGGATGTAGAGCGCATTGCCGTAGACCCCGGAGATCTTGCTCGCGTCGATCTCGTTGCCCTGCAGCATCAGCACCGCCGCATTGAGCGCCGAGGCCATGACGCCGGGCGGGTTGACCGAAGCGGCGGTGGTGTAGCCCTTCTCCTCCCAGGTATCGAGGAAGTCCTTGCGGATCTCGCCGGTCGCGGCGATGTCGTCGCGGCCCGCGGCCTCGATGGCGCGCCAGGCGCCGGCGGCCATGCCGTCCTGGACCCAGACGCCGTCGAGATCGGGATTGGAGGCGAGCAGGGTCTGCATGGTCTGCTGGCCCTGCGCCTGGTCCCAGTTGGCATTGGCCTCGTTGACGACCTCGATGCCGGGATACTCCTTGAAGACCTCCTGGTAGCCCTCGACGCGCATCTGGTTGGCCGGGTGCCCGGCGACGCCGTTGATGGCCACCACCTTGCCCTCGCCGCCGAGCGTCTCGGCGAGCCATTTCGCCGATTGCATCGCCCAGCCCTTCTGGTCGATGCCGACGTAATAGGCGTCCGGCGAGGAGACCTCGGCGTCGGTGGCGATCACGAGGATGCCCTGGCCCGCGGCCTGGGCGATGATCGGATCGAAGGCGGTGGGGCTGTTGGGGTTGATGATGATGGCATCGACGCCCTGGTTGATCATGTTGCGCACGACGTTGATCTGGCCCTGCACGTCCATGTCGGCGGAGGAGATCACCAGCTCGATATTGACGCCCTGGTCCGCCCAGGCCGCCGCGGCCGCCTGCGCCTCCTCGATCATCTGGGTGCGCCATTCGGAGCCGACCCAGCCGTTCGAGAGCCCGATGGTATAGTCTTCGGCGAGCGCGGGGGCGGCGAGCAGCGCCGTGAGCGCGATGGTTGCGAGCATCTTCCTCTTGGTCAAAGCTTTCTCCCTTTCGTTGGTTGCGCGCGGTTTTTCGCGCATTCTTCGGCGATCTTTCCGGCCGGACCCTCGCCGGCTCGGGCCATGCGGCCGGTCCCGGCAGCGGGTTCGCCCGGTCGCTCTGGATGGCGTCGCGTCGCCGAGCGGAAGCATGGACGCCTCCGACCGCGCCGACAAGTCGAATTGTCGTTGCGTCACAGTTCGTTCGGCGCCGGCGGCGCCCGCCTATTTCACATAGGGCCGCAGCACGTCGCGGGCCATGAGGAAGCCGCGCTTGACCGCCGCGTCCGTGCCCTCGAAGGTCCGGTCCTCGTGCTCGACGATCACCGGCCCGTCGTAGCCCGCCCGGTAGAGCTCCGAGAAGAAGCCCGGCCAGTCCACGTCGCCGAGCCCCGGCATGCGCGGCACCTGCCAGCCCATGCCGACCGACATCACGCCGTGCTCGTAGAGCCCGTCCCGGTCGATCATCACGTCCTTGGCATGGACATGGACCATCCTGCCGCCGAATTCGCGGATGAACCGGCCCTGGTCGATCATCTGCCAGACGAGATGGCTCGGGTCGAAGTTCATGCCCACGGCCTCGCCCCATTCCTCGAAGATGCGCCGCCAGATCCGCGGCGAATAGGCGATGTTGTGGCCGCCGGGCCATTCGTCCGCCGAGAAGATCATCGGGCAGTTCTCGAAGGCGAGCGTCACGCCGCTGTCGCGGGCATGGGCCACGATCTCCGGGAAGATCACGCGCGCGCGGTCCCAGTTGCGGTCGGCATCGAGGCTCCGGTCCCCGCCGAGGAAGGTGTTGACCACGCCCACCCCCATCAGCCCCGCCGCGGTGATCACCTTCTTGAGATGCCCGATGACCTGCTCGCGATGGGCGGCCTCCCCGTGGAGCGGGTTGGGGTAGTAGCCCAGCGCCGAGATCGCGACGCCCGTCTCGCCGAGCGCGGCCGCGATCTCGCGCGCCCGGGCCCCGGTGATGCCGTCCACGTCGATATGCGAGGTTCCCGCGTAGCGCCGCGCCTCCCCGCCCGAGGCGGGCCAGCAGGCGATCTCCAGCGCCTCGAACCCGGCCGAGGCGCTCCAGCGCGCGACCTCCATCAGCTCGGTGTCGGGAAAGGGTGCCGTCAGCAGACCGAGTTTCATGCCATCATCCTTTCTGTTGCGGCGAGGGCGATCCGGTTTTCTCTTCCGCCGCAGGCGCCCGCGTCAAGCGGACCCCGTCCCGGGTACGCGGCGATCGCATCCAGGACTCCTTCATTCTTCCTCGACCGCATCGCCGAAGACCGCGCCGCTCTTGACAAAAGTCATGGATGCGGCGGCGGGAAGAATGCCTACTCGGCCCCGCGCGATACCAGATCGACCGGCGCAGACCCACGCCGCCGCGGCACCCGCCGGGCGGTGCGGTCGGGTGTCGGGTGCGGCCGGGGCAGAGGAGGGACACCATGGCGGAAAACGACGGGAACGGGGCAGGTGAATCGGCACCGCTCGAGCCGATCCCGGTCATGCAGCGGGTGCTCGACAACCCGTTCCTGCTGCTCTTTCTCGGCGTCACGATCCCGACGGTGCTCTACCTCATCTGGGGCGTGATGGAGATCATTTCGGTTCCGATCGCCCCCAACTGATCCAGAGCACTTCCGAAAGGCGCAGCCATGGCCATTGACCCCCCGAGCAACCGCCTCTGGTGGAAGGAGCCGATCCACCGCATCGAGCTGGGCTGGATCATCATCGCCTTCCTCTGGGGGCTGTTCATGTTCTTCTTCATGATCGCCTGGCATTTCATCGGCAATCAGAACCTCTCGACCGAATCCTATCGCGTGCTTCCCGAGCAGTATCAGGAGCGGGTCGAGCTCTTCGCCGAGGAGCACCAGCTGCTCGATGCCAGCGGCGAGCCTGTCGACGTGGACGGGGTGCCGGTGGTCAGCCCGCCGCCGGGCGAGGACGCCTATCTGCTCGGGCGGCTCTGGGAATGGTGGCCGGTGCTGGAGCTCAAGAAGGGGGAGGCCTACCGGCTGCATCTCTCCTCGGCGGACTGGCAGCACGGATTCTCGCTCCAGCCGGTGAACATCAACATCTCGGTTCACCCGGGCTACGAGCAGATCATCACGCTGACGCCGACCGAGACCGGCGAGTTCGGCATCGTCTGCAACGAATTCTGCGGAATCGGCCATCACACGATGACCGGTCTCATCCGAGTCGTCGAATAGGGGGGCGTCATGACCACCATTGATCACGGACCGATCGGGCTCCCCGCGGCGAACGTCAGCTACCGCACCTGCCCGTTCACGGGCCGCCGGATCGAGCGCAATGCCGAGCTTCTGATCCGGGCCAATGCCGTGGCGGCGGTGGTCTTCCTCGCGGTGGGCGGGCTCTTCGGCCTGCTCGTGGCGCTGACGCGCTGGCCCGCGGTGCAGCTCCTACCGGCGGAATGGTTCTATCTGGTGCTGACCGGGCACGGGGCGAACGTGCTCCTGTTCTGGATCATCTTCTTCGAGATCGCGGTGCTCTATTTCGCCGCGACCTTCCTGCTGAACTGCCGGCTCGCGACGCCGCGCTTCGCCTGGCTCGCCTTCGCGCTGATGGTGGTGGGGGGCGTCCTGGCCAATTACGTCGTGCTCCAGGGCGACTCGACGGTGATGTTCACCTCCTATCCGCCGATGATGGCCGATCCGCTGTTCTATCTCTCGCTGATCCTCTTCGCGGTCGGCGCGCTGATCGGCGTGATGGTGTTCTTCGGGACGCTGGTGGTCGCCCGCGCCGAGGGCACCTACGAGGGATCGGTGCCGCTCGTGACCTTCGGCGCGGTGACCGCCGCGATCATCGCGGTCTTCACCCTGGCCTCGGGCGCGATCATCCTGATCCCGACCTGGCTCTGGTCGATGGGGCTGATCGCCGGCATCGACTCGCTGATGTACAAGCTCGTCTGGTGGGGCATGGGCCATTCCTCCCAGCAGATCAACGTCGCGGCGCATATCGCGATCTGGTACGCCATCGCCGCCATGGTCGTGGGCGCCAAGCCGCTGTCGGAGAAGGTCAGCCGCTTCGCCTTCCTGATGTACGTGCTCTTCCTGCAGCTCGCCTCGGCGCACCATCTGCTGGCGGAGCCGGGGATGAGCTCGACCTGGAAGATCGTCAACACCAGCTACATGATGTATCTCGCGGTCATGGGCTCGATGCTGCACGGCCTGACCGTGCCCGGCGCCATCGAGGCGGCGCAGCGTCGCAACGGCTTCGACCGCGGCTATTTCGACTGGCTGACCAAGGCGCCCTGGGGCAACCCGGCCTTCGCCGGCATGTTCATGAGCCTGGTGATGTTCGGCTTCATCGGCGGCATCTCCGGCGTGATCCTGGGAACCGAGCAGCTGAACGTGCTGATGCACAACACGATCTACGTGCCCGGCCACTTCCATGGCACCGTGGTCGCGGGCACCACGCTCGCCTTCATGGCGATGACCTATCTGGTGATCCCGATCATCTTCCAGCGCGACATCATCTGGCCGAGGCTCGCGAGATGGCAACCCTATCTCTTCGGCCTGGGGGTCGCGGGCATCTCGCTCTTCATGATGGGGGCGGGCACGCTCGGGGTGCCGCGGCGGCACTGGGACATCTCGCTGATCGACTCGATCATCCCCTATGAATTCGCCTCGGGCGCCTATCTGATGATGGGGCTGAACGGCCTGTCGGCGATCGTCGCGGCCGCCGGCGGGCTGCTCTACGTGGTGCTGGTGGTGGCCTCGGTGGTCGCGGGGCCGCGGCTCGACCGCCCCGGCGCGACCCTGACCTTCCCGCTGCACAAGGGCGGCGCCGAGGCGGTGTCGCATTACGGCAGCGCGGGCACGCTGAAGATCCCGGGCACGATCATCCTCGTGGCGATCTTCTTCGGCGCCTTCATCCTCTACTACTTCATCAACTGGAAGTATCTCTCGGCCCTGTGGCTGTTCAACTGAGCCTCGGGGAAGGACCGATGCTCGTCGCCCTGAACATGACCTTCTCGATCATGAAGCTGCGGATCGGCAGCTTCATCGCCCTGGCGGCGCTGGCGGGCATCGTCACCGGCGGCGGCAGGATCGGCTGGCTGGAAGGCACGGTCTTCGCGCTCGGCGTGCTCGGGGCCTCGGGCGCGGCGGGCGCCTTCAACCAGTATCACGAGCGCGAGCGCGACCGGCTGATGGCCCGCACCCACAACCGGCCCTTCGCCAACGGCACGCTCAAGGCCGGCCCGATCTGGCCGGCGACCTTCGCCCTGCTGCTCGCCGGCTCGCTGATGATGGCCTGGTCGGTGGGCGGGACGCTGGCGACGGTGCTGGTCTTCCTCGGGGCGGTGACCTACGGGGTGGTCTATACCGTCTGGCTGAAGGCGCGCTCGGTCTGGAACATCGTGATCGGCGGGGCCGCGGGCAGCTTCGCGGTACTCGCCGGCGCCGCGGCGGCCGCCCCCGAGCAGGGGCCGGCGCTGGGCCCGGTGCCGGTGCTGCTCGCGGGCGTGCTCTTTCTCTGGACGCCGCCGCATTTCTGGAGCCTCGCGGTGACGCGCTGCGAGGACTATCGCCGCGCCGGCATCCCGATGCTGCCGGTGGTCTCCGAGCCCGCCGTCTGGGCGCCGGTCATCTTCTGCCATGTGGCGGTGCTGGTGGCGCTCTCGTTCCTGCCGCTGGCCTTCGGGATGGGGCCGCTCTACGGCGCCTTCGCCGCGCTCGGCGGGCTGCCCTTCCTGCTCGCGGCCTGGAGGCTCCTGCGCGCCCCGGGGCGGCAGGCGGCGATGCGGACCTTCCGGGCCTCGCTGGCCCAGTTCGCCCTGCTGGCGACGGGGGTTATCCTCGACGGAGCGGCGCGATGGGCTGCCTGAGCGAGGTCATCCGGGCGGCGATGCTCGCGCTCTGCCTGCCCGCCGCGGGCGCCGCCACCACGCAGACGGCGATGCCGCGGCCCGAGGCGCTCGACGCGAAGGCGGTCTACGAGACCAGCCAGGCGGCCGTCGGCGGGAGGCTCGGCGAGCATGTGCTGCGCGACCAGAACAACGCGCCGCTGGCGCTCGCGGAGTTCCGCGGCCGGCCGCTGGTGATCTCGCTGATCTTCACCAGCTGCAGCTCGATCTGCCCGGTCACCACCGAGCATCTGCGCGACGCGGTCGCCGATGCCCGCGCGGTGCTCGGCGGCGCGGGATTCGCGGTGCTGACCTTCGGCTTCGACGCCCGTGGCGACCGGCCGGCGCAGCTCAAGGCCTTCGCCAGCACCCATCGGCTCAACGGCATCGCGGACTGGCACCTCGCGAGCGCCGACGAGGCGACCACCGAGGCGCTCTTGGCGGATCTCGGCTTCAGCTGGCGCGCCGCGGCCGGCAATCTCGACCATGTCACCCAGACCTCGATCATCGATGCCGAGGGCCGGGTCTATCGCCAGATCTACGGCGAGACCTTTCCCCTGCCGGTCTTCATGGAACCGCTGAAGGATCTGGTGCTGGGGCGGACGACGCAATCGCTCGCGCCGGAGGATCTGTGGAACCGCCTGACGTTTCTCTGCACCGTCTACAATCCCCTGACCCGCGCCTATCGCTTCGACTACGGCATCCTCTTCGGGATCTTCTTCGGCGCGCTCTCGCTGATCCTGGTCGCGGTGGTGATCCTGCGGCTCTGGCTGGAGATGCGCCGGGCCGCGCGGCAACGGGTCGGCCCGACCGGACCGCAGGCCCAGCCGAGGTGACGCCATGAGCCTCCGTGCGACGCTGCGCCGCGGCCTCGACCGTGCCGAACGCGGGCTCGACCCGCTCTTCGGCCCGGACTGGAACCCGCTCGCCAATCTCGGGCCGCTGGGGTGGTTCCTGTTCTGGATCGTGGCGGCGACCGGGGTCTATCTCTTCATCTTCTTCGACACCGGGGTGGTGGATGCCTATGCCTCGGTGGAATGGCTGAGCAACGACCACTGGTTCCATGCCGGGGTGGCGCGCAGCCTGCACCGCTATGCCTCGGACCTCATGGTCGTGGTGATGCTGCTGCATCTCGCGCGCGAATTCGTCTACGACCGCTACCGCGGCAAGCGCTGGTTCTCCTGGGTCACCGGCGTGCCGATCGTCTGGTTCGTCTACATGTCGGGCATCACCGGCTACTGGCTGGTCTGGGACCAGCTGGCGCAATACGTGGCGCAGACCTCGACCGAGCTTCTCGACGCGCTGCCGATCTTCGCCGAGCCGATCGCGCGCAACTTCCTCACGCCCGAGAGCCTCTCCAGCCGCTTCTTCACCCTGCTGGTGTTCCTGCACATCGCCATCCCGCTGATCCTGCTGCTCGCGATGTGGATCCATATCCAGCGCATCAGCCTGGCGCGCACCAAGCCGCCGCGCGGCCTCGCGGCGATCACGCTCGCCGCGCTCGTCGTCGTGTCGCTCGTGCTGCCGGCCAGCTCGCAGGGGCCGGCGGATCTCGCCACCGTGCCGGCGGTCGTGGGGCTCGACTGGTTCCTGCTCGGGCTCTATCCGGTCATCGACATGGTGCCGCCCGGGGTCATCTGGACCGGGGCGCTCCTCTTCACCCTCGTCCTCATCGGCCTGCCCTGGGCGCCGCCGCGGGCCGAGGCGCCCGCCGCGAAGGTGTTCCTCGACCATTGCAACGGCTGCTCGCGCTGCGTCGCCGATTGCCCCTACGGCGCCATCACCCTGGTGCGGCGCAGCGACGGCGCGCCGTTCCTGCACGAGGTGGAGGTCGATGCCGGCCGCTGCGTGGCCTGCGGGATCTGCATGGGCTCCTGCCCCTCCTCGACACCGTTCCGCCGCTCCGGCGATCTGATCACCGGCATCGACCTGCCCGAGCGGTCGCTGGCGGCGCTGCGGGCGGAAGTGATCGAGGCCGCGGCGCAGCTGACGGGCACCGGGCGGGTGCTGACCATCGCCTGCGGCTTCGGCGCCGGCGGCGCGCCGGCACCGGGCCGGGTGGTGCTGCCCTGCGTGGCCATGGCCCCGCCCTCGCTCTTCGACTTCATCCTCAGCCGCGGCCTCGCGGACGGGGTCGCCATCGCCGGCTGCGCCGAGCGCGACTGCCAGAACCGGCTGGGCCGCAGCTGGACGCTGCAGCGCATCGCCCGCGAGCGCGACCCCTTCCTGCGCAACCGGGTTCCGCGCCCGCGGCTGCTGACCGTCTGGGCCGGCCCGAGCGAGGTGGCGCGGCTCGAAGCCGAGACCGCCGGCTTCGCCGAGGCGCTCGCGGCGATGGGACCCTATGCCGACCAACGCCCGCTCGATCCGGCCGAGGCGCGGGGCGCGGCGGCGGCGACGACGGCACGCGCGGAGCAGATCGTCGAGGCGGCGAAATGAAGGGCCGCGCCCGACATCTGATCCTCGGCGGGCTGGTCACCCTGGTGCTCATCGCCGTCGTCGCCTGGTTCTCCGCGGCGCCGCAATGGCGCAGCCTGCCCGAGCAGACCGCGCTGCTGCGCCTGAGCTTCACCCATGGCGGGGACCGTAGCGCCGCCTGCCGCGACCGGACCGAGGAGGAACTGGCCGCCCTGCCGAAGAACATGCGCGCGCGCCAGATCTGCGACCGCCGCCGGCCGCCGATCTTCGTGGAGCTCGAGGTGGACGGCGCCACCGTCTTCGCGGCGGAGCGCGATCCCTCGGGGCTCGCGGGCAGCGGCCCGTCGCGGGTCTACGAGCGGTTGCTCCTGCCGGCGGGCCCCCATGACCTGACGGTGCGGATGCGCGACCGTCCGGATACCGAGGGCTTCGACTACGAGGCGACCCGCCGGGTCGAACTGGCGCCGGCGCAGAGCTTCGTCATCGATTTCCGCCCTGCGGAGGGCGGTTTCGTGTTTCACTGAACCGGGGGAGGATGGCCATGGCACCGATCGCGTGGAAGCCCGAATACAGCGTCGGCAATCCGGCGGTCGATCACGAGCATCAGGAGCTGATCGACCTTGTCAACAGCACCGCCGCGGCGATCCTCGACCGCCGCCCGGATGCCGACATCCAGCGCGGCTTCGGCGATCTCTTCCGGGCGATCTCGGCGCATTTCGCGCTGGAGGAGCAGCAGATGCGGGCGCATGGCTACGACCAGACCGACCAGCACAAGGCGGATCACGAGCGGCTGCTGGACGAGCTGCGCGACATCATGGACGGTGCCGGCGCCCATCCCCAGACCGCGGCCGACCGGCTGGTGGAGGCCCTGGAGGCCTGGTTCGCCAATCATTTCCGCGTGCACGATTCCCGGCTCCACCTCCGGCTCGGCCCGCACGATCACGGCTGAGCGCGAGCACACGCGCCGACGGCCGTCGCGGCGATCGAAAAGGCCCCCAGCCCGATCGACCGGCGGCGGCCGGGCCGCGCCGGCCTCGGGAAGGGGCGGCGCGGCCCAATGCCCGGACGGACGCCAGGCGGCGCCCGTCGTGCCCTGCGGCGCGGGCAGCGCGGGGCGCGGCCTTTTCCGGAATTCGGCCTCGGGCCGCAGGGTCGGTCAGGCGGAAGGGCCGCTGGCTTCAGGCGGTGGCCTCGGCGCTTTCGTTGAAGAAGAGCGCCTGGCTGATCAGCGCCTTGACCATGTTCTCCTCGAAGGGCTTGGTCACGAGGAAGGTCGGCTCGGGCCGCAGCCCGGTCAGCAGATGCTCGGGATAGGCGGTGATGAAGATCACCGGCAGCGCGTCGCTGCGCAGGATGTCGTTGATCGCGTCGATCCCCGAAGAGCCGTCGGCGAGCTCGATGTCGGCGAGCACCATCCCCGGGCGGTCGGCGCGGAAGAGCTCGAGCGCCTCGGCATGGGTTCGGGCGATGCCGGTGACGCGGTGCCCGAGCGCGGTCACCATGTGCTCGATGTCCATGGCGATCAGCGGCTCGTCCTCGATGATCATGATCGCGGTGGCCACCTGCCGCGAGATCTCCTCGGCGGCAAGGGCGAGAAGCGCCTCGACCTCGGCCGAGTCGCGTTCGAGGATCGTGGCGATCTCGGCGCGCGAGAAGCCCTCCACCGAGCCGAGCAGGAAGGCCTGGCGGGCCTCCGCCGGCACGGGGCCGAGATTGGCGGCGGCGCGCTGTTCCCAGGCGAAGGGGGAGGGGCGGGGCCCGACCGCGACCTTCAGCGTCGGAAAGAGCCGCGCGAAGAGGCGGAAGAGCCCGATCCGGTCGTTCGGCGCCTCGGGAAAGAGCGAGACATCCGCGATCAGCGCCTCCAGCATGGCGGCGACATAGGCGTCGCCCGTGGCCTGCGACCCGGTGATCGCCCGCGAGAAGCGACGCAGATACGGCAGATGTGGCGCGATGCGGGTGGCGAGCGGCATGCGGTGAACTCCCTTGTCCGGCACCGGCGGCGGCGCGGCTTCCCCTCCAACGCCGGCTCGAAAAAATAGTTCCGGGTCGCGGGAACTTTTCGCCTGCCGGCGCTTTTTCCCGATCCGAGGCCGGTGTCGCAAGGATATGTGTAGCGGTATGACCCAACCACCCAAGCCCGGCGGAGGCGCCGGAACGGCAACCGGGCCCCGCGGCCGCAACGGCGCGGTGCCGGAGCCCCATGACGAGATCGCCAGCAAGCTGCGGGCGCTCTATGCCGAGATCGAGCGCGAGCCGATCCCTGCCGAGCTGATCGACCTGCTGGAGCGGCTCGATGCCGCCGAGGAACGCGAGAGGGACGGCGACCAGCCATGAGCGATGCACAGCCGAGCTTCAAGGCGGCGCTGCTCGCCGCGCTGCCCTCCCTGCGCGCCTTCGCGCTGTCGCTCAGCGGCCGCGCCGACGTGGCCGACGACCTCGTCCAGGAAACCGTGATGAAGGCCTGGGCGAAGCAGGCCGATTTCAGGCTCGGCACCAATATCCAGGCATGGCTCGTGACCATCCTGCGCAACACCTTCTACAGCCAGATGCGCAAGCGCGGTCGCGAGGTGCAGGACAGCGAGGGCACCTTCACCGCACGGCTGAGCGTGCCGCCGGCGCAGGACGGGGTGCTCGATCTGAGCGACTTCCGCCGCGCGCTGGCCGAACTGCCCGACGACCAGCGCGAGGCGCTCCTCCTGGTGGGCGCCTCGGGCTTCTCCTACGAGGAGGCCGCGGGCATCTGCGGCTGCGCCGTCGGCACGGTCAAGAGCCGGGTCAGCCGCGCGCGGTCGCGGCTCCAGGAGATCCTCGGGATCGCGGGCGCTTCCGACTACGGCCCCGACGGCAAGCAGGGCGGCACCACTACCTGGCGCGCCTTCGCCACCTGACCCCGCGAAAGCGCCGGCGCCGGCGTCGGTCCATGCCCGCCGCGCAGACAGACGAAGGGCGCGGCCCCGCGGCCGCGCCCCCGATCGGATCGTTTCGCTCCCGAATGCCCTCGCGTCTTCGCGCCGGTGGGCGCAATCCGGGCAGGGCGCCGGCCTGGGCTCAGCGGCGCAGGAACCACGCTAGCAGCAGGCCGAAGCCGAGCAAGGCCAGCGCCGCGGATTCGACCGGGCGGTCGCGGACCGTCGCCAGCGCCCGGTCCTCGGCATGGCGGAGGTCGCGGCCCAGGGATCTCGCCGAGGCGCGCGCGTCCCGGCGGATCCGGCGCAGGCCGCCCCGCCCGTCCTCGGCGAGCGTCCCGGCGAGGCGTTCGATCTCGTCGCGCAGATGCGCGAGCTCGGCTTCGAGTTCCGCGCGATCCGGCGCGTCGGCGAGGACGGATTTGAGCTTCTCGACGGTGGTCATCGTTGTCTCCTTTCTCGATCGAGTTGCGGGCCTTCGGGCCGCGACGGCGCCGGGCGCCGCCATGGGGCGGCGCCCGGTCCTGGTGTCGGCTCCTGGCGCAGGAGCGTCAGCCCTCGTAGGGCTCACGGCCCTCGAGCGATTCCGGCGTCAGGCTGGTGCGGACCTCGATCACGTCGTTGGTGTCCTTGATGATGTCGAGTTCCTCCATCGACAGGAGCACCGTGTCCGAGCCGAAGCCGAGGAATCCGCCGAATGTCGCCGCGACATTCTCGACCTTGCCGTCGTCGGACAGCAGCACGTCGTCGATCGAGGCGACCTTCTCGCCGTCGAAGGTCTTGATGTCCGCGCCGATCAGGTTCTCCGCGGAGACCGTGGAGGGATCCATCTCCTCCCAGCCCTCCGGTATGGCGACCATGGCGGGGTCGCCGAGAGGCGCCGCCTCCTCGGCAGTCATCTCGGCGTCGGGGCTTTCCATCACCTCGGCCGGCGGGGCTTCGTTCTCGACGACCGGAGCGGCCGGATCGGCGGCCGGGTCGGTCGTCTCGGTGGCGGTCTGGGCGAAGGCGCCCGTGGCCAGGAGCGCGCCGAGCGCGGTCGTGGCGAAGAGGGTCTTGAACATCCTTCTCTCCTTTGTCTTGCGACCGGCGTTTCCTGCCGGCCTTCGATGCTCGTTCAACGCGTGGGTTCCGTGGGGGTTCCGCGTGTCGCGTCCTTGCGCGAAATCCTGCTATGTCACGGAAAATGTGCGAAAAAGCCGCCGCCTCCCATGCGGTGCCAGCCGGCTGCGGCTGCCGTCGCCCGGCAGGGCTTGTGCCCGCACCGCGCGACCTGCGGCCCGACGAAACGCCCCGGGCCGCCGGGTAGAAAAAAGGGCGCCTCCCTTCGGAGACGCCCAGTTGGGGAACACCCCGGAAAAGGATCAGAGGCCGGCCATCCAGCTGTCGATCTGCCGTTCGGCCTCGTCCTTCGTGACGCCGTAGCGATGCTGGATCTTGCCGGCGAGTTCGCGCCGGTCGCCCTTGGCTTCCTGCAGGTCGTTGTCGGTCAGCTTGCCCCATTGCTGCTGGGCCTTGCCGGTCCATTCCGTCCACTTGCCTTCGATCTGGTCCCAGTTCATGTCCGTCTCCTTTCTCTGCGAGCCGCCGCTGCGGCTCTCACCGGGCAAACGTCGCCCGGCGGGAGGCGTTCCACGCCAACCGCGGCACCGGCGGCGTTCAGCCGGTGACGATCGCGCGCAGCATCCAGGCGGCCTTCTCGTGGACGGTGGAGCGCTGGGTGGCGATATCGGCGGTCACGATGTCGCCGTGTTCCTCGGCGAGGGCGGCGAGCTCATGCATCCGCGTCGCCACCGTCTCATGGTCGGTGCGCAGGTCGTCCACCATGTCCCCGGCATCGGGCGGCTGGTCGAGATCGCCGAGCACCGAGCCCTCCGCGATATCGGCGAATCGCATGGCCGTCAGCTGCCCGAGCGCGCGGATGCGTTCGGCCAGCACGTCGGCGGCCGCGAAGAGATCCTCGTATTGCGCCTCGGTCAGCTTGTGCAGCGAGTAGAAGAGCGGCCCCGTGACGTTCCAGTGATAGGCGTGGGTCTTGAACATCAGCCGGTAGGTGTCGGCCAGCGTGCCGCCCAGGGCCTTCGCCAGGGCCTTCTGGCCGTCGACGCCGGTCGCGGGGCTGGCGGGGCGCGGCTTGGTCTCGAGTACTGTGGTCATGGGAACGGATCTCCTCCTGTTTGGGGGTGAGAGAAAAAGCCGCCGGGCCGCGGGGTTCGTCCCACGGCCCGGCCTGTGCTTGGCAGATCATGGCAGCCCCGATCAGGGCGCCCGGCCGCGAAGCGCCCGCGCGATGAGTGCCACCGCGAAGAGTACGATGAAGACGAAGAACAGGATCTGCGCGATCCCGGCCGAAGCGGAAGCGATGCCGCCGAAGCCGAAGAGTGCCGCGACCAGCGCGACGGCCAGAAAGACGAGTGCCCAGTAGAGCATGACGGATCTCCCTCTATGGTTCATGCTCTCTGAAACGCGCGAGGGAGGCGCGGGTTCCTGTCGCTCCGGCCGGGTCAGCGATCGGTGGGCGTGCCGCCGAGCCGCCCGTGCAGGTCGGCCACGTCCTTCTCGACCTGGTCATAGGCCTGCGCCCGCGCCGCGGGCGCATGCGCGTGGCTCTCCTCGAATCGCTCCGAGATCGCCTCCAGGAGGTGGCCGATATCCGCCCAGTCCATGCTGCTGCGCGTTTCGGCGCGGGCCCGCGCATCGTCGATGCGCGCCTGCAGTTCCGCGCGGCGCCGGGAAAGATCTTCTTCTGCCATGATCGTGGCCTGCCTTTCGGTAAAGGGTATTATCAACGCGCGCCGGCCCCGGTTGGTTCCCCTCCAGGGCGGCTGGCGCGCAGATTTTTTTGCGTTCCCGGAACGATCCGCCCGTTGTGGCGTTTCGCGAATCTCATGGATGCGCTTCTGAGCGAGATTACGGTCGCGCCGACCATTCCCTGGGCGGTGCTGGTTCTCCGGCTGGCCGGGGCGTTGCTGCTCTGCGGCCTGATCGGGCTGGAACGGGAAAGCCGCGACCGCCCGGCCGGATTGCGCACCCATATGATGGTGGGGCTCGCGTCGGCGGTCTATTGCATCGTCCTTCTGGAAATGATCGCGGCCTTCGGGGAGGGTGAGGGCCAGCTCCGGCTCGACCCGGTGCGGCTGATCGAGGCGGTGACGAGCGGCGTGGCCTTTCTGGCAGCGGGGATGATCGTCTTCGCCAAGGGCGAGGTCCGGGGTCTGACCACGGGCACCAGCCTCTGGCTCGCCGCCGCGGTCGGGCTCGCCGTCGGGCTGGGGCTCTGGCCGGTGGCGGTGCTGGCAACGATCCTCGCACTGGT
Source organism: Rhodovulum sp. (assembly GCA_020637615.1). Taxonomy (GTDB): domain Bacteria; phylum Pseudomonadota; class Alphaproteobacteria; order Rhodobacterales; family Rhodobacteraceae; genus Amaricoccus. Next base: position 110,176 of record JACKKC010000006.1, read on the forward strand.
CGTCGTGGGGCTCCTGAAACGCGCGGAGCGCGCCGCCCGGCGCGGCGAGTCGGCGCGACCGGCCTCGGCCGGATCCGGGGGAGACGATCGGGTGGAGTGAGACGACCCCTGGCCGGAGCGTCAGATTGGCAACGTTGGGGCGCAGGGCCTTCAGAGGCATCCCGTTCGGCAGTGCGCCTGTGTCGTCCGCGTTCCGCGCGCGTCCGGCGTCACCATCCCGCCCGGCGGGCACCGCCGGGCAGCGCCCGACCGGCCCCGTCACGCCGAAGGCGTGCCTCCGGCACGACGCGGGCGCTCCGCACCCGCCGGGTCGGGCGCTGCCCTCTTCTTGCTCGGGGGCGGTCGAGGAAGAAAGAAGGATCGGCACATGCGACAGCCCCGGCGGGGCCTTGGCGCGGGCTTGAAATCCTGCCACTAACCGACACATGATCGGTGCGAAGCCGTTTCGAACGGAGTGATGGCATGGGCCAGACGCAGATGAAAGTGGCCAGCCTTGACCGGGTCTGGGCGACGATCCGGCGCGAGGCGGAACAGATCGCGCAGGACGAGCCGCTGATGGCGAGTTTGGTGCATTCGGGCATCCTGCATCACGACAGCTTCGAGCGGGCGCTGAGCTTCCGCCTCGCCCAGAAGCTCGCCTCGCCGGAGATGAGCGATCTCATCCTGCGCGAACTGGCGGATGCGGCCTATCAATCGGAGCCGGAGATCGTGGCGGCGGCCCGCGCCGACCTGCTCGCGGTCTTCGACCGCGACCCGGCCTGCCATCGCTACGTCCAGCCGGTGCTCTTCTTCAAGGGCTACCAGGCGGTGCAATGCTACCGGATCGCGCATTGGCTGCTGATGCAGGGCCGCATCGACATGGCCTATTTCATCCAGATGCGCACCTCCGAGGCCTTCGGCGTCGACATCCATCCCGGCGCGCGCATCGGGCAGGGGATCATGATCGACCATGCCCATTCCATCGTGATCGGCGAGACCGCGGTGGTCGGGGACAATGTCTCGATGCTGCATTCCGTGACCCTGGGCGGAACCGGCAAGGAGGATGGCGACCGGCATCCCAAGATCGGCGAGGGCGTGATGATCGGCGCCGGCGCGGCGGTCCTGGGCAATATCAAGATCGGCGCCTGCAGCCGCATCGCCGCCGGGTCGGTGGTGCTGCGCGACGTTCCCCCCAAGACCACCGTCGCCGGGGTGCCCGCGCGGGTCGTGGGCGGGGCGGGCTGCTCGGAACCGGCCAAGACCATGGACCAGCGCTTCGGCGATCCGGACTGAGTTCCGTACCGCCGCCATCTCACTGGCGACGCTAGCTGGCACCCGAACCGGTCGCGTCCCGGGCATCTGCCGACGGCCCCGCGAGGGGCCGCCGGCGCTACCGGACCGCCGCCCCGGTCAGGGGAAGCCGACCTCGTTGAAGATCTGCTGGGCCAGCGGCTGGTTCTCGCCGAGGGCATCCAGGTTGAGCGTGTCGCGCCGGAAGTCGCCGAGCGACGCGGCGATCTCGCCGACCGGCACCCCTTCGACCACGGGGAATTCGTTGTTCTGGTCGGCGAAATGCGCCTGGGCTTCCGGGGTCGTCATGAATTCCAGGAAGGCGACGGCATTGTCGCGATGGGGCGCATGCGCCGCCACCCCGGCCGCCGCCACGTTGACATGGGTGCCGGTGGTCTCCTGGTTGGGGAAGACGAGGCCGATGGCGTCCGTGGATCCGGTCAGCCCGTCGACCTGCTCGGCGAGCGCGCGGGCGAAGTAATAGGTATTGGCCACGGCGATGTCGCAGGCGCCGGAGACGAGGCCCTTGAGCTGGTCGGTGTCGCCGCCCTCGGGCGCGCGCGCGAGATTGGCGTGCAGGCCCGTCGCCCAGTCCCGGGCGGCGTCCTCGCCGTCATGGGCGATGATCGCGCCCATCAGCGAGAGGTTGTAGATGTTCGAGGAGGAGCGGATGCAGATCTGGTCGGCGTATTGCGGATCGGCCAGCGCCTCGTAGGTCTGCGGCGGCTCGGCAACCCGGTCCTTGGCGTAGAAGATGATGCGGGCGCGGGTCGAGAGGCCGAACCAATGGCCGTCGGGATGGCGCAGATGCGCGGGGATCCGGCTCTCGAGGGTCTCCGATTCCACCGGCTGCAGCAGCCCGTCCTTGTCGGCGAGCCAGATCCGGCCCGCGTCGACGGTCAGGAAGATGTCGGCCGGGCTGTTCGCGCCCTCGGCCTTCATGCGCGCGATGAGCTCGTCCGCCTCGCCCTCGATGCGGTTGACCGAAATCCCCGTCGCTGCGGTGAAGGCCTCGTAGAGGCTGTCGTCGGTGTCGTAGTGGCGCGAGGAATAGATGTTGACCTCCTCCTGGGCGGCCGCCGGGACGGCGCCGGCGAGGGCGGCGAGGGCCGCGATGCTTGCGAAAAGGCGAGGACGGTGCATGGGCAACTCCAGGGACAGGGCCGGGTATTCCCGACGATTTGCATCGGGAATTAACTGACCGGCCCGCGGCTGCCTGTCAACAGGGAAATCTGACTAATCCAGTCGGGATTGTTGGCGCCGGCTGCGGCGCCCGAACCCGGTCAATAATCGCGTTCGTAGAAGATGCCGAGCCGCGTGTTGCCGTCGGTGCCGACGGAGCCGCGTGCAGTGACCATGTCGTTGATCTCGACCACCACCTCGGCGCGGCTGACCCCGTCGCTGGCGGTCTGCACGTCGAGATAGACGTTCTCGCTGATGTACTTGCCGGCGCGCACCGCGGTGGCGCCGGAATCCTCGGTGATGATGTCGAGATCGTCGAGGCCGGTCGAGCTGCGCAGCGAGGCCAGCAGCCCGCTGCCGCCGGCGCCGGCGAGCTCGGCCGCCGCCGCGGCGAGCTGGGCCGCCTGGAAGGGCGAGAGGTCCTGCGAGGCGCGCTTGAAGAGGAGGCGCGACAGCACCTCGTCCTCGGGCAGGGGCGGCTCGGAGCTGAAGACGATGTCGGGCTCCGAGGCGCGCCCCGAGACCGTCACGATGGCGGTCACGTCGCCGGAGGTCGAATGGGCCACGAAATTGATGCGCGGGTCGAAATCGCCCTCCAGCGTCAGCGATCCCTCGTCGAACTCGATCCGCTGGGCGAGCACGACGATGCGGCCGCGGCGCATGTCGAACTGGCCCACGGGCTCGATGTCGGTGGTCGGGCCGCGGAGCCGGAGCTCGCCGCCGAGCTCGGCGTCGAGGCCGCGCCCGCGCACGAAGATCTGGTTCGGCGCGCTGACAAGGATGTCGAGCTCGAGGCCGCTGCGGCCGGTCGCCTGCGGCGGCTGCGGGGCGCCGATCTGCGCGCGGTCGAGCGTCTCGACCACCGGCAGCGGCGGGCGGAGATGCTCGACCTGCTCGAGCTTGGCCTGGGCGTTCACGCCGAGCGCCTCGGAGATCGATATCTCCGTCCGCCCGAGGTCGATGCGTCCGGAGAGCGTGCCGCCGCCGCCCTGCAGCGGGCCGTTCACCGCCAATTGGCCCGAGAACCGCGTGGTCACGAAGGCGCCGTCGGTATAGCGCACGTCGTTCATGCGCATGGAGAGATCGGCGGGAAAGCCGCGCGCCCCGTCGATCGACACCCGGCCCTCCGCGGTGATCTCGCCGCCGCCGCTCACGGCGGCGCGGGCCCCGCGCAGGACCACCGCATCGCCTTCGAGCCCGGCGTCGAGGCTGATGTCCTCCAGCCGGACGTTGAGCTGGGGCAGGACGAAGGTCCCGCCGTTCAGCGAGACGTTGCCGGCGAGTCGCGGCGCGGCCAGCGAGCCCTGCGCGGAGACGTCGAGCTGCACCGTGCCGCTCGCCTGCGCGGAGCGCGCCTCGAGGAGCGGGTTGGCGAGCGCCAGCGGCACCGTGCCGGAGGCGCGCATGTCGAGGCCGGAACCGGTCAGGGGAATGCGCCCGGAGCCGGAGATGTCGAGCCCCGGCGCGCCGCCGAGCCGGGCGGTCGCGAGGGTGAGCGTGCCCGCGGAGAATCCGCCCGAAAGCGTGACGTTCATCGGCGGCACCGCGTTCTGGCGCAGGACCGCGGCGCCGATCCCGGTGCCCTCGATGTCGAAGCTTGCCGACGGGTCGGCGAGCGGGCCCGTCACCCGGGCGTTGCCCGTGACATTGCCGGCGAGGCCGCGGTTGCCGGCGATCTGGTCCACGAGCGACAGCGGGAAGGCGGCCAGATCGACGGTTAGGTCGAGATCCCCCGCGCCGAGCGGCACGGCGCCGCTGGCCCGCGCCGAAAGCCCGCCCGCGGCGGAGACGCCCGCATCGACATCGAGCCGCTCGCCTTCGGTCCGGCCCCTGGCGGTGACGTCGATCGGCGGGATGCCGGCGGCGCGCGTCGGGGCGGCGGCGAGCCCGGTGGCGCCGGCGTCGAAGGTGATGTTCGGCGCCGCCCGCGTCCCGCCCACGCGCGCGGTCCCGTTCACCACGCCGGCGAGCGCGAGCTGCGGCCGGATCGCATTGGCGATGTCGAGCGGCATGTCGGCGATGTCGAGGCGGAGGTCGATGTCCTCGGCCACGCGCCCCTCGGCGCTGAGCTTGCCGGTCCCGAAATCGAGCTCCAGCGGGGTCAGGGTGACGGCGCCCTCCGCGACGGTCACGGTGGCCGGCGCCGCCAGCTGCGCGGTCTGGCCGGCCTGCCGCAGGCGCAGCGTCTCGAGCGTCGCCGCGAAGCCGCCGGGCTGGCGGGCGAGCTCGGCGCTGGCATCGACGAGCGTGCCGATCGCCAGCCGGCTCTCGGCGGTGACGCGCATGGTCTCCGCATCCGACTGCTCGGCCTTTGCAGCGATCGAGGCGATCTCCTGCCCGGCCACGGCGATGTCGCGGCCGTCGAGCGTGCCGGTCACGAAGGGCAGCCCGAAGGCATCGGTGACCCGCGCATCGACCCGCAGCGCCCCGATCCGGTTGGCGCCGAAGGCGAGGTCGCCGGCCGAGGCGTTCACCGCGATCGCCTGGCCGGGATCGCCGGCATCGAGCGCGATATCGGCGGTGAGCGAGCCGCCGGCCTCGACCAGCGCCAGCGCGGCGAGCGAGGCGACATCGGGCGCCCGCAGGCTGAGCTTGCCGGTGAGCGGGGCGCCGGTCTTCTGCGTGATTTCGCCGGTGAGGCTGTTGGCGCCGAGCGCGAAGCGAAGGTCCGAGACCGAGCGGGTCTCGCCGGCCACGGCCAGGTCGGCGCCGAGATCGAGCACGAGCGAATCGAGCTGGCCGCCGCCGCTGAGCCGCCCGGTGACGTCGCTTCCCTCCATGCGCCCGTCGAATCCGAGATCGAGCCCCGATATGCTGCGCCCGAGCAGGCTGCCGGACTCGATCCCGGCATCGAGCGTGACCCCGATCGACCGCCCCGTACCCTGCGCCCGGCCGGAGGCGGTCACCGCGCCCTGGGCGCGCGGGTCGACCAGGGCGAGATCGGTGAGCGATGCGTCGAAGCCGAAATCCGTGGTCCGGGTCGAGACCTGCCCGTCGGAGGCGAAGGCGAGCTGCGGGTTCTCGAGCCGCAGGTTCTCGGTGCGGAAGCCGCCCGCATCGCGCACGGCGCGGCCCGAAAGCGTCGTCTTGCCGGCCATCAGCCCGTCGAGGCGCGGATCGCCGAGCACGAGATCCTCGGCGCTGCCGTCGAGCGCGAGGTCGAAGCCGCCGCTGAGCGGCGTGACGCTGCCCTCGGCGCGCAGGGCCAGCGCGCCGGAGAGCCTGCGGCCGGTGATGCCCGAGAGGATGGCGATATCGGCGACGTTGAGCGCGCCGCGCCCGGTGAAGACCAACTTCTCGAAGGTACCGGCGGTGAAGACCGAGAGGCCGTTGCCGCCGAGCTGGACCTGCCGCAGGTCGATCGCCCCGCCGGGCTTCAGCGCAGCATCGGCGAAGAGATCGAGCCGGGGCCCGAGCGCCGCCCGCACCTTCGGATCGGCGGCCCAGACGCCGGTGGCGAGGCCCTCGAGCGCGATGGTCACGTCGCGGCGCGCGGGATCCTCGAGGTTGCGCGCATGCCCGCCCATGTCGAGGGTCACGTCCTCCATCTCGATCCCGCCCGTGGACAGCCGGTCGAGCACCAGGAGGCCGCTCCAGTTGCTGGAATCGCCGAAACTGACCCGCAGCACGGCGGAGTTGAGGCGGGTCTCCTGGCCGGGGACCGGGAGGCGCACGGCAGGCGCGGCCGGGTCGCCGAGCGTGCCGGAGAGGTCGAGACTGCGCAGGAACCCGTCCGCGCCGGTCTCGGCGCGGCCCGTGAGGTCGAGCACCGCGCCCGAGAGCACGAGATCGTCGATGCGCACCCCGCCGCCGGTCTTGCTGAGCCCGCTCACCCGGACCGCGGTCTCCCCGGCGAAGAACTCCCGGAAATCGGCGGGGATCAGCGGCGTCAGGCCGCCGCGCAGGTCGGCGTCGAAGCCGAGGCCCGCGTCGGTGCCCCTCAGCGCGATCTGGCCGCCCGCCAGCCGCTTGCCGGCGGCGTCGAGCGCCACGTCGAAATCGACGTTGTCGAGCGGCCCGCTGCCGGCGATGCGCAGGTCGATGGCGGGCGTGTCCTCGATCCTGAGCAGGCTCGCCACGAGCCCGCCGTCGGGCTCGCTCAGATGCAGGTCGAGGTCGATCTGGCGCGTCTCGTTGGAGAAGGCGGCCTTCAGCGCGAGCTCGCCGCCGGGCGCGTCCTTGCGCAGGATGTCGAGGGCCGCGTCGAGCACCCCGCCCGCGAGCGTGAGATTGCCGTCCGCCGAGAGCTCCGCCGCGGTGCCGAAGACCTGCTCGTCGAGCACCAAGCTGTCGATGCGAAGCTTGCGCAGGTCGATCGACACCGGAAGCTCGGGCAGGGCGAAGGGCTTGGCCTCGGCATCCGCGAGGTCGATCGGCCGCGTCCGCGGCGGCTCGGCCCGCCGCAGCCAGGCGATGCGCCCGGCGCTCAGCCGGTTCACGTTCACCCGCCCGAGCAGGAGCTGGAGCCGGTTCCAGTCGAGCTCGACATCGTTGATCTCGAGCCAGGGCCCGCGCGCGTCGGAAATGGTGATCGACTGGATGCGCGCCCGGGAGGACAGAGCCCCGGTGACGCCGCTCAGGCGGATCTGGCGCCCCGGCGCCGAGAGCTGGTTCTCGAGCAGGTTGGTGAGAAAGCCGTTGTCGGAGGTCTGGTCCCCGTCGGGCGCCTGCGCCAGCGCCGCGAGCGCGGCGAGGAAGATCACGCCGAAGAGGATCGCGACGCGTCTCAAAACGCCTGTCCGATGCCGAAATAGACCGCGACGATCGAATCCTCGGGCCTGGGATTGATGGGGGTCGCGACATCGACGCGGAGCGGCCCGATGCCGGTGAAGTAGCGGAAGCCGAGCCCGACGCCGACGCGCACGTCGTCGGAGGAATCCGGGGTGATGCCGGCGGCGACCACGCCCACATCGGCGAAGGCGACGCCGCCGTATTTCTCGTTGACGCGGAAGCGGAACTCGCCCGAGCCCTCGACCAGCCCGCGGCCGCCGACCACGCCGGTCTCGCCCTCCGAATCCGTCGTCTCGACGCCGATCGAATTATAGGCGTAGCCGCGCACCGAGCCGCCGCCGCCGGCGAAGAACAGCATGTCGGGCGGGCTTTCCTCGACCGGCGGGCCGCCGAAGCCGCCGATTTTCGCCCGCCCGGCGAGCACGAAACGGTCGTCCTCCGAGAAGCCCAGATAGGCCCGGCCCTCGATGGTGCCGCGCAGCGCCGGGTTGCCGTATTTCGCCTCGTAGAAGGGGCGCAGGTTGCCGGCGAGGTAATAGCCGCTGGTGGCGTTCAGCGGATCGTTGCGCCGGTCGTATTCGCCGCGGCCGACCAGGGCGAAGGTGAGGAAGTCGCGGGTCCCGAAATCGTCGGTGAACCGTGCGCGCTGGACCTCGCCGAAGAGATCCCCGGTCAGGAACTCGCCGAAGCGCTGCGAGAAGCCCGCGCGCGCGGTGAGCGAGGTCTGGCGGTAGGTCTCCCAGTCGAGCTGCTGGGCGAGCAGCGAGGCGAAGAAGCTGGTGTCGGGCGAGATCACCCCGGGCTTGGTGAAGGTGACCCCGAGATTGTAGTTGTAATCGGCCGGGTCGCTGGTCAGCAGCAGGCCCTCGATGCCGGCATCGAAGCGGAGGCGCTCGGCCTTCCCCAAGAGGTTGCGGTGCATCCAGTAGGCCTGCACGCCCAGCCCGTCGATCGTCGAATAGGTGCCGCCGAAGCCGATCGTGCGCCGGCGGCGGTCCTCCACGACGATCGTCATCGGCAGGCTGCCGTCCTCGAGGATGTTCTCCTCCTCGACGATCCGGATCGAGCGGAACACACCGAGCGAGGACAGCCGGTCCTCGGCGTCGTGAAGGTCGTCGGGATCGTAGGGCGCGCCTTCGTGGATATTGGCCATATAGGCGACAAATTCGCGGTCGACCCGGCTGCCGCCCTCGACCGTGACGGTGCCGTAGCGCGCCTTGCGGCCCGGATCGATGGTCACGTCCACGTCGAGCCGCCCGGTGGGATGATCCGCGATCACCTCGCGATCCGCCTCGCGCGCCTTGGCGTAGGAGAGCTGGCGCCATTGCTCGACCGCCAGCGCCGA
>JACKKC010000060.1 GCA_020637615.1 Rhodovulum sp.
TACGCTGCCGCCGAGGCTCTCGCCCATGCCGGTCGCCTTGGCCTTGGCCGCGGCCAGCGCCTCCTTGAGATCCGCCTCCATGCGCAGGAGGCTCTCCTCCGCCTCACGGCGACGGTTCTTGCCTTCGTCGGCGATGCGCAAGCTGTCCTCGATGGTGGCGATCAGGTCGGCATTGGCCTTCTCGACCGCCTCGATGTCGAAGACGCCGCGCTCCATCTCGGTGCGGATCTCGGCATTCGCCGTGCGCAGGTTTTCCGCGTTCTTCCGCAGAAGCTCGTTGGTCAGGTCGCCCGCCTCGCGCACCACGCTCGCCGCCTCGCGGCTGCGATGGATGGTGACGGATTGGGCGAGCTGGGTTTCCCAGAGCGGCACGGTATTGACCAGCGTCGAATTGATCTTGGTCACCAGGCTCTTGTCGTTCTCCTGGACCAGCCGGATCGAGGGCAGCGACTGCATGGTGACCTGGCGGGTAAGCTTCAGGTCGTGGACCCGGCGCTCCAGATCGTCGCGCGCGGCACGGATGTCGCGCAGCTCCTGCGCCTTCATCACCCCCTCCTGCTCGGGCGCCGCCTGCACCTCGGCCTCCTTGGCCGGGATCGTCGTGCCGTCGAGCTCCGCGAGCTTGGCATCGCCGGCGGCGATGTAGAGCGCGAGCTCGTCGTAGAAGTCGAGCGTCTTCTCGTAGAGCTTGTCGAGGGACTTGATGTCCTTGAGCAGCGTGTGCTCGTGGGTCAGCAATTCGCCGGTGATCTTGTCGATCTGGCCCTGCACGTCCTCGTAGCGCGCCATGAACTCGGCCATGGGCTTGGACTTGCCCATCAGCTTCTCCCACCAGGAGAGCTTGCGGTTGGGATCGAGCTCCCGGACCGAGAAACCGCGGATCGAGGTCACCATGTCGCGCAGGGAATCGCCGGCCGGGCCGGTGTCCTTGTTGCGCACGCCGGCGAGCATCTCCTGGCTGATCGCCTGGAGCTCGGCCTGGGCGGCGGAACCGAAGCGAATGATCGACTGGGTGTTCGACATGTCGATCTCGGCCTTGCGGCGGTCGATCTCGCCCTGGAGCGCGGGATCGGCGGCGACATCGGCCACGATGAGCTCGCCCTTGGGCTCGGGCAGCAGCTTCGCGGTGATCGCCTCGACTTCCTCGAGCGCGGCCTGGGCCTGGGCACGGATCTCTTCGGCCATTCTGGATCTCCCTCGGTCTAGCGGACGGTCAGGCCGTCTTGTTGCAGGCGTTCGCGGAGGACCTCGATCTCGATGTCCAGATCGCTGCGGTTGTCCTCCAGAAGCATGGTCCGATGCGTGGTGAAGCTGGTTTCCAGATCCCCGAGCAGCGCCTCGAACTTCGCGCGGGTTTCGGGGTCCCGGGTCCGGCCCCAGAGATCGGCGAACTTCACCGTCGAATCGCGCAGGCCCACCAGATAGACGCTGAGAAAGGCGCGCGCCCGGGCGAGGTCGCGGGGATCCTGCTCGACAGTGCGGAAGACCTCTCGCGCCTGGTCGCAGAGGCGCTCCACCCTGCCCTCGAGCCGGGGGTCGCCGATCCGTGCCGCCGCCGCGATGACCTCGCGCACGATGCCCTCGGCCTTGTCGATGGCGCGGGCGACGCGCTCGCCGGCGAATTCGTCGACGCCTTCCATGCCCTTCTTCTTCATCGGGTCGGGGCCGAAGGCCGCGACATGGGCGATTGTCGCGACCGCGCCGAAGGCAATCGCCGCGAAGAGCCCCTGGCCGAGCCCCAGATAGGTCGCGAGCCCGATGCTCGCGCCGGCGAGCACAGCCGCGAAGAGCTTGCGCGGGATCGCCGGCGGCCGGGCCACCGCGCGCGCGTCATAGGCTTCCTCGGCCCTGAGGCCCTCGTTGAGCAGCCAGGCCGCGAGCATCAGCCCCGCGAAGCCGCCGAGCTCGCCCAGCATCTCGGGCGCGTTCGCCCGCCCGATCGCCCCGAGCCCGGCGAGGAGCAGCGGCAGCGGCAGGAGGAACATCAGCCGCGCGCGCAGGCTCACCTTCCGGGCCGGGCGGTTGCGGAAGGGCGCGGCCGGCGGCGCGGCGCCGGGGGGCGCCCCTTCGCCGGACCGCGCGCCGGGCGAATACCGGCCGCCGAAGCGCTCGCTCGCCATCAGAAGCCCGGAACGGCCGGCCCCATCGCGCCGAACCCGGTCGCCAGCACGATGGCTGCCAGTACGAGGAATCCGAAGACCCGCATGGGCAATCCTCTCATCCGCCGGGACAGATTCATCCGGCGATTCCGATGCGATGCAACATAATCTCGTGCGTGCGCGGAGACCAGAGGCCCGTCCGACGCAGGCGAACATTCCCGCGCGGAATGTCGCGATTGCGGCCGATCCAGCCGCAGCGGGGCGGTACGGTCCGGAGAAGTCGCTTTGTCTGGCCCGTGATTCGCGGTAATTATGGGCCACGAAGTTTCGTGTCCTGATGCGGCCGCCTTCACCGAGCTGCACGGCAGAGGGGGGCGTGACGTCGCGAAAGGCCCGGACGCGGGGTCCGGGTGAATTGACCAAGGATACCGAAGGAATGGCCAAGGGCACGGTCAAGTGGTTCAATACCGAGAAGGGCTATGGTTTCATCCAGCCCGCGGATGGCGGCAAGGACATCTTCGTGCATATCACCGCGGTTCAGGCGGCCGGCCTGCAAACGCTCAAGGACAACCAGCCGATCGAATACGAACTGATCGACGGCCGCGACGGGCGCAAGAGCGCCGGTGACCTGAAGGTCTGATCGCCCCCCCCGGGGGCAGCGCCCGACCCCTCGGCGCTTTGGCAGCGGCGAGGGGTCGGGGCTTGACGAACCGCCTCTCGCCCAGCATGTTAATGCAAATCATTTGCATTACCGGCGCGACATGGGCGGAACGATCCAGGAGGCGATGCCGGCCGGCACCGACGAGGGGTGGCGGCAGGAACGGGGTGCGCCATCGCTTCTGGAGTCCTTCGGCAGCGTCCGGGTGGGTGGCGGGTCGCGCTGGCGCCAGTTCCTGGCGTTTCTCGGCCCCGGATACCTGGTCGCGGTCGGCTACATGGACCCGGGCAACTGGGCCACCTCGCTGGCCGGCGGCGCCCGGTTCGGCTACGCGCTGCTCACGGTCGCGCTGCTCTCGAACTGCATGGCGATCGTGCTCCAGGCGCTCTGCGCGCGGCTCGCCGTGGGTTCGGAGCGGGATCTCGCCCAGGCCTGCCGCGACGCCTTCCCCCGCTGGGTGGCCTGGCCGCTCTGGCTGCTGGCGGAGCTCGCCATCTGCGCCACCGACCTCGCCGAGGTCATCGGCACGGCGATCGGCCTGAACCTGCTCTTCGGAATCCCGCTCGAGCTCGGTGTCCTGCTGACGGCGCTCGACGTCTTCCTGGTCCTCTGGCTGCAGACCCGCGGCTTCCGCCGGATCGAGGCGCTGATCATCACCCTGATCCTGATCGTGGCGGCCTGCTTCGCGATCCAGATCGCGCTGGCCGATCCCGACTGGGGCGCGGTGATCCGCGGCTTCGCGCCGACCACGGAGATCTTCCGCGACCCGACCATGCTCTACCTCGCCATGGGCATCATCGGCGCCACCGTCATGCCGCATAATCTCTACCTGCATTCGGGTATCGTGCAGACCCGCGCCTATGGCCGCAGCCTGCCCGAACGGCGCCGGGCGCTGCGCTACGCGACGATCGATTCGACCGTCGCGCTCATGTTCGCGCTGACGATCAACGCCTCGATCCTGATCCTCGCGGCGGCCACCTTCCACGAGGCCGGCCATACCGACGTGGCCGAGCTCGGCCGGGCGCAGGAGCTCCTGCGGCCGCTGCTCGGCGCCTCGATCGCGCCCTCGCTCTTCGGGATCGCGCTGCTCTGCTGCGGCCTCAGCTCGACGGTGACGGCCACCATGGCCGGGCAGATCGTCATGGAGGGCTTCATCAATTTCCGGGTCGCCCCCTGGCTGCGGCGGCTGATCACCCGCGGGGTGGCGATCGTGCCGGCGATCCTGGTGACGCTGCTCTACGGCGAGAGCGAGACGGCGCGGCTCCTGATCCTGAGCCAGGTGGTCCTGAGCCTGCAGCTCCCCTTCGCCATCGTGCCGCTGGTGATGTTCACCGCCTCGCGCGCCAAGATGGGCGCGCTGGTGGCGCCCCGCTGGCTGACCGCCACCGCCGCCCTCATCGCCGCGGCGGTGATCTCGCTCAATATCGAGCTGCTGCTCGACCTCTTCACGGCCTGACCCGCCCCGCCGTCCCGGTCAGAAACCTGGAGAGCAGTGCCGGGGGTGCGGGGGCGGCGAGCGCCCCGCCGGCGCGCGAAGGCGCGCGCCCAACCAAGGAAACCCTGCGCGCACCCGCGCGCACGGGTCGGCCGCAACGGCGGCCCGCCTACCGGCGCAACCCGAGCTGGTCCTGCAGTACCTTCGCCCGGACCTCCTCCACCGCCCCGGGGGCGAGGTCGCCGAGGAGGAACGGCCCGTAGGAAGTCCGGATCAGCCGGTTGACCACCAGCCCGACGCTTTCGAGCGCGCGGCGCACCTCGCGGTTGCGCCCCTCGCGGATGCCGACGGTCAGCCAGGCATTGCCGCCCTGCTGGCGGTCGATGCGCAGGCTCATCGGCTGGAACCTTTCGCCCTCGATCGTGACGCCGCGGCGGAGCGGCTCGAGGCTCTCGTCGCTCGGCGTGCCCCTGGCGCGCACCCGGTACTTGCGCATCCAGCCGGTGGAGGGCAGCTCCAGCCGCCGCTTCAGGTCGCCGTCGTTGGTCAGCAGCAGCAGGCCCTCGGAGGTGAGGTCGAGGCGCCCGATGCTGACCACCCGCGGCATGTCCGGGGGGAGCTGCGAGAAGACCGTCGGGCGGCCCTTTTCGTCGCGGGCGCTGGTCACCACCCCGGCCGGCTTGTGATAGCGCCAGAGCCGCAGCGGCTCCGGCGCGCCGAGCGGCCGGCCGTCGACCACGATCCGGTCGGCGGCGGTCACGTTGAGCGCGGGGCTGTCGATGACCTTGCCGTTCACCGCGACCCGCCCCTCGGCGATCATCGCCTCGGCGCCGCGGCGGGAGGCGAGGCCGGCGCGGGCGAGGCGCTTGGCGATGCGTTCGGAGGGCGGGTCAGCGCTGGCCATGGCCTGCTCCTACAGGGCGGGCCCGGCGGCTGGCAATGCCATTCCAGCTTGCCTGCGGGCCCCGGCCGCGCGAGGGTCACCCATGACCCGCTTCGCCCCGCTGATGGATGTCGCGCTCGCCGAGGCCCGCGCCGCCGGGGCGCGGGGCGAGACCCCGGTCGGGGCGGCGATCGTCGATCCGGTCTCGGGGAGCGTGCTGGCGCGGGCGGGAAACCGCACGCGCGAGCTCAACGACCCGACGGCCCATGCCGAGATCCTGGCCATCCGTGCCGCCTGCGCCGCGCTCGGGTCGGAGCGGCTGCCGGGGCTCGACCTCTACGTCACCCTCGAGCCCTGCGCCATGTGCGCGGCCGCCATCGCCGCGGCGCGGCTCGGGAGACTGGTCTATGGCGCCCCGGATCCGAAATCGGGCGGGGTGGAGCAGGGGGCGCGGGTCTTCGCCCATCCCCAGGCGCATCACCGGCCGGAGGTCTTCGCCGGCATCGCCGAGGCGGAATGCGCGGGGCTCCTGCAGGACTTCTTCGCGGAGTTGCGGAGCGGTCTCGGCGACTGAGCGCGGGGGCGGCGCAGGTCACCCCGCCGCGATCCGGGGAATTCGGTTCAAGCCCCTGGAATGGCGTCGGTTTCCGGGGCCGGAATCCGGCTGGAACGCGGCTGGAATCCGGCTTGCCATTTTCGGGGTTCGCGGCGCTCAGATCTCGATCGGCACCAGCACCTCGGGCTCGATCACGGCGACGCCGGGCAGGCCGTCCTTCAGCACCTCGGCGGATTGCGCGAGGATCGGGAAGGTGCGGTAGTGGCAGGGGATCACGGTGCGGAAATTGAAGAACTTCCTCGCGGCATAGGCGGCGCGGGTCATGTCCATGGTGTAATGCCCGCCGGCGCAGAGGATGCCGATCTCCGGGTGGTGCAGGTCCTCGAAGACCCCCATGTCCGCCATCACGTCCGTGTCGCCGGAGAAATAGATCGTGCGGCCCTCGCCGGCGATCATGAAGCCGGCCTCGCCGCCGGCGTATTCCGGGCGGCCGCCGCCGAAATCGACGCTCGAGGAATGCACCGCATGCACCATGGTCACGCGCGCGCCGCCGAGCGCGACCGTGCCGCCCTTGCCGAAGCCGAGGGTCTCGATCCCGTCGAGGCCCGACCAGCGCTCGGCGAGCTCGTGGATGCAGACGATGGGAATGCCGCCCTCCTCGGCGATCTGCAGCGCATTGCTCGCATGGTCGCCGTGGCCGTGGCTGAGCAGGACATGCGTGGCCCCCGCGACGGCCTCGCCGCGCCGGCGGGCGTCGAACATCGGGTTTCCCGCGAGCCAGGGGTCGACGAGCAGCACCGCGCCGGCGATCTCGATGCGGAAGCCCGAATGCCC
>JACKKC010000061.1 GCA_020637615.1 Rhodovulum sp.
GAATCCGCCGAGCAGCAGGCAATTCGGGACCTCTATCTTCGCCGCAACTGACATCGGGAAGAGCAAGGCATGGAAGTCGGGAGGAAATGGAAATGCCGAAGAGATGGACCGCCGTCGCTGGAGCCGCGGCCTTTGGCGCGTTGGTCACCTTCGTTCCCGAGGCGCGCGCATGGGATCATCCCGGACACATGGTGACTGCCGCGATCGCATTCGCCGAAATCGAGCAGGCCCGCCCCGACCTGATCGACGTGCTCGGGCTGCTTTTCCTCAAGCACCCGGACCCGGCGCCTTTCTGGGTGGCCTCAGGCGACGCCAAGGGCAAGGAACGCGTCCGGCGGATGTTCATCGAATGCGCACGCTGGCCGGACGACAACAAGTTCACGCTGAATGACCGCCTGACGTGGCATACTGCGCGGTGGGCCGTCGTCGCGGACGATGCCCCGACCGAAGCGAGAGCCGCGGCCGAGGCGCGGCGGGGCAAACCCGTGGGTCAGGCGATCGAGGCCCTCAGGCTTGTGTCCGCCATGCTGTCGAATCCGGAGGCAGATCCTACGGAGCGCGCCTTCGCGCTGTGCTGGATGCTTCACATCGTCGGCGACATCCACCAGCCGATGCATGTCAGCGATCTCTTCTCGGCCGACTTTCCGACGGGCAACGCTGGCGCAACGATGAGCTATGTCCATGACCCGGTCACCGACCGGCCGATCCCTCTGCACATACTCTGGGACAGCAACTTCCTGCGCGTTCCATCATTGGAGGAGGTTGACCGGAATGCGCAGTTGTTCGTGGCGAAGCATCCACGTTCTCTTTTTCCAGAACTGCAGCAGCATCCGCTCGGCGATCCGGATGCGTTTCAAGAGTGGGCGCTGGAGAGCAATCAGATCGCGGCTGACTGGGCGTTCGACGTAAGGACAACCGCCGACCCGAACAAGGACCAACCCGCCGAAAAGCTCGTCCAGAACATGGTCAACTTCATCCTCAACGGTGTTTCGCCAGTGCAGGAAGCGCCCGAGTTGCCGCCCGGATACTGGGAGAGGCTACAGGATACGGCCGAACGTCGCATGACGTTGGCGGGATATCGCATTGCCGATATCATTCTGTCAGCGGCAGATCAGGTCGAAGCGCAAAGGCGGTTCATGGGACGCTGATCTTTGTCCCCCGGACACCGGCACATGCCCAGAAGAACGTCGCGAACATGCGCGGCCAGAGCCGTCCGCGAGGGGGCCTGATCCCGCCTTTCCGCTTTCCGGGAGTGGCCGCTCCGGGACCGCCGGAGACGATCGGGATGTTCGGCGAAGCGTCCGGCTCGCGAGGCGGAGCGGGGACCTGTCGCCGTCCATCGTATCTGTCCTGCCTCATGGGCTGGCATGCATCCCGCGCCTGGTGGCGGGCCGGAATCGGGGGAGCGCGGCGGGTTCGGATCGGCCCCTCCGGGGGGAGAAAGCGCTGGACATCCGGTTCGGGCTGCGGGTTTATCCGCTGTGGGTTCCGGCGCCTAAGTCCGGAAAGCGTCGGGGGGCAGGATGGATCGACTGAAGGACAAGATCTGCGTCGTGACGGCGGCCGGCCAGGGCATCGGCCGGGCTTCGGCGCTGGCGATGTTCGAGGAGGGCGCCCATGTGGTGGCCACCGACATCAATGCCGAGGCGCTGGAGGAGCTGAAGGGCCACGGGCTCGAGACCGCGCTGCTCGACGTGCGCGACGGCGCCGCGATCACCGCCTTCCGCGACCGGGTCGGCGGCGCGGACGTGCTCTTCAACTGCGCGGGTTTCGTGGAGCACGGCACGATCCTCGACTGCGACGAGGCGAAATGGGCCTTCTCCTTCGATCTCAACGTCACGGCGATGTATCGCATGATCCGCGCCTTCCTGCCGGGGATGATCGCCAAGGGCTCGGGCTCGATCATCAACATGGCCTCGGTGGCGGGCTCGGTCGTGGCGGTGCCGAACCGCTTCGTCTACGGCGCCTCCAAGGCGGCGGTGATCGGCATGACCAAGTCGGTGGCGGCGGATTTCGTCACCACGGGCGTGCGCTGCAACTGCATCTGCCCGGGCACGGTGGAGAGCCCGTCGCTCGATGCGCGCATGCGCGCGCAGGGCGATTACGAGGCCGCGCGCAAGGCCTTCGTCGCGCGCCAGCCGATCGGGCGGCTCGGCCGGCCCGAGGAGATCGCGGCGCTGGTGGTCTATCTGGCCTCCGACGAATCGGCCTATACCACGGGCGGGGCGCATGTCATCGACGGCGGCTGGTCCAACGTCTGAACTTCAGGGAGAAACCGTATGAAACTGCTGCGTTTCGGGCCGTCCGGCCATGAGCGTCCCGGCCTGGTCGACGAGGGCGGCAAGATCCGCGACCTGTCGGGGCTGGTCGGGGACATCGGCGGCGAGGTCATCTCGGATGCCGGGATCGAGCGGCTGCGCGGCATCGATGCGCGGAACCTGCCGGAGGTCGATCCCTCGGTGCGGCTGGGGCCCTGCGTGGCGGGGACGAGCAAGTTCATCTGCATCGGCCTGAACTATTCCGACCATGCCGCGGAGACCGGCATGGCGGTGCCGAGCGAGCCGATCATCTTCATGAAGGCCAATTCGGCGATCTGCGGTCCCGACGACCCGATCATCATCCCGCGCGGCTCGGAAAAGACCGATTGGGAGGTCGAGCTCGGCGTGGTGATCGGGACCCGGGCGAAATACGTCTCCGAGGCGGATGCCATGCGTCATGTCGCGGGCTATTGCGTGGTCAACGACGTCTCCGAGCGGGCCTTCCAGGCCGAGCGCCAGGGCCAGTGGACCAAGGGCAAGTCCTGCGACAATTTCGGCCAGACCGGCCCGTGGCTCGTGACGCGCGACGAGATCGCCGATCCACAGGCTTTGGGCATGTGGCTGACGGTCAATGGCGAGACGCGGCAGAAGGGCTCGACGGCGACCATGGTCTACGGCGTGGCGCATCTGGTGAGCTATCTCAGCCAGTTCATGTCGCTCCTGCCTGGCGACATCATCTCGACCGGCACGCCGCCGGGCGTCGGCATGGGGATGAAGCCGCCGGTCTTCCTCAAGCCCGGCGACAAGGTCGCGCTCGGCATCGAGGGCCTGGGCGAGCAGAACCAGGTCTGCGTGACCGACTGATCAAGGGGCCTGCGGCGCGGCCTGCGGTCGCGCCGGGGCTTGGCCCGCACCGGGTTCGGCGGGGGCGGGGAGCGCCGCGGCGGCCGGCCCTCGGGTTCCTGGTTTCGCAACAATCAGTCGCGTTCCCGGCGGATTGTTCCCGGGAGGCGCAATGCGCAGATTGCGCGTGTCGGCGTGCTCCAGCGCCTCCCACCGAAAGGAAAGCCGCAATGATCAATCTCTCCAGCCTGGCGGCCCTCGCGGGTCGCGTTCTCATCGCCCTCGTCTTCATCCCCGCCGGATTCGGCAAGTTCGGCGACATCGCCGGGACCATGGCCTACACCGCCTCGGGCGGCCTGCCGGGCGTGTTCGGTCTCGGCGCCGGGGCGCTGGAACTGCTCGGCGGACTCGCTATCCTCGTGGGCTGGCAGACGCGCTGGGCGGCTCTCGGCCTCGCCGGCTTCGCGCTGCTGGCCGGCTATCTCTACCACTACATTCCGGCCCAGGGTCTCGAGGGTTTCGACGCCGTGCTGCAGACCCTGATGTTCCAGAAGAACCTCGCCATCGCCGGCGGCCTGCTGATCCTCGCCGGTCTCGGCGCCGGCGGGCTCTCGCTCGACGCCCGGCAGGGACGGCTGGTCGCGGCCTGAGCCCCGCTGCCGCAAGGCCATCCCGCCGATCCCGACCCGCGGCCCGCGCCGACATCCCCCGGACCCAAAAAGGTGAGGCGCCAGTGGCGCCTTGCCCGGTGCGGTCGCCCGGAGGCGCAAGCCGCAGGGCGAGGGCGGGCAGCACCACCGTCGGCTGAGGATCGGGACGGGGCGGCCCTGGAAGGCGCGCTTGCGTGCCGGCCCCGGGGAGGGCCGACGCGGCCCGATCGACACCGGTCGATCAGGCTGGGGAACCCCGGCGCCGGACAGGTTGAGGGTCGACGGTGCGGCTATCAGACGGTGCGGCGGCGGCTGAGGACCAGCCAGATCAGCGCGCTGCCGGCCAGCGCCAGCATCGGGATCATCGCCAGATTGACCGCCTTCCAGCCGGCCACCGCGTCGCCGCCGATGCAGTTCATCAGCCCGCCCGAGGCGAGCGAGGCGAGCCCGACCAGCCCGAAGACCGCAAAATCGTTCATGCCCTGCACCCTTCCGCGCTCCTCGGGCCGATGGGCGCCGGTCAGCATCGCCGTGGCGCCGATGAAGCCGAAGTTCCAGCCGAGCCCGAGCAGGACCAGGGCGACGAAGAAGTTCGTGAGCTCCACCCCGGCCAGCCCGACCAGCCCCGCGCAGGCGAGGATCACCAGCCCGGTCGCGATGATCCGCTCTGCGCCGAAGCGTGCGATCAGGTTGCCGGTGAAGAAGGAGGGCGCGAACATGGCCAGCACATGCGCGCTCACCACATTGGCCGCGTCCGCGGTGGCGAAGCCGCAGCCGACGATGGCGAGCGGCGTCGAGGTCATCACCAGGTTCATCAGCGCGTAGGAGACCATGCCGCAGAGCATCGCCACGCCGATGCGGGGGTCGCGCACCAGATCCCAGTGGCTGCGCGCCCGCGGCCCGTCGGCGGCCGGCGGCGCGGGGCGCGGGCTGTCGAGGAACCAGAAGACGCCGGCGCCGAGGAGGTTGAGCGCCACGACCGCGAGATAGGCGCCGGCGAAGGGGATCGGCGCGAGGGCGTCGGCGGTGAGCTTCACCATCTGCGGCCCCACGATCGCCGAGGCGAGGCCGGCGGCCATGACCCAGGAGATCGCCTTGGGCCGGTATCCCTCGCTGGCGCCGTCGGTGGCGGCGAAGCGGTAGAAGCCCTGCGCCGACATGTAGAGGCCGGAGAGCGCCGAGCCGGCGAGGAAGAGCCCGAAGGATCCGACGATCAGCGCCCAGGCGCAGAGCGCGCCGCCGAGCGCGCCGCCGGCCGTCCCGACCAGGAAGCCGGCGGTGCGGCCGCGCTTCTGCATCAGGTTCGACAGGATTGGGGCGGAGAGCATCGAACCGAACACGATCAGCGAAATCGGCAGGGTCGCGAGGCATCCGATCGGCGAGAGCATCTGCCCCGCCAGCCCGCCGAGGATGAAGGAGACCGGCATCTGGCTGCCGAGGATCACCTGCGCCGCCACCAGCACGCGCAGGTTGCGCCGCGCGCGGATGTCGGGATCGAGGAGGGGCGCGGCGACGGACATGGCGCGCTTCTATCCGGCCCGGCGGGCGGTTCCAAGCGGCGTTTGGGGGATGTTCGCGGCAGGGCGGGCCATGCTAGAGGCGCAGCCATGGTCGGGCGCATCATCGAGACGGCGGAGGACGTGGCGGAGGGGGCCGCATGGCTGGCCCGCGCCGAGCCGCGCTTCGCCGAGGCGCTCGTCCTCACCGGGCCGCTGCCGCTGCGCCGCCGCCCGGACGGTTTCGCGACGCTGCTCTCGGCCATCGTCAGCCAGCAGGTCTCCACCGCCGCGGCGACGGCGATCTGGGGGCGGGTGGAGGCGCTCGGCGCGCATCACGCGCCGGCGGCACTCGCCGCCGCCAGCGACGAGGCGCTGCGCGGCTGCGGCCTGTCGCGCCAGAAGATCGCCTATGCCCGCGCCATCGCCGAGAGCGGGATCGATTTCGAGGCGCTGCGCGCGATGCCCGATGCCGAGTTGGTGGCGGCGCTGACCCGCATCAAGGGCGTGGGCGTCTGGACGGCGGAGATCTACGCGATGTTCTCGCTGGGAAGGGCGGATGTCTTCGCTCCGGGCGACCTGGCGCTGCGCGACGCCGCGCACCGGCTTTTCGAGCTCGAGGCCCGCCCGAGCGAGAAGGCGCTGCGCGAGTTGGCGCTCGACTGGTCGCCCTGGCGCGCGGTGGCGGCGCGGCTGCTCTGGTCCTATTATCGCGTCGTCAACCGGCGCGAGGGGGTTCGTTGACCGCCCGTGTAGGGGGATTGCAGCTGGATCTCTAAGATCCTGCACGGCTGTCCCGTCCGGCGGGCCAGCGGTGCCGCCTGGGCCCCGGAACCCCGGAGTCTCAGCTTCCCCGGCCAGGACTGAGCGGGCAAGCTACCGAGATATCCTGCCTAATCCAGCAAATCCCTGCTCCGGAACCGGTCGAGGAGATGCGCCTGGGCGGCGCGCAGGGTGCCTTCGGGCGTGTCCTCGGATCGCAGGTTCCCGTCGGC
>JACKKC010000062.1 GCA_020637615.1 Rhodovulum sp.
AGTCGCAGGCCGCCGATGAGCCAGGCAACGAACATCGATCAATGGAAAATAGAAGTGTCCAGATGACGAGGATCGCCGCGGTCCCGGTGATGTCGACCGGCGGCACGTTGAAGGCGGCGACATAGGAGACGCCGACGACGGTGCCGGGAATGGCAAAGGAGAGCATGGTGCCGAACTCGAGGGCGCGCCGCCCGGTGAAGTCCTGCCGCGCCACCAGCCAGGCGGTGAGGATGCCGATTGCGGTCGTCAGCGGTGCGGCGATGGCCGAGACCAGAAGCGTCGTCTTCAGCGAATTCCAGGCCGAGCCGTAGAGGCGCAGCCCGTCCTCGCCGATCTCGAAGGAGAAGGCGGTGGCGAGATGGCGGAAGGTCGGGGTCATGTCCCAACGGCCGATATCGGTGACGAGGCCCCCCGCAAGCACGATGGCGTAGACCGCCAGCGTGAAGACGATCCAGGGGATGATCACCGCCCAGGCGATGCCGGTCAGGCGCGCCGGCATCACTTCCGCGAGCCCGGCATCGGAGCGGCCGGTGACGGTGACGTAGCTGCGCCGCCCGAGCCAGCGCTGCTGCAGCCAGAAGGCCCCGAGCGTCAGGGCCAACAGGATCATCGCCAGGATCGCGGCATTGCCGAGGTCGTAGCGCGCCCCGACCACGGCGAAGAAGATCTTGATCGACAGCACCTCGTAGCCACCGCCGAGCACGATCGGGTTGCCGAAATCGGCGAGGCTCTCGATGAAGGCGAGCAGGAAGGCCGCGGCGAGGCCGGGGCGCAGGAGCGGCCAGGTCACCTTGGCGAAGGTCTGCATCGGCCTCGCGCCGAGGGTGCCGGAAGCTTCCTCGAGGGTCGGGTTGATCGCCTCGACGGTGCCGAGCAGGACGAGAAAGGTGACCGGGGCGAAGGCCAGCACCTGCGCCATCAGGATACCGGGCAACCCGTAGACCCAGCGCCCCGGCCGGATGTCGAGCAGGTCCGCGACCCATCCGGTGACGAGCCCGGTGCGGCCGAAGAGCACGATGATCGCCACCCCCACCACGAAGGGCGGGGTAATGATCGGCAGGATCGAGACGGCACGCAGCGCACCCTTCCAGCGGAAGCCCGAGCGCGCCATCAGGAGCGCCAGCGCCAGACCCAGCGCCGTCGAGAGCAGCGCGGCGAGCACGCCGAGGACCAGGGTGTTGATGACGACGCCGCAGGAGCCGGCCCGAACGAAGCAGTCGAGGCGCCAGAGCTCGCGGGTGAAGAGCCGCTCGCTGAAGCGGGCGAGCCCGAAGCTTCCGTCCGGGCCGATGAAGGCGGCGGCGCCGAGCTTGAGGATCGGGAAGAAGACGAAGAGCGTCAGCAGGGCGGCGACGAAGACGACGGCGCCGGCGGCGAAACGGTCGCCGCGGCAGAAGCCGCGGGCGGCGAGCCCGTCGCCGGTCATGCCGACGAACGACGCCCCGGCAAGAAAGCCGCCCCAGCCGAGGCCGGTCTGCCCGGTCTGGGCCGCGGGGAAGAGTGCCGCGACCCACGAAAAGGCCGGGCCATTCAGGCCGACGAGGAAGGCGGCCGCGAGCATCAGCACCAGCCCGCCCGCGGCCAGCCGGACCGGCGGGCGCCCGCGCCAGACGAGCGCAGCGAGCGCCACCATCGCGAGCACCACGGGCCAGAGCCAGCCGCGCCCGGCGAGCGCGTGGCCGAGTGCTGAGGGAAAGGCCGCCGCGGGCCCCTCCGGCGGCATCTTGTACCAGGGCAGGAGCAGGACGGCGCCGAGCCCGAGAGGCGGCCAGCCGCCGGCGCGCGCGAGGCTCAATTCGCCAGCGAGCCCACCTCCGCGTCCCACCGCTCCAAGAGCCGCGAGCGCTCGTCGCTCGACCCGTATTTGGCGAAGTCGTAGTCGATCAGCTTGATGTCGGCGAGCTTCGGCGCCTCGGGCGGCGTCGCGGCGTTGGCGTTCGATGGCACCTTTGAGTCGGTCCCCGTTTTCCGGACGGATTTGCGGCGCTGCCAGGCTTGCCTGTTGATCATGCTGGCGCCTTCATGCCGGGGCCTGCATGGACCTCGACCGGTGTGCGTCCGGCGAGCGCCGAATGGGGGCGCTCGGTGTGGCAGAAGGCGATCCACTTGCCGGTCCCGGAGCGGGCGGCCGACCCGGTCTCGAAAGCATTCAGGTGGACGCACGCGTGTTTCAGGGAGAGCCATTGGCGCTCGGTCATGACATTATCCATCCGGCGACCGCGACCCGTCCGTCGGGATCGTCACCTCCGCGTCCTGAAGCACGTCCGTGAAGCGGGGGCCGGTGAACCGGCTGTCCTGGTCCGTGCCGAAAAACCCGGGCCGCCCGTGGAGCCGAATGGCATCCTCGGGGCCTTGATGCAGCACTCGACGTCCGTCCGGCATGGGCCTCGGACCATGGCGGCCACATGCCGAACCATTCGACAGGCGCCACGACAATACCCGGCGCGTCGCCCGGTCCATGATCGCCACGCGGTAGAGGAATCCCCCGCCGCATCGGGATGTAGCTAATGTCTGCGCACCGGACCTGGTCCGGCCGGTCAATCACCATGTTCCGAAGCAGATACGGAAACCCGCGGTGCTTCGGGTGGGACGCCGTAGTTCTCGGCCGCCGATAGACGGTGCGCGACCCCATCAGGGGCCATGAGCCCGCACATCCGTTTGCGCCCCACGCAAGTCCCCCTGGTTGCGCAAGTGCCGCGCCATCCGGCGGCTGCCGTGGAACGGTGTTTCCGGGAACTGCGCGTCGATGCGCTTCATCAGCGCCAGGTTCAACAGGCTCCCGCCTTTCCGCGGCCCGTGGGAACCCGACCGGTTGATCCCGACCAGCGCGCATTGCCGGGCGACCGGCAGCGACGAGGGCTTCGGATCGATCATGTCACGCCTCCGCACCGCGCTCGGCGGCCGGAGGCCCTGGCTAAGAAATCGCGCTCCACCGCAAGCTGGCCGATCCTGGCATGGAGCTTCCCGACCTCGCCCGCCTTCTCGGCGGCCTTCGCCTCGGCCTCGCCGGAGAACAGTCCGGTCATCCCCGCGATCGCCCGGCGCTTCCAGGGGTCGATCACCGCCTGATGGACGCCGTATTTCCCACCAACTCGGCGATGGTTGCATCGCCCCTGATGGCTTCCAGGGCCACCTTCGCCTCGAGCCGGGCGCTGTCGTTCTTCCGATTGCCAGCCACGCCGTCAGTCCTCGTACTCGTCGGCGGCAAGCTTGGCGGGGTGTCCGGATTCTGGGGACCGCCTCACTCAGCAGAATGATGGGCGGGGGTCGCAGCACCCAACAATTGAGGTCGGCCCGGATTGAAAAGTGATGCCTGGATCAGGAATCGGACTTATCCATAATTTTCTCAGGCTTCAGCGACACAGCATAAAGAAAGCAAAGAGTAACAATTCAGCGATTGACCTACAAGTGCGCATATACAGATAGCCATAACTGTAACGGCATTGCCAAAGCTCTGGACCAAAATCACCTATGTGCAATTATTCACTTATCAAGCGTGAGCATAGGCTCGCCCAACATCTTCAATTGCCTCATTCCGGAAACTATCCGACGGTAAGTAAATCCTTATATTTTCGCACTCCTCCACTGAACAGAGGTTGCCACATTCCTTGCACTCAAAAGACGGCCAGAAGAAATGGAAGGCATTGTCCGCACCGCAAATCATACACTCTGCGGACAAAGTCTCGTTCATCCTCTCAAGCAGGAACGACCCGTAATCCAGATCGAATCCGGCTTCGCGCGCGCTCCTGATTTCGTTCCGTCCGGCGGCCGTAGGGGTCAAGCCCCTCCCCGCGTCTTCCACCAAGCCAGCCTGCATCGCCTGCTTAAGTGGTTGCGATAGACCAATGCGGTCCAGATCCGCGCGGCTGCAGTGGCCCGAAATGCTTTTGCACTCCAGATGATTCAAGAGCACTAACTGGCGTGCCCGCTCCAAACCTTCGGGCTTCGTCCGCCGAAGGAGCCGAGATACCCTCATGCAGGTTTCTCCGTCGATCGTGCCGGTCTGACATTTCCTGGCATCCATGCGCCAGGGGACAGCCAAGACTTCCCTTGTTTGTTCTTCTGTCATCATTCTCGGCAACGAGGCAGCCCTTCGACGTCCGGTCGCTGCCAAAACGAGCCCTGCGACCGCAAGAAACACGGCTGCTCCGCCGAGGACTGACGAAGCTTTCACCGGAAATGCTCCGATCATGCCCTTCGAGACAGCCCTGAGAGCGAGGGCCGCATGAACGGCATCGAGAACGTCGGCTCCGACGCTGCTGACTGCATCACGCCTGCCGAAAAGCCCCGAGTAGGGATAGAACGAAACGCCATCGGTATAGGAAAGGGCATAGCTCATGGCTTCCCGCATGTCCTCGGCGCCGACCTCCCAATCGTCGGGTTGGTTGAAGCTGGCCAAACCGGTCGCTACTCTCGTGTCGCCCACCTGCCACCTAGTGGCATACAAAGTGCGTTCAACCCATGATGGGTCGCGTCCTTCCAAAGGATAATAGGCCATTGGGAGTATGAGGTCCAAATGCCGGGCAAGCAGACCGTAATCCTGCCCATAGTCCTCCCGAGAACGATAGTTGACGGCAGCGTTGCCGATCAGGGCGGCGCTCAACTCGATGTCCGGGCCAGCGACCTCGACCGCGACGCGGCGGATATCCTCCACCAGTCCTGAAATCTCCTCCGATCGCCAGTCGGTCCATGCGACGTAGTCATCCGTCTGGAGTTGTCCCACGTCACGAACTTCGATTCCGGTCGCGGAACTGAAGCGCGCCAACGCGGAATCCGAGAAATCATAGGCAAGCCCGGGATACCGGATATAGTCGAGGTGCAATCCATCGAAGTGGTATGCGCCGAGGATGGACCTCACCTCTCCAAGGATAAACGCGCGCGCCGTTTCGTTGCTCGGAGAGATCCACTGGTCCGAGCGCTGGCCATTGTCGCTGACCATCGCCAGTTCCGGATGCTCGCCCGCAAGAGCGGAATTCGAGTTGACCGCGATCCATGCGTGCGCCTTCATCCCCGCCTGCTGGATCCGTTCGATGATGAGACCGGCTTTGCCATTACTGGAACCGCCGTCGTCCGTGGAAATGTAGTCGATACCCGCCGGGTCCAGGATCGACAGGAATACATCGGTCACACCCAAAGACATCGCGTCGGAAACGAGCGTCTCAGGGTCGACTTCTTCGAAACTGAGGTCGACCCAAAGCCCAACAATCGGAGCCTGAACGGGCTCCTGTATTTCGGCGGTCCAGGCGTCGAGCGTCGCGAAAGTCCCACCCGTCCTGCGCACATAGTCGACAAACGCGTGCAGGACGTGGGCATGCTCAGCTATTATCCGCGGATGGCTCAACATGACGAAGGGGCGTCCCGCTTCGGCATAAGCGTCATATGCCTGACCCAGCCAATCGAGCGCAGCGGCGTCGGTCATATCTTCTGAAACGAAGAGATCGTAGTCCGAGGCCAGCGTCCCGGCATGGCTGGAAATCGCCAGCTCCGGCAACATC
>JACKKC010000063.1 GCA_020637615.1 Rhodovulum sp.
AACCCGGAGGTCGATCTCAATGCGGCGCGGCTGCGCATGGCGCGCATCCCCGAAGGCGCGACGCTGATCGACAACCCCGTGTCGAAGGCGCCGGGCTTCTCGCTCGGGAACGTGCATGTGATGGCGGGCGTGCCCTCGGTCTTCGCGGCGATGGTCGAGGGACTGCTGCCGCGGCTGACCGGCGGCGCGCCGCTCCTCAGCGCGACGGTCCGGGCCGGGCTGCCCGAGGGCGAGCTCGCCGCCGCGCTCGCCGATCTCGCCGCCGCCTTCCCGGATGTCGGCATCGGCTGCTATCCGTTCAATTTCGGCGACAGGCCCGGCGCCAATCTCGTGGCGCGCAGCGCCGACCCGGACCGGCTCGCGGCCGCCGAGGCGGCGCTCGCGGCCCTCGTCGCAGACCTGGAGGCTGGGCGGGGCTGAGGCCGCGCGGCGATCGCATCCGACCGCGCTCACTGAATTTTCGAGCCCGGGTGTCCCCAGCCCGATCGACCCGCGGCGATCGGGCCGCGCCGGCCCTGCGGGGGGCCGGTGCGCAAACGCGCCGTCCAGGGCCGACGCGTCCCGATCCTCAACCGACCGTGAAACCCCACCCCCCTCGCCCTGAGGCGCGCGCGTCCGGGTGACCGGACCGGGCAAGGCGCCACCGGCGCCTCGCCTTTCCGGTCCATTGGAATGCGATGCGGGCCGCGCGGGACGTGGCCTTCTCCCCGTTCCAAGGGCCACGGACGCCGGCCCGGCGCTTGCCTCTTCGGCGGCCGCACCACAATATCTCCCCGGGGCGCCGCGATCCTGCAGGCGCCCCGGTGGTGTGAAGGAGGTGCAGCAGACGATGCAGGGGCTCGACCTCGTCAATACGGCGATCCTCGTCGGCGCCTCGCTGGTTCTGGTCGGCATCTTCTCCAGCCTGGTCGCCACGCGCTTCGGCGCACCGCTGCTCCTGGTCTTCCTCATCGTCGGCATGCTCGCCGGCGAGGACGGGCCGGGCGGCATCCGCTTCGACGACTACCGCGTGACCTATCTCGTGGGATCGGTCGCGCTCTCGGTGATCCTCTTCGACGGCGGGCTCCGGACCCGGCTCTCGACCTTCCGCGGCGTGCTCGTCCCCTCGCTCCTGCTCGCGACCTTCGGCGTGCTCGTGACCGCGGCGGTCGCCGGGCTCGCCGCCTGGGCGGTGCTCGACCTCGCCCCGATCGAGGCGCTCCTGCTCGGCGCCATCGTCGCCTCCACCGATGCGGCGGCGGTGTTCTTCCTGCTCCGGACCGGCGGGCTGCGGCTGCAGAGCCGGGTGGGCTCGACGCTCGAGATCGAATCCGGCACCAACGACCCGATCGCCGTCTTTCTGGTGATCGTGGTGACCGAGCTGGTCCTCGCGGGCGGCGACGCCCCGGCGCTCGACGTGGCGATGCGGCTCGGACAGCAGGGGCTGCTCGGCGCCGCCGCGGGGCTCGCGGGCGGATTCGCGGCGGTCTGGGTGCTCAACCGCATCTCCATGCCGGGCGGGCTGCACCCGCTCTTCGTGGTCGCGGGCGCGGTGCTCGTGGCGGCGACCACCAACCTCGCCGGCGGCAGCGGCCTGCTCGCGGTCTACGTGGCGGGCCTCGTCATGGCCAACCGTCCGGTGCGGGCCTATCCCTCGATCGTCGGCTTCCACGACGCGGTGACCTGGCTCTGCCAGATCGTGATGTTCCTCATGCTCGGCATGCTGGTGACGCCGACGACGCTCTGGGACTATGCCGTGCCGGGGGTGCTCGTCGCGCTGGCGCTCACCTTCGTCGCCCGGCCGCTGGCGGTCTGGCTCTGCCTCAGCCCCTTCGGCTTCACGCGCACCGAGAAGCTCTTCGTCTCCTGGGTCGGGCTGCGCGGCGCGGTCTCGATCTTCCTCGCCGCGATCCCGACGCTCGCGGGCGTGCCCAATGCGGCGGTCTTCTTCAACATCGCCTTCTTCGTGGTGCTCTTCTCGATGCTGGTCCAGGGCGCGAGCCTGACCAGCGTCGCCCGGCGCCTCAAGGTCGCGCTGCGGCAGTCGATCCCCAACACAAGCCGCGTCGAGATCGACATTCCCGGCCAGGTCGAGCAGGAGATCGTCGGCTATCCGGTGGCCGCCGAGAGCGTGGTCCTCGGCCTCAGCCGCCTGCCGTCCTGGGCGCGGGTGATCATGGTGGTGCGCAAGAACCAGATCCTCGACCGCCAGACCGCCGGGCACCTGCAACCCGGCGATTACAGCTATTTCCTGGTGCCCCGCGAGCGGCTGCCGCGGCTCGACAGCCTCTTCCGCGAGAGCGCCGACGTGGCCCGGCGGCTGGGGCTGGCCTTCGGCGAGCTGCCGATTCGCGGCGAGACCCAGATCGGCGAGGTCGCGCAGTTCTACGAGCTCGATTTCGGCGATGCCGATCGCTCGCTCGCGATCGCGGACTGGGCCAAGGCCCGGCTGGGCGGCCAACCCGAGCTCGACGCGACGATCCCGGTGCCGGGCGCCAAGCTGGTGGTCCGGCGGCTGGAATCGGGGCGCATCGCCAGCCTCGGCCTGCAGCTCGACGCGCTCTTCAACCTCGAGCCGGACGAGCAATTGCTCGACCGGCTCGTCGCCGAGGTCGACGAGCCGTCGCGGCTCCGAAGCTGGCTCGCACGCCTCGGCTGGCGCCGCCGCAACGCCTGACGCGATTTCCCGGGGATTGCCTCAGGCCGGCGTCCGACCCCCGTGGCGGCGCCGAATTCTCTTCGCGGATTTGGCACGTGACAAATCCGCGCGCGCCTGCCTGCCGCCACGCCGAAGGCGTGCCTACGGCACGACGGCAGGCGCGACAAGCGCGCCCGCCAGGCAGACGCGCGCGGATTGCCAACTGACGGTGAAACCCGACCCCCCTCGGCCTCCGCGCTCGCGCGCTCCAGCCGACGAACCGGCGCGAGGCAATGCCTCGCCTTTGCCGGTTCGCGGCGTCCGAAGACCGATCGATCCGCCCGGAGACCGCCAGATGCACGATCCGCTTCAGCTCGCCGCGCTTCTCATCACCAGCCCGGACAGCGGCTTGCACCGCCTCCCTTGCAGAACTACCCTCCCGACGCGTCAATTCCGGATCGAGATTGCGGGGGTGGTGAGGAATGCTGGACGGTCACCGAATCCTGCTCATCATCGCCGGCGGGATCGCGGCATACAAATGCCTCGAGCTGATCCGCCTGCTGCGCAAGGCCGGCGCCGCGGTCACGCCGGTCCTGACCGCCGCTGGCGCCGAATTCGTGACGCCGCTCAGCGTTGCCGCGCTGGCAGGGGAGCCGGTGCATGACGCGCTCTTCGACCTGACGGCGGAAGCCGAGATGGGCCACATCGAGCTGTCGCGCAGCGCGGATCTGGTGGTGGTGGCGCCGGCGACAGCCGATCTGATGGCGCGGCTGGCGACGGGGGGCGCCAACGACCTGGCGAGCACGCTCCTGCTCGCCACGGACAAGCGCGTGCTGCTCGCGCCCGCGATGAACGTGCGCATGTGGCTCCATCCCGCGACCCAGCGCAATCTGGCGACGCTGGCGGCGGACGGCGTGCTGACCGTCGGGCCCGACGAGGGCGAGATGGCCTGCGGCGAATACGGGCCGGGGCGCATGGCCGAGCCCGCGGCGATCCTCGCCGCGATCGAGGCAGCTTTCGGCGGGGCGGGGCCGCTCGCCGGCCGGCACGCCCTGGTGACCTCCGGGCCGACCCATGAGCCGATCGACCCGGTCCGCTACATCGCCAACCGCTCCTCGGGCCGGCAGGGCAGCGCCATCGCCGAGGCGCTCGCGGCGCGGGGCGCGCGCGTGACCTTCGTCACCGGCCCCGCCTCGGCGCCCGCGCCCTCGGGCTGCTCGGTCGTCGCGGTGCAGAGCGCGGCCGAGATGCTCGCGGCCGTCGAGGCGGCGCTGCCCGCCGATGTCGCGGTCTTCGCGGCCGCCGTCGCGGACTGGCGCGTCGCCACGCCCTCGAGCTCCAAGATCAAGAAGCAGGCCGGGGTCGCGGCGCAGACCCTGGAACTGGCGGAGAACCCCGACATCCTGCGCCATGTGGCCCGGCTCCCGACGGGGCGGCCGCGGCTCGTGGTCGGCTTCGCCGCGGAGACCGACGACGTCGTCGCCAATGCCACCGCCAAGCGGCTGCGCAAGGGTTGCGACTGGCTGCTGGCCAACGACGTGAACCCCTCGACCGGCATCATGGGCGGCAGCGAGAACGCGGTGACGCTGATCACCGGGGCGGGCGCGGAGACCTGGCCGCGCATGTCCAAGCGGGCGACGGCGGAGGCGCTGGCGGACCGCATCGCGGAGGCGCTGGCATGACCGAGCTCGACGTCGGCGTCCGCAGCCTCGAGGGCCGCGACCCGGCACTGCCGCTCCCGGCCTACGAGAGCGAGGGCGCGGCGGGGATGGATATCTGCGCCAACCTGCCCGCGGATCGGCGCGCGGACGGCGTGACGATCCCGCCCGGCGCCCGCCTGCTGGTGCCGACCGGGCTCGCCGTCGAGATCCCTCCGGGCCACGAGATCCAGATCCGGCCGCGCTCGGGGCTGGCACTGCGCGACGGCATCACCGTGCTGAACGCGCCGGGCACCATCGACAGCGACTACCGCGGCGAGATCGGCGTGATCGTGATCAACCACGGCGACCGCCCGGTGACGATCGCCCATGGCGCACGGGTGGCCCAGATCGTGCTCGCGCCGGTCACGCGCATCCGCTGGCGCGAGACCGAGGCGCTGACCGAGAGCCGCCGGGGCGCCGGCGGCTTCGGCTCCACCGGCGCGC
>JACKKC010000064.1 GCA_020637615.1 Rhodovulum sp.
CCAGCCGCTCGGGGTCGTGGCCGGGATCACGCCCTTCAACTTCCCCGCGATGATCCCGATGTGGAAGATGTGCCCGGCGATCGCCTGCGGCAACGCCTTCATCCTCAAGCCTTCCGAGCGCGATCCCTCCGTTCCGATGATGCTCGCCGAGCTGATGCAGGAGGCAGGCCTGCCCGACGGGGTCCTCCAGGTGGTGAACGGCGACAAGGAGGCCGTGGACGCCATCCTCGACCATCCCGACATCGCCGCGGTCGGCTTCGTCGGCTCGACCCCGATCGCCGAATACATCTACGCCCGCGCCACCGCGCATGGAAAGCGCGCGCAATGCTTCGGCGGTGCGAAGAACCACATGATCGTGATGCCCGACGCCGACCTCGACCAGGCGGTCGACGCCCTGGTCGGCGCCGGCTACGGCGCCGCCGGTGAGCGCTGCATGGCGATCTCCGTCGCCGTCCCCGTCGGCGACAGGACCGCCGACGCGCTGATCGAACGGCTGATCCCGCGGGTCGAATCGCTCAAGATCGGTCCCTATACTGCCGGGAACGACGTGGATTTCGGCCCCGTCGTCACCCGCGCCGCCCAGGAGCGCATCCTCGGCCTCGTGGACAGCGGCGTCCACCAGGGCGCCGAGCTCAAGGTCGACGGCCGCGGCTTCAGGATGCAGGGCTACGAGAACGGCTTCTTCGTCGGCGCCTGCCTCTTCGACCGGGTCACGCCGGAAATGGACATCTACCGGGAGGAGATCTTCGGCCCCGTGCTCTCCACCGTGCGCGCCGGCAGCTATGCCGAGGCGCTCGACCTCACCATGCGGAACCCCTATGGCAACGGCACGGCGATCTTCACCCGCGACGGGGATACGGCGCGCGACTTCGCGAGCCGTGTCAACGTCGGCATGATCGGGATCAACGTGCCGATTCCGGTGCCGCTCGCCTATCACACCTTCGGCGGCTGGAAGAAATCCGGCTTCGGGGACCTCAACCAGCATGGGCCGGACGCCTTCCGCTTCTACACCCGGACGAAGACGGTGACGGCGCGCTGGCCTTCGGGCATCAAGGAGGGCGCGGCCTTCTCGATCCCGACGATGGAGTGACGCGGCATGGCGCGCTGGCCGGGGACACCGGTGACGGCGATTCCGGCCCGGTCGCTGCCGACCCTGTTTGCGCGGGTGGTGGGCTCCGGCACGGTCGGGCACGCCTCGGCGGTCGCCGGGCGCCGATGAGCGACATCGTCATCCGCGTCGAGGGCCGTGTCGGCCGGCTAACCCTGAACCGGCCCGAGGCGCTGAACGCGCTCAGCTACGAGATGGTGCGCGCCATCGAGGATGCGCTGGACCGGTGGCGCGAGGATCTGCCGTGCGCTCGTGCTGATCGACGGCGCGGGCGAACGCCTTCTCGGCCGGCGGCGATATCCGGCAGATCTACCGGACCGGCCGGCAGGGCGACTTCTTCTTCGCGCGCACTTCTGGGCCGACGAATACCGCCTGAATGCGCGCATCGCCCGCTCGCGAAGCCCTATGTCGCGCTGACCACGGGCTCGTCAGGCGGCGGCGTCGGCGTCTCGGGCATGGCAGCCACCGGGTCGTCTGCGAGAGCTCGCGCATCGCCATGCCCGAATGCGCCATCGGTCTGGTGCCGGACGTGGGCGGCAGCGAGCCCTGGCCGGAGCGCCCGGCCATCTGGGAGTTTCTCAGGCTGACCGGCCATCACGTGGGTCCGGGCGACGCGATCCGGGCAGGGTTCGCCGACCATTTCGTGCCCGCGACACGCTGGCTGCCTGATCGCCGACCTTCTGGAAACCGCGGATGCGGATATCGTGGATCGCCATGCGGAACTCCGCGCCGCGGCGCTCGCCTCGGACCAGGCCGCGATCGACGACGCCTTCTCGGCCCCGGATCTCGCGACATTGATCGCGCGGCTGGAAGTGAGCGACTGGGGCATAAGATCTTGAAGGGGCTCGTGCGGTTCTCGCCACTCGCCATGCGCTGCGACGCCGAGCTGATCCGCGCGGCCCGGCGCGAGCCCGGCTCGAGGCGGCGCTCGCGCGCGAATACCGCGCTGTCTGGCGCGCGATCGGCGACGGCGACCTGCTCGAGGGCATCCGCGCGCAGGTGATCGACAGGACCGCGCCCCACGATGGCGCCATGCGCTCGACGGCGTGCGCAGGAGGAGGTCGAGGCCGTGCTCGCGCCGCTCGGCGCCGACGAGCTCGACATCACGCGCGGCCCCAGCTGAGCCGCAGGACGGAGATCCAAGCATGCAGATCGGCTTCATCGGACTGGGCAAGATGGGGGGTCCCATGGCCGGAACCTCGCCGCGGCGGGCATTCGGTGACCGGCTTCGACGCGGCGGGCGTGCGGATCGACGGTGTCGCCGCCGCCGCGAGCGCCGCGGAGCGCGCGCAGCGCGACGCGGTGATCACCATGCCCAACGGGGCGATCCTGCGCGCAGTCTATGCCGAGATCGTTCCCGCCAGCCGGCCGGCGCTGCTTTTCGTCGACTGCTCCACCGTCGATGTGGAAGCGCCCGTGCCGCCGCCGCCGAGGCCGAGGCTTCCGGCCTGCTGGCCGTCGATGCCCCGGTTTCGGCGGCACCGGCGGGGCGGCTTCGGGAAGCCTCACCTTCATGGCTGGGGGCGCGCCGGCGGCCTTCGAGAAGGCACGCCCGCTCTTCGAGATCATGGGCGCGCGGGCGGTGCATTGCGGCGGGGCCGGATCCGGCCAGGCGGCGAAGATCTGCAACAACATGATCCTCGGCATTTCGATGATCGGGGTCTGCGAGGCCTTCGCGCTCGCCGGGAAGCTCGGGCTCGACCCGCATTCGCTCTATGACGTCGTTTCGAGTTCCTCGGGATCCTGCTGGTCGGTCAATACCTATTGTCCGGTGCCCGGCGTCGGTCCGAACTCGCCTGCCGATCACGACTACCGCCCGGGGTTCGCCGCGACGCTGATGCTCAAGGACCTCGATCTGAGCCAGCAGGCCGCAGCGGCAGTCGACGCGTCGACGCCGCTCGGCGCGCATGCCGCCACCCTCTTTTCAGAATTCGTGGCGCAGGACCGGGAAAGTCTCGATTTTTCGGCGATCCTGCCCTGGCTCGCCGCCCGCAGGCACGAGCCCTGAGCCGCGGGCCCGACGGCGACGATTAGTTGAAGTTGAAGGCGACGACCATGATGCCGCCGGCGACCGTCGAGATTGTCGCCAGAGTCAGAATGAAGTTCCAGCGTTCCACACGCGCTCTCCCTGCCCTTTCGGCGCAATCGAAGATCCGCGCCCCCTCGCGACATCTTTTCGCACGTCTGCCGGAGAGAGAGAAGGTCTACGCGCCATCCGATAACCCGGTCGGCAGGATCCCGCGCCCGGCGTCACTGTTCTGCCACATCACGCCGAAGGCGTGCCTTCGGCACGACGGGGGCGCTTCGCACACATCCGGGCCGGGCATTGCCCTTATCTTCATGGCGGAACGGGCGAGTGGGAAGGATTCTGACGTCCAGATGCGTTGCCCCAGGACTGGCGCCTCGGGCGGCTGGAAATCCCTCCGCCGACACGTCATGATCGATCCGACGCAGACAAGCCGGCTTGGGGGAGGATAATGATGACCCGGACGATCGCGGTGCTCGGCGCTTCGAATACCGGCAAGTCGACGCTGGTCGACCGGATGTGTGAGCGGGAGGGCCAGCCGCAGCCCGCCGCCGGCCCCGGCGAGATGCGCGTCGCCGGCTTCACCCATCTCGGCGACGAGTGGCAGGCGATCGACACGCCGGGCTCCATCGAATTCCTGCACGTGGCCACCGACGCGCTGCTGGCCGCCGATGCCGCCGTCGTCTGCGTCGCGCCGGAACCCGGGGGAGCCGTGCTCGCCGCGCCCTACCTCCGGGCGGTCGAGCGCGCCGGCACGCCGTCGATCATCTTCATCAACAGGATCGACGAGGCCACCGGCCGGGTGCGCGACATCGTCTCGGCGCTGCAGGAATACGTGGCGCATCCGATCCTCTTGCGCCAGATCCCGATCCGCGACGCCGATCACGTGGTGGGCGCGGTCGATCTGGTCTCCGAACGCGCCTGGGAATATCGCGAGGGCGCCCCCTCCCAGCTCGTCGAGATCCCCGCGGGCATGATCGAGCGCGAGCATGCCGCCCGCGACGAATTGCTCGAACATCTCGCGGATTTCGACGACGCCTTGCTCGAGCAACTGATCGAGGATCGCAGCCCGCCGAGCGAGGCGGTCTTCGCGCTCTGCGCCCGCGTGCTCGCGGAGAACCGGGTGATCGAGGCGCTGATCGGCTCGGGCAGCCACGGCAATGGCATCCTGCGCGTGCTCAAGGCCCTGCGCCACGAGGCGCCCGGGCCTTCCGTTCTCCGGGAACGGCTGCAGAATCAGGCCGGCCTCGACGAGGCGCCGGCGGCGGTGATCTTTTCCGGGGCCTATCGCAAGCACATGGGCAAGACCCTGCTTCTGCGCGCGCTGGAGGATCTGCCCGCGACTCGCGCGCTGGGCG
>JACKKC010000065.1 GCA_020637615.1 Rhodovulum sp.
AGGCAACAGCCGCGAGACGCTCGCCGCCTTCCTGCACGAATGGCGCATCCGCTTTCCCGTCGCCATCGACGCGCCGGGCGAAGGCCCGATGCCGCGAACCATGGCGGCCTGGGCGTTGCAGGGCACGCCGAGCCTGGTGCTCTTCGACCGTCAGGGCGAGATGCGGGCGCGGCATTTCGGGCAGATGGCCGATCTCGCGCTCGGGGCCGAGGTCATGGCGCTGATCGGCGAGACCGCGGCGCGATGACGCCGGCCGTGTCTGCGGTCGTGCCGAAGGTGTGGTTCCGGCTAGACCGCCGGCAGGTACGCGCGAATCTGCCTTGTGCCAGATCCGCGACGGGAATGCGGCGACGCTTCGGAGTCTCGGGCACCGGCGCGAAACGACCACCCGGATTCGGCATCAGTCTTGCGGGGCAGACCGGATGATCTCGGCGATGGCGTCGTAGCCGCGCGCCTCGGCGTGCTGCGCCGGCGTGACGCCGTCGCGGTCGGGGATGGCGACATCCGCGCCGGCCTCGACCAGCGCGCGCACCGTCGCGACATGGTCCGGGCCGCCATCGCCCAGCACGACTGCCTCCATCAGCGCCGTCCAGCCCAGATTGTTGATGTGGTCGAGCGGCGCCCCGCCCGCGATCAGGCGGCGGACGACCTCGTGGTGACCGAGATGCGCGGCCGCGATCAGCGCGGTGCCGTCATAGACGCTGGTCACGAGGTCGGGGCGGTTGCCCAGTTCCATCGCCAGCGAGACCAGCTCCGGATCGTTTGCGACCGCCGCGATGGTCAGGACGTCATAGACGCGATTCTCGAGCGCGTTCATGTCGGCGCCCGCTTCCGCGAGGGCTTCCAGCGCCCCGTCTTCGGAGGCGAAGGCGGCCACATGCGCCGGCGTCCGGCCAGCCCGGTCGCGCGCATCGAGATCGGCGCCCGCTCCGGCGAGGCGGCGGATCGTGGCCTGGTCTCCGTCATGCGCCGCGCGGTGCAGACCTTCGTAGCGCGCGAGTTCGGCGGCCGAGGGCGGCGTCTGGGCCTGGGCAGCGGTTCCGCCAAGGAGGATCGCCACCGTCGGCAGCACGTATCGCATAGCCCGCTCCCCGGCCGCATGGCCGGCCCGGATGGGCCGGCCGCCAATTGGCGTTTCGATCACTCGGCGCCGATCGCGTCGAGACCTGCGCGGGCGCAGGACGCATCGATGTCGCCTGAGGGCGCACCGCCGACGCCGATGCCGCCAACCAGCGCGCCGCCGATGCGGATCGGCAGGCCGCCGGCCTGGATGACGAGGCGCGGATCCATGTCGCGCAGACCGGAATTCTGGGGGTTGCCAGCGATGAACTCGGCCAGGCCGGCGGTGTCGCGGCCGAGCCCAGCGGAGGCAAAGGCCTTGCCGGTCGCGCTCGACGCGGTGTGCGGCCCCGAATTGTCGGCCTTCAGCAGGACCTTGGTCGCGCCGTCGCGGGCCACGATGGCGACGCTGACGTTCTGGCCCTCGGCGGCGCAGGCATCGAGCGCGGTCTGGGCAGCGGTCGTCGCCGTGGCGAGCGGCAGGTAGGGCGCGGTCGGCAGGTCCTGCGCGGCGAGCGAAACCGGGGCCAGCACGGCGGCGGCCAGGGCGAATGTGCGGATCATGTCGGTCCTCCTTCGTTGTTTGACGGGCCGGACCCTAACCGCGGCCTCCCGCCGCCGGTAGTCGTAGGGCTCGCGCCGCCGTCGGTAATTCTACCGATACGCGCGCCCGTCGAGCCAGAGCCGGGTCAGTTCCGCGGCCGAGGTGGTGCCGGTCTTGGCGCCGATCGCGGCCCGGTGGCTGTCCACCGTCCGCGGCGAGAGCGCCAGGGCTTCCGCGATCTGCCGCGTCGTCAGCCCCCTGGCGATCATTTCGAGAACCTCGGCCTCGCGGCCGGTGAGCCGGGCCAGCAGCGCCCGCGCCTCGTCGGCCTCGGATGCCTCGCGGCGGCGCGCTTCGAGCTCGGCAAGGCCCCTCTGGATCGCGTCGATCAGGTCCTGCTCGTCCACGGGCTTGCTGAGATAGTCGATGGCCCCGTTGCGGAAGGCCCGCCGGCAGGCCTCGATGTCGCCGTGGCCGCTGATGACGACCGTCGGCCAGTCGAGGCCGCGCCCGGCGAGATGCTCCTGCAGCTTCAGCCCCGAGATCACCGGCATCCGGATATCGAGGACCAGGCAGCCGGGGGGCAATTCGTCGAGCGCGGCGAGGAAATGCCCGGGCGAGGCGAAGCCGCGCACCGGCAGCCCGACCGTGCGCAGGAGCAACGACAGCGCATCGCGCACGGCGTCGTCGTCATCGACGAGATAGACCGGCCCGGTCATTCCGCGGCTTCCTGCAGGGCGGCGGGCGCGAGCGGAAGCCGAAGCCGGAACACGGTTTCCGGCCGCTCCGCGAGCAGATCGATCTCGCCGCCCATGCGCTCGGCGAGCCGCCGGCAGAGGGCGAGACCGAGACCGGTTCCGCCGGGCCTTCCGGTGACGAAGGGCTCGAAGAGCCGGGCGCGGAGCTCGGCCGGCACGCCGGGGCCGCTGTCGCTCACCTCGACCACGGCAAACGCGCCGTCCCGGCGGCTCGACATTGTCACGCGAGAGCGCGGCGCCCCGGCGGTGGCCTCGATCGCGTTGCGGACGAGATTGAAGATGATCTGTTCGAGTTCCACCGGATCGCCCCGGACCCTGAGCGGGAGCGGATCGAGATCGGCGGAGAGCGTGACGCCGTTGCGCTCGGCCTCGGGCCCCAGCAGGAGTTCGACGTTCCGCACAGCCTCGCCGACGACGCTCTGCCTTTCGGTATCCGGATTGGGCCGGCTCCAGTTCCGCAACCGCTCCATGATCGCCGAGGCGCGCTTGGCCTGATCCGCTATGCCCTGCATCACCGGCGCGAGCGCGCGGGTATCGCCGCGCTCGACCAGATGCCGGCCGGCCTGGGCCTGACTCAGAATGGCGGTCAGCGGCTGGGTCAGTTCATGCGCCATGCCGCTGGCCATCTCACCGAGGGCGTTGATCCGCGAGGCATGCGCCAGCCGCGCCTCCTGGGCGCTCAGACGGGCCTGGCGCTCCGCGCGGCGCGCCCGGGCGAGCTGTCGCAGCCCGAGAGCCGCGACGAGATAGACCGCCGAGGCCAGAAGCGCGAGCCCCGCCACGCGGATGCCCGGCAGGAGATCGGACAGGGCCGGCGCGATGCCGGCCTGGAGGAGCAGCGGCTGCGACACGCTGCCGAGCGGCTTCTCGAATTGCGGCGCGGAGATGGGGCCGCTGCCGGCGAGCAGGGTGCCGTCCGGCATGAGCAGCGCGCGCGTCACGGAGGGTCGCGTCCAGAAATCGGATTCCGTGGCCAGCAGGGCCGCCCCGTCCACCTCCAACGCCAGGCCGAAGCGCGCCGCATCGGAATTGGGGCTGCGCTTGATCAGCAGGTAATGTCCCGCGCGCCCCGGCGCGGCGCGCAATGCCAGCGCTCCGTCCGATGCCAGGGCGACATCCCTGACGGTGGCGAGTTCTTCCTCGGAGAGCCCGGGCCGCGTCGTCAGATAGTCGCGGGAGGGCGGCAGGGAGACCAGATCGACCGCCGTGATCCGGGGGTAGAAGCGCCGGATGGTCGCGGCCACATCCAGGAAGAGGTCGGGCCGGTCGCTGCCTTCGGCGGCGGCAAGGGCGGAGAGCGCCGTCATATGCGCGTCGTGCTGATCGACGCGCTGCGAGGTCAGGCGATGCAGGATCGCGGCCTCGTTCCCGAATTCGGACAGAAGCTTCCGGCGTTCATGGAGCGCCGACCACACGAGGACCGTCCCCAGC
This sequence comes from Rhodovulum sp., assembly GCA_020637615.1. Taxonomy (GTDB): domain Bacteria; phylum Pseudomonadota; class Alphaproteobacteria; order Rhodobacterales; family Rhodobacteraceae; genus Amaricoccus. The sequence continues at coordinate 3,793 of JACKKC010000065.1, forward strand.
AGCAGGACCCACCCGAGCAGGATGAGGCCTCGCCGTCCCGGGAATCCGTGGCCGCCTTCGTCGTTTCTCATGCACCAAGTCTATCGGGTCGGCTCCGCGCAGGAAACGCCCGCTGCATTTCGCGGGCGGTCTCGCGCCTCGTGTCGCGGCCTGGATCGATTCGGTCACGGGAGCGGGCCGCACCGGATCGGAGCCACTTTTCTCGCTCTCCTCGGACGCCTCGCCCTCAAACCACTCAACAGGGCGAGGCCGAAGATCACCGAGCAGAGCCGCTTGGTGTCGAAGTGATGACGCCATGATTCGTCTTCTTCCCCTGCGTGGCA
>JACKKC010000066.1 GCA_020637615.1 Rhodovulum sp.
CGGGAACAATGGGCTCCAGATGCAATCCCCCGCCGCGCCCTCACGCCCCGCTCAGGAGCACCCCGTCACGGACCGCGAAGCCGCGCGACATGCATGACCCAGAGCGTCGAGGCGATGCTCGCGGCCGAGCAGAGGAACATCAGCCAGACCAGCGGCGCCGCCCCGGTGCCGGGGCCGAGCAGCGCGCCGGCCAGCACCGAGAGCGCGGCGCCGCCGCCGATCATCAGCGCGCCGCCGAGCCCCGAGGCGCTGCCCGCCAGATGCGGCCGCACCGAGACGATGCCGGCATTGGCGCTCGGCAGCAGGAGCCCGTTCCCGAGCCCGATGAAGAGCACGCTCCCGAAGAAGCTGACCGGGGTGAGCACGCCCGCCCCCAGGAGGCCGAGCTCCACCGCCATGCCCGCGGTCGCCACCCCGGCGCCCAAGAGCATCATGCGGTTGACCCCGACCGATGCCGCATAGCGCCCCGAGAGGAAATTGCCGAGCATGTAGCCGAAGGCGACGAAGCCGAAATAGAAGCCGAGCCGCGCCGGCGGCATGCGGAGCACCTCGCTCGCCACCCAGGGCCCGCCGCCGAGAAAGGCGAAGAAGGTCCCCGAGGCCAGCGCGGCGGTCAGCGAATAGCCCCAGAAGCGCCGCGAGCGGAGGAGCTCGGGATAGGCGCGGAACTGCGCCCCGAAGCTCGGGGAGGGGGCGAGGTTGGTCTCGCCGAGATCGGCCCACATCAGCGCCGTCACCCCCGCGCCCGCCACGAGGGTGAAGAGGAACACCGATTGCCAGCCGAAATGCTCGTCGAGAAAGCCGCCGATCATCGGCCCGACCATCGGCGCGAGCGACATGCCCATGGTGACATAGCCGATCAGGCTCGCCGCCCGGTCCGGGCCGACGAGATCGCGCACGATCGCCCGGCTCAGCACCAGCGCCGAGGCCACCGCCGCCTGGGCGAGGCGGAAGGCGAGGAAGACCGCGAAATTCGGCGCGACCATGGAGCCGAGGGTGGCGGCGAGGAAGATCGCGAAACTGACGAGCAGCACCGGCCGGCGCCCGTAGCGGTCCGAGAGCGGCCCGATCAGGAGCTGCAGCACCGCGGTCAGCGCCAGATAGGCCGAGACCGTCAGGGCGACCACCGGATAGGCGGCCGCGTAATGCCGCGCGAGGCTCGGCAGCGACGGCAGCACCATGTTCATGTTCAGCGCCGCGACGGAGGTCATCGCGACGAGGGTCAAGACATGGGGCGGCGTGCGACGGTCGAGCAGGAGCGCCCCGCCACCGGGCGAATCTTTCGGCATGGGATCAGGACTCGATGTCCGGGACGGAATGCCCGGACCCCCTCTCTAGCCCGCCGGCAACGGATTGACCATCCGCGGCCGGCGCGCGGGCCCGCCCGGCCTCAGCGGTCGGGCACCTCCGCGCCCGCCTCGCGCAGGCCGAGCACGTCGATCATGTTGTACTGCCCCGGCTCCTGGTGATGCCCCCAGAGGGCGGCGCGCACCGCGCCGCGGGCGAAGAGCATGCGGTCGGTGGCGACATGACGCAGGCTGATGCGCTCGCCGGGACCGGCGAAGATCACCTCGTGCTCGCCGATCACGTCGCCGCCGCGCAGGCTGGCGAAGCCGATCGCGCCCTCGCCCCGCGGCCCGGTGGCGCCGTCGCGCCCGCTCTCGCGCACATCGGCGAGATTGACCCGCCGGCCGGCCGCCACCGCGTCGCCCAGCATCAGCGCCGTGCCCGAGGGCGCGTCGACCTTGTGGCGATGGTGCATCTCGACGATCTCCACGTCGTAATCCGCCCCCAGCGCCGTGGCGACGCGCCGCGCCAGCACCGTCAGCAGGTTGACCCCGACGCTCATGTTGCCGGCCCGCACGATCACCGCATGCCGCGCCGCGGCGGCCAGCCGCTCGATGTCGGCGCGCTCGAGCCCGGTGGTGCCGATCACATGGGTGAGCCGCGCCTGGGCGGCCAGCACCGCATGGGCCATGGTCGCGGCCGGCGTGGTGAAGTCGAGCACCGCCTGGCTGACCGCGAAGACCTCGAGCGCATCGTCCGAGACGCGGACCCCGGTCTCGCCGGTCCCGAGGCAGGCGCCGAGGTCCCGGCCGATCCAGTCGTGGCCCGGGCGCTCGGTGACGCCCGTCAGCCGGGCGCGCGGCTCCTCCTCCACGGCCTGGATCAGCATCCGGCCCATGCGCCCGGATGCGCCGACCACCGCAATTCCGACCCTCTCGTCCATGGCTCTTTCCGTCCCGCCCTTGACTTCGCCCGACCGCGATAGGATGTGACCGCCATGGCAAAGACAAGAGCCCATGCCGGAGCTGCGGCCGGCCAGCGCCAGCTGCGCGTGGCCGAAGTGATCCGTCGGTCGCTTTCCGCGATCCTCGCCCGCGGCGAGGTGCACGATCCCGATCTCGCCCATGTCTCGGTCACGGTCGCGGAAGTCAAGGTCTCGCCGGACCTGCGGCACGCCACGGCCTTCGTCCTGCCGCTCGGGGGCGTGAACACCGAGGGCGTGGTCCGGGCGCTCACCCGCAACCGCGCCGAGATCCGGCGACTCGTCACCGCGCAGATCGACCTGAAATATTCCCCGGAGCTGAGCTTCGAGCCCGATCTCAGCTTCGACCGGATGGACCGCACGCGCGAGCTGCTCGGCTCGCCGGCGGTCCGGCGCGACCTCGACCGGGACTGAGCCCCGGGGGCAGCAGGCAGATGGCGCGACGGCAACGCGGAACCCCCGTCCACGGCTGGCTGGTGCTCGACAAGCCCGAGGGCCCGAGCTCGGCCCAGGCGGTGGCGCGGGCGCGCCGCGCGCTCGACGCGCGCAAGGCCGGCCATGCCGGCACGCTCGACCCCGCCGCCACCGGGCTGCTCGCCATCGCCTTCGGCGAGGCGACCAAGACCGTGGCCCATGTCACCGATGCCGAGAAGAGCTACCGCTTCACCGTGCGCTGGGGGGCGGAGACCGCCACCGACGACGCCGAGGGCGCGGTGACCGCGAGCAGCGCGTCCCGGCCCTCCGAGGCCGCGATCCGCGCCGCCCTGCCGGGCTTCACCGGCGACATCCTCCAGGTCCCGCCCCAGGTCTCGGCGGTCAAGGTCGAGGGCCGGCGCGCCTATGCGCTCGCCCGGTCCGGGGAGGCGCCCGAGCTCGCCGCCCGGCCGCTCCATGTCGCGCGGCTCGCGCTCGTGGCCATGCCCGATGCCGGGCAGGCGGTCTTCGAGATGGATTGCGGCAAGGGCGGCTACGTGCGCGCCATCGCGCGCGACCTCGGCCGCGCGCTGGGATGCCTCGGCCATGTCGCCGGCCTGCGCCGGCTGCGCGCCGGGCCCTTGACGCTGGAGGGTGCGCTGGGCTGGGAGGCGCTCGAGCCCGAGAATGCGGCGGCGCTCCGGGCGGCGCTCCTCCCCGTCGAGGCGGGGCTCGGGGCCATGGCCGAGCTCGCCTGCTCCGCGGAGGCCGCGTCCCGCCTGCGCCACGGCAATCCGGCCGAGGTCACGCCCCCCGGCCCGCTCGCCTTCGGCGCCGAGGCCTGGGTCTCGCATGCCGGCCAGCCGGTCGCGATCGGCCATTACCGCGGCGGCCAGCTGCACCCGTCGCGGGTCTTCGTGCTCGACTGACCGGCGGGAAATTCCGCGCAGCGCATCCGGCAACGCGCCCTCGGCGTTCGTCCCGTGGCGGCCAGAGGCCCCCAGCCCGATCGACCCGTGGCGATCGGGCCGCGCCGGCCCTGCCCGGGGACGGCGCGCGAGGCGCGCCGTCCAGGGCCGACCCGTCCCGATCCTCAACCGACCGCGAAACCGCACCCCCCTCGCCCTGCGGCTCGCGCCTCCGGGCGACCGGACCGGGCGACGCGCGTCCTTTTCCCAAGACCCATCCGAGGGGCTTCGGTGCCGATCAGGGCAAGAAGGGAGGATCGAAGTCGCCGGGGCATCCCGGTCCCCTGAGGCA
>JACKKC010000067.1 GCA_020637615.1 Rhodovulum sp.
GGCCGCCCGGTGGAGATCCTCTTCGAGGACGACGGCACCGATCCCAAGCGCGGCGCCGAAGTTGTCGAGAAGCTCGCCACGCAAGGGAAATGCGACGCGGTCTTCGGCGCGCTCTTCTCCAACGTGGTGGTCGGCAGCGCGCCGCGTGCGGGCGAGCTGCGCATCCCCTATCTCGTCTGCTCCGAGGGCCATCACGTCGCCTCGGGCATCACCAACCGCTGGACCCTCCAGCCCGGCATCACCGACGTGAAGAGCCAGGTCCAGGCCATGGCACCCTGGGTGGCGGCGAACCTCGGCAAGAAGGTCACCATGGTCTTCCCCGACTACGCCTTCGGCTACGACCACCGGGATTTCTTCACGGCGGCCATGGAAGCCCAGGGCGGCGAGGTCGTCGAGCTCATCGCCATCCCGCCCACCGAGACTTCCTTCACCCGCCACCTGCCGCGCATCCCCTCCGAGACGGAAGTGCTCTATCACGTCATGGTCGGCCCGGCGGTGCTGACCTTCGTCAAGGAACTCGGCGAGTTCTACGGCACCGGCGACCACCCCGAGATCTTCGGCTTCATCGATTCGCTCGAGGCGGTGGACATCGCCAACCCCGGGCTCGAGTTCCTCGAAGGCACGCATTTCTGGGAGGGCCACCCGCGCTGCCTGCAGCCCGGTGCCTCCGAGCACGAGACCTTCTACCGTTCGGCCGTCGGGGTCGACGACAACGGCGCCTCGGTCAGCGACGCCCGCGAGGTCTCGACCTACGCGCATATGTTCAGCGCCTGGGAGACGCTCTTCGTCATCAAGGCCGGGATGGAGGCCGCCGGCTACCAGGGCCCCGACGACCGCCAGGCCTTCGTCGAGGCGGTGGAGGCGATGACCGAGATGCCGCTCTCGCGCGAGCATCCCCAGGGCGACAAGGTCTTCAACGGCCGGACGCACCAGGTCTTCGGCCACCAGCATATCTCCAAGGTCGCGGAGGGCCGGCTCGAGGTGGTGCATACCACCTCGATCGAGGACGGCCTCTATCCGGACGAGGTGGACTACACCACGCAACCCTTCTGACCGGCACGGGGCTTCGCGGCATTGGATTTCGGACCCTTCCTGCTGCTCGCCACCATGGAGGGCCTCGTGATGGCGGCGGTGCTGGCGCTGACCGCCGTCGGCCTGAGCCTCGTCTTCGGGGTGATGCGGGTGGTCAACGTCGCGCATGGCGAGTTCTTCATGCTCGGCGCGGTGCTGGCCTGGTTCGTCACCACTTCTGTGCCCGGTCCGCCGGCGCTGGGCTTCGCCGCGGCGCTGGTGGTCTGCCCGCTGATCGTGGGCGGCATCGCGGCGCTGGCCGACCGGGCGATCCTCAAGCGCCTCGACTACGATCCCGAGGCAACGATCGTGGCCACCATCGGGCTGCTCTACATCTTCCAGCAGGCGGCGCTGAGCCTCTACGGCCCCGATGCCCGCCCGGTGCAGGCGCCCTTCGACTGGCGCCTGCAGCTGCCGTGGTTCGGCTATTCCGGCTACAAGCTCGCGGTGGTGGCGGCGGCGATCCTGCTCCTGCTCGGCGTCCGGCTCCTGCTCGTGCGCAGCCGGATCGGGCTCGTCATGCGCGCCACCCAATACGACCGCGAGACCGCCACCGCCTTCGGCATCGACGTCGACCGGGTCTATGCCGGGGTCTTCGCGCTCGGCGCGGCGCTCGCCGCGGTCGCGGCGGTGCTGATCGTGCCGATCCAGCAGGCGCATTACCTGATGGGCGGCGACCCGCTGCTCCTCTCCTTCATCGTGGTGATCATCGGCGGCCTGGGGAGCTTGCGCGGCACGGTGCTGGCGGCGGTGCTGATCGGCCTCTCCGACGGCATCGTCTCGGTGTTCTTCTCGCCCACGCTCGCCAAGATCCTCGCGACGCTGCTGGTGGCGCTGGTGCTGGTCTTCCGCCCGCAGGGGCTCTTCGGGCAGCGCGTGGCGTGACCGGGCATCGTGGTGCGATCCTCGGCCTGCACCTGGGCGTGATCGGCGCGCTCGCCGCCCTCTATTTCGTGCTGCCCGCCTATCACGTGAGCAACCTCGCGCGGGTCATGGTGCTCTCGGTCTTCGCCATGGGCTACAACATCGCCTTCGGCTACACCGGGCTCCTCAGCCTCGGCCATGCGCTCTTCTTCGCCTCCGGCCTCTATGCCACCGGATCGCTGGTGCAGCTAGCGGGCTGGTCCGCCGGCCCCGGCCTCTTGGCGGGCATCGCCGCGGGCGCGCTCGTCGCCCTCGCCGTGGGGCTCCTGGCGCTGCGCACCACCGGCGTCGCCTTCATGATCGTCACGCTGATGTTCGCCCAGGCGGGCTACCTGCTCATCCTCTATTTCGGCCCCCTGACCCGCGGCGACGAGGGATACGTGATCGACCGCGCCGCCCGGGCGGTCGCGGGGCTCGACCTCTCCGACGACAGGACGCGCTATTTCGCCGCGCTCGCGCTCTTCGCGCTTGCGCTCGCCGCCTGCCTCGCGCTGGTGCGCAGCCCCACCGGCCGGGTACTGGTGGCGATGCGCGAAAACGCCGAGCGCAGCCGGATGCTCGGCTACGACCCCTTCCGCTACCGGCTGATCGGGCTGGTGGCCTCGGGCCTGCTCGCGGGTGCCTCGGGGGCGGCCTACGGGCTGATGTTCGGCTATGTCGGCGCGACCTTCGCCTCGATCCAGTATTCGATCCTGCCGCTGCTCTGGGTCCTGCTCGGCGGCGCGGGCACGGTGCTCGGCCCGTTTCTCGGCACGCTGGTGATGTTCTACCTCGTCGATCTCTCGTCGAGCGTGACCACGGCCTATCTCATGGTCGTCGGCCTCGCGCTGCTCGCGCTCGTGCTCTTCGCGCGCAAGGGCCTGCTCGGGAGCCTGCGGGAACGGGCGCTGCCATGGCTGCCGTGAGCCTGCTCTCGACCCGGGGGCTCACCCGCCGCTTCGGCGGGCTGACCGCGGTGGACGGGGTCGATCTAGATCTCGGCACCGGCGAGATCCGCGCGCTCATCGGCCCGAACGGCGCGGGCAAGACCACGCTCGTCGGGCTGATCTGCGGCCGGATCGCCCCGAGCGCCGGCACGATCCGCTTCGAGGGGCGCGACATCACCGCGCTGCCCGCCCATGCCCGCGTGGCCCTGGGCATCGCCTATACCTTCCAGATCACCGCGATCTATGCCCGCCTGCCGGTCTACGACAACGTCGCCCTCGCCGTACAGCGCCGCGGCGCCGCTGATCTCGCCGCCGAGACGCTGGCGGCCCTCGACCGCGTCGGCCTCGCCGACCGCGCCGGCCAGACCGCCGGCACGCTGGCCTATGGCCACCAGCGGCTTCTGGAGGTCGCCATGGGCCTCGCGCTGGCGCCGAAGCTCCTCATCCTCGACGAGCCGACGCAAGGCCTCGCCGATACCGAGATCGAGACCTTCAAGCGCCTCGTGCGCGAGGTCGCCCGGAGCGCCACCGTGCTCCTGATCGAGCACAACATGGAGCTGGTGATGGACCTCGCCGACCGCATCACCGTGCTGAACTTCGGCGAGGTGCTCGCCGAGGGCACGCCGGCCGAGATCCGCGCCGACCGGGCGGTCCAGGCGGCCTATCTGGGGGCGTGATGCTGGAGGTGGCGGGACTCGATGCGGGCTATGGCAACGTGCAGGTGCTGCACGGGCTCGACCTCGCGGTGGCCGGCGGCGAGGTGCTCTGCCTGATGGGCCGCAACGGCGCGGGAAAATCCACCGCCCTGAAGGCGATCATGGGCCTCGTGCGGCCCGCG
>JACKKC010000068.1 GCA_020637615.1 Rhodovulum sp.
AATCCGCGCGCGCCTGCCTGCCCCCGGCCTATCGGATTCACACATCGGCGAGACCCTTCGCGCTTCGGAAGGCGAGGGTTGCGCCGTGTTTGAGGGACTGGAACTCGGTCCATCCGCGCAGGATGACGATGGGGCCGGGTTTGCCGTAGTAGCCGGTCCAGCCGCCGAGGCGGGCGCAGACCCAGGTGGCGAAGGCGAGGCTTCCCTTCGGGTACGGGTTCTTCTGGCGTTCGGTCCGGCCCTCGAGGTTCTGGCTGACAACCTCGAGAAAGGGCTGGTCCTCCGGATCGAAGGCGTCGGTGAGGGGGCGCAGCGCCCGTCCTTCGACCGCGCCGTCGCGCTCCGCGGTCATCTGCAGGACGACGGTCGCCGCGATCAGGCAGGCGAGGACCAGACGGTTGCGCGGCGCCTCGTCGGCGATCCGCAGGCTCTCGATGTCGAAGCCCCTGCGCTTCATGGTCCGGAAGATCTCCTCGATCTTCCAGCGCTTTGCATAGCGCGCGGCGACATCGAGCGCGTCCGCGACACTCGCCACCTCCCGGGTGGTCAGGAGCCGCCAGTGGACCGGGGTCGCGCCCTCGGGCGGGGCCTCCTCGCAGAGATCGACGCAGGTCATCGACACCGGCGCGGGGCAGCTCGCGCGCCTCTCGGCCGGCGGCCGGAGCGCGATCCGACCGAAGCGGATCGAGAGCCGGGCGGTACGCGTCGGCACCCCGGGGCGGGCCGGCAGGTCGAGCGCGGCCCGGCCGAGCCGCGGACCCGCGGCGATCGTCGCGGCCAACCTGCCGCCCCCCGCCAGCGCCCGGTCGTGCAGGGCGCGCACCACCAGGTCGACATGTGCCGGCCGGTGGGCGAAGAGCTCGACCATGTCGGCCTCCCGGTCGGCCACCACCGTCACCCGCGCCGCGCCGCGCAGGTCCCCCGCCCGCCGCGCCGCTTCCAGCCAGCGGATGCTCTGGCGGCCCTCGAAGGCCCGTTGCAGGCGGCTCGCCCGGCCGCCCTCGGTCCGCTCCAGGAACTGCGCGTCCAGCGCGCCGAGCACGGCACCGCTCGTCGCGTCGACGGCGATCATCGCGTGCAGGAAGCTGCCCTGGCCACCGGCCGAGCCGCGGGTCGCCGTCGTGTCCTGCACCGCGAGGATGTCCCGCCCGGCGCAGGCGGCCTGCGTGCGCCCGAAGGCCGTTGCCACCATCTCCCCGATCGTCACCGACGGATTGCGCAGGAACCGGGTGAAGCGGATCTCGCCGGCCCGGTCCCCGCCAAGGCGACGCACCCGCACCCCACCCGTGCCCTGCGCCACCAGCCGCTCCAGCAGATCGGCCCCCCTTTTTCCCGACGCCGGTCCCCGAACCTGCCCAAGTCCATCCCGCCCTCCGTTTTCCCGAAGGGAATCACGAATACCACCGCCGCGCAAACGCGATGTGTGAATGTTGTAGGCCCCGGGGAGGGTCGGCGCGGCCCGATCGACGCGGGTCGATCAGGCCGGGGACCTGTGCCCAACGTGGGAAGACAGCGGACAGCGAGGGCCGCTGGGCGAGGGGGCCTTCCTGCCGGACGGGGATCGGGACGGGGCGGCCCTGGATGGCGCGCGAAGGCGCGCCGGCCCCGGGGAGTGCCGGCGCGGCCCGATCTACGCGGGTCGATCGGGCCAGGGGCTCTTCGGTCCGGGTGGGAAGAGCGCTGACGGCGCGCGCTGCTGGTATCAGGGCATGGTCCGGAGCCGCACGTCCCCCGCGACGAGGTCCTGCAGAAAGGCGCAGCCGTCGGGCTGCTGCTCGAAGTGCAGCGACGCCATGGCGGCGAAGCGCAGCGGCGCCATGGCGTAGATGAAGCGGTTGAGGGCGGCGAGCTCCACGGGGCGGGCCCGCGGCGGGACGAGGGCCGTGGTGAGGTCCTCGCGGGTGTCGGTCGGAAGCGAGGCGAACTGCGCGGCCCCGGCGACGTATTCCTGAGCCGCGATCCGGTCGGGGGCGACGCCGGCCCGGGAGACGATCGCATGCGCGGCCTCGTGGGCGGCGATGCTGCGGTAGGCCGCGGACGCCTCGATGCGGGCGAAGAGGTCGTGCCCGGTGTTGGTGCGCAGGCAGGTGTCGAGGCTGGCGATCTCGAGCCGGTCGCGGTTGCGGTCGTAGAGCGCGTGGGCGGGGGTGTCGCAGACCTCGCGCATGTCCTGGTGCACGGTGACCTCGAGCCCCGCGCCGCGCGTGATGCCGCAGCCGGCGAGGAAACCGGCGGCATCGGCGAGCCCGGCGCAGATCAACGACCGCTCCTGCTCGCTGCCGCCGTAGACCGTGGCCTCGACATCCGGGCAGACGAGGGGCGCGGCGGCCGGGGCCCTTGCGGCGAGCAGGACCGCCAGCAGCGTCGCCGCGAGGGCGCTGCGGAGGGCGGGAGGGCTCACCGGCGGCCGCAGGCGCCGCGCGCGGGCTGCCTGGCGGTCGTGGCGGCGGCGATCACCCGTAGTGCCAGGGCTCGGGCACCCAGGCATAGGCGTCGCCGGCGCGGGCGACATGGCCGATGGCGGGGAAGGCCATGTGGGCGCCGGCGACCAGTGTCCGGTCGGTGGCGAGCATGTCGAAGAACCAGCCCCGGGTCTCGACCGCGAGCGCGGGGTCGATGTCGAAGATCGTGCCGGCCTCGGGGTGGGGGAACTGGACCGGCGCGACATTGGCCACGTCGCCGAAGAGCAGGATCTCGGCGCCCTCCGAGACGATGCGGTAGCCGGTGTGGCCGGGGGTATGGCCGGGCAGCGGCAGGCTGGTGGCGCCGGGGATGACCTCGGTCTCGCCGGCGAAGGGCAGCAGGCGCTCGCCATAGGCCGCGGCGGTGGCCCGGGCGCGGTCGAACATGCCCCTTGCCTCGGCCGGCGCCTGGCTGGCGATGGCCTCGTCGGTCCAGAAGCCGAGATCCACCTCGTTCATATGCACCGTGGCATTGGGATAGGCTGGGGCGCCGTCCGCCAAGAGCCCGCCGATATGGTCGGGATGTATGTGGGTCAGCAGCACGGTGTCCACCGATTCCGGAGCGACGCCCAGGGCCGCGAGGGTCGCCGGCATCTGGCCGACGGTCGGCCCGAAGAGGTCGGCCGCGTCGGTGTCGACCAGCACCGTCCGCTCGCCTTCCCGCAGCAGGAAGGCGGTGACGCCGCCGCGCAGCGGGCCGGCCGGGTCTAAGAAGGCGGCGCTCAGGGCGGCTTCCAGTTCTTCCGGCGCGATGTTGATCAGCATCTGACCGGCCGGGATCTCGAAGAAGCCGTCGCTGATCGCGGTGAGCTCGATCCCGCCGATCTGGCGCGGATAGGCGAGGCCCATCGCCCGGGCGGCGCCCTGCGCCCGGACCGGTCCCGTTCCCATTCCCATCGCGGGCGGAATCAGAATCGCGGCTGCGGCGCCCGCCATCGCGGCACGGCGCGTCAGGTCGATCGTCATGGCTTGCTCCTCCGTCATGCGGTCTTCGGGTGATCGGGTCACCGGTCGCGGCGGCTGCCATGCGGCGGCCGGCGGCGAAGCGATCTTCCGGGCATGGTATCATACCGGGCGCCTCTCCGCCCGGTCGGCCGGGGCGCCGACAGTTTCGCCGCGGGGCGAGCCGCGGCAGATCGGGGTGTTCCCGTCCGCCGGTCAGCCGCCGGTGTGGC
>JACKKC010000069.1 GCA_020637615.1 Rhodovulum sp.
ACGGGGACCCATGCCCATCACCTGATCGAATTCGTCACGGGCGCCCGGGTCGTCGAGCTCTCCGCCGACCTCGCGACCCTCGTGCCCGGGCACCGCCTTGAGGACCATGCCACCATGCACCTGCGCTTCGACAACGGCGCGCGCGGCTACTTGTGGAACACCACCATCGCCTGCGGCAACGAGAACGGCCTCGCCTTCCGCGTATATGGCGAGAAGGGCGGGCTCGCCTGGCGGCAGGAGCATCCCAACCACCTGTTCCATTCCCCCCTGCGCGCGCCCACCCGCATCCTGACGCGTGGCGGCTTCGGTGCCGGCCCGGCCGCCGAGGCCGTCTCGCGCGTCCCCGCCGGCCATCCGGAGGGCTACCTCGAGGCTTTCGCGAACCTCTATGCCGAGATCGCCGACGCCGTCCTGGCGGCGAAGACCGGCGCTCCACCGCCCGCGGCGCCGTTTCCCACGGTCGAGGATGGCGCCCGCGGGGTGCGCTTCATGTTCGCGGCGCAGGCCTCCGCAAGGAAGGGCTCGCGCTTCGTGGCGCTGGACAACCCGTGACGCGCGTCTGCAGCGATGGCGCTCCGGCCGAGCAGGCGCGCCTCGGCGGGATCGTCGCGGCGCAGGTGCTTCAGGGCCGGGCGGCAGTGCGGCCGGCCTCGAGGCGGGCGACGATAACCATGGCGAGCACGGCGCCGAGGGCATTGAAGCAGAGGTCGAGCAGGGTGTTGTAATAGCCGCCGACATTGGTTTCCGGCACCATCAGAACGGCGCTGAACTCAATGATTTCGTTGACGGCTCCGAGTCCCATGGCCGCGAGCGCAGGGTAGACGCAGATGGTCCTTGAGCCGCGCAGGGCAGGGTGGTTGTGCGCCATGAGATGCCACAGCACCCAGGCGGTGACGCCGAAGCCGTAGGCGTGCACGAGCTGGTCGTATTTCAGGATCGTCATCTCGCCGGTGCCGACAATGGGGATGAGCGGGAGCGAGTAAAGCACTGAGTCTCCGACGGGAATGCCGCCGCCGGCCATATGGGCGAGGCCCCAGAGCGAGAGGGCGGCGAGCATGGGCTCGGGGAAGGCGGCGCGGCGCAGGTTCCAGCCGACAAGGCCGATCAGGAGCGCCATTGTGGCGACGTAGATGATGAACTCGTAGTTGCCGCGAAGCAGGAAAGACACCGTGAAGCCCGCAACATAAGCGAGCGTAAAGACGAGGATCGCCCACTCGCCGCGGGTCAGGGTCAGTCGGTCTGCGGCCATGCCCGTCTCCTCGCTCGCCGGCGAATGCGCCGGCCGGAATCGCCCGTTAACCCAGGCGCAGCGGTATGCACAAGCCATGCACAATCCATGCACGCGGCGTATGCCAAGTAATTTCGTCGGGAATAGAGGGTTAACCTCGGCCAGGGCCGATCATGGTGCCGCCGGGTCCACCCGGAACCCGGGTTTCCCGGTAGTGTTCGAGGTGCCGGCGCGCCGGGTGCTCGGGGGTGAGGTGGGCGAACTGCGCCTCGGCCTCTGCGAGCAGCTTCGTCGCGCCCGCCGAGTCGCCGTCGAGATCGGCGAGCCCGGCCCGCAGCATCGCAGTCTATGCCTTTCGCTGTGGGTCGGGATCGCCGCCGTCCTCGGGCAATAGGGCGAGGGCATCCCGCGCGCGATCTGAAACGCCCTGTTCCATAGCGGCCTGCGTAAGTGTACGGCGGACGGTGAAGGTATCCGGGTGCGCCTTGCCCTTCACCGTCTCCATGAGCGGGAGCAAGTCGCGAAGGTTGTCCTCGGCCTCCTCTGTGCGACCCTGGCCATGGATGGCGGTGGCAAGGGCGTAGCGGGCAACGAGCGTGTCCGGGTGCTCCTTGCCCATCACCTTCTCCACGAGAGGAAGGAGGTCACGGAGCAGTCCCTCGGCCTCCACAGCGCGGCCCTGGTCGCGGATCGCAGTGGCGAGGGCGTGGCGGGTGAAGAGCGTGTCCGGGTGCTCCTTGCCCTTCACCTTCTCTGCCATCGGGACCAAGCGGCTTAGCATGGCTTCGGCCTCCGCCGCGCGGCCTTGGTAGCTGATTGTCGTCGCGAGGGCGTAGAGGGTGGAGTGTGTCTCCGGGTGCTCTTTGCCAAACACCCGCTCCATTGTCGGGACCAGGCCGCTGAGCATGTCCTCGGCTTCCTTCGCGCGGTCTTGGTCGCGGATCGCGAGGGCGAGGGCGTGGCGGGCGGTGAGCGTGTCCGGGTGCTCCTTGCCCTTCAACCTTTCCATGAGCGGGACCAGCTCGCGGAGTTCTTTTTCAGCCTGACTGCTGGCTCCGTCATGTGAAAGCAATTCCGCGAGGCGGCGTCGGGCTGACAAGGTCAGCGGATCTGTTGGTGTCGTCACCCGCGCGCAGAGGCCGGGAAGCGGCGCTATGATGTCGCGGGCTGCCGCCATGTGGCCAGCCCAGAGGTTCGCGCGACCGAGGTCGAGCCGGATCTCGAGTTGGCGGGGATCTCCTGAACTGTCGTGGCCTTCGGAGAGAAGTGCCTCCTCGGCGCGTTCCCAGAAGACGATGGCGGTGCGGTAGCGGCCCGCGTCGAATTCCCGCCGGCCGACCTCGCGGAGGGCCTCGACGTCCTCCGGGGTTTCGCGGAGGAGCTTCCGGAGGCGTTCGCGTTCCTCGTGCTGGCGGGTTCCCTCCTCGGTGGTGGGCGGGGCGGCCTCGATGCGTTGCAGGGCCTCGATCTCGTCAAGCAGCGATTGTGTCTCGCGGTCGTCGGGCGCGGCGGCGAGGGCGCCCATGGCGGCGGCGCGGGCGCGGGACAGGGCGTCGGCGCCGTCCTCGTAGCGCGAGAGATGGTGGTCGGCGAGGATGCGGCAGGCCTCGGCGAAGGCGTCGCGATGATGCTCCATGTAGCCGTCGGCGATCCGCACGAGGCTGCGGCGGTTGTTGTCGCGGCGCTCGGCCTGCAGCTTGTGCAGGACGGTTTCGGGCTCGAAGCGTGCCAGCCGTTCGTTCTCAAGGGTGAGTTCCTTGCGGACCTTGTCGGCGACGGCGAGATCGCGCTCGACGATCGCGGCTTCTTTCGCGAGGCGGCTTTCGCGGGCGCGCATCCACTTCCAGAGAGCCGCGAGCGGGACGATGACGAAGGTGGTCAGGAAGCCCAGGACCGCACCGATCTGCTGGGTCGGGCCCCAGGTCCTGGCTTCCTGCAGCACGGCAATGAGAAGATCGAAAAGCCCGTTCACTGCATCCCTCCCCGGAGCGGTAGTGTGCACGTCATGCGATCCGTCGGGAAGGAAATTTCAACGCCGGGTCGGACGCCGGCCTGGACCGACTTGGTGGTCCGAGACCAGTTTTCGGGATGGGGACGAGGCCGCGCCCCGCGCGGCCGTCGCCGGATTTCCCCGGACCGTTGACGGCGAGGCGCCGGTGGCGCGTCGCCCGGTCCGGTCGCCCGGAGGCGCAAGCCGCAGGGCGAGAGGGGCGCAGCTTTCTTGCCGGTCGGGGTTCGGGTCGGGTCGGCCCTGGACGGCGCGTTTGCGCGCCGGCCCCGGGAGCT
>JACKKC010000007.1 GCA_020637615.1 Rhodovulum sp.
GGATCGAGACCATCACCTATGTGCTCGACGGCACGGTCGAGCATTCCGACAGCCTCGGCAACCGCGGTCTGCTCGGCGCCGGCTCGGTGCAGTGGATGACCGCCGGCTCGGGCATCCTGCACCAGGAGATGCCGCGGGGATCGAGCACGGGCCGGATGCACGGCTTCCAGCTCTGGGCGAACCTGCCCTCGTCCTTGAAGATGACCGCGCCGCGCTACCAGGACATTACCGGTGGCGACATCCCCGAGATCACCGACGACGACGGCACGCAGGTGCGGATCATCACCGGCAAGTTCTGGGGCAAGCGCGGGCCGGTCGACGGGATCGCCGCCGAGCCGCTCTATCTCGACGTCACCGTGCCGGCGGGGGTGAAGAAGACCCTGCCGGTCGACACCCGGGCCAATGCCTTCGCCTATGTCTTCGCGGGGGCGGGCGATTTCCGCGACGCGGCGGCGCCGGTGGGGGTCCGTGTGGAGAAGGAGTTCCAGGGCCGCGAGCTCGCCGTGCGCGACATGTCGGGCAACCGCACGCTGGTGCGCTTCGGCGGCGGCGACGAGGTGACGGTGCAGGCCGGCCCCGAGGGCGTGCGCTTCCTGCTGGTCGCCGGGCGGCCGCTGAAGGAGCCGGTCGCCTGGCACGGGCCGATCGTGATGAACACCCGCGCCGAGCTCGAGACCGCCATGCGCGAGCTGCGCGACGGCAGCTTCATCAAGGGCAAGGCCTGACGGAGGTCGCCCGGGCGCGGCAACCGGCGCCCGGGCGGCGGCACCGATGGGGGCTGGCATCGCCTGTCCGCCCGCCCGGGGGCAGCCCGCCACACCCGCCCCGGATCGCCTTGCCAAGGGCGGGGGCCGGCGCTAGTGTCCGCGCGATTTTGGGGGCCGGGTGCCGCTGCGTCGCGTGCACGCGCCCCCCGTGAGCGATGGGAAGGACCGTCACGATGTTCGCAACACCCGCATTCGCCCAGGCGGCCGGAGGAGCCGGCGGGGCCGCCGGCGGGCTGATCAGCTTCGCGCCGATCCTGCTGATCTTCGTCATCATGTATTTCCTGATGATCCGGCCGCAGCAGAAGAAGGTCAAGGAGCACCGCGCCATGATCGACGCGCTGCGCCGTGGCGACCAGGTGGTGACCGCCGGCGGGCTGATCGGCAAGGTGGTCAAGGTGGCCGAGGGCGAGGCCGAGATCGAGCTGGCGCCCAACGTCAAGGTGCGGGTGGTCAAGGGCACCATCAGCCAGGTCACGAGCAAGACCGAACCCGCCCAGGCCTGACGCGCGCCCGGCCCTTCCGACGGGGCGCGGCGCAGGGGGATCACCCGCGATGCTGCAATTTCCGATGTGGAAGAACGTGGCGATTGTCCTGGTCTGCCTGGCCGGACTGGTCGTGGCCTTCCCCAATCTCTTCTACGACCGGGTCGAGCGGTCGAACGACGCGCGGGCGAGCCTCGCCGCCGGGGCGGCGGAGACGCCGGAACTGGCAGCGGAGGCGGCGGGCTGGCCGGAGTTCCTGCCCTCGGGGCTGGTCAATCTCGGGCTCGACCTGCGCGGCGGCGCGCATGTGCTGGTGGAAGTGCAGACCGCGGACGTCTATGCGGAAAGGCTCGAGGGGCTCTGGCCCGACCTGCGCGACCGGCTGCGCGACCTGCGCGACCAGGTGGGCACCGTGCGCCGGCTCGAGAGCGCGCCGGACGAGCTGCGCATCCGCATCGGCGAGCCCTCGGGCATGGCCGCGGCAGAGGAGGCGGTGCGCGCGGCCTCCCAGCCGGTCATCTCGCTGACCGGCGCCTCGGGCCGCGACTTCGAGGCCCGCGCCGAGGGCGATGTGCTGGTCATTACCCTCTCGGAGGCCGAAAAGGTCGCGATCGACCGGCGCACGCTCGACCAGAGCCTCGAGATCATCCGCCGGCGCGTGGACGAGACCGGCACCCGCGAGCCGACGATACAGCGCCAGGGCGAGGACCGGATCCTGGTGCAGGTGCCGGGGATCGGCTCGGCGGAGGAGCTGCTCGCCATCATCGGCAAGACCGCGCGGCTTTCCTTCCATCCGGTGGTGAACCGGACCACCGACGCCGCGGCGACGCCGGGGCTCGACGAGGTGGTCTATCCCTCGATGGACGAGGACGGGGTCTATTACGTGCTGGAGCGCCGGGCGGTGGTGACCGGCGAGCAGCTCGTGGACAGCCAGCCGACCTTCGACCAGAACGGCCTGCCGGCGGTGAGCTTCCGCTTCAACCCCGCGGGCGGCGCCGCCTTCGGGCGCTATACCGCCGACAACATCGGCAAGCCCTTCGCCATCGTGCTCGACGGCGAGGTAATCTCGGCGCCGGTGATCCAGAGCCACATCCCCGGGGGCTCGGGCATCATCACCGGCAGTTTCACGCCTGAGGATTCGACGCGGCTGGCGATTCTGCTGCGCGCCGGCGCGCTGCCCGCCGAGATCCGGGTGCTCGAGCAGCGCACCATCGGCCCGGAGCTCGGCCAGGATTCGATCGAGGCCGGGCGCCGTGCGGCGGTGATCGCGCTCGCCGCCGTCGGGATCTACATGATCCTGAGCTACGGTTGGTTCGGCGTGGTCGCCTGCGTGGCGCTCCTGACCAACATCGTGCTGATCTTCGCACTGATGACGGCGATCGGGGCGACGCTGACCATGCCGGGCATCGCGGGCCTTGTGCTGACCATCGGCATGGCGGTGGATGCCAATGTGCTTATCTTCGAGCGCATCCGCGAGGAGCTCAAGACTGCGCGCGGCCCCGCGCGGGCGATCCAGCTCGGCTTCGAGAAGGCCTTCGGCTCGATCCTCGACGCCAATGTCACCACGCTGATCGTGGCGGTGATCCTCTTCATGCTCGGCTCGGGGCCCGTGAAGGGCTTCGCGGTGACGCTCGGCCTGGGCATCCTCTGCTCGGTCTTCACCGCGATCTACGTCACCCAGATGATCATCGCCGGCTGGTTCGACTGGCGTCGACCCAAGGCGATCACGGTCTGAGGAGGGCCGGCCATGCGTCACTTGCGGCTGGTGCCGGACGTCACCTCGATCGACTTCATGCGCTACACGCGCTTCTGGCTGATCGTCTCGCTGGTCGGCGTGATCGGCTCGATCGGCCTTCTGGCGACCCGGGGGCTGAACCTCGGAGTCGATTTCCGCGGCGGCACGCTGATCATGGCGGCGACCCCGGAGGAACAGCCGCTCTCGGTCTGGCGCGACGTGCTCGGGGACGTCGGGGTCGGCGAGGTTGGCGTGACCGAGATCTCCGACGACACCGGCCAGGGGCGGCACATGGTGCTGATCCGGCTCGGGACGGCGGATATGGAAGAGGGGGCGGCGCCGGCAGTGGACGCCACGCGGGCGGCCCTGAGCCAGGCCTTTCCGGAGGTTCAGATCCTCCAGGTCGACAGCGTCGGCGGCAAGGTCTCGGGCGAACTGGTGCGCGCGGGCTTCCTCGCGGTGCTTCTGTCGTTCCTGGGCATCATGGTCTATATCTGGCTGCGCTTCGAATGGCAGTTCGCGATCGGCGCGGTCCTCTCGCTGATCCACGACGCGATCGTCACCGTCGGCGTCTTCAGCCTGCTGCAGCTCGAGTTCAACCTCACCATCGTGGCGGCGGTGCTGACGGTGGTGGGCTATTCGATCAACGACACGGTGGTCGTCTTCGACCGGATGCGCGAGAACCTGCGCAAATACAAGAAGATGCCGCTCAAGGAAGTGATGAACCTCGCGCTGAACGAGACGCTGAGCCGCACGATCATGACCTCGCTGACGACGCTCATCGCGCTTTTCGCGATCTACTGGTTCTCGGGGCCGGTAGTGCACGGCTTCGCCTTCGCGGTGATCTTCGGCGTGCTGACCGGCACCTATTCCTCGATCTATGTCGCCGGGGCGACCGTGCTCTGGCTCGGCGTCAAGCGCGACTGGTCGAAGCCCGACGCCTCGGCGGGCACGCAGTTCGGCGGGGCCAAGGCCTGAGCGCGCCCCTGCCGTGACCGCGATCCTGCAGGCGGTCGCGGGCTTCGACGGGCTGCCGGTCCTGGTCGCGGCTGTCTTCGCCGCGGGCATGGTGCGCGGCTTCACCGGTTTCGGCACGGCGCTGGTCTATGTGCCGGTCGCGGCCACGGTGCTGCCGCCGGTGCAGGTGATCGTGACCATCATCACCTTCGACATCCTCGGCCCGCTGCCGGTCCTGCCGCGCGCGCTGCGCGAGGGGGATCCGCGCGAGGTCGCGCGGCTTCTGCCGGGTGCGGTGGTCGGGCTGGCGGCGGGGCTGATGCTGCTGACGCGGCTCGGGCCGCTGACCTTCCGCTGGATGATCTGCATCGTCTCGCTGCTGCTCCTCCTGGTGCTCGCCTCGGGATGGCGCTATCGCCGGGCGCTCGGCGATGTCGCCAAGGGCGCGGTCGGGCTGGTCTCGGGACTCTTCGGCGGCGCCGCCGGGGCGGCCGGGCCGCCGGTGATCCTCTTCTACCTTGGTGGGACCGAGCCGCCGGCGCGGATCCGAGCCAACATCCTGCTCTTCCTGGCGGTCTTCGACGTCTTCTATCTGGCGCTGCTGGCCTGGAAGGGCCTTCTCGGGGCCTTCCCGGTTGCGCTTGGACTGGTGCTGATCCTTCCCTATGCTCTTGGCGTGCTTGCCGGGCAGGCGGCCTTCGATCCGACGCGCGAGCGGGTCTACCGCGGGGTCGCCTACGTGGTGATCGCGGTGGCGGCGCTGGGCGGGCTGCCGGTCTTCGACTGAGGGAGGGCTCGATGCGGCTCAACGAGGTGATCTTCGGCGGGCGCGTTCCGATCGAGGGCTACGGCCCGGGCTTCTTCCGCGTCGGGGGCGCGATCCACCGCGGGCCGCTGGCGCTCCTGCCCGGCGGGCCGCAGCCCTGGGCGGGGTTGCCGGAGATTGAGCTCTTCCTGGCCGCGGCGGCGGCGTTGGACGTGGTGTTTCTCGGCATGGGCCCCGAGATCCGGCCGCTGGATGCCGCGCTGCGGAGCCGGTTCGACGCGGCCGGGATCGGCGTGGAGATCATGGCCACCGCGCCGGCCTGCCGGACCTACAACGTGCTGCTCGCGGAGGGCCGGCGCATCGCGGCGGGCTTGCTGCCGGTCTGACGTTGATGATATGTTCCCTCCGCTTCGGCTGATGAGCGGAGCATTTTCACGTCGCGCCACAGAATTGCGGTCGGACTGACGAATGCACGTCGAGGCCCTGTCTCCCCTGCAGCGGGTGCTGATCATCGCCGGAGCGGCGGTGCTCCTGCCGGTCATCGCGGTTCTGGCGCTGCTCCTGCGCAACGAGTTCGCGGATCGCCAGGCCGCGGTCGAGCAATCGGCGCTGGAGAACGCCCATGTGCTGATCGAGCTCGCCGACGCCCTGCTCCGGGGCGATCTGCAGACGATGCGGGTGCTGGCGACCTCCGTGCCGCTGGTGACCGGCGATCTCGCCACGGCGCGGGACCGCGCCGCGGTGGTGCTGGACGCCAACCCGGGATGGACCTCGATCGCGCTGAGCGATGCCGCCACCGGACAGGTTAAGTTCGAGGTCGGGCGGGCGGGTCCCGGGGCGGCGGCGCAGGGCGCCCCCTTCGCCGCGCCGCCGCCGGGCGGGAGCGTGGGCGGGGTGGAGCGGGTCGGGGCGAACTGCCCCTGCGTCCGGCTGCAGATGTCGGTCCTGCTGCAGCCGCGGAACGTGCTGCGGGTGACGCTCGACCCGGCGATCTTCCAGGACATCATGATGCGCCGACTGCCGGCGGGCGCGGTGGGCGCCATCGTCGACCGCACCGGATTGTTCGTCGCCCGCTCGCTCGATTATGCGGACCGGGTCGGCACCCCCGCCACCAGCTTCGTCCAGGAGGCCGTGGCCCGGGGCGGCGAAGGCTTCTACGAGGGCCGGACCTACGAGGGGCTGGTCAATGTCACCGCCTATGCGTCCTCCCCGACCTCCGGCTGGTCGGCGCATGTGGCGATCGACCGGGCGCTCGTCTCGGGGCCGCGGGCGCGCGCCTCGGCGATCATGCTCGGCGGCTCGATCATCGCGCTCGCGATCGGCGGGCTGATGGTGGCCTATGCGCTTGCCGATCTCGCGCTGCGGCGTCGGGAGGAGGCGCAGCTGCTCGAGCTGCAGAAGGTCGAGGCGATCGGGCGGTTCACCGGCACGGTGGTACACGATTTCAAGAACCTTCTCGCGGTGATGCAGGCGGGCATGAACCAGATCGCCCGCGACACTAAGGAACCCCGGACCCGCGAGCGCATCGAGATGGTGCGCGCGGCGATCCAGCGCGGCACCCGGCTCACCAATCAGCTGCTCAGCTTCTCGCGGGCCGATGGCGGCGAGGTCTGCGAGGTGGACCTCCACGCCCTGATCGCGGATCTCGAGGATCTGATCCGCAAGACCATCGGGCGGGGCGTGGAGCTCGAAGTCCGCATCGCGCCCGAGGCGCGCGCGGTGCGGGCTAATGCCGACCAGATCGAGCTCGCCCTCCTGAACCTCGCGGGCAATGCCCGCGACGCCATGGAGGGGAGCGGCCGGATGACCATCACCGCCGAGCCCGAGCCAGAGGGCGAGATGATAGCGCTCCGGGTCGCCGACACTGGCCCGGGCTTCGCGCCGGAGGTGCTGGAGCAGCTCTTCAGGCCGTTCTTCACCACCAAGGATCCCGGCAAGGGCACCGGCCTCGGCCTCGCCCAGGTCGAGGGCGCGGTCCGGAACGCCGGCGGCACCATCGAGGCGCGGAACGCTGAGGGCGGCGGCGCGGAATTCATCCTGCACCTGCCGCGCGCCCGGAGCGGGGCCCCGGCGGCAACCCCCGACCGCACCGCCGAGGCCTGAGCCCGGCCTGCGGGCGATTGAACCGCGGGGCTGTTCGCGCGTTGCTAAGGGCGTATATAGGCGGGGTCCGCGGGTCGTCCCGCGCACACCCCGAGGTTTTGAACGAGCGAGGTAGCCATGGCTTTCGAACTTCCCGATCTTCCCTATGCCCACGACGCGCTGGCGGCCGGCGGCATGTCGAAGGAGACGATGGAGTATCACCACGACATCCACCACAAGGCCTATGTGGACAACGGCAACAAGCTGATCGCCGGGACCGAATGGGAGGGCAAGTCGGTCGAGGAGATCGTCAGGGGGACCTACCAGAAGGGCGCGGTGGCGCAGTCGGGGATCTTCAACAACGCCTCGCAGCACTGGAACCACTGCCAGTTCTGGGAAATGATGGGTCCCGGTGCCGGCGCCATGCCCTCGGAACTCGAGGCGGCGCTGAAGGACGCCTTCGGCTCGGTCGAGAAGTTCAAGGAGGATTTCGCCGCCGCCGGTGCCGGCCAGTTCGGGTCCGGCTGGGCCTGGCTGGTCAAGGAGGGCGACGGCAGCCTGAAGGTCACCAAGACCGAGAACGGCGTGAACCCGCTCTGCTTCGGCCAGACCGCGCTGCTCGGCTGCGACGTATGGGAGCATTCCTACTACATCGACTTCCGCAACAAGCGCCCTGCCTATCTCTCGAATTTCCTCGAGAAGCTGGTGAACTGGGAGAACGTCGCCTCGCGGCTCTGAGGCTTCCGGGGCGGGAAGGGCAGGGGACTCTCATCAGGCGATGCGACCCCGCCAGCCCTGCCCCGATAGGCGGGCGCTCGGCGCCCGCCCTGGTCGGGCACCGCCCTCGACTTCGGCGGAACGGCCGAAGAAGAAGGACTGAACCCCGAATACGATAGCATTGGGCGGGGAGGGCTAGGCCCTTTCCGTCCGCTCCCCGAATGCCGCCGTGAACCGGCCCCTCCCTATTCCGGCGGCGCGGCGCGCAGCGCCTTCAGGGCATCGTAGCGCGCTATGCTGGCCGCCGGCCAGACGGCGCCGCGCCGGTAGTATTCCGCGAAGGCCGGACGGTCTTCGGGAAGGCTCAGCCAGGGCTGCTTCGAGGCGGTGTAGATGTGCACCTCGGGCGGAAAGACGTCCGGGGCGTCCAGCGTGCCGACGCGCAGGAAGGCGAGCAGGCGGCCGAGCCCGGCATAATGGCTCCATAGGATGACGCCGCAGTCCGGGCAGCGCGCGAGCGTCTGGCCCTTGCCGCTCGCGCTCGGGATCGTCGCCAGCGCGGGCCTGCCATTGAGCAGGACGAGCGCGTCGCGCTCGACCAGGGCGTTGATCGCCAGCGCCGAGCCGGTCTCGCGCTGACACCAGCGGCAGTGGCAGCCGTGCACGATCATCGGCGCGCGCTGCAGCCGGTAGCGGATCCCACCGCAGGCACAGCCGCCCTCCCAGCTTTCCGTCCCGTTCATGTCTCCCCGCCGATCCGTCCCGCGCAGTCTGCCCCGGCGGGCGCGTCCGGGCAATGGGCGCGGCGGCGGGCGGCTCGCGTCGGACCCCCCGAGTTGTGAATGCCCCGAGGCGCCGGATCTGCTATGCTATGCCCGGAGGGCGGCCGCCCCGGGCCGCCTCGCCTGGCGGAGGTAGGAAGTCATGTCCGAGACCATCGGTAACCCGCTGTCCTGGAGCGTCGATGCCGCGAAGGGGGCGGGGCATTATGTCGGCTCGGTGACCGGTCGGCTCGGATCGGGCGATCCGGAGCGCGCGGCCCTGCCGGCGGTGCGGAAGATCGGCACGGAGGACCTGCGCGCCGCCCTGCGCGAGGGCTATGCGGATTTCGTCGCCTGCCGGTCCGACGTGGTGTTCCTCTGCCTGATCTATCCGGTGATCGGGCTGGTGCTGGCCTGGGCCTTCTTCAGCGGCAACCTTCTGCCCCTGGTCTTCCCGATCCTCTCGGGCTTCGCGCTGGTCGGGCCGGTGGCGGCGGTCGGGCTCTACGAGATGAGCCGCCGGCGCGAGGCGGGCCAGACGCCGCGCTGGAGCGACGGCTTCGCGGTGCTGAAATCGCCCTCCTTCGGGGCGATCTTCGTGCTCGGCGCCGTGCTTTTCCTGATCTTCCTCGTCTGGATCATCACCGCGCACGGCATCTGGGCCGCGACGCTCGGGCCGGAGCAGCCGATGTCGCTCGGCGCCTTCGTCGGGCAGGTCTTCTCCACCGGGGCGGGCTGGGCGATGATGCTGCTCGGCCTGGCGGTCGGGTTCCTCTTCGCGGTCGTGGTGCTGGCGATCAGCGTGGTGTCCTTCCCGCTGCTGCTCGACCGCGACGTCGGCCTGCCGGTGGCGGTGGTGACCTCGTTCCGCGTGGCGACGGAGAACCCCGGCCCGGTGGCGGCCTGGGGGCTGATCGTGGCCGCGGGGCTGGCGCTCGGCTCGCTGCCGTTCCTCCTGGGGCTGATCGTGGTGCTGCCGGTGCTCGGCCATGCCACTTGGCACCTCTACCGCCGCGCGGTCGAGCCCGAGCCGACGGAGATCCGGGCCGGAGCCTGAGTGGATTGTGACAGCGGCGCCTCCGTGACCGCCGGATGCCGGCGCAAGCTCACCCTCCCTTTTGCCCGGCGGTAGTCCAGTTCCGGTTTCCGCTGCGGGATCGGCCGGATTGCGCAGGCATTTCCAGGATATCCGCATGTCCACTTGCGATCAGAAATCCAGGTTCGCCACGCTCAGCGCATTGCTCTGGATGAAGTCCCGCCGCGGCTCCACCTCGTCTCCCATCAGCTTGGTGAAGACCTCGTCGGCCTCGTCGACCTGGTCGACGCGAACCTGCAGCAGCGTGCGCGCCTCGGGGTCGAGCGTTGTCTCCCAGAGCTGCTCGGGGTTCATCTCGCCCAGGCCCTTGTAGCGCTGCAACGACAGCCCCTTCTCGCCTTCGCGGATCACCGCGTCGAGCAGGTCGGTCGGGGCGTGGATCACCTGCTCGCGATCCTTGCGCAGCAGATGCGCCGTGGTGCCGTAGACCTCCTGCAGGCCAGGCGTCAGCGCCGCGAGACGCCGCGCCTCCGCCGAGCGCAGGGCGTTGCCGTCGAGGATGCGCACCTCGTCGACGCCGCGCAGCGTGCGCCAGAGCCGGAGGCCGTCGTCCTGGGTCGGCCGCCCCTGCCAGCCGCGCTCGTATTCCGCGGCGATCAGGTCGAGCCGCGCGGCAACGCGATCGGCGGTGCCCTGAGGGTCGGCGTCGAGCACGCCCGGCACCAGCGCCCCCGCGATCGTCGCCTGTTCCAGCACATGGCGCGAATAATGCGTCGGGAAGGCGTTCAGCGTCGCCCGCACCTGGCGCGCCTCCTCGACCACCCGCGCGAGATCGGCCCCGGCCAGCATCGCGCCCGACCCCAGCCGCAGCCGCGCGCCCTCGAGCCCCTGCTCCACGAGGTAGGCGTCGAGCGCGGCCTGGTCCTTGAGATAGACCTCCGACTTGCCGCGCGCGACCTTGAAGAGCGGCGGCTGCGCTATGTAGAGATGGCCCGCGTCGATCAGCTTCGGCATCTGGCGGAAGAAGAACGTGAGCAGGAGCGTGCGGATATGCGCGCCGTCCACGTCGGCGTCGGTCATGATGACGATCTTGTGGTAGCGCAGCTTGTCGAGGTTGAACTCGTCGCGCCCGATCCCCGTGCCGAGCGCGGTGATCAGCGTGCCGATCTCCTGGGAGGACAGCATCCGGTCGAAGCGCGCCCGCTCCACGTTGAGGATCTTGCCGCGGAGCGGCAGCACCGCCTGGTTGGCGCGGCTCCGCCCCTGCTTGGCCGAGCCGCCGGCGCTGTCGCCCTCCACGAGGAAGAGCTCGGCCTTGGCCGGGTCCTTCTCCTGGCAATCGGCGAGCTTGCCGGGCAGGTTCGCCACGTCCATCGCCGTCTTGCGCCGGGTGAGGTCGCGGGCCTTGCGCGCCGCCTCCCGCGCCACCGCCGCCTCGACGATCTTGCCGACGATGCTGCGCGCCTCGGTGGGGTTCTCCTCGAACCATTCGGCGAGGCGCTCGTTCAGCAGCCCCTCGACCGCGGGGCGCACCTCGGAGCTGACGAGCTTGTCCTTGGTCTGCGACGAGAACTTCGGGTCCGGGACCTTCACCGAAAGCACGCAGGTCAGCCCCTCGCGCGCATCGTCGCCGGTGAGCGTGACCTTCTCCCGCTTCGCCAGCCCGCTGGTGCCGGCATAGGCGTTGATCGTGCGCGTCAGCGCGCCGCGGAAGGCCGCGAGATGGGTGCCGCCGTCGCGCTGGGGGATGTTGTTGGTGAAGGGCAGCACCGTCTCGTAATAGCTGTCGTTCCACCAGAGCGCCGCCTCGATGCCGATGCCCTCGCGCTCGCCGGCGATGAAGATCGGCTCGGGGATCAGCGGCGTCTTCGAGCGGTCGAGATAGCGCACGAATTCGCGCACCCCGCCCTCGTAGTGCAGCTCGGTCTCCTGCACCTCGGCGTGGCGCTCGTCGCGCAGGGTGATGCGCACCCCGGAATTGAGGAAGGCGAGTTCGCGCAGCCGGTGCTCCAGCGTCTTGTAGCTGTAGTCGAGGTTCGAGAAGGTCGTGAGCGCCGCAAGGAAGCGCACCTCGGTGCCCTTGCGCCCCTCCGCGGGTCCGACCCTTCTCAGGCTCTCCACCGTCTCGCCGCGCTCGAAGCGGGCGAAATGCTCAAAGCCCTCGCGCCAGATCCGGAGCTCCAGCCAGTCCGAGAGTGCATTGACCACGCTCACGCCCACGCCGTGCAGCCCGCCCGAGACCTTGTAGCTGTTCTGGTCGAACTTTCCGCCCGCGTGCAGCTGGGTCATGATGACCTCGGCCGCACTCACCCCCTCGCCCTCGTGGATACCGACCGGGATGCCGCGGCCGTTGTCGGCCACGCTCACGGAATTGTCGGCATGCAGGATCACGCTCACCCGGTCCGCATGGCCCGCGAGCGCCTCGTCGATGCCGTTGTCGACGACCTCGTAGACCATGTGGTGCAGGCCCGAGCCGTCGTCGGTGTCGCCGATATACATCCCCGGCCGCTTGCGCACGGCCTCCAGGCCCTTGAGAACCTTGATGGAATCGGCGCCGTAATCGTCTGGCACGCGAGCGGGTTCAGTCATGCATGGGATCCTTGGGGCAATGGTGGCGCATCCTATCCGGGCAGCCCGCGCTTGTCACGCCTCGAATGCCGCCCGTTCCGCCCGAAATTCGAGATGCTTCAAGGCGTTAACTCGTCTCCGCGCCACTTGATCGGATTCCGCGCCGCAGCCGGTTCGGATCCGATCCGCCGGTGCGGGGAGCGGGATGCGCCGGGGCCGTCCCGCCGCCGGCGCTCTGGTCAGACTCGGCCGGATCGGGCACAATCGGCTGCCCCGTCGGCGCCCCATCGGGCCGCCCGGTTGCCGGTGGGCCGGGCGAGGCATTGCCTTGCGGCACAGCAAAAGGGGGAAGGCCATGGCCTATGGCATCATCCATTTCTTTCCGGGAGGAACCAGGGAGCAATACGAGGCGGCGCTGCCGGTGGTGCATCCGAGCGACGGCAGCCTGCCGCCCGGCCAGATCTTTCACGCCGCCGGCCCGTCGGCGGGCGGCTGGACCATCATGGCCGTGCATGATTCGAAGGAAAGCTGGGAGGCGTTCCGCGACGGCATCCTGATGCCGCGCATGCAGGCGGGCGTCGCGGGCAGCTTCACCGGCCCTCCGCAGGAGACGGTCTTCGAGGCCTACAAGTTCCAGACGGGCTGACGGCCGGGCAGGCTGCCCGCCGCCTCAGTTCGGCATGGTGAGAACGGCGTTCTTCCCGCCGCCGCTCAGCTGCAGGCTGTCCTTGCCGATCGCCGCGACCCGGGCGCCCTGCAGCCGGTCGCCGGGGCGGACGCGCTGCATCCTGCCGCCGGGCAGGCGCACCAGCGCGTGACGGTCGTCGCCGCCGCCGAAGATGCCGATCAGCGAGACCGAATTCCGCGAGAAGCCGACTGTCTGGGTCGCCGCCGCGCCGCTGACGCTGGCCACGGCCTTGGGCTGAACCTTGGCCGGGGCCTTCTGGACCCTGACCTGCTTGGGCTGGACCCGCGCCGGCTGGGCCGGGGCGGGGGCGAGCCGCACCACCTTCTGCGGTGCCGCCGCCACCGGCTTGGGCCGGACGGTCGCGACCTTGACCTTGGCGGGGGCAGGGGCGGGCGCGCGGCTGGCGGTGAAGCGCCGCGGCTCGGGCCGCCCGGCGGCGACGGCGGAGGCCGTCGCGAGGCCGGTGCTCGCCGTCTGGGTGGCGAAGGTGGTGGTCGGGCCGGCGACGCTGGCGGTCACCACCGCCGCGCTGATCGCCTGGGAAAGCGCCGCGGAGGACAGCGACTGGGGTCGCGGCTGCGGGCGCGTCCGGTCGGGCGCCGCCGCGGCGGTCTCGGGCACGGCGGCGGGCGTCGGGGCCGGGGAAGGCTCGGCCGCGGCCGCCGCGGGCCGGGCCAGCGGCCGCAGCGCGGGCTTCCCGGAGGAAGGCGCCGGTGCGGTCGGATCGGCCAGAGCGATCCGGACCGCGGCCTCGGCGGGCTTGGGTGCCGCTGCGGCGGCCGGCCGCTGCATCGGCGCGTCGATGCGCGTGTCGTCGAGCCGGGCCCGCGCCACCGAGAGCTCCGCCAGGCGGATCGTACCATCCGCCTGCGGTCGCGGCTGCAGGGTGGAGACCGGGAAGTTGCGGGTCGCCACGGTGACGAGCGGCAGGAGCGCCGGTTCGCGCGCATGGCCGGGCGCCCGCGGGGCCTGGGGCGCGGGAATCCGCGCCACCGGGGCCGGCTCCGGTGCGACGGCGACGCGGGTCAGGTCGGCGGGCCGCGGCCGCGGGCGTGGCTGGGCCGGGTCGGCAGGGGCCGATGCCGCCGCGAGCGCCGGGCCCGGCTCGACCTCCAGGGGCGCGGCGACCACGGCGGGCCTCGGTCCGGCGCCTGCGTCAGCACCGCGAGCACGAGCGCCGCGGCGCACGGCGGCGGCCGAGGCCGGGCCGAGGCGGCGCAGCGCCGGGCGGGCTGGAGCCGCGAAATCCGGGGCGGCAGCGAAGCCGGGGAAGGCGCCGCCGCCGGTGATGCGTCCGGCCCGGAGCCCGGCCTGGGCGAGGAAGCGGCGGGTTTCCGCCACGGTTTCCGTTGCGACTGCCGCGACCTGCGTCGCGCCGCCCGCATCGCGGCCGCCGATGCGCAGCGAGACCGCCGCCGGCGGCAGGCCGAGCCGGGCGGCCACCCGGTCGCGCGCCGCCTTCTCGCGGCCGAGGCGCCCCAGCCCGGGAACCGGCCCGCGCCAGACCTCGCTCGCGGGCAATTCGACGGTCAGCCGCCCGCGGGAGGCCGCGATCTCGGCCGCCAGCGCGCGCAAGTCGGTGAGAAGATCCGGCGCGTCGGGATTGAGCACCCGCAACTCGCCCGGGCGGTCGCTCCGATCGAGCGTTATCGCCGCACATGCGAAGCGCAGCCGGAATCCCGGCCTGTCCTTGAATGTCCTGCTCATGCCTGCCCCGATCGTTGTCGAGTGTTGCCTCGGCCACAAGTCTAGCGCAAAACGCAGGGCAATGCCAGAGTCGTGAAGCCCGCCGGCGCAACTTTTGGTTGAGGGTCCGGATGGTTGCGGGCACATCTTGGGCAAGTGAAATCCGGAGGTCACCATGCGTCTGCTGCCTGCGACCCTGCTCCTTGCGGGACTCTGCGCCGCGATCCCGCCCGGCACGGCCGGGGCCGAGGAAACCCCGCGCCGCATCACCGTCACCGGCTCGGCCGAGATCGAGGCGCTGCCCGACATCGCGACGGTGAGCGCCGGCGTCGAGACCCAGGCCTCCGAGGCCGCGGCGGCGATGGCGGCCAATGCCACGGCGATGAATGCGGTCTTCGCGGCGCTCGAGGCCGCGGGCATCGACCGGGCCGACGTGCAGACCAGCCGGCTCAGCCTCGATTCGATCTGGGAGAACCGCAGCGACGGCGGCACCCCGAAGGTGGTGGGATTTCAGGCCAGCAACATGGTGACGGTCACGGTGCGCGACATCGACCGGCTGGGCGCGGTGGTCGATGCCGTGGCGGCGGCGGGCGGCAACCGGATCTTCGGGGTCGATTTCGCGGTGGACGAGCCGCGGGCGCAGATCGACGCGGCGCGGGAGCGCGCCGTCGCCGATGCGCGCGCCAAGGCCGAGCTCTATGCCGGGGCGGCGGGGGTCGCGCTCGGCCCGGTGCTCTCGATCAGCGAGGGCGGCGGCTCGGGCCCCTCGCCGGCGCCGGTCTTCGCGCGCGCCGAGGCCATGGCCGACACGCCGGTCGCCGGGGGCACGATCACCCTCGGCGCCAGCGTGGAGGTGGTCTTCGCGATCGAGTGAGCCCGCGCCTCAGGCGGTGGCGCTGGCCAGCGCCTGGTCGAGATCGCGGATCAGGTCCTCGGCATCCTCGATGCCGATGGAGAGGCGCACCATGTTCGGCACCGCCCCGGCCTTCTCCTGCTGCTCGGGGGTGAGCTGGCGATGCGTCGTCGAGGCGGAATGGATGATCAGCGAGCGGGTGTCGCCCAGGTTGGCGACATGGCTGAAGAGCTCCACCGAATCGACCAGCTTGACGCAGGCGTCGTAGCCGGCCTTGAGGGCAAAGGTGAAGAGCGCGCCGGCACCGCGCGGATAGAGGCGCTGCGCCCGCTCGTGATAGGGCGAGGACGGCAGGCCGGCATAGGTGACGGATTCCACCCTTTCGTCCCGCTCCAGCCATTCCGCAACCTTGCGCGCATTCGCGACATGGCGCTCCATGCGCAGGCTGAGCGTCTCGATTCCCAGGAGCGTCTGGAAGGCGGTCTGCGGCGCCATGGTCATGCCCAGGTCGCGCAGCCCGATGGCGATTCCGAAGAAGGTGAAGGCCATGGGCCCGAAGGTCTCGTGGAACTTCAGCCCGTGATAGGCGGGCTCCGGCTCGCTGAGCGAGGGGTACTTGCCGCCCGCCGACCAGTCGAAGCGCCCGGAATCGACCACCGCGCCGCCGGTGACGGTGCCGTTGCCGCTGAGATACTTGGTGGTCGAATGCACCACGAGATCCGCGCCCATCTCGAAGGGCCGGCAGAGCCAGGGCGTTGCGGAGGTATTGTCGACGATCAGCGGCACGCCGAGGGTCTGGGCCACCTTGGCGACCGCGGGGATGTCGGTGACATGGCCGCCGGGATTGGCGATGCTTTCGCAGAAGATCGCCTTGGTATTGTCGTCGGCGAGATCCTCGATCGCGGTCAGGTCGTCGATGTCGACGAATTCCGCCGACCAGCCGAAGCGCTGGATGGTGTTGGAGAACTGCTGCACCGTGCCGCCGTAGAGCCGGTTCGAGGCGAGGATGTTGTCGCCGGGCCGCATCAGCGGGAAGAGCGCCATGATCTGCGCCGCATGGCCCGAGGAGCAGCAGACCGCGCCGACCCCGCCCTCGAGCGTCGCGATGCGTTCCTGGAGCACCGAGACCGTGGGGTTGGTCAGCCGCGAATAGATGTAGCCGACTTCCTGGAGGTTGAAGAGCCGCGCGGCATGCTCGGCGTCGCGGAAGACGAAGGCCGTGGTCTGGTAGATCGGCGTCTGCCGCGCGCCGGTGGTGGGGTCCGGGCGGCTGCCCGCGTGAACCTGCAGCGTGTCGAAGCCGTATGGATGATCGGTCATGGTCGCACTCCCGTTGTTCCCGCGAAGGCTATGCGAGGCGGCGATGCGGCGCAACGGGGCGAAGCGGCGATCTCCCGCCGCCTTTCCGAGCCGGCCCGGCCGAAGCCGACACCGGTGGTAATGCATTGAAAACATGAAGAATGGCGACGGAGCGATCTTCCTTGTCCTGCTGCGGGACGCGCCCCTTGCCATTGGCCGGAACACGCTCCCGGCCCGGCCGACGAAGCGGGGCGAGGCAGTGCCTCGCGCCTGCCGGTTCGAAGTGCCGATCCCCGCTGTGCCGCTGCGGCCTCACCGGCCCGCTGCGTCGCTCCGCCCGAAGAGCCCCGTAAGCGAGCGCCCGATCAGGTTGGAGACGCTCGGGCGTGGCAGGGCGGCGAAGGGCAGCGGCCGGCAGACCTCCATCGCGGCGATCCCGACCCGCGCGGTGAGCGCGCCGTTGATCACCCCTTCGCCAAAGCGTCGCGAGACCCGCGCCAGCGCGCTGCCGCCGAGCACCGAATGGATCATGTCGTCGCCCACGGAGACGAGGCCGGTGGCGATCAGATGCGTCGCCACCGAGCGCAGGAGCCGCCAGGAACCGAAGAAGCCCGAATGCGCGCCGTAGATATCGGCGATCCGGCGGATCATGCGCACGTTCATCGAGAGCGCGGCCAGCACATCGGCCAGCGCCAGCGGGATCAGCGCGGTGGCGCCGGCCACCGTGCGGCTCGCCGCCTCGATCTCGCGCCGCGCCTCGGCGTCGAGCGTGGCGAAGAGCCCGCGCTCGGTCGCGAGGATGATCGCATCGGCGTCGAGCATCTCGGCCCGCGTCTCCGCCAGCCGCGCCGCGCCCCAGGCGACCTCGCCGCGCCCGCCGTAGAAGCGCGCCAGCCCCTCGGACAGCGCGAGCGCCGCCTCCCGGTCGGCGCTTGCATGGGCGGCGGCGGCCTCGGCGCGGAAGCGGTCGATGCGCGCGAGCCGCCGGAAGGCGAGGAGTTCGCGCAGGATCTGGACGAGCACCACGAGCCCGAGCAGCGCCGTGAGCCCCAGCGCGACCATGCCGAGCGCGGGAAACCGCGCCAGGAGCGCGGTGAGGTAATCATAGGCGGCGATGGAGATGACCAGGGTCAGGAGGCTCGTCGCCAGCGTCCAGAACCAGGCGCCCCAGCCGCGGCTGCCGCGGGCGGCCAGCCGGGTCGCACGCACCATGGCCGCGCCTTCCGGCATGTCGTCGTCGAGCGGCGGCGCCTCTGAGGGATGCGCCGCCTCCGGCTCGGGCAGCGGGCCGGCGGGAATGACGAAGGGCGCGTCGGGTCTCTCGGTCACAATCTGTCCCCGATCAGGAATTCGGCGGCGCGGTCGAGGCGGATATGGGGCGGCCCGTCGCCCGGCGCCAGCGTCAGCCGCGGCGGCGCGAAGCGCGTCACGCGATAGGCCGCATCCGCCCAGTCGTCCGCGCCCCGCCGCGCCGGCGCGAGCAGCGCCGCGGGATCGTCGGGCAGGCGGCCGGGATAGAGCGCGACCTCCGAGCCGTCCTCGAGGCTGCGCCCGCGCACGATCCCGACCTCGCGGCCGTCGCGGGTCACGGTCTGCTCGACGGTGGCGCGCAGGCTGGCGATGGCCAGCGCCCGGGTCTCGGCGCCGCGGAACCGCGCCCGCGCCTTGGCGTCGGTGAGCAGCGCCTCGGTGATCGCGGTCAGCTGCGCGTGCTGGGTATGATGCAGGTAATCGGCCTTGGTGGCGGCGAAGAGGATGCGGTCGATGCGCCGCCCGAGCAGCGGTGCGAGCCAGGAATTCCGCCCCGGCCGGAAGCAGGTCAGGATGTCGGCCATGGCGCCGCGC
The DNA here is from genome assembly GCA_020637615.1 of Rhodovulum sp. Taxonomy (GTDB): domain Bacteria; phylum Pseudomonadota; class Alphaproteobacteria; order Rhodobacterales; family Rhodobacteraceae; genus Amaricoccus. The sequence goes on from JACKKC010000007.1 coordinate 18,243, forward strand.
AGATCCTCCACCGCCCGCGGGCCGTCGTGGATGGCGCCGAGCGCGTCCACCAGCACCACCTGCCGGTCGAGCCGGGCGAAATGGTTGCGGAAGAACGGCGCGACGACCACGCGCTTGTAGGCCTCATAGCGCCGCTCGAAGGCGCGCCAGAGCGAATTGCCCGGCGTGCGCGCCGGCCGCGGCAGCGGCGAGAAAGTGAGCGCCGGCGAGCCTTCCAGATCCCCCGGCATCAGGAAGCGCCCCGGGGCAACGCTGGAGAGGCCGGCGGCACGCGCGGCGGCGAGATAGGCGGTGAAATCCGCCGCCAGCCCGCGGGCCGCGGCCTCGTCGAGCGGCGCGGCGGGATCGCAGGCCTCGATCCGGGCTAGCCAGGCGTCCGACTGCGCGGCGCGCGCCGGCGCCCGCGCGGTGGCGATGGCGGCCGCGGACCAATCCGTGAAGGAGAGGTTCATCAGCGGCAGGTCGAGCAGCCATTCGCCGGGATAATCGACGATGTCGAGATGCACGACCGTGGGCCCCGCGAGGCCCGTCAGCAGCCCGCGCCGGGCGACGCGCAGCGAGAGGCGCAGCGTCGAGATCGACCGCGTGCTCTCGGGCCAGTGCGGCTCGGGCCCGGCGAGCGCCGCGAGATGATCCTCGAAGGCGAAGCGCGGCAGGGTGTGGTCGGGCTGCGGCTGGAGATAGGCGGTCTCGATCCGGCCTTCCGCGGCGGCGCGCAGCTGCGGCATGCGGCCGCGCTCGATGAGATTGGCGACGAGCGAGGTGATGAACACCGTCTTGCCGGCCCGGCTGAGCCCGGTCACCCCGAGGCGGATCACCGGATCGAAGAGCGCCGAGCCGAGGTCCTCGACGGTGTCCTCGATCCTGCGGCCGATCCGGTCGGTCAGGCGGTAGAGATCCAAGGCCCGGTTTCTCCCGTGTCGCGTCCGGGACCTGACCTATGGGCTTTGCCGGCCGGCTACAACTGTGCCGCCGCGCGCAGGGGCGGCCGCGACCGGATGCGCATGCGCCCCGGGCACATCCGGCGGCAGGGAAGGAAAAAACGCCGCGATCCTCGCGGACGCGGCGTCAGGTTGCAGGGCTTTCCCGGCGGATGCGCCGGGAGGGGAGGCAGTCCCGCGAAGCACACTGCGGGCAGGCAGATCCGGTTCAGGCGAGGGCGGGCAGGCAGAAGAGCACGACGATCGCGGCGCAGAGCCCGGCCAGTCCGAGGGCTTCGCGTGCCAGCACCGCCGGATCGGCGGTCAGGAAGCGATGAGCGATATCCTGCATGGCATGTTCCCTCTTTGAGCCAAGATGTTCCGTTAATGTTCCGACATTGTTTACGATCTGTCAAGCATGTTCTGGAACAGAAAGGGAACATTAGCCGGCCGGGCTAACCCACCGAAAGCATTCGGATCGCCCGTTCGCGCTCCAGGAGGTACAGGAGGACTCGCATGGCGCGGCCGCGCGGCGAGGTCAGCTCGGGGTCCTGGGCGAGCAGCAGCCGCGAATCGTCCTGGGCGGTGCGCATCAGCTCGGTCTGGGTCTCGACATCGGCGATGCGAAACCGCGGCAGGCCCGATTGCTGCACGCCGAGCAGATCCCCCGCGCCGCGCAGGCGCAGGTCCTCCTCGGCGATGGCGAAGCCGTCCTCGGTGGCGCGCATGATCTCCAGCCGCGCCCGCGCCGTCTCGCCGAGCGGCGGGTCGTAGAGCAGCAGGCAGGAGGATTGCGCCGCGCCGCGCCCGACCCGGCCGCGGAGCTGGTGCAATTGCGACAGGCCGAAGGCATGGGCGGCCTCGATCACCATGATCGAGGCATTGGGCACGTCGACCCCGACCTCGATCACCGTCGTCGCGACCAGGAGCCGCAGCCGCCCGGCGGAGAAATCGGCCATGGCCGCGTCCCGCTGCGCCGGCGGCAGCTGCCCGTGCACCAGCCCGACCTTTTCGGGGCCGAAGACCGCGGCGAGCGCGCGGAAGCGCTCCTCGGCCGCGGCCATCTCCGCGGTCTCCGATTCGTCGACCAGCGGGCAGACCCAATAGGCCTGCCGTCCCTCCGCGATGGCCCGGCCGAGATGCTCGATCACCTCGCCGGTGCGCCCCGAGGAGACCAGCACCGTCTCGACCGGCTTGCGGCCCGGCGGCTTCTCGTCGAGCACCGAGGCATCCATGTCGCCGTATTGCGCGAGCGCGAGGCTGCGCGGGATCGGCGTCGCGGTCATGACGAGGATGTCGGGCGCCCGCCCCTTGGCGCCGAGTTCCATGCGCTGGCGCACGCCGAAGCGATGCTGCTCGTCCACCACCGCGAGCCGAAGGTCGGCGAAAGCCACCTCCTTCTGGAAGAGCGCGTGGGTCCCGACCATGATCGCCGTCTCGCCGGCGGCCAGCGCCGCGAGCTTGGCCGCGCGCTCGGCGCCCTTGACGCGCCCGGTCAGCAGGTCCAGCCGCACCCCGGCGGCCTCCGCCAGCGGCGCCAGCGCGGCGCGATGCTGACGCGCAAGGATCTCGGTCGGCGCCATCATCGCCGCCTGGCCGCCGGCCTCGACGCAGGCGAGCATGGCGAGGAAGGCGACCAGCGTCTTGCCCGCGCCGACGTCGCCCTGGAGCAGCCGGTTCATCCGGAGCGGCGAGGCCATGTCGGCGATGATCTCCTCCACCGCGCGGGTCTGGGCGCCGGTGGGAGCATAGGGCAGGGCGGCGAGCACCTTCGCCCGGAGCCGCCCGTCGCCCCGGGTGGCGAAGCCCTTGGCGCGCTTCACCTTCTGCCGCGCCAGCGCCAGCGTCGCCTGATGGGCGAGCAATTCGTCATAGGCCAGCCGCTCGCGGGCGGGCGCCCCCGGCAAGAGATCCCGCGGCCCCTCCGGCGCATGGGCGGCGCGGATCGCCGCCTGCCAGGCGGGCCAGCCGCGCTTCGCCAGCAGCCCCGGCTCGATCCATTCGGGCAGGGCGGGGGCGCGCGCGACCGCGTCGCGGGCGGCGCGGGTCATCGCGCGCAGGCTCAATCCCTGCGTCAGGGGATAGACCGGCTCGAAGGCCGGCAGGTCTGCCGCCCCGCCCGGCATCAGCACATGGTCGGGATGGACCATCTGCGCCAGCCCGTCGAAGATCTCCACCCGGCCCGAGACGATGCGCCGCTGGCCTGCCGGGAAGGTGCGCCGCATCCAGTCTTCCTGCGCATGGAAATAGACCAGCAGGAACTCGGTCCGCGCATCGCGCACATGGATGCGATAGGGCCGCCCGCGCGCGCTCGGCGGCTGGTGCAGGCCGATCTCGACCTCGACCGTGGCCACCCCCGGCAGAACCGCCTCGCGGATCGAGCCGCGCAGCGTGCGGTCCACGCCCCCGACCGGCAGCGTCAGGAGCAGATGCGCCGGCCGGGTGATCTCGAGCTTCTCGAAAAGGCGCATGGTCTTGGGGCCGACCCCGTCCAGCGCGGTCAGATCGGCGAAGAGTGGAAAGAGGATCTCGGGGCGTCCGCTCATGGCGCGACTCAAAGCGAGCCGCCGCGCCGGATCAACCGAATTCGCCCGCGTCCCGCATGTGCCCCGCCCCGCGGCGGGATGCGCCCAGGCGGTGGGCCCGGCAAAAAGTTTGCCGAATCCCGTTGCAGCCCGCCGCCGCAGCGCTGAGAATGGATCCGATGGCATCCCGTCGGGGGGGTGCGATTTCTTGCGGAGATGTCGAATCCATGGGGGCCAAATGAGCGATCCGGTTACCGAACTGCCTTCGAACGGCCGCGTGACGCGGGCCGACCTCCGGGTCGCGCCGGAACTGGCCGCCTTCGTCGAGAACGAGGCCCTGCCGGGAACCGGAGTGGATGCGGCGGCCTTCTGGAAGGGGCTCGCGGCGCTGGTGCGGGATTTCGGGCCGCGGAACGCCGCCCTTCTGGCCCGGCGCGACGAACTGCAGGCCGCGATCGACGCCTGGCACCGCGAGGAGCGCGGCGGGCGCGAGGCCTACAAGGCCTTCCTCGCGGAGATCGGCTACATGCTGCCCGAGGGCGAGCCCTTCACCATCGAGACCGAGAACGTCGATCCCGAGATCGCGCTGGTGCCCGGGCCGCAGCTGGTGGTGCCGATCACCAATGCCCGCTTCGCGCTCAATGCGGCCAATGCCCGCTGGGGCAGCCTCTACGACTGCCTCTACGGCACCGACGCCATGGGCAGCGAGCCGCCCTCGGGCGCCTACGACCGCGGCCGGGGCGCGCGGGTGGTGGCGCGGGCGCGGGTCTTCCTCGACGAGGCCTTCCCGCTCGCCGGGACCAGCCACGCCGATGCGCGGCGCTACCACGTGCGCGGCGGGGAGCTCCTTGTCGACGACATGCCGCTGGTCGAGCCGGAGAAGTTCATCGGCTACCGCGGCCATCCGCGGGCGCCGGAATCGGTGCTCCTGCGCAACCACGGGCTGCATGTGGAGCTCGTCTTCGACCGCACCCATCTGATCGGCAGCCGCGACCAGGCGGGGCTCGCCGACGTGCGGCTCGAGAGCGCGATGTCGGCGATCATGGATCTGGAGGATTCGGTCGCCTGCGTCGATGCCGAGGACAAGGTCGGCGCCTACCGCAACTGGCTCGGGCTGATGAAGGGCGACCTCGTCGAGACCTTCCAGAAGGGCGGCGCGCAGGTGATCCGCCGCCTGAACCCGGACCTGACCTTCACCGCGCCCGAGGGCGGCGAGGTCACGGTCAAGGGCCGGGCGCTCCTGCTGGTGCGCAACGTCGGCCACCTGATGACCAATCCCGCGATCCTCGACGCCGACGGCGGCGAGGTCTTCGAGGGGCTGATGGACGCGATGGTGACCGTGCTCATCGCCATGCACGACCTCAGGAAGACCAAGGGCCCGCGCAACTCGGTCACCGGCTCGGTCTATGTGGTCAAGCCCAAGATGCACGGCCCCGACGAGGTGGCCTTCGCCGACGCGGTCTTCGGCCATGTGGAATCGGTGCTGGGGCTGCCGCGCTATACCGTCAAGCTCGGGATCATGGACGAGGAGCGGCGCACCAGCGTCAACCTCAAGGAATGCATCCGTGCCGCGAAGCACCGGGTGGTCTTCATCAACACCGGCTTCCTCGACCGGACCGGCGACGAGATCCACACCTCGATGGAGGCCGGGCCCTTCAGCCGCAAGGACTTCATCAAGCGCAAGGGCTGGATCATCGCCTACGAGAACCAGAACATGGACATCGGCCTGGAATGCGGCCTCTCCGGCCGCGCCCAGATCGGCAAGGGCATGTGGGCGGTGCCGGACCGGATGGCGGCGATGCTGGAGACCAAGATCGAGCATCCCAAGGCCGGGGCGAACTGCGCCTGGGTGCCGAGCCCGACGGCGGCGACGCTGCATGCGCTGCACTACCACAAGATCGACGTCTTCGCGGTGCAGGCGGCGCTCAAGAAGGGCGGCCGGCGCGCCTATGTCGATTCGCTCCTGGAGATCCCGATCGCGAGCTACCGCAAGTGGGCGCCCGAGCAGATCCGCCGCGAGGTCGAGAACAACGCGCAGGGCATCCTCGGCTACGTGGTGCGCTGGATCGACCAGGGCGTCGGCTGCTCGAAGGTGCCCGACATCAACGACGTGGGCCTGATGGAGGACCGCGCCACCTGCCGCATCTCGGCCCAGCACATCGCCAACTGGCTGCACCACGGCGTGGTGGACAAGGACCAGGTGATGGAGATCATGCAGCGCATGGCCGAGGTCGTGGACCGGCAGAACGCCGGCGATCCCGCCTACCGGCCCATGGCGCCCGGCTTCGACGGCATCGCCTTCCGCGCCGCCTGCGACCTGGTCTTCGAGGGAACCACGCAGCCCTCGGGCTATACCGAGCCGATCCTGCACGCCCGCCGGCGCGAGCTCAAGGCGCACGCGGGCGACTGAGAAAGGGGGTGCCCCGGCATGGCCACCGCGGCCGATGCCGCTTTGGACGCGGCCCCGCCCGGCCCGACAGGGGCGAGCGGGGCGGGGCGATGGCGCGTCGCGAATCGCGCGCGCGGATCCCCCCGGGGGCCGTGCGCGGATAGGGCGCCATGAAATACGCGATCGCCACGGTCTCGCTCGGCGGCACGCTTCCCGAGAAGCTGGCCGCCATCGCCGCGGCGGGCTTCGCCGGCGTCGAGATCTTCGAGGCCGACGTGCTGGCTCACGAAGGCACGCCGGCCGAGATCGGGCGCATGGTGCGCGATCGCGGGCTCGAGATCGTCGCCTTCCAGCCCTTCCGCGACTTCGAGGGCATGCCCGAGCCGCAGCGGTCCCGCGGCTTCGAGCGCGCGAGGCGCAAGTTCGCGCTGATGAACGAGCTCGGCGCCGGCGCCATCCTCGTCTGCTCGAACGTCTCGCCGCTCAGTCTCGGCGGCATCGACCGGGCGGCGGCGGATCTGCGCGAGCTCGGCGAGGTCGCCGCCGGCTTCGGCATCGACGTGGGCTTCGAGGCGCTCGCCTGGGGCCGGCACGTCTCGGACTACCGCGATGCCTGGGAGATCGTGCGCCGCTCCGACCATCCCCGCGTCGGGCTGATCCTCGACAGCTGGCACATGCTGGCGCGGGGGCTCGCACCGGACGCGGTGCGCTCGATCCCCGCCGATCGCATCACCTTCGTCCAGCTCGCCGATGCGCCGAAGCTCGAGATGGACCTGCTGCAATGGTCGCGGCATTTCCGCAGCTTCCCCGGCCAGGGCGACCTGCCGCTCGACGCCTTCATGGAGGCGGTGATCGCCACCGGCTACGACGGCTGGCTCAGCCACGAGATCTTCAACGACCGCTTCCGCATGACCTCGCCCCGGCGCATCGCCGAGGACGGGGCGCGCTCGCTGATCTGGCTCGAGGACCGGCTGCGCCCCGGCAGGCTGCCGCCGCGGGTGGTGCCCGAGGCGGTGGAATGGATCGAGTTCGCGCTGTCGGAAGAGGATGCCGCGGATCTGGGGCGGCTCCTGACCGAGCTCGGCTTCGCGCTCACCGGCCGGCATCATTCCAAGCAGGTGACCCGCTACAGCCAGGGCGCGATCAACCTGGTGCTCAACACCGAGCCCGAGGGCTTCGCCCATTCGCAGCAGATCGTGCACGGGGCCTCCGTCGCCGCGATCGGGATCCGGGTCGGCGACGCGCAGGCCGCGCGCGCCCGCGCCGAGGCGCTGCACATGTCCGCCTTCCGCCAGAAGGTGGATCCGGGCGACCTGGAGATCCCGGCCATCCGCGGCGTGGGCGGGGCGCTGCTCTGCTTCACCGATGCGCGGTCCGAGCTCGCGCGCGTCTGGAGCATCGAGTTCGAGCCGACCGGTGCGGCGCCCTCGGCGGTCCTGACCGGGATCGACCACGTGGCGCAGTCCATGTCGACCGGCGAGATGCTCAGCTGGCGGCTCTTCTACCTCTCGCTCTTCGACTTCGAGACGACGCCGCTGGTCGAGGTGGTCGATCCCGCCGGGATCGTCGAGAGCATGGCCCTGCAGAACCCGGCGCGCAGCCTGCGCATCTGCCTCAACGCGAGCGCGGCGGGAAACACGCTCAACTCCCGCTTCCTGGCGGAATTCTTCGGCGCCGGGGTGCAGCACATCGCCTTCGCCACCGACGACATCTTCGCGGCGGCGCACAAGGCCCGGGAGGCCGGGCTCGAAATGCTGGCGATCCCGGAGAACTACCACGACGATCTCGAGGCGCGGTTCGCGCTCGACCCCGCCATGCTCGACGAGATGCGCGCGCTCGGCATCCTCTACGACGAGGACGAGACCGGCCGCTATTTCCAGATCTACACGCGCGCGTTCAAGGACCGGTTCTTCTTCGAGATCGTCCAGCGCGAGGGCTACGACGGCTTCGGGGCAGCGAACGCCCCCATCAGGCTCGCGGCCCAGGCGCGGGTCGCGCGTCCGCCGACGATCCCGCGGTCCTGACGGGGCGACCCGTCCCGATCCTCAACCGACAGGGAAGCTGCTCCCCCATCTCCCTGCGGCCAATGCCTCCGGGCGACCCGAGCGGCAGGGCGCTACGGTCGCAGGAAGCGACATCGGTCAGATGCACCTCGAACCGGCACCAGCGAGGCACGGCCTCGCGCCGGTTCGTCGGCAGGAGCGCGCGGATTTGTCCTTGCCAAATCCGCGAAGAGTAGACGGTGCCGCCAGAGAAACGGGCACCGGTCCGAAGCGACTACCCGGAGACCGTGTGAGATGCGCAGCGTCATCGCACATCCCGCCCATGTTTCCTGTAGGCCTCAACCGGCCACGGTCCGACCGGCGTTCACACGCTGGCCCGCAGCGCGCGCATCAGTTCGGCGATGTCGTGCCTCGGCGCGATGCCGGCCCGGAGCGTGATGCCGACGGGCCCCGCCGCGGGAAGCTGCGGCAGGTCCAGCGCGACCAGCCTGTCCCCGGCCAGTTCGTCGGCAACGACGCCGCGCGAGATGAACCAGATGGCATCGGATCCGCGCAGGAGGCCGCGGCCGAGCGCCAGCGAGACCGTTTCGACCCAGGGCTTCGGCATGTCGAAGCCGAGGCTCAGGAAATACTGCTCCACCAGCGGCCGGATGATGGCGCCGGGCGGCGGAAGCACGAGCGGGAAATCGGAAAGCCTGCCGGAGGCCCCGCCCGCGAGCGGGTGGCCGGGGCGCGCCACGGCGGCGACGTTCTCCGAAAAAAGCTGCTCGAAGACCAGCCCCTGCATCTGGTCCGGCGCGGCGAGCCGGCCCACGACCAGGTCGAGCTGCGCCTCACGCAATTGCGACAGCAGCAGCCAGTTCGGCCCGGTGGTGATCCGCAGGGTGGTGCCGGGGGCCGATCTCCGGAACTCCTGCGCCGCCCGCGGCATCACCTCCGTCGCGACGGTCGGAAGCACGCCGACGGCGATCGTGCGGCCCGCGGCGCCGGGATGCGCGATCGCCCGGATGCCGCGCTCGAGCTCCGCGAGCGACTGCCCCGCATGGCTCTGGAAGAGCCGCCCGGCCGTGTTGAGGCGCAGCCGCCGGCCGCTGCGCTCGAAGAGCCGCTGGCCGAGCCGGTCCTCCAGCTCGCGCAGGGTCTTGGAGACGGCGGGCTGCGAGATGGCGAGCGCCGTGGCGGCCTGGCCGACGCTCGAGAGCCGCGCGACCTCCAGGAAGCACCGGATATGGCGGTAGCTGACGCTGCCCGTGTATGCCATTTCAGTTATGCAATTCGCTTGAATCGTCATTTTACATAACCGCCTGAATCGGGCAGAGTCAAATCGAGGAGAGGGCCCATGCAAATCGCGACGATCAATTCGCTCCGGCTGCACTACGCCGAAAGTGGCGACCCGGACGGCGTGCCGCTGGTCTTCGCCAATTCGCTCGGAACCGACTTCCGCATCTGGGACCCGCTCCTGCCGCATCTGCCCGCCGGCCTGCGCCTCCTGCGCTACGACATGCGCGGCCACGGGCTGAGCGACGCGCCGGAGGGCGAATATTACATGGGCGATCTCGTCGCCGAGGCGGCGGGGCTGATGGACAGCCTCGGGATCGCGGGCGCGGTCTTCGTCGGCCTCTCGATCGGCGGCGTGGTGGCCCAGGGGCTTGCGGCGGAGCGGCCGGATCTGCTGCGGGCCATGGTGCTCTCCAATACCGCCGCCAAGATCGGCACCCCGGACAGCTGGGCCAGGCGCATCGCCACCGTGCGCGCCGAGGGGATCGCCGCGATCGCCGAGGGCATCCTCGGGCTCTGGTTCTCGAAGAAGTTCCACGAGACCCGCGCAGACGAGCTCGCCGGCTGGCGGCACATGCTGACCCGGACCCCGGTCGCGGGCTACACGGGATGCTGCGCCGCCATGGCCGAGACGGATCTGCGCGACAGCACCGCCCGCCTCGCCCTGCCCACCCTGGTCTTGGCCGGATCGGAGGACGGCTCGACCCCGCCCGATCTGGTGCGCGAGACGGCGGAGAGCATCGCAGGCGCCCGCTTCGAGGTGATCCGCGGCGCCGGCCACATCCCCTGCGTCGAGACGCCGGAGACGATGGCGGCGCTGATCGCCGCTTTCCTGGAGGAGAATGCCATTGTCTGACCGTTTCGACAGGGGCATGGCGACCCGCCGTTCCGTACTCGGCGACGCCCATGTCGACCGCGCCGAGGCGGCGACGTCGGATTTCGACGCGCCGTTCCAGACCTTCATCACCGAAGGCGCCTGGGGCACGGTCTGGTCGCGGCCCGATCTCTCGCGCCGCGAGAGGTCGCTGATCACGCTCGCCCTGCTCGCCGCGCTCGGCAATCACGAGGAAGTCGCGATGCATGTGCGCGCCACCGCCAATACCGGCGCCACGCCGCAGGACGTGCGCGAGGCCATGCTGCATGTCGCGGTCTATGCCGGCGTGCCGCGGGCCAATCACGCGCTGAGGATCATCAAGGCCACCTACGCGGAGATGGGGGTGCTGCCATGACCGGATCGGAATTCTTCCAGCGGGACCGGACCCTGCATCCGCCGGCGCTGACGCCGAACTACAAGACCAGCGTGAAGCGCTCGCCGCAGCACGCGCTCCTGTCGCTCGAATGCTCGATGAGCGAGATGACCGGGCCGCGCTTCGGGCATGGCGATCTCGGCCCGCTCGACAACGACCTGATCCGCAACTACGCCCATGGCGGCGAGCCGGTCGGCGAGCGCATCGTCGTGCACGGCCGGGTGCTGGACGAGACCGGGCGGCCGGTGCCGGGCACGCTGGTGGAATTCTGGCAGGCCAATGCCGGCGGCCGCTACCGGCACAAGAAGGACACCTATCTCGCGCCGATCGACCCGAACTTCGGCGGATGCGGACGCACGCTGACCGATGCGGAAGGCCGCTACCATTTCCGCACCGTCAAGCCCGGCGCCTATCCCTGGCGCAACTGGGTGAACAACTGGCGCCCGGCGCATATCCATTTCTCGGTCTTCGGCACCGGCTTCGCCCAGCGGCTGATCACCCAGATGTATTTCGAGGGCGATCCGCTGATCCCGCATTGCCCGATCCTCGCCGCCATCCCGGACCGCGAGGCGCTCGCGCAGCTGATCGCACCGCTGGACCTCAACGCCAGCATCCCGCTCGACAGCCTTGCCTACAAGTTCGACATCGTGCTGCGCGGGCGGCGCTCGACGCTCTTCGAGAACCGGCTGGAGGGGAACTGAGCCATGGTGCAGCCGCTCGACTATATCCGCGAGACCGCGTCGCAGACCGCCGGGCCTTACGTCCATATCGGGCTCGCGCCCGGCGCGGCAGGATTCGCCATCTTCGAGAACGAGCTCGGCCGCGACATCGCCGGGCCGAATGCCGCCGGCGAGCGCATCCGCGTCGAGGGGCGCGTGTTCGACGGCACCGGCGCCCCGCTCAGGGACGTGCTGATCGAGGTCTGGCAGGCCAATGCCGCCGGCATCCACGCGAGCCCCGAGGATCCGCGCCATGGCGAGGTCGAGGAGGGCTTCCGCGGCTGGGGCCGGGTCATCTCGGATTTCGACACCGGCCGCTTCGCCTTCGAGACCGTCAAGCCGGGCGCCGTGCCCGGTCGCGGCGGCAAGCCCATGGCGCCGCATCTCAATCTCTGGATCGTCGCGCGCGGCATCAACATCGGCCTCAGCACCCGGATGTATTTCTCCGACGAGCCCGTGGCCAATGCCGCCGATCCGGTGCTCGGCCTCATCGAGAACCCCGCGCGGTGGCCGACGCTGATCGCCGCCCGCGAGGAGCGGGACGGCATGGCGCTCTACCGCTTCGACATCCGCCTGCAGGGCGAGAACGAGACGGTGTTCTTCGATGTCTGAGCCCGGGCCCTGCATCATCTGCGTGGCGATCACCGGCTCGGTGCCGACCAAGGCCGACAACCCGGCGGTGCCGATCTCGGTTGCCGAACAGGTCGAGAGCACCCAGGAGGCCTTCGAGGCCGGCGCCTCGATCGTTCACGCCCATGTCCGCAACGACGACGGGACGCCGAGCTCCGACCCGGAGAAGTTCGCGCGGCTGATGGAGGGGATCCGGGCGCATTGCCCCGGCATGATCATCCAGCTCTCGACCGGCGGCCGGTCCGGCGCCGGCGAGGCCCGGGGCGGCATGTTGCCGCTCCGGCCCGACATGGCCTCGCTCTCGGTGGGCTCGAACAACTTTCCCACCCGGGTCTACGAGAACCCGCCCGCTCTGGTGGACTGGCTCGCCGGCGAGATGCGGACCTACGGGGTGAAGCCCGAGATCGAGGCCTTCGATCTCAGCCACATCCACCAGGCGGCGGCGATGAACCGCGACGGCCGCATCCCCGGCCGGCTCTACGTGCAATTCGTCATGGGCGTGAAGAACGCCATGCCGGTCGATCGCGACGTGTTCGACTACTACGTCCGCACAGTCGAGCGGCTGGCGCCGGAGGCGGAATGGTGCGGGGCGGGCATCGGGCGCCATCAGATCACGCTCAACGAATGGTGCATCGCCGCCGGGGGGCATGTGCGCACCGGGCTCGAGGACAACGTGCGGCTCGACGCGGACAGGCTGGCGCCGTCGAATGCCGCCCTCGTGCGCCGCGCGGTGGCGCTCTGCGCCGAGCACGGCCGCCCGGTGGCGAGCTGGCGGCAGGCCCGGGCAATTCTCGGGCTGCGGGAGGCCTGAGGGCGATGGCCGTCGCCGCCTTCGAGAGCCCGCTCATGGCCGGTCTCTACGGCGACGCCGAGATCGCGGCGCATTTCAGCGCCGAGGCCGAGATCGCCGCCATGCTGCGCTTCGAGGCGGCGCTGGCGCGCGTCGAGGCGCGGCTGGGCGTGATCCCCGCCGCGGCGGGCCCGGCGATCGCGCAGGCGCTGGCGGGGGTCGGGATCGCGGCGGCGGATCTCGGGGCCGCGACCGAGGCGGCCGGCATCCCGGTCCCGGGCCTCGTCAAGGCGCTGCGCGCGCGCATCGCGCCGCCGCACGGCGATTTCCTGCATTGGGGCGCCACCTCGCAGGATGCCATGGACACCGGGCTGGCGCTGCGCCTCCACCCCGTGCTCGAGATCCTCGATACGCGCCTCGCCGCGCTCGTGGGGGCGCTCGGCGCGGCGGCCGGGCGTCACGCGGGTCTGCCCATGGCCGGGCGAACCCGGTCGCAGATCGCCACCCCGACCAGCTTCGGCCTGCGCATCTCCGGCTGGATGGCGCCGCTGGCGCGGTGCCGCGACCGGCTGGGCGAGCTGCGGCCCCGGCTCCTCCTCCTGCAATTCGGCGGCGCTTCCGGCAATCTCGCGGCGCTGGGCGAGCGGGGCATCCCGGTGATGGAGGCGCTGGCCGCCGAGCTCGGCCTCGGCTGCCCCGCCAAGCCCTGGCACGTGGAGCGCGACGGGCTCGTCGAATTCGCCAACTGGCTGGCGATGGTCTCCGGCCTCACGGGCCGCATCGGCGCGGATCTGGTCCTGCTCGGCCGCAGCGAGATCGCCGAGGCGGCGGCGGGCGCGGGCGGCGGCTCCTCGACCATGCCGCAGAAGGCCAATCCGGTCCTGGCCGAAACGCTGGTCACGCTCGCGCGCTTTAGCGCGGCGCAGGCGGGCCTCGCGCAGCAGGCGCTCCTCCAGACGGAGGAGCGCGACGGCGCGGCCTGGGCGGTGGAATGGCTCTGCCTGCCGCCGATGGCGGTCGCGGCGGGGGCGGGTCTGCGCCATGCCACGGCGCTGGTGGCCGATCTGCGGCCCGATCCCGCCCGCATGGCCGCGGCGATCGAGCTGAACGGCGGCGCCGCCTATGCCGAGGCGCTGGCCTTCGGCCTGGCGCGGCACATGCCGCTGAAGGATGCCCAGGAGATCGTGAAGGCCGCGGCCGCCGCGCAGGCCGCCACCGGCGGCAGGCTGATCGACCGCGTCAATGCCGCCTGCGCCGCCCGCGGTGTTCCCGCCCAGCAGCTCGATCTCGAAAGTCAGCTCGCGCCGGGCCGCGAGCTGGTCGAGCGCGCGGTCAAGGCGTCGCGCGCCTGATGCCGTCTCCGGCGGATTGATTCGGGCCAGTGATTGCATGTGATCCCACCAGAACTACGCCTTCGGCGCGACCGCGGGCACGGCTCGCGTCATCGCGCCGCGGCCTCGCCGATCAGCGTCATGACCTCGGCCCCGAGCGCGAGATCGGCCACCTGCCCGAAATGCCGCGCCCGCATCGCGCCCTTCCTGTCGAAGAGCACCAGGCTCGGCGTGCCCTGCAACGCCCAGGCCGCCATGGTTCGCGGCATCGGGCCTTCGCCCGGCGCGTCGATGGCGACGGGAAAGCGGATGCGCCATTCGTGCAGGAAGGCGGCGAGCGTCTCGCGGCTGTTGCCTTCATGGTGCTCGAAGACGCTGTGCAGGCCGATGACCGCGAGATCCCGCGCCTCGAAGGTCTGCGCCAGGCGCTGCGCCTGCGGCAGGCCGTGCAGCACGCAGCCGGGGCAGAGCATCTGGAACACCTCGACCGCCAGGACCCGGCCGCGGAAATCCGCCAGCGCGATTGGCCGCTCCGTGTTCAGCCAGTCCGCCGCGAAGAAGGGGGCCGTCTCCATCGTTCCGATCCTTGTCGTGGGAAGCGCGGCGGGCTGGCCGCCGCGCCCGGTCTCTCACTGGCCGACCCGGCCCGGCAGGCTCAGGTCGCCCGAAGCCACATCGAAGACGTCCGTCACGCAGAGAAGCGGCGCGTGAATGTTGGCATCGACCCGAAGGGCGGCGGCCACCCCGTCGAAGCGCGCCGCCTCCACCGCGCCGATATCGGCGAATGGCACCGTCACGCTTAGCTGCGGCCCGTCGAAGACCGGCGACCAGCCGGGGCTGTCGATCAGGATCGGCAGGCCCGGCCAGGTCAGCGGCAGCGGCGGCGTCACGCCCTCGGGGATGTCGATGACCTTGAGCGCGCCCGGCCCGCAGGCCTCGTCGGGCCCGAGAACGACCCAATGGCTGTGCCAGCTTCCGCCGTCGTCACCGGTGGTGCCGGAGCCGCTCTCGTCGAAGAGCGGCGTGTCGTCGAAATCGGGATGGATGGTGACCGCGAAGGCAAGGATGCCCGCGCCGGCCTCGAACCCCACGACAGACGGGTCGAGCGTGGTCGGCCAGACGTAGGAAAAGACCGGCGCCCCCGCGAGCCCGCCCGCCGCCTCGGGCCGGTCCGCGCCCGGCGTGCCGGCCACCGACATGGTGAAGATCGCATGGCGGCCGTCCGTGGCGATGTCGGCGGCGACGATGTCGAAGGCCGCGCGCTCCGCATTGCCCGCCTCGGCGGCGAGCTCGTGCGCGTCGGCCGCGGCGGCGACGAGCGTCAGTGCCGCCACCACGCCGGGCGCGTGGCAAAGGGATCGTATCTGTGTCATCATCGGATGCTTCCTTTCGTGACGGAGGGGTTGCATTCGGGGCGTCCGGGCCGTTGCAGCGGCATACCGGGCGCCCCGTTCACCGCATGGCCGAAAACACCACCCGGGCGCGGGCGGCCTCCTCGTCCCTGGCGGTCTCGTGATCCGCGCACTCCAGCCGCAGGGCGGCATCGCCGAAGGCGGCATCGACGAAGGCGCAGTGATGCGGTCGCGCCGGATCGTCATGGACATGCGGGCGGAAATGGCGGCAGGTCAGGCACATGCGCTGCACGGGGATGGCGCGCGCCTCCTGCAAGGAACGGATGATCAGCACGAGCGCCCGCAGCAGCGCGCCGCGTTCGGCCTCGGCCAGACCGGTGATCGCATCCTCCAGGGCGGCGGGCGCTTCCGGCATCCGGGCGGCCATGACCTTCCCCGCGTCGGTCGCCGCGACCCGGCGGGCGCGGCCGTCGTCGGGATCGGGGCGGCGGCGGACCAGCCCCTTCCGGTCGAGCGCGGAGACCGTGTCGCTCAGACTGGCATGGGAGATCCCGAGCGTGGCGGCCAGATCCGCCGCCCGTTCCGGCCGCGCCGCCACCCGCGCCAGGACCTCCCCCTGGGTCGGGTTGAGGCCGAGTTTCTTGGCCACCTGCCACTGACTGGCACGCCAGAACAGCGCGAGCCGCTGGAACGCCGTGACGATCTGCCGGGATTGCGAAGACAACTGCCACCTCTCTGGTCAAGTATACAGGAGTCCTAATCATATACAACCACCAATGCAGACCCGCGGGCAGGTGCCTTGCATGGGCGACCGCTTGCGGAAGGTTGCTCTACAGGTTTCGACGGATGCGATGATCCGGGGCGGAATCGCCGTATTCTCGACGCGGATTACCCACCGGCGACGAGACCCGCCCACCCTCGGCCTCCATGCTCACGCGTTCCGGCCGACGAACCGGCGCGAGGCGTCCCTTGGCCGATCGGTTCGCCCGTGGTTCGCGTCAGGGCTCCTCGGACGAAGCCACCTTGCCGCGGAACAGCCAGTAGACCCCGATCGTGTAGATCGCGACGACGGGCAGGATCACGACCCCGGCAAAGAGCATGAACCGCAGCGAGGCCTCGGGCGCGGCGGCGTCCTGGACGGTGAGAGTGTAGGGAATCATGTAGGGCCACATCATGCCCGCGAGCGCCACGAATGTCGCGGCGAAGAACAGCGCCCCGAGCGGATAGAGCATCCCGTCGAGCCGCAGGCGGGCGCAGGCGACCAGCAGAAGCAGCGCGTAGAAGCCGACGGCGGCGCCGAGGCTGCTCAGCATCCCGAACCGGGCGGCGGCCTGGGTGAGCCCCGGGCTCATGTCGACGGTCAGGGCCGCCACGATCGCCGGCCCGACGATGGCGAGAACGCCGATCGCCATCCAGAAGACCATGTCCCGCGCCCAGTCGGCAACCGCCCCCTCGGTCTTCAGCACCAGCCAGCAGGCCCCGAGCAGGGCGTAACCCAGGACCAGCCCGATCCCGGTCAGGACCGGAAACGGATGTAGCCACTCGAGGCTCGTCCCGGCGAATTGCCCGTCCTCGACGGGAATGCCCCGCATCATCGCGCCGACCGCCGCGCCCTGGACGAAGGCGGCCATCGTCGAGCCGGCGGCGAAGCCGAAGTCCCAGACCCCGCGTATGCGCTCGCTGCGGTAGCGGAACTCGAAGGCGACGCCGCGAAAGATCAGGCCGACCAGCAGGAGCAGCACCGGCAGGTAGAAGGCGCTGAGAAAGACCGCATAGACCGCCGGGAACGCCGCGAAGAGGGAGGCGCCGATCACCACGAGCCAGGTTTCGTTGCCATCCCAGAAGGGCGCGATCGCCGCCATCATCGGGCCGCGCTTCGCTCCGTCCCGCGTCATTCCGAAGAGGATGCCGACGCCGAGGTCGAAGCCGTCGAGCAGCACGTAGACGAGGATCGCGACGGCGATGATCCCGGCCCAGAGATGCGCGAGGCTGAAGATCTCCATCGGCCTATCTCCCGTCCGCGACGCCGGGACCGTCCCCGCGGGCAAAGGGGCGGCGGCTGCCATAGGCGCCGGGGGCGGCCCCGGACGGCCCGCTCGGCCCCTCGCGCAGGAGCTTGTAGATGTAGCGCACGCCGAAGCCCCCGAGGATGCCGTAGACGAGCACGAAGACCACGAGCGAGATCAGCGCATCGGTGGTCGTCAGCGCCGGAGTCACCGCATCCTCGGTGCGCAGGAGGCCGTAGATCACCCAGGGCTGGCGACCGACCTCGGCGGTGTACCAGCCGGTCAGCACGGCGATGAACCCGCTCGGGAAGGCCAGGAATGTCACCCAGAGGAACCATCGGCTGGTCTCGAGCTGTCCCGTGACGCGCAGGAGCGTCCCCATCCAGGAAACCGCCAGCATGACCAGCCCCATGCCCACCATGATGCGGAAGCCGAAGAACGGGATCACCACCGGCGGCCGGTCCTCCTCCGGAAAGCTCTCCAGTCCCGTCATCGGCGCGTCCCATTCTCCCGTGGCGATGAAGCTGCCGATGCCCGGCGTCTCGATCGAGAGGAGGTTCTCCTGCCGCGCCGCGTCGGGCCAGGCGAGCCAGACCTCGGTCCCGGGCTGCTCGTCCTTCCAGCGCGCCTCGATCGCGGCGAACTTGGCCGGCTGGTGCTCGTAGACATAGAGACCGTTGAGATGGCCGAGGAACATCTGCATCGGGATCAGCACGGCGGCGAGCCCGAGGCCCCAGGTCAGCATCACCCGCGCCTCGGCGCGGTGGATGTCGCGCAGCACGTACCAGGCGCCGGTGGCCGCCACGCAGATCGCAGTGGTCAGGAAGGCCGCGAGCAGCATGTGCAGCCAGCGGGTCAGCATCACCGGGCCGAGCACGATCCCGCGCCAGTCCGTCGGGACGAACCGGCCGTCGATCACCTCATGTCCGATCGGTACCTGCATCCAGGTGTTGTTGGCGAGAATCCAGAAGGACGAGAGAATGGTGCCGAGCGACACCATGCAGCAGGCGAGAAGATAGGTGCCGGGCCTGACCCGGTCACGCCCGAGCAGCATGACTCCGAAGAACGTCGCCTCCAGCAGGAAGGCCGTGAAGGCCTCGTAGCCGATCAGCGGCCCCTGGATCGGCCCGGCCCGCTCGGCGAGCACGCTCCAGTTGGTGCCGAACTGGAAGGCCATCACGATCCCGCTCACCACGCCCAGCCCGAAGGACACGGCGAATATCCTCAGCCAGAAATCGAAGATCCGCCGATAGACCGCGCGCCCGGTGGCGAAGCGCAGGCCTTCCACGGTCGCGAGCCATGCGGCCAGGCCGATGGTGAAGGCGGGAAAGATGATGTGGAAGCTGATCACGAATGCGAACTGGAGTCGCGAGAGGATGAGCGGATCCAGGGCCACGCTGCGCTCCTTTTGTCGGTTCGCGCCAGAAGATCCAGGCCCGCGCCCGGGGCCCGCCGGATGGCGCCGCTGCCGCTTGGACCTCACGGTTCAACGGCCTAGCACATTGCCCTTGGTTTTCCGAGTCTTGTGGTCCGGCGTGATCTGGGACACCAAAGATCGGCGGCGTCTGGGGGAGCGGACTTGAGCGGAGCGAGGAGAGCAGGGGCCTTTTCTACCCGTCCGCCCCGGTTCCCGTCCGTCCGGAATCCGGGCCGCGCTCGGCGGGAGCGGGCCGCTTCCGGCCCCGGTGCCCGCATCCGGAAGGCCTGGCGAACCGGATTCGTGGCGTCCCTGGCGTTTCTCGCGGCATTGCTGCCGAGCCTCTGGGCGGGGCCGGCGATGCCGCACGCGCTGCAGCCGGGCTTTCTCGACCTGCGGGCGCTCGGCGGGGACGCCTGGCAGGTCTATTGGAAGGTGCCGGCGGGCGCGGGCGGACCGATGCAGATCGCCGCGGTCCTGCCGGAGACCTGCGACCCGCGGGAGCCCGGACCGCTCGAATTCGACGGCGCCGCCTTCGTGGCGGCCTGGATCTCCCGTTGTCCGGGCGGGCTCGAAGGCGGCGAGATCACCATCGAGGGGCTGGAGCTGACCGAGACGGACGTTCTGGTGCGCTACGAACTGGTGCCGGGCAGGGCGGAGAGCCAGCGGCTGACGGCGGCGAGCCCCGGCTTCCGCGTGCCGGCGCCGCAGGGACGGCTCGGGGTGATCTCGACCTATTTCGCGCTCGGGGTCGATCATATCCTGCGCGGGATCGACCATCTGATGTTCGTCTTCGCGCTGATCCTGCTGATCCGGGACCGGCGGCAGCTCGTCGGGGCGGTGACCGCCTTCACGGTCGCGCATTCCCTGAGCCTGGCCGCAGCGGCGCTCGGCTGGATCGTGGTGCCGGCGCCGCCGGTCGAGGCCGTCGTTGCGCTCTCGATCATGTTCCTCGCCGCCGAGCTCGCCCGTCCCGAAGGGCGCGGGCTGCGACTAACGGAGCGCTACCCCTGGGTCGTGGCCTTCGCCTTCGGGTTGCTGCACGGGCTCGGCTTCGCCCGGGCGCTGCTCGAGGTGGGATTGCCGGAGGGCGAGGTGCCGCCGGCGCTCTTCGCCTTCAACCTCGGGGTCGAGGCCGGGCAGCTGATGTTCATCGCGATGGTCATCATCGTCGGATTCCTGCTCCGGCGGCTCTATCCGGCGACGATGACCTGGGCGACCCGACCGGGCGGCCGGGGGATCGCGGTGGCGAGCTATCTGATGGGCAGCATTGCCGCCGTCTGGTTCGTGGGTCGCGTCGCCGCGTTCTGATGAGCCCTCGCCCCGCCCGGGCCGGGCGCTGCCCTCATCTTCTCGCGGGACGGTCGAAGAGGAAAAGGCGCCAGATGCGATAGCCCCCCGTGCCCGGCGCCCGCCGGCTGGCGGGCAACGGCGGGGCGGGGCATGATCGCGGGACGAATCATCGCGTGAGGGCCGGGCCATGCGCAGGCGCGTTCCGTTTCCGATCCTGCTGCTCGCCGCCCCGCTCGCCGCCTGCGCGGGCGCGGGGGAGGGGCCCGGCGGTGCAACTGACCCCGCCGCGGCCCAGGAGCGCGCCTGCGCCGAGGCGGTCGCGGCCCATGTCGGCAAGGATCCGGCCGAAGTGACGGCGACGCTCGCCGGGACCGGCGCCGACGGCCTGGCGCTGGTGCGCGTGACCGATGGCGGGCGGCTGCATACCTGCACGGTCGACGCGAACCTCGCGGTGCACGAGATCCGGCATCCGGGCGCATGACGGCGCATCGCTTCGAGCTCAGGGTCTATTACGAGGACACCGATCTCGCCGGGATCGTCTATTACGCCAATTACCTGAAGTTCATCGAGCGGGCGCGTACTGAGGCGCTGCTCGCGGCCGGCATCGACCAGGTGGCGCTCGAGCGCGAGCAGGGAACCGTCTTCGCGGTGCGCGCGCTCTCGGTGGACTACCGCGCTCCGGCGCGCTTTCAGGACGTGCTGACGGTGCGCACGACGGCAGCGGCGGTCACCGCCGCGCGGGCGCGGCTGATCCAGGAGGTCTGGCGCACGGACGAATTGCTGGTGGCGGCGGAGGTCGACGTGGTCTGCCTCGGCCGCGACGGCCGCCCGCGGCGCCTGCCCGAGCCGGTGCGCGCGGCCCTTGGCGGGATGCTGCCCGGATTGTAGGCGTATTGCACCGGGCAACGTCCCCCTCCGCCCGAGTTCCAGGCAGGCCAAGGTCACCATCCCGCCCGGCGGGGCGCTGTCTTCGTTTCGTTGCGGGGCGGTCGGGTAAGAAGGAGTTCGCTTAAGCTGCGAGAGCCCCGGTCCGGACCGCGCGCCCCCTAGACAGAAGCGGGATTTTTCGGCAATAGGCCGCGGCAAGGGACGAGGACCCGCCGAGGCCGGACGAACACGGCCGACTTCCCGAGCAAGCATCAGCAGGCACGCATGGAAACCGATACCCTCGCCGCGGCACAGCAGATCGATTTCTCGCTGCTGGCGCTGTTCCTGCGGGCGACCTTCACGGTCAAGATCGTGATGCTCGTCCTGATCGCCGCCTCCTTCTGGTCCTGGGCGATCATCATCCAGAAGACCCTGGACATGCGCCGCGCCCGCGAGGAGGCGCGCGCCTTCGACGCGGATTTCTGGTCGGGCGAGCCGCTCGACACCGTCTACGACCGGGTCGGGCCGGAGCCGCCCGGGGCGGCGGCGCGGATCTTCGCCGCCGGCATGACCGAATGGCGGCGCTCGCACCGAAAGGACGGCGGGCTGATCGCCGGCACCCAGGCCCGCATCGAGCGGGCGATGAACGTGGCGATCGGCCGCGAGGCGGATGAGCTCAACCGCGGGCTGACCTTCCTCGCCACGGTGGGCTCGATCGCGCCCTTCGTCGGGCTCTTCGGCACGGTCTGGGGCATCAAGCACGCCTTCGAGGAGATCGCGCTCCAGCAATCGACCAACCTCGCCGTGGTCGCGCCCGGCATCGCCGAGGCGCTGCTCGCCACCGGACTGGGGCTGCTCGCCGCGATCCCGGCGGTGATCTTCTTCAACAAGCTCAACCAGGACAGCGACGCGGTGCTCGGCGGCTACGAGGGCTTCGCCGACGAATTCGCCATGATCCTGTCGCGCCAGCTCGACAAGGCGGGCGCCTGAGATGGCGGTCTTCCTCGGCGGCGCGGTGCGCAACCGCGGCCGGCGCGGCCGGCGCGGCAACAAGCGCCGCCCGATGTCGGAGATCAACGTCACGCCGATGGTCGACGTCATGCTGGTGCTCCTGATCATCTTCATGGTGGCGGCACCCCTCCTGACCGTGGGCGTGCCGATCGAGCTGCCCAAGACCGCCGCCGCGCCGCTGCCCAGCGAGCGCGAGGAGCCGCTGACCGTGGCGCTGACCGCCGAGGGCGAGATCCTGGTGCAGAACG
Organism: Rhodovulum sp.; assembly: GCA_020637615.1. GTDB lineage: Bacteria > Pseudomonadota > Alphaproteobacteria > Rhodobacterales > Rhodobacteraceae > Amaricoccus. Next base: position 40,269 of record JACKKC010000007.1, read on the forward strand.
AGGTGGTGAGCCGGTCGGAGTTCATCCCGCTCCTGCGGGCGGTCGCGGCGGAGCGCGAGAGCGACAAGGTCTTCCTGCGGGCCGACGGCGCGACGTCCTACGAGGGCGTCATGCAGGTCATGGGCGCGCTCAACGCCAGCGGATTCCACAATATCGGCCTGGTGACGGAGCAGGGCGGCCCGAGGTTCGACGGGCAGGACGGCTAGACCGTCGTGCGCATGCCCACAGGCGCGATCGTCTCGGCAGCGGGCCACGCGGCGCTGATCGCGCTCGCGGTCTGGGGCCTGCCCTGGCTGAAGCCCTCCGACCGCGAGGCGATCCGGGTCACGGAGGTGAGCTTCGTCACCGAGGCGGAATTCGCCGCCGCCCAGGCCTCGGCGGAGGCGCCGCGCGACACCGCGGCGCCGCCCGAGCCGCCGTCCCCACCCGATGCCGCCCCGCCGGCCGAGCGCCCGCCCGCGCCTTTGCCGGAGGTGGTGCGTGGCCCCTCGAGCGAGGTGCCGCCGGCGCCCGAGGAGGATGCCGCCCCCGAGGAGGTCGCGAGCCTCGCCGCCCCCTTCGACCCCTCGGCACCGCTCGCGGTGGCCGAGCCCGAGCTCTCGAGCGTGGTGCCGCGGGTGGTCACGCTCGCTCCGCCCACCGCGGTGACGCCGCCCCGGCCGCGGCCGGTGGCGCGGATCGCGCCCGAGGCGGTGCCGGAGCCGCCCGATCCCGCGCGCCCGGCCGAGATCCGCAGGCGGCGGTCGCGCCCCGCCCTGGAGGCCGAGGCGCCGCGGCCCGAGGACACGGGAAACCCGCCCGCGGCGGAACCCGAGCCGGTGGCCGAGCCCGCGCCGCCAGCCACTCTGGCGCTTCGCCAATGCGGGTCGGCCGCGGGCCCGGCCGGAGCAGGCCAAGCCGAGCCCGGATCCGGCGAACCAGGTGATGGCGGCGCTGAAGAAGGAGGTCCAGCGCGAGATCGACGCCAGGGCGCCGGCGAGACCAGGCCGCCGCCGCCCCGGCGCCAGCCGCCCCCGCGGCACCGGCCGCGCCCGCCGCGCCCTCGGCCACCTCGCTGCCGGTCGGCCCGCCGCTCACCGGCGGCGAGAAGGAGGGGCTGAAGCTCGCGGTGCAGCGTTGCTGGAACGTGCCGGCGGGGCTGCGCGACGCCCAGGAGCTGCGCGTTGTGCTCGCGGCCGAGCTCGCCGCGGACGGCGCCGTCATCTCGGGCTCGATCCGGCTGATCGAGCCGGTCCCGGCGCCGGATTCGCGCTTCCAGCAGGCCTATGAGGCGGGACGGCGTGCACTCCTGCGCTGTTCGCCCTATAGCGAGCTTCCGCGCGACAAGTTCGCGCAATGGCGCAACATCGAAGTGGTCTTCAATCCCGAGGGGATGGTTTCATGGTAAATTCGCTTCGCCGCAGCCTCGTCGTCGGCCTGCCGGCGGCAATCGCGCTCCGTCCCTTCGCCGCGGCGGCGCAGGCGCCGCTCCGCATCGAGATCACCGAGGGCGTGATCGAGCCGATGCCCTTCGCCGCCCCGGGCTTCGTGCCGGACAGCGCCGAGGCGGCCGACCTGGCGGCGCGCATCACCCAGGTCGTCATCGACGACCTCACAGGCACCGGGCTCTTCCGCGAGATCCCGAGCAATGCCCATATCGGCCGGATCACCAATTTCGACGCGCCGGTGCAATTCGCCGACTGGAAGGCGATCAATGCCCAGGCGCTGATCACCGGAGCGGCCGGCCAGCGGGGCGACCGGGTCTCGGTGCGCTTCCGGCTCTGGGACGTCTTCGCCCAGACCCAGCTCGGCGAGGGGCTGCAGTTCGAGGGCACCGCCCAGGCCTGGCGGCGCATGGGCCACAAGGTGGCGGATGCGGTCTATTCGCGGTTGACGGGCGAGGGAGGCTATTTCGACAGCCGCGTGGCCTATATCGCGGCGAGCGGGCCCAAGAGCGCGCGGCGCAAGCAGATCGCAGTCATGGACTACGACGGCGCCAATCCGGTGATGCTGACTGACGGCAACGCCCTGGTGCTCACGCCGCGCATCTCGCGCTCGGCCAGCCAGATCCTCTATACCAGCTACGAGCAGGGCGCGCCGCGGGTCCTGATGATCGAGGCGGGCGGCGGGCGCCGGCAGGTACTCGACGACGCCCAGGGCATGACCTTCGCGCCGCGCTTCTCGCCGGACGGGTCGCGCGCGGTCTATTCCGCCTCCACCGGCACGGGCTCGGACATCTTCGTGGTCGACCTCGCCTCGCGCCGGCGCGCCCAGCTCACCCAGACCGCCTCGATCGACACCGCGCCGGCCTTCTCCAACGACGGCGGGCAGATCGTCTTCGAGAGCGACCGCGCCGGCACGCAGCAGCTCTACGTGATGTCGGCCGGCGGCGGCGAGGCCCGGCGCATCAGCTTCGGCGAGGGCCGCTACGCCACCCCGGTCTGGTCGCCGCGCGGCGACATGATCGCGTTCACCAAGATCGTCGGCGGCCGCTTCCACATCGGGGTAATGCGTACCGACGGCTCGAACGAGAAGCTGCTGACGGCGAGCTACATCGACGAGGGGCCGACCTGGGCGCCGAATGGGCGCGTGCTGATGTTCTTCCGCGAGACGCCGGGCGACACCGGGGGGCCGCAGATTTATTCGGTGGACATCACGGGGCGGAATCTGCGCAAGGTGCCCACGGCGGGTTTCGCCTCGGATCCGTCCTGGTCGGGGCTGCTCGGATGAGCCAGAATTCGCCCGGGACCGGGCGCGAGAACGCGGAGGATAGGATGAAGTCAGTCAGAACCGGCGGGTTGCTGGCGATCGCGCTGCTGGCATCGGCCTGCGCCGGCGGCAACGTCACCGTGCCCACCTCGGGCGGCACCGGCTACGGCGGCAGCGGCACGGCGGGCGGCGGCGCCTTCGACGCGGCCGGCGGCGGCGTCGGCGGCACGCTGCCGGGCACCGCGATCTCGGACCGGGTGCTCTTCGCGGTCGACCAGAGCACGCTCAGCGCCGAGGCGATCGGCACGCTCAACGCCCAGATCGGCTGGCTGGTCCAGAACCCGGGGGCACCGATCCTGATCGAGGGCCACGCCGACGAACGCGGCACCGGCGAATACAACATGGCGCTGGGCTCGAGCCGCGCCAGCGCCGTGCGCAACTACATGGTCAGCCAGGGCATTCCCGACCAGCGCATCAGCATCATCACCTTCGGGCGCGAGCGCCCGGTGGCAACCTGCGCGCAGGAGAGCTGCTTCGCGCAGAACCGGCGCGCGGTCACCGTGGTGACCGGCGGCACGGGGAGCTGACCGGGCGGGCGGCATCGAAGGAGGGCGGGGACATGCGCAAGGCGGCGCATCTGGCAACGGCAGCGGTGCTCGCGCTCGCCTTGGTGGCGGGCGCGCCGGCCATGGCGCAGAAGGCCCAGACCGTCGCGGACATCCGCGCCGAGCTGGGCGTGCTGAACGGCCAGGTGCAGCAGTTGCGCGACCAGCTTGTGCAGAGCGGCGCCGCCGGCGGGCTCTCCACGGCGCCGGCGAGCGCGCTGACCCGGCTCGACGCGCTCGAGGCGGAACTGCGCCGGCTCACCGGCCGCGTCGAGGTGCTGAGCAACGACCTCGCCCGGATCCTCCAGGATGCCAGCAACCAGATCGGCGACATCGAGTTCCGGCTGACCGAGCTCGAGGGCGGCGATACCGCCGTCCTGGGAACGCCCGAGCTCCTGGGCGGCGGCTTCACCCGGCCGATGCCCCGGCCCTCCGCCGAAGGCGCCCCGGGCGCGGCGTCCGGCACGGCCCCGCCGCCGGTCGAGCTGACCGTCACCGAGGAATCCGATTTCGACGCCGCGGTCGCCGCCGCCGAGAGCGGGGACAACGCCAAGGCCGTGACCCTCTTCGACGGCTTCCTCGCCACCTATCCCGGCAGCCCCTTCGCGAGCGAGGCGCAGTACCGGCGCGGCGAGGCGCTCGCGGCGCAAGGCGAGTGGCGGTCCGCGGCGCGCAGCTTCCTCGACGCCTTCAGCGGCGCGCCCACCGATCCGATCGCCCCCCAGGCGCTCTATCGCCTCGCGATCAGCCTGAGCGAGCTCGGCCAGATCGAGGAGGCCTGCCTGACCCTGAACGAGGTCGACATGCGTTATCCGGGCTCGAGCCTCGCCGGCGACGTGGCGGCCAAGCGGGCGTCGCTTCGCTGCCAGTGACCCCCGGCGGGCTGCCGCTCGCCGCGGTGCGGTCGGCGCTCCTGGGCCTGCCGGCGGGACCGCTCGGCGTGGCGGTATCGGGGGGCGGCGATTCGCTGGCCCTGACCCTGCTCCTGCACGCGCTCTGTCCCGAGACCGGCCACAGCCTCGCCGCGGTGACGGTCGACCACGGCCTGCGCCCGGAGAGCGCGGCCGAGGCCGCCGAGGTCGGCCGCCTCTGCCGGGACCGCGGTATCCCCCATGCGGTGCTGCGCTGGTCCGATCGCGGGGGGAGTGGCAATCTCCAGGCCCGCGCGCGATCCGCCCGGCGGGGGCTGATCGCGGGTTGGGCCGCGGAGCGCGGCATCACCACCGTGGCGCTGGGCCACACGCTTGACGATCAGGCGGAGACCTTCCTGATGCGCCTCGCCCGCGGATCGGGGGTCGACGGGCTCGCCGCCATGGCGCCCCGAACCCGTTCCGAGGGCATCTGCTGGCTGCGCCCGCTGCTCGGGACCAGCCGCGCGTCGCTGCGGGACTGGCTGGCGGCGCAGGGAATGGCCTGGACCGAGGATCCGGGGAATGCGGACCTGCGCTTCGACCGGATCCGGGCGCGGGCGGCGATGGAGCAGCTGGCGCCGCTGGGTCTCGGCGCCGAGCGGCTCGCGGCGACGGCCGCCGCGATGGCGCGGGCGCGCCGCGCGCCTCGAGGTCGCGGCGGGGGATCTGGCCCGCGCCGCGGTCCGGCCAGGGCCGGCGGGGATGCGCTCATCGACATCGCGGCGCTGCGCTCCGGAACGGAGGAGCTGCAGCTGCGCGTGCTCGCCGGGGTGCTCGCCTGGGTCTCCGGCGCGATCTACCGGCCGCGATTCGCGTCGCTCGCCGCCGCGCGGGCGGCCCTGCTCGACGGGCGGATCGGGCAGGGGATCACGCTCCAGGGCTGCGTCCTGCGCCCCAGGGCCGGCGGGCGCATCGCCGTCCGGCGCGAGCCCGCGCGGGTCGCGCCGCCGGTTCCGCTCGCCGCGCGGGTCTGGGACCGGCGCTGGAGGATCGAGGCGGATGTCGCCGGCGCGGATGTCCTGGTCGGTGCACTCGGGCCTGAGGGCCTGGACCGCTGCCCTGACTGGCGGGCCCGGAGGCAGGCGCGCGAGACGCTCCTGACCACGCCGGCGCTCTGGCATCGGGGCGAGCTGGTCGCCGCACCGCTCCTCCGCCCGGACCCCCGCGTCCGGGCCAGCCTCGTCCCGCCGCTCACGCCGCCGTGGGAGGCACGATCGGACGTTGAATCCGGACGGTGAGGCCTTATGTTAGTGGCTCAAGCCTGCGAGGCGGCATCGCCGGCTTCCCGGACGTCTTAGGAGATACCGCCCGTGGGCAATGGCAAGAATATCGCCTTCTGGATCATCCTCTTCCTGTTGATGGTCGCGCTCTTCAACGTCTTCTCGAACGGCAGCCGCACCTCGATGGGCCGCGAGATCAGCTATTCGGATTTCCTCAACCGGGTCGAGGCCGGGCAGGTCTCCGCCGTTCGCCTCGACGGCGAGCGCGTCTATGTGACCTCCACCGACGGCATCGCCTACCAGACCGTGCAGCCGCGCAATACCGATGTGCTGCCCGACCTGCGCGAGCACAAGGTCGAGATCCAGGCCGCGCCGCAGGAGCAGTCGGGCTTCATCTCCGCCCTCGGCCTCTGGCTGCCCTTCCTCCTGCTGATCGGCGTCTGGATCTTCTTCATGAACCGGATGCAGGGCGGCGGGCGCGGCGGTGCCATGGGCTTCGGCAAGTCCAAGGCCAAGCTCCTGACCGAGAAGCACGGCAAGGTGACCTTCAACGACGTTGCCGGCATCGACGAGGCCAAGGAGGAGCTCGAGGAGATCGTCGAGTTCCTGCGCGACCCGCAGAAATTCTCGCGCCTCGGCGGCAAGATCCCCAAGGGCGCGCTGCTGGTCGGTCCCCCGGGCACCGGCAAGACGCTGCTCGCCCGCGCCATCGCCGGCGAGGCGGGTGTGCCCTTCTTCACCATCTCGGGCTCCGACTTCGTCGAGATGTTCGTGGGCGTCGGCGCCTCCCGCGTGCGCGACATGTTCGAGCAGGCCAAGAAGAACGCGCCCTGCATCGTCTTCATCGACGAGATCGACGCCGTCGGCCGCCACCGCGGCGCCGGCTACGGCGGCGGCAACGACGAGCGCGAGCAGACGCTGAACCAGCTCCTCGTGGAGATGGACGGCTTCGAGGCCAACGAGGGCGTCATCATCATCGCCGCCACCAACCGCCCCGACGTGCTCGACCCGGCGCTGCTGCGCCCCGGCCGCTTCGACCGGCAGGTGCAGGTCACCAACCCCGACATCAAGGGTCGCGAGAAGATCCTCGGCGTGCACGCCCGGCGGGTGCCGCTGGCGGCCGACGTGGATCTGCGCATCATCGCCCGCGGCACGCCGGGCTTCTCCGGCGCCGATCTCGCCAATCTCGTGAACGAGGCGGCGCTGACCGCGGCGCGGACCGGCAAGCGCTTCGTGACGATGATGGATTTCGAGAATGCCAAGGACAAGGTGATGATGGGCGCCGAGCGGCGGTCCATGGTCATGACCGACGAGGAGAGGAAGCTCACCGCCTATCACGAGGCCGGCCATGCCATCGTCGGGCTGAACGTGCCGCAGCACGACCCGATCCACAAGGCGACCATCATCCCGCGTGGCCGGGCGCTCGGCCTGGTGCTGTCCCTGCCGGAGCGCGATCAGCTTTCGGTGACCATGGCGAAATACAAGTCCATGATCGCCATGGCCATGGGCGGCAAGGTGGCCGAGGAACTGGTCTTCGGGCCGGACAACGTGACGAGCGGCGCCGCCAGCGACATCCAGCAGGTCAGCCGCATCGCGCGGGCCATGGTCACCAAGTTCGGCATGTCCGACAAACTCGGCAACATCGACTACGCCGGCGAGCAGTTCACCTATCTCGGGCCGCAGGCCGGCGGGGTGAATGCCGGCCCCGACACCCACGAGCTGATCGACGCCGAGGTGCGGGCCCTGGTGGACGAGGGCTACGAGACCGCCAAGCGCATCCTGACCGAGAAGCGCGCCGATCTCGACCGGCTGGCGAACGGGCTCCTGGAATACGAGACCCTGACCGGCAAGGAGATCACCCGGGTCATCGAGGGCCAGCCGCTCAATCGCGACGGCGACGGCGACGACGAGCGCCCGACACCGGCTCCTCGGGCATCTCCGCGATCCCCAAGACCGGCAAGGCCGCCCGCCCCGGCCGCAGCGGCGAGGACATGGAGCCCGAGCCGGCCGCCTGACGCCGGCCCCTCCACCGATTCTCATTCCACTCGGGGCCAAAGGTCCTTGGCCTGATCGACCAGCGTCGATCGGGCCTTTGCCTGTCCCGAGGTCGAATCCAGCAGCCACGGCGCCGGTCAGGCGGACGGAAAGGGCCGGGGGCTGCTACATGGACAAAGCTGCCAGTTCACAGTCTCGATGCCCCAGAGTAGTTCAATCCGCTCGGACCAGGTGGCGGGGCACAGAACATGGCGGGGACAAGAATACACATCACGGGCGCATCTTGCTCCGGGGCTTCAACGCTTGGCTCAACGCTGGCCAGCCTCCTCTCCATTCCTCAGATAGATGTTGATGATTTCTACTGGATGCCAACTGATCCACCTTTCACCACCAAGCGGCCAATTGAGGATCGTGTTCGTCTGATCGGGGAACGGCAGGAAGAGACGGAGGGATGGGTTCTCACGGGCTCTTGCATGGGCTGGGGAGAGGCCTTGGTCAGCGCAGTTGATCTTATCGTCTTCGTCTACGTCCCTATTGCCGTACGGCTTCAACGCCTCGACCAGCGTGAGGCATCCCGCTACGGCAAGCGAATACTGCCAGGTGGAGATATGCACGAGGCTCATGCGGCCTTCCGGCAATGGGCTGCAAGCTATGAAGACCCGGCCGCTCCCGGGCGTAACCTGGCAAAACATGAGCGTTGGCTGAGAGAGCAACCTGCGCCGATTCTGTGGCTCGACGGTCGACAAACGGTGCAGGCCCTCGTGCATTCCGTCCGCAAGGAACTGTCGTGTCTCCCTGTAGTGGGTCGGGCGGGTAACGGCATCCGGGACGACCACTAAGGGCTCCAGGAGGACAATCGGAACTTTCTGACGCGAAAGGGCAGATGCCCGGCTGTCGAGCGTGAACCCCGCATGCGACGGCCCCGCGGCCCGTGTGGAGCGGCCTTGCGAGCCCCCGCCGATGCCGCTATGGCCATGATCCATGGCCGAAGACGAATGCTTCCCGAACATGGCGGATCTGCGGGCCGAGATCGACCGGATCGACGCCGAACTGGTGGAGCTCCTCGCCCGCCGGGCCGGCTGCATCGACCGTGCGATCGCGATCAAGCGCCGGATATCGTTGCCGGCGCGCATCGACAGCCGCGTGGCCGAGGTGCTGGACCGGACGCGCCGGGCGGGGGCGGAGCGGGGCTCGAGCCCGCCTTCGTCGAGGGGCTCTGGCGGAACATCATTGAATGGTCGATCGCGCGCGAGGAACGCGCCCTCGACGGATCGGGGGGCGGGACGATGGGCGCTGACATCATCGACGGCAAGGCTTTTGCGGCGAAACTGCGCGGGCGGATCGCGGAGGCGGTCGCGGATCTCAAGCGCGACAAGGGGCTCGTGCCCGGCCTCGCGGTGGTCCTCGTGGGCGAGGATCCCGCCAGCCAGGTCTATGTGCGCAACAAGGGCCGCCAGACCTTAGAGGCCGGCATGGCCTCCGAGGAGCACCGCCTGCCGGCGACGACCGGCCAGGCGGAGCTGCTGGCGCTCATCGCCCGTCTAAACGCCGATCCCGCGGTCCACGGCATCCTGGTGCAGCTGCCGCTGCCGGCGCAGATCGACACGGCCGCGGTGATCGGCGCGGTATCGCCGGAGAAGGACGTGGACGGGTTCCATGTCATCAACGTCGGACGGCTCGCCACCGGGCAGAAGGCGCTGGTGCCCTGCACGCCGCTCGGCTGCCTCATGCTCCTGCGCGACCGGCTGGGCGATCTGAGCGGCGCGAATGCGCTGGTCCTCGGCCGCTCCAACATCGTCGGCAAGCCCATGGCGCAGCTCCTGCTCGGCGAGAGCTGCACGGTGACGATCGCCCATTCCCGGACGCGCGATCTGGCGGCGACCTGCGCGCGGGCCGACATCCTCGTCGCGGCCGTGGGCCGGCCGGAGATGGTCAAGGGCGACTGGATCCGCCCCGGGGCGACCGTCATCGACGTCGGCATCAACCGGGTGGAGGGGCCGGACGGCAAGGCGCGGCTGGTCGGCGACGTGGATTTCGCGAGCGCGGCGGAAGTCGCGGGCGCGATCACGCCGGTGCCCGGCGGCGTCGGGCCGATGACCATCGCCTGCCTCCTGGCCAATACCCTGACCGCCGCCTGCCGGGCCAACGGGCTGGAGGCGCCGGCCGGCCTGGCCGTCTGACCCCGGCCCGGGGCAGGGGCCGGCCGCCCGGCCGACCCGGTCGCGGGGCGCGTCGGGTGCTCGGCCGAACCCGGTGCTTCAGCCTTTGCGGTCGCGGTCGAGATCCTCCATCAGCTCCAGCTGGATCTGCTGGATCTCGGTCAGCCGCTCCCATTGCCGGACCAGCAGATGGTCCAGCTTCTCGTGCAGATGCCGGATCTCGACCTCGGCCTTCAGGTTCACGCGATAGTCGTTCTCCGCGCGCAGCCGGTCCTTGGCCTCCTGGCGGCGCTGGCTCATCATGATGAACGGCGCCTGCACCGCGGCGATGCAGGAGAGCACGAGATTGAGCAGGATGAACGGATAGGGATCGAACTTGTCCGCGGCGAAGAGCACGATGGAATTGAAGGCGATCCAGGCCACCAGCACCGCGAGGAAGGACAGGATGAAGGCCCAGCTGCCGCCGAAGGCGGCGACCCGGTCGGCCATGCGGTCGCCGAAGCCGGCCCGCCCGGCGAAATCCGCCTCTGTGTCGATGGTCAGCGTGCCGCGGTGGTCGATGCTGTCGATCACGGCGCGGTCGAGGCGGGTCAGCTCGCCGCGCTCCTCCCGCAGCATCCGCTCGACATGGGCGCGCCGCGCCGCGGCGAGGTCGTCGCGACAGACGAAGCCGCTCTGCCGCCAGTCGGGATCGCTCTCGTCGAGCAGCTGCGCCAGCTGCGGCCGGACCAGATCCACCGCCGTCAGCACCCGGGCGGGCAGGCTGCGCCCGCAGATCCCGCAGGTCCCGCCATGGCCGGACCGGTTGCGCCCTCCGTTCACCGCCACCCTCCGCGCGCTGGCCTCGATCTTGCAGCACCCAGTTGCGCCGAGCGGCGGAAAATGTCCACAAGGGTGCCGCCCGGCATGCGGCGGCGAATTTCCCGCTTCCCCTTGAACACCGCGCCCGCGCGCGACATGTGGGTTGGCCGGAGGCGCCGGGAAGGCGGGGCGAGGGAGAGCATATGGCGGCGATCGTATCGGTCAGGGATGTCCGCAAGGTCTACGAATCGGGGTTCGAGGCGCTCAAGGGCGTCTCTCGAGATCGAGCGGGGGGAGATCCTCGCGCTGCTCGGGCCGAACGGCGCGGGCAAGACGACGCTGATCTCGCTGATCTGCGGCATCGCCCGCCTTGGCGAAGGCACGATCACCGTCGGCGGCCACGACATCGTCACCGCCTATCGCGAGGCGCGGTCGATGATCGGGCTGGTGCCGCAGGAGGTGAACGTCGAGCCCTTCGAGACGGTCTGGAACACCGTGACCTTCACCCGCGGCCTCTTCGGCCAGCCCCGCGACGATGCCCATGTGGAGCGCGTGCTGCGCGACCTCTCGCTCTGGGACAAGCGCGACGCGGCGACCCGCGAGCTCTCGGGCGGCATGAAGCGAAGGGTGCTGATCGCCAAGGCGCTGGCGCATGCGCCGCAGGTGCTCTTCCTCGACGAACCGACCGCCGGCGTGGACGTGGAGCTGCGCAAGGGCATGTGGCAGATCGTGCGGCAGCTCCGGGCGCCGGCACCACCATCATCCTGACCACCCACTACATCGAGGAGGCGGAGGCGATCGCCGATCGCGTGGCGGTGATCAACGAGGGCCGCATCGTGCTCGTGGAGGAGCGCGACCGGCTGATCCGCCAGATGGGCCGCAAGGAGCTCACCATCGAGCTGAAGGAACCGCTCCCGGCAGTGCCCGACGCGCTCGCCTCCTACGGGCTCGAGCTCGCAGAGGACGGCCGCAGCCTGCGCTACGCCTACGACCGCGCCGCGGAGCGCACCGGGATCGTCTCGCTCCTGCGCGACCTCTCCGACGCGGGGCTTACCTTGCGCGACCTGCGGACGCGGGAGAGTTCCCTCGAGGACATCTTCGTCGATCTGGTGAGGAAGCCGGCATGAACGCCCGGGCCATCCGCGCGATCTACCGCTTCGAGATGCTGCGCACCCGCCGCACGCTCCTGCAGAGCCTCGTGGCGCCGGTGATCTCGACCTCGCTCTATTTCGTGGTCTTCGGCACGGCCATCGGCTCGCGCATCCAGGAGGTCGAGGGCGTGGAATACGGCGCCTTCATCGTGCCGGGGCTGATCATGCTGACGGTGCTGATGCAGAGCGTCACCAACGCCTCCTTCGGGATCTACTTCCCCAAGTTCATCGGCACGATCTACGAGCTCCTCTCCGCGCCGGTCTCCTATTTCGAGATCGTGACCGGCTATGTCGGGGCGGCGGCGACCAAGTCCTTCGTCATCGGCTTCGTGATCTATCTCACTGCGAATTTCTTCGTCACCCTGCCGGTGGCGCATCCGGTCTGGATGGTGGGGATCCTCGCGCTCACCTGCCTCAGCTTCAGCCTGCTCGGCTTTATCCTCGGGATCCTCGCGAGGGGCTTCGACGGGCTGCAGCTGGTGCCGATGCTGATCATCTCGCCGCTGGTCTTTCTCGGCGGCAGCTTCTACTCGATCGAGATGCTGCCGCCGCTCTGGCAGAAGATCACCCTGCTGAACCCGGTGGTCTATCTGGTCTCGGGCTTCCGCTGGTCCTTCTTCGGCGCGGGCGACGTCGGGATCGGCATCAGCCTGCTCGCGATCTCCGTCTTCTCCCTCGCCTGCCTCGGGGTGGTCTGGTGGATCTTCCGCACCGGCTACCGGCTCCGGAACTGAGGGGGAGATCCTGGCCGCTTCCAGCGCCGATCCGTCGTTTTGAGATGCGCCGGCCCGCGGAAAGCGCTCTAATCGGGGCGGAATCGAAACGCCGACGGAGGATGGCATGTATCGGCTTCGCCTTTTCGCCGTGCGCCATTCCCGCGGATTCGAATGGCTCTACCGCCGTCTCGAGCGGCTGATGATCGGCCTCGATCCGCTCTTCGCGCGCATCGGCCATGACCGGGTGGAGGCGCCGGTCGCGCTGATCGAGCGGGGGGTCAAGAGCCTGCTCTTCGACTGCCGGATGTGCGGGCAATGCGTGCTCTCCTCCACCGGCATGTCCTGCCCGATGAACTGCCCCAAGCAGCTGCGAAACGGCCCCTGCGGCGGCGTGCGGCCGGGCGGCTTCTGCGAGGTCAAGCCCGCCATGCGCTGCGTCTGGGCGCTGGCCTGGGATGGGGCGACGCGCATGGAGGACGGTGCGCGCATCCGCGAGGTGCTGCCGCCGGTGGATCACGGGCTGAAGGGATCCTCGTCCTGGCTGCGCGTCAGCCGCGAGAAGGCGGCGGCGCTACGCGAGGCGCGGGAGGCGGAGCGCACCGCGCTTGCCCGGGCCTTCCCCGCGGCCCGCGAGATCGAGCCCGCGACCGCGCCGCTGGCCGAGGAGCCGCCGCGGGCGGTCAGCCAGGAGGTGCGGAAATGAGCCCGGCGGATCAGGATCTCGGCGACAGCTTCCCGCAATACGAGGCGCCGCCGCCGGGCCATGTCTCGGGCAGCCGGCTCGAGCGCGTGCTGCGCGCGGGCAAGTTCGCGGTGACGGCGGAGCTCAACCCGCCCGACAGCGCCGACCCGGCGGATGTGCTCGAGGCCGCCCGCCCGCTCGGCGAGGTCGCCGACGCGATCAACGCCACCGACGCCTCGGGGGCGAATTGCCACATGTCCTCGATCGGCATCTCCTCGCTTCTGACCCGCGCCGGCTACGGCACGGTCTACCAGATCTCCTGCCGCGACCGGAATCGCATCGCGATCCAGGGCGACGTGCTCGGCGCCGCCGCCATGGGGGTCAGGAACGTGCTCTGCCTCACCGGCGACGGGGTCGGGGTGGGCGACCAGCCGGGCGCGAAGCCGGTCTTCGACTTCGATTCGCTCTCGCTCCTGCGCACGATCCGCACCATGCGCGACGAGGGCCTGTTCCTTTCGGGCCGCAAGATCACCCGGCCGCCGCGGATGTTCCTCGGGGCGGCGGAGAATCCCTGCGTGCCGCCCCATGAATGGCGCCCCGAGCGGCTCGCCAAGAAGGTCGATGCGGGGGCGGATTTCATCCAGACCAACTACATCTTCGACCTGCCGGTCTTCGAGCGCTTCATGGCGCGGCTGCGCGATCTCGGGGTCGACCGCCGCGTCTTCCTGCTCGCCGGCGTCGGCCCGCTCGCCTCGGCCAAGGCCGCGCGCTGGATGCGCTCGAACGTGCCGGGCATCCATATTCCCGACGCGGTGATCGAGCGCATGGAGAAGGCCGCGAAGCCGGCGGCGGAGGGAAAGCGGATCTGCGTCGAGCTGATCCAGCAGATCCGCGAGATCAAGGGCGTCTCCGGCATCCATGTCATGGCCTATCGCCGCGAGCATCAGGTCTCGGAGATCATCCTGGAATCGGGCGTGCTGAAGGGCCGCGTCCCGCAGCGCCGGCGCAGCGCAAGACCACGCCCGGCGCCGGTCTAACCTGTCTGGTCACCCATCAGGTCAACCCATTATCTGTAAATCACAGCAATAACAAACGTATAGATAGCGTCCCATTGCGGGACGCCTCCCCCGAACCGGCGATAGCGAGGCACTGCCTCGCGCCGGTTCGTCGGCCGGAGCGCGCGAGCGTGGAGGCCGCGGGGGGTCGAGTGTCACCGTCCGCTGTTAATCCGCGCGCGTCTGACTGGGCGGGCGCGCTTGTCGCGCCTGCCGTCACGCCAAAGGCGTGCCTCCGGCACGACGGCAGGCAGGCGCGCGCGGATTTGTCCTTGCCAAATCCGCGATGAGAATGCGGCGCCTTCCCGCGGAAATCACGCCGGTTCCAGGGCGACGGCACCGGGCCTCGGGCCCTTCGTCCGCCAGAGCACCAGCACCATGATGGCGACATTGAGCAGGTTGAAGGCGATGCCGTTGAGGAAGGCCATCCGGTAGGAACCGGTCGCGTCGAAGATCCATCCCGACATCCAGCCGCCGAGCGCCATCCCGAGGATCGTCGCCATGATCACGAAGCCGATGCGCTGGCCCGCCTCCCGCGCGGGCAGGTACTCGCGCACGATGATCGCATAGCTCGGCACGATCCCCCCCTGGCTCAGGCCGAAGATCAGCGAGACGACATAGAGCGAGGCGAGCCCGTCGAACGGCAGGTAGAGCAGAAGCGCCAGCCCCTGCAGCACCGAGCCGAGCAGCAGCGTCCGCACCCCGCCGATCCAGTCCGCCAGCAGGCCCGAGGCCAGCCGGCTGACGATGCCCGCCGCCAGCATCAAGGAGAGCATCTCGGCGCCGACCGCGACCCCGTAGCCGAGATCGGCGCAATAGGCGACGATATGGACCTGCGGCATCGACATGGCGACGCAGCAGCCGATTCCGGCCAGCGCCAGCAGCCATTGCAGCGTCGCGGGGCGGAAGCCCGCCGCCATCGGCTGCGCGGGGTCGCCCGGCGCCCCGGAAGCCATCGCCGCCACCGGCAGGCGCCGCCGCAGCATGAAGGCCAGCGGAACGATGACCGCGAGGCAGATGGCCGCGATGACGAGATAGGCCGCCCGCCAGCCGTCTTCTGCCAGAATGCCGCGCAACCCGAGCGGCCAGATCGCGCCGGCGAGGTAATTGCCGCAGGCGGCGGTGGCCACCGCGATGCCGCGCCGCCGCCGGAACCAGTGCGAGACATCGGCGAGCAGCGGCCCGAACCCCGCCGAGGTGCCGACGCCGATGAGCAGCCCCTGGGCCAGGGTGAAATCCCAGATGTTGCGGCTGACCGCCGCCAGCCCGAAGCCGGCGGCGAGCGCCACCGCCGCCGCGGTCAGCACCACGGCGATCCCGAAGCGGTCGACGAAGCGCCCGAGCCAGAAGTTTCCGGCCGCGAAGCCGAGCATGGTGGCGGTATAGGGCAGCGAGGCATCGGCCCGGCCCACCCCGAACTCGGCCTGCACCGCCGGCAGCACCAGGATCACTGCCCACATGCCCACGCTCGCCACCGTGGCCGCGAGCACGGAGACCGCGAGCCGGAACCAGGCATAGCGCCCGTCGAGATGCGGGTCGGCGAAGGTCGTCATGGTTCGGTCCAGGGATCGGATGCGCTGGAAGCGGACCCTATCCCTCGCCCCCGGCTTCCGCCAGCACCCCCGAACGGGCGGCTCAGACCGGCTCGGGACCCGCCGGCGCCTCGCGCGGCGCGAGGGCGTGCTGGTCGAGCAGATAGCGGTCGAAGAGCGGCAGGCTCGCGCCCCCGAGCGCCCGGGCGCTGGGGCCGATTGTCCCGGCCCGCAGTGCCGGCGGCTCGATCCCGGAAAGGTCGAGGCGCGACAGATCCGCCGCGACGCGCGCCACGAGCCGTTCCCGCACCGATTCGGGCATCGCCCCGTCGATCACCGCGGCTTCGAAATCGATGATCGCCGCGGCGGCGGCGACGGCATGGGCGATGCCCCGCGCCGCACCCGCGATCCAGGCTTCCAGCTGCGGCTCGAACGGCGACCAGTCCGCCCCGGCGTCATAGAGCGCATCCACCGGCAGCCCCGCCTCGACGACCCGCCGCTCGAGCAGCACCAGCGAGGCCCGGTCGATGAGCTGCACCGTGCCGCCCCGGCCGTCGGGAACCGGCATCGAGCCCAGGGCGGCGGCATTGCCGGTCCGCCCGGTGAAGAGGCTCCCGTTCAGCACCAGCCCGCCGCCGACGAAGGCGCCGACGAAGAAATGGATGTAGTCCAGCAGGCCGGAATGCGCGCCGAAGGCGAGCTCGGCGCCACAGGCGGCCGTCGCGTCGTTCTGCAGATAGACCGGATAGGGCAGCAGCGCGGCGAGCTCGCCCCGGATGTCGGCGTGGCGCCAGGCGCCCATGGCCTCCGCCGGGGCGCCGATCTCCTCCGCCCAGTTCCACAATTCGAACGGCACGGCGATTCCGAGACCCGCGATCCGCTCCGAATCGATCCCCGGCGTCGCCGCGCAGCGCCCGACCTCCACGCGGATCGCCGCGACGATCTCGCCGGGCTTGGGGAAGGCATGGGGGCGCATCATGCGATGGCGGATCGCCCCGACGAAATCCACCAAGACCACCTCGAGGCTGCGCCGCCCGACCTTCGCGCCGATGAAATAGGCGCCGTCGGGATCGAGCGACAGCGGCACCAGCGGCTGGCCGACGCGGCCCCGCCGCGGCGCCTCGCGGCGCAGCAGCCGATCCGCCTCGAGCTGGCGCATGATGACCGAGACGGTCTGCGTCGAGAGGCCGGTCGACCGCGCGATCTCGGTCTTCGACAGGGCCCCGTTGCGACGCACCAGGGACAGGACGAGCCGCTCGTTATGCGCCCGCATCCCGGCCTGATTCGTGCCCCGCTGAACGGCCACGCCCGGTCTCCACTCGTTATGCCTGACATCCTGCTTATCAGAAAAAATCATTCGGAGTGATTTATTTTTTGACAGAAGATCCGGAATCTGGTTTTCTGAGCATACCGGACGGGGAATGCGCCGGTGGGGAATCTTTGGGAGGATGAATTCATGACAACGCGCGCGATGCGCCGTGCCCTCTGGGCTGCCGCGGCTCTTGGTACCTTGTCGGCTCCGGCAATGGCCCAGGACATCTCGGCCTGCCTGATCACCAAGACCGACTCGAACCCGTTCTTCGTGAAGATGCGCGAAGGCGCGGAGGCCAAGGCGGCCGAGCTCGGCATCGAGCTCAAGAGCTACGCCGGCCGTATCGACGGCGACAACGAGAGCCAGGTGGCGGCCATCGAGACCTGCATCGCCGACGGTGCGAGCGGCATCCTGATCACGCCGTCGAACACCTCGGCGATCGTGCCCTCGGTGCAGCAGGCGCGCGACGCCGGCATCCTGGTGATCGCCCTCGACACGCCGCTCGATCCGCCCGACGCGGCCGACGCCACCTTCGCCACCGACAACTTCAAGGCGGGCGAACTGATCGGCCAGTGGGCGGCCGCCAAGCTCGGCGACGCGGCGGCGGATGCCAAGATCGCCTTCCTCGACCTCGACGTCAGCCAGCCGACCGTGGACGTGCTGCGCGACCAGGGCTTCATGACCGGCTTCGGCATCGACACCAAGGACCCGAACGTCATCGGCGACGAAGACGATCCCCGCATCGTCGGGCACGATGTCACGGCCGGCGCGAGCGACGGCGGCACCAAGGCGATGGAGAACCTGCTGATCCAGGATCCCGACATCAACGTGGTCTACGCCATCAACGAACCGGCCGCCGCCGGCGGCTACGAGGCGCTCAAGGCGATGGGCCGCGAGGGCGACGTGCTGGTGGTCGCGGTCGACGGCGGCTGCCCGGGCGTTCAGAACATCGCCGACGGCGTGATCGGCGCCACTTCCCAGCAATATCCGCTCGACATGGCGGCGCTCGGCATCGAGGCGATCAAGGCCTTCGCCGACAGCGGCACGAAGCCCGAGCCGACCGAGGGCAAGAACTTCCTCGACACCGGCGTCCGGCTGATCACCGCCGAGCCGGTCGAGGGCGTCGATTCGATCTCGGTCGAGGAAGGCCTGGAACTCTGCTGGGGCTGACCTGACCGACATCCGGCAGGCATGAATGGCATCGGGGGCGGCGGGCGCGCCGTCCCCTCCCACAACAAGCCCTTAGGAGGAAAGCCAATGGCCTCGGGAGGCACCGACTCCTACGAATCGGCGGTCAACAAGAACGAGACCGTCGCGCAGTTCGAAGACACCCGGAAATCGCTCGGACACAGGATACAGCACTGGCTGCACCAGACGCCGTCTGCCGTCCCCATGATCGTGCTGCTGGCGTCGGTGATATTGTTCGGACTGGCGGCCGACAATTTCTTCCGGGCCGGGGTGCTGACCCTGATCCTTCAGCAGATCGCCGTGGTCGGCATCCTCGGATGCGCGCAGTCCATCGTGATCCTCACCGCGGGCATCGACCTCTCGGTCGGCGCGATGGCGGTCTTCACCTCGGTGATCATGGGACAGTTCACCTTCCGCTACGGGATCCCCGCGCCGATCTCCATCCTCGTCGGCCTCGGGGCGGGCACGCTGATGGGCATGGCCAACGGCGCGCTGGTCGCCTACGTGAAGCTGCCGCCCTTCATCGTGACGCTCGGCACCTGGCAGATCATCCTCGCCGCGAACTTCCTCTATTCGCAGAACGAGACGATCCGCAGTCAGGACATCGCCGCCGAGGCGCCGATGCTGCAGCTCTTCGGCGCCACCTTCCGCGTCGGCGGGACGACGGTGACGCTGGGGGTGATCCTGCTCGTGCTGGTGGTCCTCACGATGGCCTATGTGCTGCGACACACGGCATGGGGGCGACATGTCTATGCCGTGGGCGACGACGCCGAGGCCGCCGCGCTCTCGGGCGTCCAGGTCAAGAAGATGCTCGTGCATGTCTATGCGCTCGCCGGCTTCTTCTGCGCGCTTGCCGGCTGGGTGATGATCGGACGCTACGGCTCGGTGTCGCCGGCCGCCGCGACCGGCCAGATCGGCAACATCCAGTCGATCACCGCCGTGGTGATCGGGGGCATCTCGCTCTTCGGTGGGCGGGGCTCGATCCTCGGCATGTTCTTCGGTGCGCTGATCGTGGGCGTGTTCGAACTGGGCCTGCGCCTGCTCGGCACCGACCCGCAATGGACCTACCTGCTCATCGGCGTGCTCATCATCGGCGCCGTGGCTGTCGACCAGTGGATCAGAAAGGTGTCAGCATGACCGAGCCAATCCTCAAGGGACGCAACCTCGTCAAGCGCTACGGCAAGGTGACCGCGCTCGACCATTGCGACTTCGACCTGATGCCGGGCGAGATCCTGGCGGTGATCGGGGACAACGGCGCCGGCAAGAGCTCGCTGATCAAGGCGGTCTCCGGCGCGGTGATCCCCGACGAGGGCGAGATCTGGCTGGAAGGCAAGAAGATCCAGTTCAGCTCGCCGCTCGAGGCCCGCGGCGCCGGCATCGAGACCGTCTACCAGACCCTCGCCATGTCGCCGGCGCTCTCGATCGCCGACAACATGTTCATGGGGCGCGAGATCCGTCGCCCCGGGTTCATGGGCGAGTGGCTCCGCATGCTCGACCGTCCGGCGATGGAGAAATTCGCCCGCGACAAGCTCAACGAGCTGGGGTTGATGACGATCCAGAACATCAACCAGGCGGTGGAGACGCTCTCGGGCGGGCAGCGCCAGGGCGTGGCGGTGGCCCGTGCGGCCGCCTTCGGCTCGAAGGTGGTGATCCTCGACGAGCCGACGGCGGCGCTGGGCGTCAAGGAAAGCCGCAAGGTGCTGGAGCTGATCCAGGACGTGCGCTCGCGCGGCATGCCGATCATCCTGATCAGCCACAACATGCCGCATGTCTTCGAGGTCGCCGACCGCATCCACGTGCATCGGCTCGGCAAGCGGCTCTGCGTCATCGATCCCAAGGACTACACGATGTCCGACGCCGTCGCCTTCATGACCGGCGCGAAGGCCCCGCCCGAGGAGGCCGTCGCCGCGTGAGCCCGGGGCTGGCGGAGCTCGCCGAAGAGCTCGGGTCCAGCATCCACGGCGATCGCCGCCTCGTGGTGGCGATCGCCGGCGCGCCGGGATCGGGCAAGTCCACCCTCGCCGCGGAGCTCGTCGCGGAACTCGGGAGGGCAGGGCGACCCGGCGCGGTCCTCGTGCCCATGGACGGGTTCCATTTCGACGATGCGGTGCTCGAGGCGCGCGGTCTCAAGGCGCGCAAGGGGGCGCCGGAAACCTTCGACGTCGCCGGATTCGCCGTGCTGCTGCAACGCATCCGCTCGGGCGAGGACGCGATCGCCATTCCGGTCTTCGACCGGAGCCTCGAGATCTCGCGGGCCGGGGCGCGAATCGTGCAGGCGGATCAGCCGATCGTCGTGGTGGAGGGCAATTACCTCCTGCTCGACCGTTCGCCCTGGGACGCGCTCGCTCCGTATTTCGATCGGACGATCTTCATCGACGTGCCCGAGACCGACCTGCGCGAGCGGCTGATCCGGCGCTGGCTCGACCTCGGATTCGATCCCGAAGCCGCGCGCGCCCGGGCTGAGGGAAACGACCTCGTCAACGCCCGCCTGGTCATGAGCGCGAGCCGGGCGGCCGATCGCGTCTGGCGGCCGGCGGGCTGACCCGCGCCGGCGATTCGTTCGGACCTGTTCCGGTCCCCGCCCTTTTGGCCAGACCGCCATAAAACCGGCAGCCGCCATTCCAGGGATCGGTGCCGGCGGAACGAACGCCCGCCATTCCTGCCGCTTCTTCAGTGGCTTGTGGTCCTGAGATAAAGAAAATTCGTCACGGGCGGGCGGGCAGATCGGCAACACTCGGCAACCGCGATTCGGAATATCGGTTGATTCTCCCCGAACGGCTCTGGAATACTGTCGGGGCTGGAACGCCGACGTTCCGAATTCCGCGGTTCGTGCGACGATTTCATTGAGTGATGCGCGTCCGGCACCGGCGGCCCCGAACCGATGAGGTTCGACATGCGTGTTGGCGGGTGCCCGTTGGTCGAACACCCGCCGCTACGGTGGCCCTGCTGACCTTAGAATGAGGGGTGGGGTAGGTCGCCGGGGCCCCGTGATCTCCATCGTGGCGGATCACGGGGTCATTAACATCCAAGCCCCGATCCCGCGCAACCTCGCATTTCGCAACCGCCCTGCCGCCATTGGAGTCGACCGTGTCCCGGTGGTGCCGGGACTCGTCGTTTCCGCGGCGTCCATCGCGCGCTTGGCCCGAGGAAACAGATATTTGCGGGCCGCAGTGGCGGTTCCACCGCAACGCGGCCGCGGGTCCGGCGGCCATAGGCGGGAAATTGCCGACCGCTGCGCGCCACGCCCCGGATCCCGCCGCGAACACCGGGCTTTCCGCACATGGGGCATCCCACGCGCCACCCGGGGGGCCGCGTGGGAATCAGATCCCCCAGTTCTCGGGTGCCGCTCGGGGCCCGGCACTGAAAGTTGCGTCGGTATCGCGCCCGCGCTTTACTCCGAAGAAATCCTCTGTCACCAAAGCGCACAGGATGGCGCTCGGTGAACGGGGCCATCGCCAGCGCGAAGCGGCAGTCGGGGGGAAATGCGTGAGCGAACGGACGCGTGCAGTTTTGCTGCCGGCCGGCATCCGCCGTCCCGATGACTCTTGCCGCCGGAACTGAACTTCGCCCGAAGCATGGGAGCTCGCAGTCATGGATGAACGGACTCAAGACATAGACCCGGTGGAAACACGGGAGTGGCTTGACGCGCTGGAAGACGTTATCAACAGGGACGGCACCGAGCGTGCGCATTTCCTGCTCGACAAGAGTGTGGCGGCGGCCCGGGCGAACGGGGCGAATCTGCCCTTCGGCGCGACCACGGATTACGTGAACACCATTCCGGTCGACCAGCAGCCCGCTTTCCCGGGTGACCTCGAGCTCGAATGGCGCATCCGCACCATCAACCGCTGGAACGCCATGGCGACCGTCGTGCGCCGCAACAAGGTCTCCAGCGAATACGGCGGCCATATCGCGAGCTTCGCCTCGTCGGCGGTGCTTTACGACATCGGCCTCAATCACTTCTGGCGCACCCGCAGCGATGCGCATGGCGGCGATCTGGTGTTCTTCCAGGGCCACGCCATCCCCGGCATCTACGCGCGCTCCCTGATGGAGGGCCGGATCACCGCCGAGCGCCTCGACAACTTCCGCTCCGAGACCGGCGGCGAGGGGCTTTCGTCCTATCCGCACCCCTGGCTGATGCCGGACTACTGGCAGTTCCCGACCGTCTCGATGGGCCTCGGCCCGCTGATGGCGATCTACCAGGCGCGGTTCATGAAATACATGCACAACCGCGGGCTGATCGACATGGCCGACCGCAAGGTCTGGGCCTTCCTCGGCGACGGCGAGATGGACGAGCCCGAGAGCATGGGCGCGATCGGACTCGCGGCGCGCGAGAACCTCGACAACCTGATCTTCGTGATCAACTGCAACCTGCAGCGTCTCGACGGCCCGGTGCGCGGTAACTCGAAGATCATCCAGGAGCTCGAGGGCGACTTCCGCGGCGCCGGCTGGAACGTCATCAAGCTGATCTGGGGTTCGGGCTGGGACGCCCTGCTCGAGAAGGACGAGAGCGGCAAGCTGCGCCAGCTGATGATGGAGACCGTCGACGGCGACTACCAGACCTTCAAGTCCCGCAACGGCGCCTATATCCGCGAGCATTTCTTCGGGAAGTACCCCGAGACCGCGGAACTGGTGAAGGACTGGAGCGACGCCGACATCTGGGCGCTGCGCCGCGGCGGCCACGATCCGCAGAAGGTCTTCGCCGCCTTCGACCGCGCGGTGAAGACCGAAGGCCAGCCCACGGTGCTCCTCGTCAAGACGGTCAAGGGCTACGGCATGGGCGATGCCGGCGAGGGCCTGAACATCACGCACCAGCAGAAGAAGCTGGCCGAAAACCAGCTCGTGGCCTTCCGCGACCGCTTCAAGATCCCGGTCGACGACAAGGAGATCGCCAAGGCGCCCTATGTGACGCTCGGCAACGAGCAGAAGGACTATATCCTCAAGCAGCGCGAGGCGCTCGGCGGACCCTTCCCGCTGCGCCGGCACGATAACGAGCCGCTCCAGATCCCGTCCCTCTCGGCCTTCGACGCGGTGCTCAAGGACACCGGCGACCGGCAGGTCTCGACGACGATGGCCTTCGTCCGGGTGCTGAACACGCTCATCCGCGACAAGAACATCGGCAAGCAAGTCGTTCCGATCGTTCCGGACGAGAGCCGCACCTTCGGCATGGAGGGCATGTTCCGCCAGGTCGGCATCTACAACCCGAAGGGCCAGCTCTACACGCCCGAGGACGCCGACCAGCTCAGCTACTACAAGGAGAGCGCCAGCGGACAGGTGCTGCAGGAGGGCATCAACGAGGCCGGCGCCATGGCGGACTGGATCGCCGCGGCGACCGCCTATTCGGTGCACGGCGTGCCGATGATCCCCTTCTACATCTACTACTCCATGTTCGGCTTCCAGCGGATCGGCGACCTCGCCTGGGCCGCCGGCGACAGCCGGGCGCGCGGCTTCATGCTCGGCGGCACCGCCGGGCGCACCACGCTGAACGGCGAGGGGCTGCAGCACGAGGACGGGCACAGCCACATCCTGGCCGGCACCATCCCGAACTGCATCACCTATGACCCGGTCTTCGGCTACGAGGTGGCGGTCATCATCCAGGACGGTCTCCGGCGGATGTATGTCGATCAGGAGGACGTCTATTTCTACCTGACGGTCTGCAACGAGAACTACCACCACCCGGCGATGCCGGAGGGGGTCGAGGAAGGGATCCTCAAGGGTCTCTACCGCTTCTCGAAGACCGAGAAGCCGGGCAAGAAGCACGTCAACCTGATGTCTTCGGGGACGATCTTCCAGCAGGCGCTGCAGGCGGCCGAGATGCTGAAGGCGGATTTCGGCATCACCGCCGACCTCTGGGTCGCGACCAGCATGAACGAGCTGGCGCGCGACGGGCAGGACGCGGAGCGGCTGAACCGGATGCATCCGACGAGCGAGCCGAAGGTGCCCTATGTCACCGAGCAGCTCGCGCAGTCGACCGGCCCGGTGATCGCCGTCACCGACTACATGAAGAACTACGCCGAGCAGATCCGTGCCTTCGTGCCGCAGTCGTTCCACACGCTCGGAACGGACGGCTTCGGCCGGTCGGACAGCCGGGCCAACCTGCGCCGGCATTTCGAGGTGGATGCGAACCATATCGCCGCGACCGCGGTCTATGCGCTCTCCAAGGAGGGCAAGGTCACCGCGAAGGATGTCGCGGCGGCTTACGAGAAATACGGGATCAACCCGTCGAAACCCAACCCGCGCACGGCCTGACAAGAACTGGGACGAGGAGAAACGTACATGTCCACGATCGAAGTGAAGGTGCCAGACATCGGCGACTTCTCGGATATCCCGGTGATCACGGTCTTCGTGAATGCCGGCGATACCGTCGCCGCCGATGATCCGCTGATCGAACTGGAATCCGACAAGGCCACCATGGAAGTGCCGTCGCCCGCCGCGGGCAAGGTCAAGGAGGTCAAGCTCTCCGCCGGCGACCGGGTCTCCGAAGGCAGCCTGGTCCTCATTCTGGAGGCGGCCGGTGCCGGGGCCGAGGCGAAGCCCGCCGCGGAGGAGTCCAAGGCGGCACCCGCGCCGGCGCCCGCCGCCGCGCCGGCGAAAGCCGCCGCCCCCGCCGCCGCGGTCGACGACGGCGGCTTCGCCACGGCCCATGCCTCGCCCTCCGTGCGCGCCTTCGCCCGCCAGCTCGGCGCCGATATCGGCAAGATCAAGGGGACCGGTCGCAAGGGCCGGATCCTGCGCGAGGACGTGACGGCCTGGCTGAAGTCCACCTCCGGCGGCGGCGCCGCGCCGGCCGCGGCGGCGGCGCAGGGCGGCATGGGCATCCCGCCGATCCCGGTGGTCGACTTCTCCAAGTTCGGCACGATCGAGAACGTCGAGATGCCGCGCATCAAGAAGCTCTCGGGTCCGGCGCTGCACCGCTCCTGGCTGAACGTGCCCCATGTCACGCATCAGGAAGAGGCGGACATCACCGAGATCGACAAGTACCGCAAGGAACTTGATACGGCCGCGAAACCCGAGGGTTACCGCGTGACGCTCCTGTCGTTTCTCATCAAGGCCAGCGTCTCCGCGCTCAAGGAACACTGGGAGGTCAACAGCTCGATCCACCCCGACGGCGACAAGCTGATCCGCAAGAGCTACTACAACATCGGCTTCGCCGCCGACACGCCCCAGGGTCTCGTGGTCCCCGTCATCAAGGGCGCCGACAGCAAGGGCATCGTGCAGATCTCCAAGGAACTCGGCGAGCTTTCGGCCAAGGCGCGCAAGGGCGAGCTCAAGAGCGCGGACATGCAGGGCGCGACCTTCACCATCTCCTCGCTTGGCGGCATCGGCGGTGTCGGCTTCACGCCGATCGTCAATGCCCCCGAAGTCGCGATCCTCGGCGTGACGCGCTCCAAGATCGCCCCGGTCTGGGACGGCGAGGCCTTCATTCCCCGCAACATCCTGCCGCTCTCGCTCAGCTACGACCACCGCGCCATCGACGGTGCCCTCGCCGCGCGGTTCTGTGCGTCCTTGAAACACCTGCTCGGCGACGTGCGCCGGCTGCTCCTGTAGGAGGCGCGGAACATGGCCACGGAAATCAAGGTCCCCGACATCGGGGATTTCAACGACGTTCCCGTCATCTCCGTCTTCGTGAAGCCCGGCGACACCATCGCCAAGGAAGACCCGCTGGTGGAGCTCGAATCCGACAAGGCGACCATGGAGGTGCCGTCGCCCGCCGCCGGCAAGGTCGTCGAGGTCAAGGTCAAGGAGGGCGATCGGGTCTCGGAGGGCGCGGTGATCCTCACCCTCGAGGCCGAAGGCGCGGCGGCGGCTCCGGCCCCGGCCGAGGCGCCGAAGGCCGCCCCGGCCGCGGCACCGGCATCGCGCCCGAGCGCGGCCCAGACCGGCGACATCCATGCCGAGCTTCTCGTGCTCGGCTCCGGCCCCGGCGGCTATACCGCGGCCTTCCGTGCGGCGGATCTCGGGCTCAAGGTCGTGCTGGTCGAGCGCGATCCCTATCTCGGTGGCGTCTGCCTCAATGTCGGCTGCATCCCCTCGAAGGCGCTGTTGCACGCGGCCAAGGTCGTCACCGAGGCCGAGGAGATGGCGGGCCACGGCGTCGCCTTCGGCAAGCCCAAGGTCGACATCAACGCGCTGCGCGGCTGGAAGGAGAGCGTCGTCAAGAAGCTCACCGGTGGCCTCGGCGGTCTCGCCAAGGGCCGGAAGGTGCAGGTCGTGACCGGGAAGGGCACCTTCGCGGGCCCGAACCTCCTGAACGTCGAGACCCCGGACGGCGCGAAATCCGTCAGCTTCGACCAGTGCATCATCGCCGCCGGCTCGGAGCCGGTGCGCCTGCCCTTCGTCCCGCATGACGATCCGCGGGTGATCGATTCGACCGGGGCGCTGGAACTCGCCGATGTGCCCAAGCGGCTCCTGGTGATCGGCGGCGGCATCATCGGCCTGGAGATGGCCTGCGTCTACGACGCGCTCGGCTCCAAGGTCACCGTCATCGAGCTGATGGACCAGATCATCCCCGGTGCCGACAAGGACATCGTCAAGCCGCTCCACAAGCGCATCGAGGGCCGCTACGAGGCGATCCACCTCGGCGCCAAGGTCACGGGCGTCGAGGCGATGAAGACCGGCCTGAAGGTCTCCATGGAAGGGCCGAAGGGCGCCTTCAGCGACACCTTCGACCGGGTGCTCGTCGCGGTCGGGCGCCGGCCCAACGGCAAGTTGCTCGGGCTCGAGGCCGCGGGCGTCACGGTCGACGAGCGCGGCTTCGTGCCGGTCGACAAGCAGCAGCGCACCAATGTCGGCCATATCTTCGCCATCGGCGACGTGGTCGGCCAGCCGATGCTCGCCCACAAGGCGGTGCACGAGGGCAAGGTCGCGGCCGAGGTCGCCGCGGGCGAGAACCGCGTCTTCGACGCGCGGGTGATCCCCTCGGTCGCCTATACCGATCCCGAGATCGCCTGGGTCGGCATGACCGAGACCGAAGCCAAGGCCAAGGGCGTCAAATACGGCAAGGGCGTCTTTCCCTGGGCCGCCTCGGGCCGCTCGCTCAGCCTGGGCCGGGACGAGGGCATCACCAAGCTGCTCTTCGACGAGGAGAACGAGCGGGTGATCGGCGCGGGCATCGTCGGGCCGAACGCGGGCGATCTGGTCGCGGAGGTAGCGCTCGCCATCGAGATGGGGGCCGACGCCACCGACATCGGCCAGACCATCCACCCGCATCCGACCCTGTCGGAGACGGTGAACTTCGCGGCGGAGATGTTCGAAGGCACCATCACCGATCTCATTCCCCCGAAGAGGAAAAAGGCATGATCATCGGCGCACCAGCAGAAATCATCGAGGGCGAGCGGAGGGTCGCCCTGACGCCCGCTTCGGCGGCCGCATTGGCCAAGCTCGGTTATTCCTGCGTGGTGCAATCCGGCGCCGGAACCGGCGCCGGCATCACCGACGAGGCCTATCGCGCCGCCGGGGTCGAGGTCCTGGCGGATGCGGCGGGGGTCTGGGAGCGCGCCGACGTCATCGCCAAGGTGCGCCCGCCCGAGCCCTCCGAGGTCGAGCATGCGCGCAAGGACCAGATCCTGATCTCGTTCCTCTATCCCGCGCAGAACGGTGAGCTTCTGGAGAACCTCAGGGCGAGGGGCGTCACGTCCCTCGCCATGGACATGGTGCCCCGCATCAGCCGGGCCCAGAAGATGGACGCGCTCTCGTCCATGGCCAATATCGCCGGCTACCGGGCGGTGATCGAGGCGGGCAACAACTTCGGCCGCTTCTTCACCGGCCAGGTCACGGCCGCCGGCAAGGTGCCGCCCGCCAAGGTCCTCGTGATCGGCGCGGGCGTCGCCGGGCTCGCCGCCATCGGCACCTCCACCTCCCTCGGCGCGATCACCTACGCCTTCGACGTGCGCCCCGAGGTGGCCGAGCAGATCGAATCGATGGGGGCGGAATTCGTCTTCCTCGACTTCGAGGACGCCAGCCAGGACGGGGCGGCGACCGGCGGCTACGCCGCGCCCTCCTCGCCCGAATTCCGCGAGAAGCAGCTGGAGAAATTCCGCGAACTCGCCCCCGAGATGGACATCGTCATCACCACCGCGCTGATCCCCGGCCGCGACGCGCCGGTGCTCTGGACGAAGGACATGGTGGCGGCGATGAAGCCGGGCTCGGTCATCGTCGATCTCGCGGCCGAGCGCGGCGGGAATTGCGAGCTCACCGTCGCCGACCAGAAGGTCGTGAGCGAGAACGGCGTCACCATCGTCGGCTACACCGATTTCCCGAGCCGCATGGCCACCCAGGCCTCCACGCTCTACGGCAACAACATCCGCCACATGCTCGACGACCTGACCCCGGAGAAGAACGGGGTGCCGGTCGTGAACATGGAGGACGACGTGATCCGCGGCGCCACCGTGACCCACGGCGGCGAGATCACCTGGCCGCCGCCGCCCCCGAAGGTCCAGGCGATCGCCAAGGCCGCGCCGAAGAAGGCCGCGGTCGAATCCGCCGAGGAGAAGGCCGCCCGCGAACTCGCCGAACTGCGCGAATCCGGACGGCGCCAGACGATCCTGCTCGCGGCGGGCGCCGTGCTGACGCTGCTCGTGGGCAGCGTCGCCCCGGTCAGCTTCATGCAGCATTTCATCGTCTTCGCCCTGGCCTGCTTCGTCGGCTTCCACGTGATCTGGAACGTGGCCCACGCGCTGCACACGCCGCTCATGGCGATCACCAACGCGATCTCCTCGATCATCATCCTCGGGGCGCTGCTCCAGGTCGGATCGGCGAGCGGGATCGTGATGTTCCTCGCGGCCGTGTCGATCCTGATCGCCTCGGTCAACATCTTCGGCGGGTTCCTCGTGACCCGGCGGATGCTCGCGATGTTCCAGAAGAGCTGAGGGGACGGGACGCATGAACATCGGTCTGGTCACGGCCGCCTATCTTGCGGCGGCGGTCCTCTTCATCCTCGCGCTCGGCGGGCTCTCCAACCAGGAGAAGGCCAAGCGCGCGATCTGGTACGGCATCATCGGCATGGCGCTGGCGGTGCTCGCGACCATCTTCGGGCCCGGGTCCGGTGCCTGGTGGCTCTCGATCCCGATGATCGCCATCGGCGGCGTGGCGGGCGCCTGGGTGGCGGGCAGGGTGCAGATGACCCAGATGCCCGAGCTTGTCGCGGGCTTCCACAGCCTCGTCGGCCTCGCCGCCGTCTTCATCGGGCTCAACGCCGATGTCGAGGCGAGCCGCGCCGTCGCGGCCCTCGCCGCGGGCACGGCCGAGGAACTCACCGGCTTCGCGGGCACGCTGGCGCACAAGACGCCGGTCGAATTCGCGATCATGCGGGTGGAGATCTTCCTCGGCATCTTCATCGGCGCGGTGACCTTCACCGGCTCCATCGTCGCCTATGGCAAGCTCGCCGGCCGGATCGACGCCAAGCCGCTCACCCTGCCGATGCGCCACCAGATCAACCTCGGCGCGGGCGCGCTCGCGCTCCTGCTCGGCATCCTCTATTTCTACGGGGCGGGCATCTGGACGATGCTGCTCGTGGCGATCATCGCCGGCGGCATCGGCTGGCACCTGATCATGGCGATCGGCGGCGCCGACATGCCGGTGGTCATCTCCATGCTCAACTCCTATTCGGGCTGGGCCGCGGCGGCGATCGGCTTCACGCTGGGCAACGACCTCCTGATCGTCACCGGCGCGCTGGTTGGCTCCTCGGGTGCGATCCTGAGCTACATCATGTGCCGGGCGATGAACCGCAACTTTGTCTCCGTCATCCTCGGCGGCTTCGGCGGCGCGGCCGTGGCGAGTGCGGCGATCGAGGGCGAGATGATCGCCATCGACGCCGACGGCGTGGCCGCCGCGCTCGACGAGGCCGACAGCGTCATCATCGTGCCGGGCTACGGCATGGCGGTGGCCCAGGCGCAGCAGTCGATCTCCGAGCTGACCAAGCGGCTGCGCGCCAAGGGCAAGGAGGTGCGCTTCGCGATCCATCCGGTCGCCGGCCGCCTGCCGGGGCACATGAACGTGCTGCTCGCCGAGGCCAAGGTTCCCTATGACATCGTGCTCGAGATGGACGAGATCAACGCCGACTTCCCCTCCACGGACGTCGCCATCGTCATCGGCTCGAACGACATCGTGAACCCGGCCGCCCAGGAGGATCCGGGCTCGCCGATCGCCGGCATGCCGGTGCTCGAGGTCTGGAAGGCCAAGCAGGTCTTCGTGATGAAGCGCGGCCAGGGAACCGGCTATTCCGGCATCGAGAACCCGCTGTTCTTCAAGGAAAACACCCGCATGTTCTACGGCGATGCCAAGGCGAGCGTCGACGCGCTGCTCGCGCGGATCAGCTGACGCACATCACCTGCGGCCGGCGCCCCATCGCCGGCCAAGTCCCTTGCCCTGTGCGCCAAGCTGTGCCACAGACGCTCCCGTGCCGTCCGTGGAGTCCCGTGTCATAAGTTACTGGTTTGAAATGGTTGCGACCCCGCCCGCCCGCGCTATTCCCGCAACGCACGGACGCCGCCCGTGACGCTGGTCACCACCACCGACGCGCTGGCCCGCTTCTGCGCCGATAGCGCGGGGGCGCCCTATGTCACCGCCGACACCGAGTTCCTGCGCGAGCGCACCTATTACGCCCAGCTCTGCCTCGTTCAGCTCGCCCGCCCCGGCGAGGGCGAGGAGAACGCGATCCTGATCGACGCCCTCGCCGAGGGCCTGTCGCTGGAGCCGCTCTACGAGCTCTTCCGCAACCGCGCGGTCACCAAGGTCTTCCATGCCGCCCGGCAGGATCTGGAGATCTTCGCGACCGCCGCCGGCGTGCTGCCCGAGCCCTTCTTCGACACCCAGGTCGCGGCGATGGTCTGCGGCTACGGCGACCAGGTCGGCTACGAGACGCTGGTGCGCCAGATCGCGCGCGCCGGCATCGACAAGTCCTCGCGCTTCACCGACTGGAGCCGCCGGCCGCTCAGCGAGGCCCAGAAGGCCTATGCGCTGGCCGACGTCACGCATCTGCGCCGCATCTACGAGGTTCTTGCCAGGCGGCTGGAGGCGACGGGGCGCGCCGCCTGGGTCGAGGAGGAGCTGGCGGTCCTGACCGACCCCGCGACCTACCGCAGCGATCCCGCGGATGCCTGGATGCGGATCAAGACCCGCTCGAACGCGCCGCGCTTCATCGCGGCGCTGCGCGAGCTCGCGCGGCTGCGCGAGACCCTCGCCATCGCCCGGGATGTGCCGCGCAACCGCATCCTCAAGGATGACGCCCTGCTGGAGCTGGCCGCCAACCGGCCCCGCACCCCGGAGGATCTGGGCAAGTCGCGCCTGCTCCTGCGCGAGGCGCGGCGCGGCGAGGTCGCCGAGGGCATCCTCGCCGCCATCGCCGCCGCCGAGGCGGTGCGGGTCCAGGACGTGCCGCGCCCCCAGGAGGCGCCGGTGCGGCGCGCCGGGGCCGAGGCGCTGGGCGAGCTCCTGCGGGTGCTGCTCAAGGCCCGCGCCGAGGCCGAGGGCGTGGCGCAGCGGCTGATCGCCTCCAGCGCCGACCTCGACCGCATCGCCTCGGAGGAGGCGCCGGAGGTGCCGGCGATGGCGGGCTGGCGGTTCGAGCTCTTCGGGCGGGACGCGCTGCGGCTCAAGCGCGGCGAGATCGCGCTTTCCGCCGACGGATCGAGCGTCCGGGTGGTCGAGCTGGCGCCGGCCGAGCCGCCGCGGCTCAGGGCAGGCGAAGTGTCCTGACCTGGTCCGCGCCGGTGATCCGGACGGTCTTGACCTTCTTCAGCGCCAGCGCGGGAATGAAGAGCGCGGCCTCGATCTCGCGCGTCCGCGTCGGGCCGACCGCCTCCACCACGTCCGGCGGGACCGCCACCAGCTGATAGGCCAGCACGCCCGCGGCATCCGGCTCGCCGCCGTTCTCCGCCAGGAGGTCGCCGGCGTAATAGCCTTGCGTGGGGGCCACGCCATAGACCCGCAGGATCAGGCCGTAGAGCCCCTGATCGACCACCGCGTCCCGCAGCGGGATCGCCACCGGCTCGGGCGGCGGATCGGGGCGCAGCTGATAGGCCCCGGTGCCGGCGCCCTCCCGCCCCAGAAAATCCGGGATCTCGTAGGAACAGCCGGCGAGGCCGAGAAGACAGCCGAGGATCAGGGGTCCGTGTCGCATTCGTCCGCGCCGCAATTCCGGTCCCGGGGCA
Source organism: Rhodovulum sp. (assembly GCA_020637615.1). Classification (GTDB taxonomy): domain Bacteria; phylum Pseudomonadota; class Alphaproteobacteria; order Rhodobacterales; family Rhodobacteraceae; genus Amaricoccus. The sequence goes on from JACKKC010000007.1 coordinate 72,431, forward strand.
TAGACGCTCGCGCGGGCCTTGGAAAGGCCAAACTCCGCGCTGCCGCCGCCTGGATCTGGACGCGGCCCCGGCAAGGGCTTACATCGCAGCCCAACCGCAGCTCAGGACATGCCGCGTGGCCACCGAACGCTTCGAGGAGATCGTCGAGGATTTCGCCTTCCTGGAGGATTGGGAGGACCGGTACCGCTATGTCATCGACCTCGGAAAGGCGATGCCGGCGCTCGACGACGCGCTGAGGACGCCCGAGACCAAGGTCGAGGGCTGCGCCAGCCAGGTCTGGATCGTGCCGCGGCTCGAAGGCGCCGGCCGCGCGGCCCGCTTCGACTTCCGCGGCGATTCGGACGCGATGATCGTGCGCGGCCTGATCGCGGTGCTGCACGCGCTCTATGCCGGGCTCGATCCCGGGCAGGTGCTGGCCGTGGACGCGCCGGGCGAGCTCGGGCGGCTCGGGCTCGACCAGCATCTCTCCTCGCAGCGGTCGAACGGGCTGCGGGCCATGGTGGGACGGATGCGCGCCATCGCCCAGGGCGCGCTGGCGCAGGCTTGAGATCTTGGAGACGGCAAGGGACATGACCACGACATTGCAGGCCCTGCTCGCGGGGCGCGACTGGCTGCTGGCGGACGGCGCCACCGGCACCAACCTCTTCAACATGGGGCTCGAATCCGGCGAGGCGCCGGAATTGTGGAACCTCGCCGCGCCGGAGAAGGTGCGCGCGCTCTATGACGGCTCGATCGGGGCCGGCAGCGACCTGTTCCTGACCAACAGCTTCGGCGGCAACGCCAGCCGGCTCAAGCTGCACGACGCCGACGGGCAGGTGCGGGAGCTGAACCGGATCGCCGCCGCCATCGGCCGCGAGGCCGCCGAGGCCGCCGGGCGGCCGGTGGTGGTCGCGGGCTCCATGGGGCCGACCGGGGAGATCATGGCGCCGCTCGGCCCGCTGACCGTGGCGGCGGCGGCGGACATGTTCGAGGAACAGGCGCGCGGCCTGCTCGAGGGCGGCGCGGACGTGCTCTGGGTCGAGACGATCTCGGCCCCCGACGAATTCGAGGCGGCCGCGCTCGGCATCGCGCGCACCGGCGCGCCCTGGGTCGGAACCATGAGCTTCGACACCGCGGGGCGCACGATGATGGGCGTGACCTCGGGCGACATGGTCCGCCTCGTGGCCGGGCTCGCGCATCAGCCGCTGGCCTTCGGCGCGAATTGCGGCGTCGGCGCCTCGGACCTCTTGCGCACCGTGCTCGGCATGGCCGCGGCTCAGCCCGCCCTGCCGATCGTCGCCAAGGGCAATGCCGGCATCCCGAAGTTCGTCGACGGCCACATCCACTACGACGGCACGCCCGAGCTCATGGCCGATTACGCGGTGCTCGCGCGCGACTGCGGCGCGAAGATCATCGGCGGCTGCTGCGGCACCACCCCGGCCCATCTCGCCGCCATGCGCCGCGCGCTCGAGACCACGGAGCCGGGACCGGCGCCCGATCTCGCCGCCATCAGCGCGCGGCTCGGCGAATTCTCCTCCGGCAGCGACGGCATGGAGCCCGAGAGCGGCGGCGGCGGACGCGAACGCCGCCGGCGGCGCGGCTGAGGGCAGGCCTCAGAAGAGCTCCAGCTGCCGCGCCGCGCCCCCGGGCACGGCGAAGCGATCGCAGCGCAGCGCCGGCAGCTCGCGGTCGAGGCCCAGCCGGCGCGCCGCGACCTCGAACCGCCGGGCGATCAGCCCGGCATGGATGCCGCTCCCCGACATGCGCCGGTGCCAGGCGGGATCGTAGTCGCGCCCGCCCCGGGTCTCGCGCACCCGCGCCATGACCGAAGCCGCGCGCAGGGGCCGCGCCGCCTCCAGCCATTCGCGAAAGAGCGGCCCGACCTCCAGGGGAAGGCGCAGGAGGATGTAGCTGGCCGCGGAGGCGCCCGCCTCCCGGGCCGCCGTGAGCAGGGCCTCGATCTCGTGATCGGTCAGCCCCGGGATCACCGGCGCGATCATCGCCCGGACCGGCACCCCGGCCGCCGCGAGGCGCCGGATCACCGCCAGCCGCCGCTCCGGCGCCGCCGCCCGCGGCTCGAGACTGCGCGCCAGATCCCGGTCGAGGGTGGTGAGCGAGATTCCGACCCGCGCCAGCCCCGCCGCCGCCATGGCGCCGAGGATGTCGATATCACGCTCGATCAGCGCGCCCTTGGTGACAACCGTCACCGGATGGCCGAAATCCCGCAGCACCTCGAGGATGCGCCGCATGATGCCCAAGCCGCGCTCGGCCGGCTGGTAGGGGTCGGTGTTGGTGCCGATCGCGATCGGCGCCGGCCGGTAGGACGGCCGCGCCAGCTCCGCCGCCAGCCGCTCCGGCGCGGTGGGCTTCGCGGTGATCCGCGTCTCGAAATCGAGCCCGGGCGAGAGGCCGAGGAAGGCGTGGCTGGGCCGGGCGAAGCAATAGACGCAACCGTGCTCGCAGCCGCGATAGGGGTTGATCGAGCGGTCGAATCCCACGTCCGGAGAGCGGTTCCGGGTGATGACGCTGCGCGGCGCCTCGAAGGCGATCTCGGTGCGCAGCAGCGGCGGATCCTCCTCCGCCCCCCAGCCGTCGTCCACCGCTTCGCGCGCATAGGGCTCGAACCGGCCGGCGGCGTTGCTGGCCGCGCCGCGCGCCCTCGTGCGCGGGCCGCGCGGCGGAATGGGAGGCGGCTGGGACATGCTCCCGAGCCTAGAACAGAAAGAGAACATCCGCAAGGCCGACGCGCCCCTCGAACAGCCGCGTCGGTGGACGATTGCAGCGGGTCGCTTTCGTTCGCAACCGCTATTCGAATTTGACGTAGGGACCGGAATCGCGCTTCTATGGCTGGGCGCCTGTGAGCGAGAAGGAGCGGGTAATGTCTGGGGACGACGAGCTGATTCTGAGCGAGCTGCCGGATGACGAACTGGTCCCGCAGATCCATGACGACCTCTACGACGGGCTGAAGGACGAGATCGTCGAGGCGGTCAACATCCTGCTCGAACGCGGCTGGACGCCCTACGACATCCTGACCAAGGCGCTGGTCGAGGGCATGCGCATCGTCGGCATCGACTTCCGCGACGGCATCCTCTTCGTGCCCGAGGTGCTGCTGGCGGCCAATGCCATGAAGGCCGGCATGGGGATCCTGAAGCCGCTGCTGATCGAGACCGGCGCGCCGCGCCTGGGCAAGATGGTGATCGGCACGGTGAAGGGCGACATCCACGACATCGGCAAGAACCTCGTCTCGATGATGATGGAGGGCGCGGGCTTCGAGGTGGTGGATCTCGGCATCAACAACCCGGTCGAGAAATACCTCGAGGCGCTGGAGCGCGAGGAGGCCGACATCCTCGGCATGTCGGCGCTGCTGACCACCACCATGCCCTACATGAAGGTCGTCATCGACACGCTGAAGGAAAAGGGCGCCCGCGACGACTACATCATCCTGGTGGGCGGCGCGCCGCTCAACGAGGAGTTCGGCCGGGCGATCGGTGCCGACGCCTATTGCCGCGACGCGGCGGTGGCGGTCGAGACTGCCAAGGACTTCATCGCCCGCAAGCACAACCAGATGCGCCGCGCCTCGGTGTGAGGCAGGGCGCGCCCCGGCGCGCCTGCCCCCCGAGACCGGAAACCCGTCGGGGCATCTGGCCGGGCGGGGCAGGGGCGCCTAGATGGGATCCATGGACCTCGACGACCGCAGTCTGACCGAAACGGGCATCGACGCGCCGGAACGTCCGCAGGGCCGGGTGCTGATCCTGGCCTGCGGCGCGCTCGCCCGCGAGATCCTCGCGCTCAGGCGCCTGAACGGCTGGGACCACATGGATCTGCAATGCCTTCCGGCGAAGCTGCACCTCTGGCCGGACCGGATCCCCGATGCCGTCGAGGCCGCCGTGGTCGAGGCGCGGCCCCGCTACCGGGCGATCTTCGTGGCCTATGCCGATTGCGGCACCGGCGGATTGCTCCAGGCGCGCTGCGACGCCCTCGGCGTGGAGATGATCGCCGGCCCCCATTGCTACAGCTTCTTCGACGGCAACGAGACCTTCGCCGCGCGCGGCGACGCGGAAATGACCGCCTTCTATCTCACCGATTTCCTCGTGCGCCAGTTCGACGCCTTCGTCTGGAAGCCCATGGGCCTCGACCGCCATCCCGAACTGCGCGACATGGTCTTCGGCAATTACGAGCGGCTGGTCTATCTCGCCCAGACCGAGGATCCCGCGCTCGACCGGCTGGCCGAGGACGCCGCCGACCGTCTCGGCCTCGCCTACGAGCGCCGCTTCACCGGCTACGGCGACCTGCCGGCGGCGCTGCGCGCCATCTGACCGCCCATCCCGCGCCCGCGGGCCGGCTTCGGCTGCCGCGCCTGTAACGCTTGCCCTCCCGGCCGCGAATCGCCCCGCGGGACGGCCGCCGGCGCAGGGAGGACAGGCATGCATATCCGACGCGAATTGCAGCTCATGCTCATCGCGGGCCTGATCGGCATGGTGCTCCTGGTGGCGCTGCTGATGTTCTATTGCCTCGCGGCCGACATGACGTCTGTACATCTCGCCGTGCTCGCGGTGCTGACCACCACCGGGCCGCTGATCGCCCGCGTCTTCGAGGGGCTCGTCCGCCGGCGCCAGCGCCTGCTCGGGCTCGACATGAACTGCCTCGAGGCCGACGACGAGCTGCTGGTCGCCCGCGTCGCGCCGCTCGCGCTGCCGGTGATCGGCACGCTCTTCGCCTGGTTCGTCGTGCTTTGAGCGGGTGCCGGCCGCGCGGCCGGAACCTCGGCGGATTCGGCCGTTAACACTTTTTGTTATATAAATCATAGCATTACGATCTGTCCCCATGGGGACAGCGGATTCTCCGCCCGGAACGGCCGTCGGCCGCCCTTGACCTGCCGGGCGGCCTGGATGAGGCTCGGGAGCGCGAGCACACAACCTGGGGAGCATCATGACACGGACATTGCGAGCCGCCATCGCCGCAGTGGCGCTGGCGGCATCCGGGCCCGCGCTGGCGCTGAACATCTGCGTCGAGGGCGCCTATCCGCCGTTCTCCGAGACCGCCGTGGACGGCAGCATCGTCGGCTTCGACGTCGATATCGCCAATGCCCTCTGCGCCGAGATCGGCGAGGAATGCGCCCTGGTCAAGGTCGACTGGGATGGCATCATTCCCGCGCTTCTGGAGAAGAAATGCGACGCCATCGTCGCCTCGATGTCGATCACGGCGGAGCGCATGGCGGTCATCGACTTCACCAAGAAATACTACCAGTCGCCGCCGATGATGATCGCAGCCGCGGATTCCGGCCTGGTCGCGACGCCCGAGGGCATGGCCGGCAAGGTGATCGGCGTGCAGCGCGGCACCACCCACAACGCCTATCTCGACAAGTACTACGGCGCCTCCGAGATCCGGCTCTACGCCAGCCAGGACGAAGCGAACCTCGACCTCGCTGCCGGCCGCGTCGATGCGGTGATGGCCGACAGCGTCGCGCTCAGCCTGGGCTTCCTCAAGACCGATCGGGGGGCCGGCTTCGTCGCGCTCGAGGGCGATTTCTACGAGCCCGAGATCCACGGCGCCGGGGTCGGCATCGGCATCCGCAAGGAGGACACCGACCTGCGCGACAGGCTCTCCGCGGCGATCGACGCCATCCGCGCCAACGGCACCTACAAGGAGATCGAGTCGCAGTATTTCGACTTCGACATCTACGGCGGCGAAAACTAGGCCCGAGCGGCGGACCGGCACCGGGGCCCGATGGAGAGCCTGATCCGATACGCGCCGCTCCTCGCGGGTGGCGCCGTCGTCACCCTGTCGCTGGCCCTGCTGTCGCTCGCCCTCGCCACCCTGCTCGGCGGCCTCGGGGCCGCCGGCAAGCTCGGCGGCGGCCCGTTCCTCCGCACCCTCGCCCTCGCCTATACGACCGTGGTGCGCGGCGCCCCCGATCTGGTCTGGCTCTTCCTCGTCTATTTCGGCGGCCAGAGGCTGGTCAACGACATCACCGGCGCGCTCGGCCTCGGCCAGGTCGCCGTCACGCCCTTTCTCGCCGGGGTCTTCACCATCGGGATGATCTACGGCGCCTATCTCACCGAGACCTTTCGCGGCGCCTATCTCACGATCCCGCGCGGCCAGACCGAAGCCGCGATGGCCCTCGGCCTGCGCGGGCTGCCGCTGCAACGCAAGGTGGTGATCCCGCAGCTGATCCGCTTCGCCCTGCCCGGATACGGCAATGTCTGGCAGGTGCTGGTCAAGGCGACCGCGATCGTCTCGGTCATCGGGCTCCAGGACCTGGTCGGGCTCGCCAGCGACGCCGGCAAGTCCACGCGCGAGCCCTTCGTCTTCTTCTCCGCGGTGCTCCTCGCCTATCTGCTGATCACCTGGGTCTCGCAGACCCTGCTCGGGCTCCTCGAACGGCGCGCCGCCGCGGGTTTCGCCGATGCACGCTGATCTGGTCATCCTCAACTGGCATCTCTTCGCCTCCGGGGCGTGGATGACGCTGCAGCTGACCTTCCTCGCGCTGGCGATCGGATTCTCGATCGCGCTGCCAGCCGGTCTCGCGCGGGCGCGCAGGGTGCGGGTCGTCTCGCCACTGATCAACGGCTATGTCTATCTCTTCCGCGGCACGCCCTTGCTGGTGCAGACCTTCCTGATCTATTTCGGCCTGGCGCAGTTCGAATGGATCCGCGGCAGCTGGGCCTGGACCTTCCTGCGCGACCCCTGGTGGTGCGCCTTGATCGCCTTCTCGCTCAATTCGGGGGCCTATGGGACCGAGATCATCCGCGGCGCGATCGTGACCACCGGGAAGGGCGAGCTCGAGGCCGCCTGGGCGCTGGGCCTTTCGCGCCGCCAGGTCGACTGGCTGGTGCTGATGCCCTCGGCACTCCGCCGCTCTCTGCCGCAATACGGCAACGAGGCGGTCTTCATGCTGCAGGGCTCGGTGGTCGCGAGCGTCATCACGCTCCAGGATATCCTCGGGGCCGGGCGCACGCTCAATGCCCGATATTACCTCGCCTACGAGGGTTTCCTCGCGGCCGCGATCCTCTACATGGCGATAACCTTTCTGCTGGTCCTGGCGTTTCGAGGCCTCGAAGGCCGCTACCTGCGCCATCTCCGGCCGCGTGGAGTCAGGTGACGTGACGACGACCGAAGATCCCGCCCACCAGGTCGTCCGGCTCCGGCCGAATGTCGATCCGCGAGCCCTGCGCCGCGGCGCCCCCTGGGTCTACGCCGACCAGATCGTGCTCGACCGGCGCAGTCGCGCAATTCCCGCGGGCTCCATCGTGGAAGTGCAGGATGCCGGGCGCAGCCCGATCGCGCTCGCCGCCTTCAATGCAGCGTCGAAGATCGCCCTGCGGATCCTCGACCGCGATCCCGGGGCCGCGATCGGCACCGAGTGGTTCGCCGCGCGATTCCGCAGGGCCTTGGCCCTGCGCGAGGCGCTCTTTCCGGAGCCCTATTACCGGCTCGTCCATGCCGAGGCCGACGGGCTGCCCGGGGTGGTGGTGGACCGGTTCGGCGCCGCGGCGGTGGTGCAGCCCAATGCCGCCTGGGCGGAGGCGCATCTGGGGGATCTGGTGACGGCGCTCGTGGCCGTGACCGGGGTCACGGAGGTCTTCAAGAACGGCAGCGGCCGGGCACGCGGGCTCGAAGGGCTCGACGAGGATTCCGCGCTGATCCGCGGCAGCCTCGAGGGTCCGGTGGAGGTGCCGATGAACGGCGCCACCTATCTCGCCGATCTCGCGCAGGGCCAGAAGACCGGCCTCTATTTCGACCAGCGGCCGAACCACGCCTTCGCCGCCCGGCTCGCCGGCGGGCGCCGCGTGCTCGACGTGTTCTCCCATGTGGGGGGCTTCTCCCTGGCGGCGCTTGTGGCGGGCGCGGCCTCGGCGGTCGCCGTCGACGGATCCGCACCCGCCCTCGATCTCGCCCGTGGCGGCGCAGAACGGAGCGGCGTGGCGGATCGCTTCGAGACGCGAAAGTCGGACGCCTTCGCCGCAATCGAGGCGATGACGGCGGAGGGCGCCCGGTTCGGGCTGGTGATCTGCGATCCTCCGGCCTTCGCGCCGTCGAAATCCGCTCTCGAAGCCGGGCTTCGCGCCTACGAGCGGCTGGCGCGAATGGCCTCGGCCCTCGTCGAGCCGGACGGATTTCTGGTGCTCTGCTCCTGCAGCCACGCCGCCGATCTCGCCAAGTTCCGCGCGGCCTGCCTGCGCGGCATCGGCAGGGCGGGGCGCTCGGCGCAGATCCTGCACACCGGAGAGGCGGGGCCGGACCATCCGGTGCATCCCGCGCTGGCCGAGAGCGGCTATCTCAAGGCGCTGTTCTTCCGGTTGGGTCCGTGAGGGTCCTGCTCGACGCCTGCGTGCTCTTTCCCAGCGTCCTGCGCGAGATGCTGCTGGGCGCTGCGCGGACCGGGGCCTTCCTGCCGCTCTGGTCGGAAAGAATCCTCGAGGAATGGGCGCGGGCGACCCGCCGTCTGCCCGCCGGCGCCGAGGCGGTCGCCCGCGCCGAGATCGCGGCGATGCGCGCGGCCTGGCCCGAGTCCGAAGTGGCGGTGGACGAGGACCTGCTGCGGACGCTTTCCCTGCCTGACCCGGACGACCGGCATGTGCTGGCGGCGGCGATCGCGGCGGGGGCGGAGGTGCTGATGACCCTCAATCGCAGGGATTTCCCGCCCCGGACCCTCGCGAGGCACGGCTTGCTCCTGCGCGAGCCGGACGGTTTCCTGACCGAGCTTCACCACGAAGGATTCGACCTGGTCGGGGTGGCGTCCGACGTCCTGGCGCGCGCGGAATCCGTCTCCGGTCGGGAGCAGGCCCTGCGGGGCCGTCTCAAGCGCGCCGGGCTGCCGCGGCTCGGCAAGGCGCTCGCGGTGTCCCCGACCGCAGGGCACCCCACGTGATCCGGGACGCGGGCCGCGGATGCGATCGACGTGGCACAGTGAACAGCCGCCGCCGCTACGGAACCGGGCCCTACCGATAACCCTTTTGGCGAATCGCGAAGACCCTGAGCAGGGCGCCGACGAGCGCCAGTGCGGCCGTGGGCGCGCGCGCGACGCCGATGACCTCGTCGTCGTCGCGTGCGCCCGATTCGCGCAAGGTGCAGGTCCATTGGCTGTCCGGCAGCCGCGCGGCACCTGAGAGCGATACCGACCATCCCGGCAGCTCGCTCGCCACGAGGCGCAGGGCGGCGTCGGCCGAATCGGCCACGCCCGCGGTGGCTCCCGCGGCATGGCCGCTCGCCGCCAGCCCCTCGAGGACCGCGAGTCCGAGCGGCAGATCCGCATGGCTCGCGGCTTCGATTCGATCCACGAGCGCCTGTATCTCCTTGCCGGACATGGGTGATCCTCTCGATTCTCAGGACATGGACCGAAGCAGACTCTGCCCGGCCCCGGCTTGGCCGATTGCAGCGACGCTATCGGATCGCAGGTCGGGCCATATTGACGGAGATCATGGCGATGGCGGCTTTTTTTGTCAAAGAGGCCGACATGCTAGGAAGCAAAGGGCAGGGATGATGGACAAGCTGCGGAGCGTCGTCTGGTTCGAGGATCTGTCCCGCGGGGACGTCGGATTGGTCGGCGGCAAGAACTCGTCGCTCGGCGAGATGGTGCGAACCCTCGGCGAGCAGGGCATCCGCGTGCCCCCCGGCTTCGCCACGACCGCGGACGCCTTCCGTTCGTATCTCGACGCGAACGGTCTCAACGAGATGATCGCCGAGACGATGGCGCGGCTGAAGGCCGGGAAAGTGACGCTCCAGGAAGCGGGCCAGTCGGTGCGCAAGGCCATCGCCGCGGGCGACTGGCCCGAGGACATCCGCGACGCCATCCTGGCCAGCTATCGTGCGCTGTCGGAGCGCGCCGGCAAGACCGACGTCTCCGTTGCCGTCCGGTCCAGCGCGACGGCCGAGGATCTGCCCGACGCCAGTTTCGCGGGGCAGCAGGAGACCTTCCTCAACGTCCGCGGCGAGGCCTCGCTGCTCGATGCCTGCCGGCGCTGCTATGCCTCGCTCTTCACCGATCGCGCCATCACCTACCGGAGCGTCAAGGGCTTCGACCACAGCCAGGTGGCGCTCTCGGTCGGGGTGCAGCAGATGGTGCGCTCCGACACTGGCGGCGCGGGCGTGATGTTCTCCATCGACACCGAATCGGGCTTCGACAAGGTGGTGCTGATCAACGCCGCCTGGGGGCTCGGCGAGAACGTGGTCCAGGGTGCGGTTACGCCGGACGAATACGAGGTCTTCAAGCCCCTGCTCGACACCCCGGGCCTCTCGCCGGTCATCGAGAAGAAGCTCGGCGCCAAGGAGCGCAAGATGATCTATGGCGGCGAGGCCAGCGACACGCGGAACGTGCCGACCTCCAAGGCGGAGCGCGCCGCCTTCGTCCTGAGCGACGGGGAGATCATCGAGCTCGCCCGGCAGGCCTGCACCATCGAGAAGCATTACGGCCAGGCGATGGACATGGAATGGGCGCGCGACGGCGACACGGGCGAGATCTTCATCGTCCAGGCCCGGCCGGAGACCGTGCAGTCCCGCGCCGAGGCCGGGGCGCTGAAATCCTATACCGTCAAATCCCATGGCCGCGAGCTCCTCACCGGCCTCAGCGTCGGCGAGGCCGTGGTGGCGGGGCGCGTCTGCCTGATCGAGCACGCCCGGGACATCGGCCGGTTCGTCGACGGATCGATCCTGGTAACCGGCACCACGGATCCCGACTGGGTGCCGATCATGAAGCGCGCCGCCGCCATCATCACCGACCACGGCGGCCGGACCAGCCATGCCGCGATCGTCAGCCGCGAGCTCGGCGTGCCGGCGATCGTCGGCACCGGCACGGCGACCCATGTGCTGCATGACGAGCAGGAGGTCACGGTCTCCTGCGCCGGCGGCGACGAGGGCGCGATCTACGAGGGCATCTCGGATTACGTGGTCGAGGACCTGCATCTCGACACCATCCCCAGGACCCGCACCAACATCATGCTCAACCTCGCCAATCCGGCGGCGGCGTTCCGCTGGTGGCGGCTGCCGGCCGAGGGCGTCGGCCTCGCGCGCATGGAATTCGTCGTCAACAACGCGGTCAAGGTGCATCCCATGGCGCTCGTGCGCTTCGACGAGCTCGAGGACGGGGACGCCAAGGCCGAGATCGCCGCGCTGACCCGCTCCTATCCCGACAAGACCGAATATTTCGTCGAGGAACTGGCGCGCGGGCTCTCGCGGATCGCGGCGGTGGTCTATCCCAAGCCGGTGATCATCCGCATGAGCGACTTCAAGACCAACGAATACGCCGAGCTCCTGGGCGGGCGGCAGTTCGAGCCGAAGGAAGAAAACCCGATGATCGGCTTCCGCGGGGCCTCGCGCTATTACTCCGAGCGCTACCGCGAGGGCTTCGCGCTGGAATGCCGGGCGATCAAGCGGCTGCGCGAGGTGATGGGCTTCGACAATGTGGTGATGATGATCCCCTTCTGCCGCACCACCACCGAGGCGGACCGGGTGCTGGAGGTGATGGCCCGGAACGGGCTCGAACGCGGCAGGAACGGCCTGCAGGTCTATGTGATGTGCGAGATCCCCTCGAACGTCATCCTGGCGGCGGAATTCGCCAAGCGCTTCGACGGCTTCTCGATCGGCTCCAACGACCTCACCCAGCTCACGCTCGGCGTCGACCGGGATTCCGAATCGCTGGCCGCGGTCTTCGACGAGCGTGACCCGGCGGTGCGCTGGATGATCGAGACGGTGATCGAACGCGCCCATGCCGCCGGGGCCAAGATCGGCTTCTGCGGCCAGGCGCCGAGCAACGATCCGAGCTTCGCCAAGCTTCTCGCCGGCGCCGGGATCGATTCGATCTCCGTGACGCCCGACAGCTTCATCCGGGTCAAGCAGCAGGTCGCGGCGGCGGAAGGCTAACGGGCCAAGGATCGGAGGGAATCGCCGGCCCGAGGGTGTGCCGGAGAGCGTGCGCGCGCGCACATATCATAACTGTCTGAAATGGAAGGTGTATTTCCGGCGTTAACTTTTGGCCGTCTTCGGGCGGTGCCTTAAGGGCCGGGTCTTGCCCCTGAGATCCGAGCCGGTGCCGCCTTCTCTTTGCGGATTTGGCAGGTGACAAATCCGCGCGCGCCTGCCTGCCGTCACGCCGAAGGCGTGCCTCCGGCACGACGGCAGACCCCATCCGACCGAGTTCAGGCGCGCTAACCGCTGCCACCCGCCCGGCGCGCTGCGCGCGCGGCCCCCAGGCGGGCGGCGCTCCACACCCGCCGGGTCGATGCCCTCATCTTGCGGCGGGGCGGTCGGAGAAGAGAGACCTTCAATTGCGATCACCCCGCCGCATTCGCCCAGACGAACGCGCCGCGCGCGAGGCAGCCTTCCTCGATCGCCACGCCCGATCGTTCCGGGGGATCCCGGCCCCTGGCGCAGCCGATCGATCTATCCTTATGTCGTATCAGACGGTCGAGCCTTCGGAGGTGAACATGCCCCGGAGATCCACCGAGGATCGCCGGCCGATATGTCGCCGGTTGCGGGCGAGAAACCCGTCCATGGCCGCGCGTCCGGCATCCTTGAGTTGCAGCAGCAGCGCCCGGTTCGGCGTCATCTTCGAGGCGATGCCGAGCTGGGTCATCAGCGCGTCGTCGCTCACGGAATGGACGTGGTTCCGCTTCATCGCGCCCTCGGCGATGATCCCGCGTTCGATCAGCCGGTTGACGAAATCGATGTTGCGCAATTCGCGCAGCAGCGAAGCGTTGAAGCTGATCTCGTTGATGCGGTTCAGGATTTCCTGGGAACTGCGCGGCAGCTCCTCCCGGTGGATCGGGTTGATGTGCACGATGACGATGTCGGGGCATTTCGTGCGATAGAACAGCGGATAGAGCGCGGGGTTGCCCATGTAGCCGCCGTCCCAATAGGCCTCGCGCCGCCCGGTCCGGTGATCGTCGATCTCGATGGCCTGGTAGAGCGTCGGCAGGCAGGCGGAGGCGAGGATCGCGTCGGTGGTGATCTCCTTGCCCTGGAACACCCGCGGCTTGCCGTTGCGCACGTTGGTCGCGGTCACGAAGAGCTTCGGCCCGCCGGTCGCGCAGACGTTCTCGTAATCGAGCAGGTCGTCGACGATGCTGCGCAGCGGGTGGTAGTTCACGGGATTGAACTGGTAGGGCGAGAGCACCCGGGTGATCGCTTCCGAGGCGAGGGCGGCGGGGCTGAGCTCGAGCGCCCGGGCGATGACTGAAGGCGCGGGCGCCACGGCACGCAGCCAGTCCATGATGGCGTCGGACATGAAGCCGTCGAGGCCAGCGATCCTCAGCCAGAAGCGTTCGAGCGCATCCCGCGCCCCGGCATTGCCGCCGGTCATCCAGCCGTGCTTCAGCGCGGCGGCGTTCATGGCGCCGGCCGAAGTGGCGCTGATCCCCTCGATCTCGATGTCCTCGTCCTCGAGCAGCCGGTCGAGCGCGCCCCAGGTGAAGGCCCCGTGGGCGCCGCCGCCCTGGAGCGCGAGATTGACGACCCGCCTGGTCAAAGCGCGGTCCAGCCGCCGTCGACGGAGAGCGTCGTGCCGGTGATCTGCTCGGCGGCGGCGGAGCAGAGGAAGGCGACGCAGCCGCCGATCTGGGCGGTGGTGGCGAATTGCTTGGAGGGCTGGCGCTCCAGGAGCACCTCGCGGATCACCGTCTCGCGGTCCATGCCGTATTTCTTCATCGTGTCGGGGATCTGCGCCTCGACCAGCGGCGTCAGCACGTATCCGGGGCAGATCGCGTTCGCGGTGATTGGCTCCTCGGCGGTCTCCAGTGCCGTGACCTTGGTGAGCCCCACGAGCCCGTGCTTGGCCGCGACATAGGCCGATTTGAACGGCGAGGCGGTGAGCCCGTGCGCGGAGGCGATGTTGACGATCCGGCCCCAGCCCTGGGCCCGCATCAGCGGCAGCGCCGCCGCCGTGGTGTGGAAGGCCGAGCTGAGGTTGATCGCGATGATGGCATTCCATTTCTCGACCGGGAATTCGTCGATCCCGGCGACAAACTGGATCCCGGCGTTGTTCACGAGGATGTCGAGCGATCCCATCGCCTCCCTGGCCTTCGCCACGAGGCTGCGGCAGGCGTCGCCGTTCGACATGTCCGCCGCGACATAGACCGCGCGCACCTTGTGCTCCTCGGCGATTCGCTCCGCGAGCGCGTGATCCTCCGGATTGTCGGTGAACGAGTTCAGCACGATGTCGCTGCCAAGCCGGGCCAGTTCCTCGGCGATGCCGAGTCCGATCCCCGAGTTCGAGCCGGTGATGACGGCCGTCTTGCCTGCCAGAGTCATGGGTCCGACGCTCCTCTCAAATGAATTTCACGAGCCGGACTCTATATGTTGCGAGTGCGAATAGGAATGGCCGCCGCGAGGCCGGGCGCTGTCGGCCGGGGAGATCCCGTGCGCGACGGCGGCGGGGGCCCGCGCCGCGCGTGACCCGGCGCGCGGCGCCGCCGTCACCGGCCCGCAGAAGTGCCTCCGGATGCCCAAAAAAAAGACGCCCTCCGAGGAGGGCGTCAAGTCGTTGAGGCAGGTTTCATACAGGCAAGAAACCTATCGAGCAGTGGAACCCTTATACGAAATCAATGGCCTATCGCCAAGACAAAAATTGGTGGTGCGGGGGCGGTGCGGGGCCGCTAGAGTGCCCGAAAGCCAATCAACCTCTGGGATGTGACGCAAATGACACGCATCTTCGGGCGGGTCGTGGCGGGGTTTCTGGCGCTGGTGCTGGGAATGAACCTTGCCGCGGCGGAGCCCACTCACGGCATAGCTATGTATGGCGATCCGTCGCTTCCACCGGATTTTGTGTCGCTTCCCTACGCGAATCCCGACGCGCCGAAGGGCGGGACGATCGTTTTCGGCGAGACCGGCGGATTTGACTCGCTTAATCCCTATATTCTGAAGGGCAGGGCGCCCTGGGGCATCCAGTCCCATGTTTTCGAGACGCTGATGGCGCGAAACTGGGACGAGCCCTTCTCGCTCTACGGGCTGCTCGCCGAATCGATCGAGACGGGTCCGGAGCGGGAATGGGTGGCCTTCACCCTGCGGCCGGAGGCGAAATTCTCCGACGGCAGCCCGGTGACGGTCGAGGACGTGATCTGGTCCATGGAGACGCTGGCCGAAGAAGGCCAGCCAAGATACCGCAATGCCTGGGAAAAGGTCCGCAGCATCGATCAGACCGGCGAGCGGTCCTTCCGGCTGGACTTCAGCGAGCCCGACAGCGAATTGCCGCTGATCATCGGTCTGCGGCCGATTCTCAAGAAGGCTGACTGGGAGGGCGTGGATTTCGCCCAGAGCAGCCTGCGCGTGCCCACCGGCTCCGGGCCCTACACGATCGGCGCCTTCGAGCCCGGCCGCTACATCCGCTTCGAGCGGAATCCCGAGTATTGGGGCCGCGACCTGCCGATCAACCGCGGGCTGAACAATTTCGACACGATCCGCTACGATTATTTCGTCGATTCCGGGGTGCTCTTCCAAGCCTTCACCGCCGGCGCGCTCTCCGTCTACCGCGAATCGAGCCCGGCGCGCTGGGCGAGCGAGTTCGGCTTTCCGGCGGTGACCTCGGGTGCCGTCGTCAAGGCCGAGATCCCGCATGGACGGCCCTCGGGGATGGAGGGATTCGTCTTCAACCTGCGCCGGCCGATCTTCCAGGACTGGCGGGTGCGCGACGCGCTGCTCCATGCCTTCAACTTCGAATTCGTCAACCAGACGCTGAACGGCGGCGCCTTCCCGCGCCGGGCGAGCTATTTCGCAAATTCGGCGCTGGCGATGGGCGAGGGGCCGGCGGAGGGGCGGGTGCGCGAGCTGCTCGAGCCCTTCGCGGACAGCCTGCTGCCCGATGCGCTCGAGGCCTATGCGCTTCCCGCCTCCGACGGCTCGCCGCGCAACCGCTCCAACATGCGCCGGGCGGCGCAGCTGCTGGCCGGGGCCGGCTGGACGGTGCAGGACGGGGTGCTGCGCGACGCGTCCGGCGCGCCCTTCGCCTTCGACATCCTGCTGATGAACGGACAGGACGAGGCGGTGACCAATGTCTTCGTGGATGCGCTGCGCCAGCTCGGCATCCAGGTCGGCGTCCAGCTGGTCGACCAGGCCCAGTACAACGAGCGCCGCAACGACTACGACTACGACATGATCATCAACACCTGGAACATGT
Source organism: Rhodovulum sp. (assembly GCA_020637615.1). Taxonomy (GTDB): domain Bacteria; phylum Pseudomonadota; class Alphaproteobacteria; order Rhodobacterales; family Rhodobacteraceae; genus Amaricoccus. The sequence continues at coordinate 88,515 of JACKKC010000007.1, forward strand.
CGCTCTCGCCTGGCAACGAGCAGATGCTCTACTGGGGCAGCGCCGGCGTCACCGAGCCCGGCACCCGCAACTACATGGGGGTCGCGAGCCCGGCGGCGGAAGCGATGATCGCCCATATGCTCGAGACCCGCGACGAGGCGGAGTTCGTGGCCTCGGTCCGGGCGCTCGACCGGGTGCTGACGACCGGGCGCTACGTGATCCCCTTCGGCTTCCCGGACGTCAGTTACGTCGCCTACAAGGCAGACCTGCGCCATCCCGAGACGCTGCCGGTCTACGGCGACTGGATCGGCTGGCTGCCGGAGGTCTGGTGGCAGGAGCCGGGCTGAGCGCCGGCGCGCGTCTTCCAACGGTTTGATATCGCCATGAATCGTCCGTGGGAGTTCATTTCCCGCCAAGGCTCTCGGCCAGGAAGGCTTCGAGCCGCGGGAGGCCGCCGGGGCGCCAGCCGAGGGCGCGCAGGCGGTCGGTGGCCATGAGGCCGGGCGGCGGGCCTTCGGCGCGCGGCGGCGGCGGGTGCGGGCAGCCGGTGAGGGCCTGGACGCGGGCGATGAGCTCGTGGCGGTCGAGCAGGATGTCGGAGGCGTTGAAGGCGCCGGTCTCGCGCCGGTCGAGCAGGAGCAGCACCGCGGCGGCGAGATCGGCGCCGTGGATCTCCGTGGCGATCCGCGGCGCGATGCTGTCGCCGCGGCGATAGGCGGCGAAGAGCGGCTGCCACTTGTCGCCGCCATAGACGCCGGTGGCGCGCAGGCTCGCCCCGCGGGGACCGAGGGCGCGCTCGGCCTCGAGCTTGACGCGGCCGTAGAGCGAATCGGGGGCAGGGGCATCGGTCTCGCGCAGGGTCTCGCCCCGGCGCTGGTCGCCATAGACCGCCCGGGACGAGACAAAGACGATGCGGGCGGGGCCGACCGCGTCGAAGAGCCGCAGGCTGCCGTCGAGGTTCAGCCGGCGGAAGCCCTCGGGGTCCTCGCCCTCGCCGCCGCGATAGGCGCCGGGGACATGCGCGAGCGCGAGATGGACGAGCGCATCGGCGGCAGCCAGGCGCGGGGCGGGGTCGGCGAGGGTCCAGGGCAGGTCGCCGGCGCGACCGAGCGTGGTGACGCGGTGGCCGGCGGCGGCGAGTGCCGGGACGACGAAGCGGCCGACCGTTCCGGTGGCGCCGGTAACGAGCACATGCATCAGGGGTCGGGCAGCTCGGGCAGGGCCGCATCGTCATGGAAGGCGCGCCAGAGCGCGATCAGGGGCGCGAGCCGCCCGGCCTTCGGATTGGCCGGATCCCAGGGCTTCTCGTACTGGAAATGCAGGATGCGGATCAGCCGCCAGTCCCAGAGCTCGGGGAGGTTCAGCCAGACATATTGCAGCAGGTTATCGTAGATCGGCAGGCCCTGCCATTCGGGGAAGAACGCCTCGAGGAAGGTCTGGTCGGTGCGTTTCCAGAAGGCGTCGGGCGCGTCGAGCCGGGCGAGCATGGCCGCAAAGGTAATCGGGGAGGGACGGGCCGCGAAGACGCCGGAATTGAGGCGGCGAAAGTCCGCGAGGCTCTCGTAGACATTCGGGGCGGCGGAGAATTCCGGATAGTCGAAGAGCCGGTCCACGGGGCGCAGCACGATGGCGTCGGCGTCGATGAAGACGGCGCGCTCGTAGGGCAGCTGCCAGAGCCGGAGCTTGACGAAATTGTCGAGCGGCGTGTGGAAGGCCGGCTTCCCGCCCTTGGTGAAGGGGTTGCGCCCGTGGATCTCGGAGCGCGCATGCGCCGCGTCGAAGGCCTCCGAGGTCGGCAGGAGGTCGCAGGCCGCGAGCCGCGCGCCCATGGCGGCGAGCCCGGCCAGCGCCTCGGACCCGACGCCCCCGGTATGGAGCACCACGATGTCGGCAGGCGTTCCCGTGCGCCGGAGCGAGCGGATCAGCGCCACCGCCCCGGGAAGGTAGCCGGCATTGGTCACGAGCGTGACGAAGGCGCGGCTTCCGCCGGGCGGGCGGTCGAGAACCGGCGCGCCGGCCATGGTCGGCGCGCCTCAGGCCGATCGCAGCCCGCGGTGCTCGGGATCGTGCTCCACGAGGTTCGCGATCTCGCGGGTCCAGGCCGAGACCGAGGGGATGCGGCTGCGGTCGACGCGATAGGAATACCGCCGGGCGACATCGACCACTTCCGCGAGAAGGCCCTCGCGCAGGGTGATGGGGTCGAGCCCGAGCGCGAGGAACTGGTCGTTGCGCACCACCAGCTCGTTCTCGGCGGCTTCCTTGCGCGGGTTGGGCAGCCAGGCGATATGCGCCCCGGTCATCTCCGCGACCAGCTCGGCGAGGTCGCGCACCCGGTGGGTCTCGGTCATCTGGTTGAAGATCCTGACGCGGTCACCGCGTTTCGGCGCGTCCTTCAACGCCAGCTCGATGCAGCGCACCGAATCCTGGATGTGGATGAAGGCGCGCGTCTGGCCGCCGGTGCCATGCACGGTCAGCGGGTAGCCGATGGCGGCCTGGATGAGAAACCGGTTGAGGACCGTCCCGTAATCCCCGTCGTAGTCGAAGCGATTTATCAGCTGCACATGCCGGCGGGTCTGCTCGGTATGGGTGCCCCAGACGATGCCCTGGTGCAGGTCGGTGATCCTCAGCCCGTCGTTCTGGGCGTAGAACTGGAACAGGATCTGATCGAGGCTCTTGGTCATGTGGTAGATCGAGCCCGGCCGCGTCGGGTAGAGGATCTCCTGGCGCACGGTCTCGCCGCCGAGCGTCTCGATGCCGACCGGCAGGTATCCCTCGGGGATCGCCGCGCCGATGGTCGAATAGCCGTAGACCCCCATGGTGCCCAGATGCACCAGATGCGCGTCGAGCTCGACCTCGACCAGCGCGTTCAAGAGGTTGTGGGTGGCGTTGACGTTGTTGTTGACCGTGTAGCGCTTGTGGCGGTCGGATTTCATCGAATAGGGCGCGGCACGCTGCTCGGCGAAATGGATGATCGCCTCGGGGCGGTGCTCGCCCAGCCAGGCCTTCAGGATCTCGTAGTCGCGGGCGAGGTCGATCAGGTGGAAGCGGATGCGCCGCCCGGTCTCGGCGTGCCAGATCCGGGTGCGCTCCTGGATCGAATCCATCGGCGTCAGCGACTGGACGCCCAGCTCGGTGTCGATCCAGCGCCGGCTGAGGTTGTCGAGGATATGGATCTCGTGGCCGAGGTCGCTGAGGTGCAGCGCCGTGGGCCAGCCGACGAATCCGTCGCCGCCGAGGATTGCGATCTTCATGGCGTCACTCCGATCCCGATGCCTTCGCCGAGACTTAGCGGCCTTCTGCGACAGTTTATCGACAGCGGCGGGCGGAATCCATGCGCGCCGCGCCCTGCGCGGTCAGGCGCCGGCCTTGGCGACCTTCGGCGGCGCCGTGCCCGCGGCCTGGGGGCGCTCGGGGGGCGAGACCAGCCCCGCCGAGATCACCAGCTTGGCCGCTTCCTCGATGGTCATGTCGAGCGGGACGATGTCGCGGCGCGGCACCAGCAGCAGGAAGCCGGAGGTCGGGTTCGGCGTCGTGGGCAGGAAGACGCTGATCAGGTCCGGCTCGCCGGTCTTGACCGGGATCTCGCCCCGGGTCTCGGTCGAGACGAAGGCGATGGCCCAGAGACCTTTTCGCGGATATTCGATGAGGCAGGCCTGCTGGAACGAGGTGTTGGTCTGGCTGAAGATCGTCTCGGCGATCTGCTTCAGCCCGTTGTAGATCGAGCGCACGATGGGCATGCGCTCGACGATGCGCTCGCCGAAATGCAGCACCTGGCGGCCGATGATGCCCTTGGCCAGCGCCCCGACGAGGGTGGTGAAGACGAGGAAGACGATCAGGCCGAGGCCGAAGATGTTGCGCCCGAAGACGTTCTCGGGATTGTACCCGGCCGGGATCAGCGGCACGACCTTGTCGTCGATGAAGCCGATCGTCGCCCAGACGAGGTAGATCGTCAGAAACATCGGGAGCACGACGACGAGCCCGGTCAGGAAATCCCCGCGCAGCCGCTGGATCAGCGTCGGCCTTGGGGGGCGCGGTACACGCCGGATCGGACGCTTGGCCATGGATTCCTTCCTGAAGCCCGGATTTATCTAGAGATACCGGCGGCAGCGCACAAGCGGCGCGATCCGGTGCCGGGAATCCAGGGGCATCGGGCGGTTCCCTCACGGGGCGCGCTCAGCGTCACCACCCCGCCCGGCGGGCACCGCCGGGCTGCGCCCGCCCCGCCCCGTCACGCCGAAGGCGTGCCTTTTGGCACGACGCGGGCGCTTCGCTTCCGGCCGGGCCGGGCGCTGCCCTCGTCTTGTAGCGGGGCGGTCGAAAGAGGAAAGGACGAGCGCCGGATTCGATCGCCCCGCCGGACCGGACGCCGGGGCTTGCCAAGGCCGGGCATTCCGTCTAACAGCCCAGCGATCAATCCGCAGGCGGGGACGCGGTTGCCGGGGGAGACATCCCCGGCAGTCCACCGGTTGGGCCGAAGGGCTCTTCCCCCGCCGAGGCGAAACCGGAAAGGAAACGACGACCATGGCTCTTCCCGAGTTCACTCTGCGTCAGCTGCTCGAAGCCGGCGTGCATTTCGGCCACCAGACCCACCGCTGGAACCCGCGCATGGCGCCGTATATCTACGGCGACCGCAACGGCATCCACATCATCGACCTGACCCAGACGGTGCCCCTGCTCGACGCGGCGCTGCAGGCGGTGCAGCAGACGGTGTCCAAGGGCGGCCGCATCCTCTTCGTCGGCACCAAGCGGCAGGCGCAGAAGGCGGTTTCCGACGCGGCCGAGCGTTGCGCGCAATACTACATCAACCACCGCTGGCTCGGCGGCACGCTGACCAACTGGAAGACCGTCTCGAACTCGATCTCGCGGCTCAAGGCCATCGACGAAAAGCTGGAGAGCGGCGCCGAGGGTCTGACCAAGAAGGAGCGGCTCGGCCTCGAGCGCGAGCAGTCCAAGCTGCAGAAGTCGCTGGGCGGCATCCGCGAGATGGGCGGCACGCCGGACATCCTCTTCGTGATCGACACCAACAAGGAGGATCTGGCGATCCTCGAGGCGAAGAAGCTCGGCATTCCGGTCATCGCGGTGCTCGACAGCAATTCTTCGCCCGACAGCATCGATTTCCCGATCCCGGGCAACGACGACGCGGCGCGGGCCATCGAGCTCTACTGCGATCTGGTCGCGCGCGCGGCGATCGACGGCATGGCGGCGCAGATGGGCGCGGCCGGGGTCGACATCGGGGCGCTCGAGGAGACGCCGGTGGAGGAATCGCTCGACGAGACCCCCGCGGAAGCCGAGAGCGACGCCGCCGAGGCCTGAGCCGATCCCGAAGCGCCGTGCCAGCCGCGACCGCGCCGCGGCGCTTCGCCCAATGCAAACAGACGATCTAGGAGAGCGATGATGTCGATCAGCGCGACGATGGTGAAGGAACTGCGCGACGCCTCCGGCGCGGGCATGATGGATGCCAAGAAGGCCTTGACCGAAACGGGCGGCGACATGGAGGCGGCCATCGACTGGCTGCGCACCAAGGGCCTGGCCAAGGCCGCGAAGAAATCCGGCCGCACCGCGGCCGAGGGCCTGGTCGGGGTCGCCGTCAAGGGCGGGGTGGGCGTCGCGGTGGAGGTGAACTCCGAGACCGATTTCGTCGCGCGCAACTCGGACTTCCAGGAGATCGTGCGGGCGATCGCCGAGGTGGCGACCGGCTGCAACGACATCGAGGAACTCCGGGGCGCGCCCTTGGACGACAAGACGGTGCAGGAGGCGGTGACCGAGAAGATCGCGACCATCGGCGAGAACCTGCATCTGCGCCGCATGGCCTCGGTCGAGGGCGAGACCGTCGCCTCCTACGTCCACAATGCGGTCGCCGACAATCTCGGCAAGATCGGCGTGCTCGTCGCGCTGAAGGGCACGGACAACGGCATCGGCCGGCAGATCGCCATGCATATCGCCGCGGCGGCGCCGCAGTCGCTCTCGGAAGCCGACCTCGACCCGGCCGTGCTGCAGCGGGAACGGGAGGTCCAGACCCAGAAGGCGATGGAGGAGAACGCCGCCGCCTCGAAGCCGAAGCCCGAGGCCGTGATCCAGAACAACATCATCCCCGGGCGGATGAAGAAGTTCCTCGAGGAAGTCACGCTTCTCAATCAGAAATTCGTGATCAACCCCGACCTCAGCGTCGGCCAGGCCGCGAAGGAAGCCGGGGTAGAAGTGCTCGGATATGCGCGCCTCGCCGTGGGCGAGGGCGTCGAGAAGGCCACCGAGGATTTCGCCGCCGAGGTGGCGAAGACCGCAGGCCGCTGATCGCGCTTCGCCGCACCTCCCGACTCGGGCCGCCGGTGCGGCCCGGGGGCAGGGGTGGTCTCGGCTGCCGACGTGACTGCGCCCGCTGAAGCTTCGCGCGCACCCAGCGCAACCATCTCGCCCGGCGGGCACCGCCGGGCGGCGCCCGCCCCGCCCCGTCACGCCGAAGGCATGCCTCCGGCACGACGCGGGCGCTTCGCACCCGCCGGGCCGGGCGCTGCCCTCGTCTTTCCTTGGGACAGTCGTGCTAGGAACAGGGGGTGTCAGATACAAACGTCCTGCCGGGGGTGGGGTCGTGCGGGATCGGATCGCGCCTTTTCTAGACGGCCGCCCGCCCGCCTGATCCCGGCTTTTCGCATTGAACATCGGATCGATTTCCGACATTTTGCCGGCCGAACCGCCGACAACCGGAGAATGCTGGCATGACGGAGAGTCTTGCGACCATTGTGGCACCGGTCGTCCGGCCCGGGTACAGGCGTATCCTGCTCAAGATCTCCGGCGAGGCGCTGATGGGGCCGCAGTCCTACGGGCTGCATCCCCCGACGGTGGCGCGCATCGCCGGCGAGGTGAAGGCGCTGCACGACCTCGGCGTCGAGATCTGCATGGTCATCGGCGGCGGCAACATCTTCCGCGGGCTCCAGGGCTCGGCCCAGGGCATGGAACGCACCACGGCCGATTACATGGGAATGCTCGCCACGGTGATGAACGCGCTGGCGCTGCAATCGGCGCTCGAGGCGCGCAAGGTCTATACCCGCGTCATCTCGGCGATCCCGATGGATCAGGTCTGCGAGCCCTATATCCGCCGGCGGGCGGTGCGGCATCTGGAGAAGGGCCGCGTCTGCATCTTCGCCGCCGGCACCGGCAATCCCTATTTCACCACCGATACCGCCGCGACCCTCCGCGCCTCGGAGATGTCCTGCGAGGCGCTCTTCAAGGGAACGCAGGTCGACGGGGTCTATGACAGCGACCCCAAGAAGAACCCGGACGCCCGCCGCTACGACCGCATCAGCTACGACGACGTGCTGCAGAAGAACCTCAAGGTGATGGATGCCTCGGCGATCGCGCTGGCGCGGGACAATGCGCTGCCGATCATCGTCTTCTCCCTTGACGAACCGAACGGATTGGCCGGCGTGGTCCAGGGCCGCGGGCGGTTTACCATTGTTGAACCCGGCTGAGTTAGAGCCGGGGCGAGGAGACGGCCATGTCGGAGGAGGACATTGACATCGACGCGCTGGAAAAGCGCATGGACGGGGCTCTCAATGCGCTCAGGAGCGAGTTCGGCTCCCTGCGCACCGGGCGCGCCTCGGCCTCGATGCTCGATCCGGTGACGGTGGAGGCCTATGGCTCGCCGATGCCGGTCAACCAGCTCGGCACGATCACCGTGCCCGAGCCGCGCATGGTGCTGGTGAACGTCTGGGACAAGGCGCTGGTGAACGCGGTGGACAAGGCGATCCGGAATTCCGGCCTGGGGATCAATCCCCAGATGGACGGGACGATCCTGCGGCTGCCGATCCCGGAGCTCAACGAGGAGCGCCGGCGCGAGCTCGCGAAGGTCGCGGGCCAATACGCCGAGCAGGCGCGCATCGCGGTGCGCAACGTGCGGCGCGACGGCATGGACCGGATCAAGAAGGCCAAGTCCGACGGCATGGCGGAGGACGACCAGAAATTCTGGCACGACGCGATCCAGGAACTGACCGATGCCCATATCGGCAGGATCGACGCGGCGCTTGCCACCAAGCAAGAAGAAATCATGCAGATCTAGGAGGCCGGGCATGCCGGCGATCGAGTAAGAGGTAGGGTCGAGCGAAATGTATACGGGTGAGCGATCTGATGCGCCGGAGCAGCCGTCGCATGTGGCGATCATCATGGACGGCAACGGGCGCTGGGCGGAGAGCCGCGGCCTGCCCCGGCTGCAGGGCCACAAGCGCGGCGCCGACCGGGTGCGCGAGATCGTCGAGGCCTGTCCCGATCTCGCGATCACCCATCTGACGCTTTTCGCCTTCTCGACCGAGAACTGGAAGCGGCCGCCCACCGAGGTGATCGGCCTGATGCGGCTCTTCCGGCGCTACATCAAGAAGGAGGGCGCGCGGCTGGTGGCCGAGGGCGTGCGGGTGCGCTTCATCGGCGGGCGGGAGGCGCTCGACGCCGATCTGCGGGCGCTGATGGCGGGGCTCGAGATGCAGACCGCCGGCAACGACCAGCTGCACCTCACCGTCGCGATCAACTACGGCGGCCGGGACGAGATCCTGCGGGCCACGCGCCGGGTCGCCGAGGCGGTCCGGGCGGGCAAGCTTCTCGCCACCGAGATCTCGCCCGAGGTCATCGAGCGGCATCTCGACACCGCCGGATTGCCCGATCCGGACCTGATCCTGCGCACCTCCGGGGAGTTCCGCGTCTCGGGCTTCCTGCCCTGGCAATCGGCCTATTCCGAATTCGCCTTCGTCGATACCCGCTGGCCCGATTTCACGGCCGAGATCTTCGCGGCGCAGGTGCGGGGATTCGCCCGCCGCGAACGCCGCTTCGGTGCCGTGGCTGGATGACCGATTCCAGGCCGAAGCCGGTCCGGTTCGGCGATCTCGGTGTCCGGCTGGCATCAGGGCTGGCCATTCTGGTGGTGGCGCTCGCCGGCGTCTGGGCCGGCGGCCTCTGGGCGCTCTTGCTGGGCCTCGTCCTGCTCCTGCTCATGCTCTGGGAACTGCATCGCATGGTGACCGGCGACCAGGGCTTCGCCGCCCCGGCCATGCTCGTGATGGCGGCCGCCGCCGCGGCTTCGGCGATTGCCACCCATGCCGGCCTGCCCATGCTTGCGCTGGCGCTCCTGCTCGCGGGCGCGGCAGTGCTCGTCCCCTTCGCGGGCGGGCGCGCCGTCTTCCTCGGCGGCGGGCTCGTCTACATGGGGGGCGCGATCTCGGCGCTGCTCGCCCTGCGCGCCGAGGCGCCGGACGGTCTCGCCGTCATCCTGTGGCTCGTCTTCGTGGTGGTCGCCGCGGATGTGGGGGCCTATTTCGTCGGGCGCTCGGTCGGGGGCCCGCGCCTCTGGAAGCGGGTGAGCCCCGGCAAGACCTGGTCGGGCGCCTTGGGCGGGCTGCTGGCCGCGGGGCTCGCGGGCCTCGTCTGCGCGCTGATCGCGGGATGGCCGCCCTTGCGCGTGCTCTCGATCAGCATCGGCGTCGGCATCGCGTCGCAATGCGGCGACCTCCTGGAATCCGCGCTCAAGCGGCATTTCGGCATCAAGGATTCGAGCCAGCTGATCCCCGGCCACGGCGGGGTGATGGACCGGCTCGACGCGCTGATGGGCGGCGCGCTCTTCTATGCCGTCCTGCGGTTTCTCGGCATCGCCGTCAGCGGGACCTGAGCGCCGATGCGGCGAAAGGTCAGCATCTTCGGCGCGACCGGATCCGTGGGCCGGAACACGGTCTCGCTCCTCGAGGCCCAGGGCGGGCCCGAGGCCTACGAGGTCGTCGCGCTCAGCGGCTCCGCCAACATCGCGCTGCTCGCGGACCAGGCGCGGCGGCTCCAGGCGCGCATCGCGGTCACCTCGGATGCGGGGCGGCTGGAGGAACTGCGCCAGGCGCTGGCCGGTTCCGGCACCGAGGCGGCGGCCGGGACCCCGGCGCTGCTCGACGCCGCGAGCGAGCCCGTGGACTGGGTGATGTCCGCGATCGTCGGCGCCGCCGGTCTCGCGCCGGGGATGCGGGCGGTGCGCAACGGCGGCGTGCTGGCCCTGGCGAACAAGGAGAGCCTCGTCTGCGCGGGCGATCTGCTGCAGGCGGCCTGCAAGGCGCATGGCACGGCGCTCCTGCCGGTCGACAGCGAGCACAGCGCCATCTTCCAGGCCCTGCGCGGCGAGGTGCCGGAGGCCGTCGAGCGCATCGTCCTGACCGCCTCCGGTGGGCCGTTCCGCGACTGGGATCTCGCGGAAATGGCGCGCGCGACGCCGGCGCAGGCGCGCGCGCATCCCAACTGGGACATGGGCGAGCGCATCTCCATCGACAGCGCCACGATGTTCAACAAGGCGCTCGAGGTCATCGAGGCGCATGTGCTCTTCGGCGTGCCCTCCGCGAGCATCGAGGTCCTCGTCCACCCGCAATCGATCATCCATTCGATGGTGGGGTTCCGCGACGGCTCGATCATCGCCCAGATCGGCCCCTCGGACATGCGCGGCGCGATCGGTTTCGCGCTCAACTGGCCCGAGCGGCGCAGGTTGCCGGTGGAGCGGCTCGACTTCGCGTCCCTCGCGCGCCTCGACTTCGCCGCCGCGGACCAGGCCCGCTTCCCGGCGCTGCGGCTCGCGCGCGACGTCATCGCGGCGGGGGGGCTGACGGGGGCGGTCTTCAACGGCGCCAAGGAAGCCGCGCTCGACGCCTTCCTCGCGGGGCGCATCGGCTTCCTTGACATGGCCCGACTCGTTGAACATGTGCTCGGGGAACTCGCAACGGACGCAGCCGCGACGGGAAGCTACGGCCTCGACGACGTCCTGACCCTCGATGCGGAGGCCCGCGCCCGGGCCGGAGCCTGGGTCGTTTCACGGAGCAGTTGCTGACACATGGATCTCATCGCCAACATTCCGCTGATCGGCGGGTTCCTCTCCACCGTGCTGCCCTTCGTGATCGTGCTCGGGATCGTGGTCTTCGTGCATGAATACGGCCATTACATCGTCGCGCGCTGGTGCGGCATCCGCTCGGAGGTCTTCTCGATCGGCTTCGGGCCGGTGATCTGGTCGCGCAGGGACCGGCGCGGCACGCTCTGGCAGGTCGCGGCGCTGCCCCTGGGCGGCTACGTCAAGTTCCTGGGGGATTCGGACGGGTCGAGCCGGGCGGATGCGGTGACGCTCGACCACATGGCGCCCGCGGAACGGGCGCAGACCTTCCACGGGGCGAGCGTCGGCCGCAGGATGCTGACGGTGCTGGCGGGGCCAGTCGCGAATTTCCTGCTGACCATCGTCGTCTTCGCGGCGATCGTGATGTGGCAGGGCGTCCCGACCGAACGGCCGACCATCGGCGAGATCCAGGTGCAGATGGCCGGCGACCAGCCGCTGCTTCCCGGCGACGTGGTGCTCGAGGTCAACGGCGCGCCGGTCGAAGGCTTCGACACCATCTACCGCACGGCGCTCGACATGGCCGAGCCGGGGCCGATGCATTTCCGGGTGGAGCGCGACGGGTCGCGGATCGACGTCGAGGCGCCCTATGCCTTCCCGGCCCTGATCGCCGGCGTCTCGCCGCTCTCGCCGGCCAGCAAGGCCGGCCTGCGCGCGGGCGATCTCGTGCTCTCGGTCAACGGCCGCCCGGTCACCGCCTTCGAGGACTTCCGCCAGCAGGTGATGCAGTCGCTCGACGAGACGCTCACGCTCGAGGTCCTGCGCGACGGGAGCACCGTCACGCTGACGGTCACCCCGACCCTGCAGGACGCCGAAGACGGCGACGGCGGTTTCGAGAAGCGCCCGATGATCGGTGCGGCGGGGGCGCCGCTCTACCTGCCGGCGACCGAAACGCCGATGCCCTGGACGGCGGTGGGCTACGGCGCCCTGCGCATGGTCGACGTGATCACCCAGTCGCTCAACGGGCTGAAGCATGTCATCACCGGCGAGATCAGCGCGGACAACCTCCAGGGCCCGCTCGGCATCGCCCAGATCTCCGGCGAGACCGCGCAGCAGGGCTTCGTGAACTTCGTGGTGCTGATCGGCGTGATCTCCACGGCAATCGGCATGCTCAATCTCTTTCCCATTCCGGTGCTCGACGGCGGCCATTTCATGGCCTTCCTCATCGAGGCGGTCCGCGGCCGGCCGCCCAGCCCCGCGGCAATGCAGATCGCGATGTCGATTGGCCTTGGCTTGATCCTGCTCCTGATGGTATTTGCTACCTACAACGACATCATGCGCATGATGAGTTGATAACAGGGCGGTTAACCGCCCGGCAGAGCAGAGGGGCTAGAGGCCGATGGGGCAGCGGCAGTGGATGCGGGCCATCCTGCGCCTGTGCGTGGTGGTGGCAGTTCTCGTCACGGTCCTTCCCTCACCCCTGACCCAGGCGCAGGGCACGGCGGTCTTCAGCCGGATCGACGTCGCGGGCAACGAGCGCATCGAGGCCGATACGGTCCGGGTGTTCTCCGGCATCGAGCCCGGCGAGCCGGTCACCCCGGAGGAACTCAACCTCGCCGTGCGGCGCCTCTTCGATACCGGGCTCTTCGAGGACGTGACCGTGATGCCCCAGGCCGGCAGGCTGGTCATCACCGTGGTCGAGAACCCGACGATCAACCAGATCGCCTTCGAGGGCAACAATTCCATCGACGACGAGGAGTTGACGAAGGTCGTCGAGCTGCGGCCGCGGCTCGCCTATTCCGTGGCGGCGGCCGAGGCCGACGCGCAGCGCATCGTCGAGGCCTACCGGCAGTCGGGGCGGTTCTCCGCCAGCGTCAATCCGGTCATCATCCGCCAGTCTGACAATCGCGTCGATCTGGTCTTCGAGATCTTCGAGGGCCGCTCCACCCAGGTCCAGCGCGTCAGCTTCACCGGCAACGAGGCCTTCTCGGACCGCCGCCTTCGCCGGGTGATCCAGACCAACCAGGCGAACTGGCTGAGCTTCCTCTTCGGCGGCACCAACTACGACGCCGACCGGCTGGAGCTCGACCGCGAGCTGCTTCGGCAATTCTATCTGCAGCGCGGCTACGTGGATTTCCGCGTGCTCTCCTCCACGGCGGAGCTCTCGCGCGAGCGCAACGGGTTCTTCCTGTCCTTCACGGTGTCGGAAGGCGCGCAATACCGCTTCGGGCAGATCAGGGTCGCCTCGGCGATCCCCGGGCTCGACGCCACCGCCTTCGAGCCGCTGCTCGGGCCGGTGCTCGGCAACGGCATCTACAACGTCAAGAACGTCGACACGGTCATCGAGCGCATGACCTTCCAGGCCGGGCAGCAGGGCTATGCCTTCGTCGACATCCGCCCGATCGTCGACAAGGACGAGGCGAACCGGATCGTCAACATCACCTTCGAGATGACCCCGGGCGAGCGGGTCTTCGTCGAGCGGATCGACATCACCGGCAATACCCGCACCCTCGACCGCGTCATCCGCCGGCAGTTCGACATCGTCGAGGGCGACGCCTTCAACGCCCGCGAGATCCGCGACGCCGAGGACCAGATCCGGGGCCTGGGCTATTTCTCCACCGCGACCGTCTCGGTGCGCGAGGGCACGACCCCCGACCGCGCGCTGGTGCTGGTCGAGGTCGAGGAGCAATCGACCGGCAGCCTCAACCTCGGCGGCGCCTATTCGACCAACGAGGGCCTGACGGCCCAGATCGGCATCGTCGAGCGCAACTTCCTCGGCCGCGGCCAGACCGTCTCCGCGACCATCGCCGCCAACAAGGAATTCGGCAATTTCGAATTCGGCTTCGTCGAGCCGGCGCTCTTCGACCGCGACCTCCTGGCCGGCTTCAGCCTCTACTACCGCCAGCGCGACTTCTCCGAGCAGACCTTCCAGCAGTCGAACGCCGGCTTCGAGCCGCGCATCGGCTATCCCCTGAGCGAGAACGGCCGGATCGTCTGGCGCTACCGTCTGTCGCAGGACGACATCTACAATCTCGCGGACAATACCTCGCGCATCATCTTCGCCGAGGAGGGCTCGCTGATCACTTCCGCGATCGGGGCGACCTATGCCTATGACCGGCGCAATTCGGTGGTCGACCCGACCGCGGGCTTCATCATGACGCTGAACCAGGAATTCGCGGGCCTCGGCGGCGACGTGACGCATTCCAAGACCCGCGGGACCGCGCGGGTCTATTCGAGCCTCTTCGACGAGCAGGTGGTGCTTTCCGCCGAGCTGGAGGGCGGGGCGATCTTCTCCGATCAGGGCACCCGGATCACCGACCGCTTCAATGCCGGCGGCGACAGCTTCCGCGGCTTCGCCCGGAACGGCCTGGGACCGCGCGACGAATGCGACGTCGGCCAGTGCCTTCCGCCGCAGCAGAACCTGCAGGTCGATGAATCCCTCGGCGGCAACTATTACGGGATCCTGCGGCTCGACGCGAGCTTCCCGCTGGGCCTGCCCGAGGAATACGGCATCTACGGCGGCGTCTTCGGCGATGTCGGGTCGCTCTGGGGCCTCGACGACACCGACGGCAGCATGGGGCAGGTCGACGCCAGCATGCACCTCCGCTCCGCGGTCGGCGTGAGCCTCTTCGTCGATACCCCTTTCGCGCCGCTGCGCTTCAACTACGCCGTGCCGATCAAGAAGGTGGATACCGACGTGGTCGAGCGGTTCCGCTTCTCCATCGAAAGCCGGTTCTGAGCCGTGTTCGGAGGCTTGCGCTGGAGCCTGCTCGCACTGGCGCTCGCGCAAGTCCCCATCGCCGTGGATTGCCGCGCCCAGACCGCGCCGGCGACGGCCTCGTCCTTCCTGCTGGTCAATCAGGAGCGCCTCCTGACCGGCTCGGTGCGCGGCCAGGCCCTTCTGGCGGATGAGGAGGCGGAGCGCGACAAGCTGCGGGCCGAGGCGCGCTCGATCGACGCCGCCTTCGAGGCCGAGGAGCAGAAGCTGACCGAGTCGCGCGCCGAGCTCGACCCGGCGGAATTCCGCAAGCTCGCGGACGATTTCGACCAGCGGGTGGTGGCGGCGCGCCGGGACCAGGACGCGCGCTCGGCGGCTTTGGCCAGCGAGTTTGACCTCCGGCGGCGACAGTTCTACGCTTCGGTCGCGCCGATCCTGGTCGAAGTGATGGCGCGGCACGAGGCCAAGGCCATCTTCGACGAGAACAGCGTCCTGCTCGCGGCACAGGAGCTCAACATCACCGAGGAAGTCATTGCCGAAATCGATGCCGCGCCGGGCGACCCCGCCCCCGAGGCAGCCGAGCCCCCGGCCACGACGGAATGAGGAGAGCGGCATGAGCCTGGCAATCGATCCCGATCTCGGCAGCGTGGACGTCAACGCGATCAAGCGCATGATCCCACACCGCTACCCGTTCCTGATGATCGACCGCGTCGTGAACATCGAGCCGCACAAATCGGCGGTGGGGCTCAAGGGCGTCACGGTGAACGAGCCGCATTTCGAGGGCCATTTCCCCTCCCGCCCGGTGATGCCGGGCGTGCTGATCGTCGAGGCGATGGCCCAGACCGCCGCGGTCCTCGTCGTGCGAACGCTGGGACATATGGACAGCGACCGGCTGGTCTATTTCATGAGCATCGAGGGCGCGAAGTTCCGCAGCGTGGTCCAGCCCGGCGAGATGCTGGAGCTGCATGTGGAGGCGCTGCGCGGCCGCAGCAAGGTCTGGAAATTCAAGGGGGAAGCGCAGGTCGGCGACCGGCTCTGCGCGGAGGCCGAGTTCACCGCGATGATCATGTCGCCCGAGGACGCCGAAGCGAAGGGCTGATCCATGCCGGTGCACCCCGAGGCGGTGATCCATCCCACGGCGATCGTCGAGGACGGCGCGGTGGTCGGCCCGGGCTGCCGGGTCGGCCCCTATTGCGTCCTCGGTCCCGAGGTCGAGCTCGCCCGCGACGTGACCCTGCACAGCCACGTGGCCGTCGCCGGCGTGACCCGGATCGGCGCGGGGACGGTGATCTTTCCCTTCGCCTCGATCGGCCATGCGCCGCAGGATCTGAAATACGCCGGCGAGCGGGTCGAGCTCGTCATCGGCGAGCGCAACCGGATCCGCGAGCATGTCACCATGAGCCCCGGCACCGCGGGCGGCGGCGGCGTGACCCGGGTCGGCGACGACAACCTCTTCATGATGAGCACCCATGTCGCCCATGATTGCGTGGTCGGCAGCCGGGTGGTCATGGCCAACAACGCCACCCTCGCGGGCCATTGCGTGGTCGAGGACAACGTCATCCTCGGCGGCCTCGCCGCGGTGCACCAGTTCGTCCGGCTCGGGCGCGGGGCGATGATCGGCGGGCTCTCGGGCGTGGTGGCGGACGTGATCCCCTTCGGCTCGGTCATGGGCGAGCGCGCCTTCCTCGCCGGTCTCAACCTCGTGGGCCTCAAGCGCGCCAAGGCGGAGCGGGCGCAGATCCACGGCCTCCGGAACGCCTTCGGCGAGATCTTCGAGGGCGAGGGCACGCTCCAGGACCGCGCCCGCGGCGCCGGCGAACGCCATGCCGAGAACCCGCTGGTGCAGGAGGTGGTGCGCTTCGTGATCAGCGAAACCTCACGCTCCTTCACCCTGCCCGCGGACTGAGGGGCGGTGCCCGGAGACGGACTTGCGATCGTCGCGGGGCGCGGCGACCTGCCGCGGCTGATCGCGGAGGATTGCGCCCGGCGCGGCCGGGACTACCGCGTGGTGGTCTTCGAGGGGATCGCGCTCGACTGGCTCGGCACCCATCCCGCGATCCCGGCGGTCTTCGAGAAGCCCGGCCGGCTCTTCGCCGATCTGCGCGCCGCCGGCTGCGGCCAGGTGGTCTTCGCCGGCGGCATGCGCCGCCCCGGGCTGAACCCGATGCGCTTCGACCTCAAGGCGCTCAGCCTCGCGCCGAAGCTGCTCGCCGGGCTGCGGGCGGGCGACGATTCCACGCTCCGCGCCGTCGCCAAGGTCTTCGAGGCCGAGGGTCTGACGCTCCGGGCGGTGCAGGAGGTGCTCTCCGACCTGCTCGCGCCCGCCGGGGTCCTCACCCGCGCCGCACCGGGCGAAGCAGACAGGGCCGATGCCGAGCGGGCGGCGCGGATCGTCGCGGCGCTCGGGGCGGTCGATGTCGGACAGGCGGCGGTGGTCGCGCAGGGCATCTGCCTCGGGGTGGAATCGATCCAGGGCACCGATGCGCTGCTCGATTTCGTCCGGGTGAGCCGCGCAAACTTCCTGCCCGATCCGGGCGGCGCGCGCGGGCTGCTCTTCAAGGGGCCGAAGCCCGGCCAGGACCGGCGGATGGACCTCCCCGCGATCGGCACCGGAACGGTGGCGGCGGTGGCCGCGGCCGGGCTCGCCGGCATCGTCGTCCAGGCCGGCGGCACCCTCGTCGTCGGACGCGAGGCGACGGTCGCCGCGGCCGATGCCGCCGGGATCTTCCTCTGGGGCCGGGAGCCCGCCGCATGAGCGGCGCGCTGCGGCTCTTCGTGATCGCCGGCGAGCCTTCGGGCGACCTGCTCGGCGGGGCGCTGCTCGCCGGCCTGCGCGAGCTCTGCGACTTGGCCCCGCGGCTGGAGGGCGTGGGCGGCCCCGCCATGGCGGCCGAGGGGCTCGCGAGCCGCTTCCCGATGCAGGAGCTCTCGATCATGGGGCTCGCCGAGGTGCTGCCCCGGGCGCCGAGCCTGCTCCGGCGGATCCGCGAGACGGCGGATGCGGTCGTCGCCGCCGCGCCCGATGCGCTGATCACCATCGACAGCCCCGATTTCTGCCTGCGCGTGGCGCGCCGCGCCCGTCGGCAACTGCCCGGGCTCAAGGTCATCCATTATGTCGCGCCCTCGGTCTGGGCCTGGCGGCCGGGACGCGCGGCGAAGATGGCGCGGGTGGTCGACCATGTGCTCGCCCTGCTGCCCTTCGAGCCGCCCTACATGCAGGCCGCGGGCATGACCTGCGATTTCGTCGGGCATCCGGTCGCCGGCGAGCGGCAGGCGACGCCGGGGGAGGTGGCCGCCCTGCGCGCGGAATTCGGCATCGCCGCGGGGCAGCCGCTCCTGGTGCTCCTGCCCGGCTCGCGGCGCGGCGAGATCGCGCGGATCGGCCCTGCCTTCGCGGACGTCATGCGCCGGCTGCGCGCCGAGCGCCCGGATCTGGCGGTGCTGCTTCCGGCGGCGGGCGCCGTGGCCGAGGCACTTCCCGCGCTCTTTCCGCCGGATGCGGCGGGCTGGCCGCGCCTCCTCGACCCCCGCGGCAGGCCCGCGCCGGAGGCGGAGGCCCGCAAGCGCGCCGCCTTCGCCGCGGCGGATGTGGCGCTGGCGGCCTCGGGCACGGTCAGCCTCGAACTGGCCGCCGCGGGCGCGCCGATGGTGATCGCCTACAAGGCCAACCCCCTGACCGAATGGATGATCCGGCGCCTGGTGCGGGTCGATACCGCGACGCTGGTCAATCTCGTGACCGAAACCCGCGCGGTTCCGGAGTTCTTCTTCGACGACTTCTCCCCCGAGCTCATCGCGCCGGCGGTCGGCGCCCTGCTCGACGACCCCGCGGCCGCGGCGGCCCAGCGCGCCGTCGGGCAGCGGGCGATGGACCTGCTCGGGCGTGGCGGCGAGCCGCCGGGGCTCCGGGCCGCGCGCTCGGTGCTCGAGGCGATCGGCCGGCGATGATCGCCGGCGCGCGCTTTCTTCTGTCTCGGCCGGGCCAGGTCGCGTAGACTTCCGGTTCCGCTGCGCCTCCCGCCGGAGCAGATCATGGCCCGCCGCGCTATCCGACCGACGATTGCCGTTCTGGCGACCTGCCTCGCCGGGGCCACCGCATCGGCTCAAGGTCTGGTGGCCGAGCATGCCGCGCTGGACGTGCATACCCATGTCGCGAGCCCGTTCCTGACCGGGCTCTTCACCGGCGGCAGCCTGCCGCCGAAAGGCGCGGACGACCTCGTCGCCCGTCTCGATGAGGCCCATGTCGCGCGTGCGATCATCCTCGCGGGCGGCTATTTCGGCGATCCGGTCGGGCTGAGCGATGCCTCGAACATGGGTCCGGAGAATGACTTCGTCGCCGCCGAGGTCGCGAGATTCCCGGATCGCCTGATCGGCTTCTGCGGCATCAATCCGCGTTTCCCCGAGGCTTTGGCGGAAATCGATCGCTGCCTCGCCCTGCCGGGCATGGCCGGCATCAAGCTCCATCTCGAGGGCTCGGCGGTGAACCTCACCGACCCCGAACAGGTCGCGGCGCTGGCCGCCGTCTTCGATCGCATCGCCGAGCATGACGCCCCGGTTCTGATGCATGTGGCCGACGAATACGGCGGCCCCCTCGATTCCGCCCGTTTCGCCGCATTGGCCGGGATCCTGAACGCGCATCCGACCGTGCGGGTCGCGCATGCGCATTGCGCCGGCAATACCGACGATCGCACGATCGAGACCTGGCTGCGGGTGAGGGGATCGGGCTACGACCCCGAAACCTCCTGGGTGGATGTCAGCGCCTGCCTCGCCTTTTATGCCGACGCCCCGCTCGCGGAGCGCGAGATGATCGTCTGGCGCCTGCGCAAATGGGGCATCCCCCATGTGCTCTTCGGCAGCGACTACTTCGCCTATGGCGGGGAGACGCCGCAGCAGACGCTCGATATCCTCGCGCGCTATCCCTTCACGCAGGACGAACTCGACACGATCCTCGACAACGACGGCTCCGGCTGGCTGCGTCCCTGAGCCGTCGGGATTCGCGCTTGTACATAAAAAGATAGCATTTTCAAGATATTGGAATCTGTCCCCATGGGGACAGTCCAATCATGGCTCCTCGGTGAAGGCGCCGATCCTCGGATTCAGCGCCTCGACCAGCGCCGCGGGGTCGACCGAGAAGACATGGTTCGGCGTGCCTGCGGCGGCCCAGATCACCGCATGGTCGAGGATCTTCGGGTCGAACCAGGTCTCGATCTCGTTGAGATGCCCGAGCGGCGAGACGCCGCCGATCGCGAAGCCCGTCGCCCCCCGGACGCCCGCGGCATCAGCCTTCTCCAGGTCCGCCCCAACCAGCCGGCCCGCCCGGACGGGATCGACCCGGCTGCCGCCGGCGGTCAGGAACAGGACGTGGCGATCGTCCCCGGCGACGCGGAACACGATCGACTTGATGATCTGGTCGACCCCACAGCCGCAGGCCCGCGCCGCCTCGGCGGCACTGCGCGTGCCTTCGGGCAGATGCACGGGCTCGATCGCCAGGCCGCGGCGCTCCGCATCGGCGAGGACACGGGCGAGCGAGGCGCTCGCGACCGGTTCAGCGGTTCTCGACATCCACGTAGTCGCGGAGGGTGGCGCCGGTATAGAGCTGTCGCGGCCGGCCGATCTTGAGCTGCGGATCCTCGATCATCTCCTTCCACTGCGAGATCCAGCCCACCGTGCGCGCCAGCGCGAAGATCGGCGTGAACATCGAGGTGGGGAAGCCCATCGCGTCGAGGATGATGCCGGAATAGAAGTCGACGTTGGGATAGAGTTTCTTCTCGATGAAATAGGGATCCTCGAGCGCGATCCGCTCCAGCTCCTTCGCGACCTGGAGCGTCGGGTTGCGCTCGATGCCGAGCAGCCCGAGCACCTCGTCGGCGCTCTGCTTCATCACCTTGGCCCGCGGGTCGAAGTTCTTGTAGACGCGGTGGCCGAAGCCCATCAGGCGGAACGGGTCATCCTTGTCCCGCGCCCGCGCGATGAATTCCGGGATGCGGTCGGGCGTGCCAATCTCGCGCAGCATCATCAGCGCCGCCTCGTTCGCGCCGCCATGCGCCGGCCCCCAGAGGCAGGCGACCCCGGCAGCGATGCAGGCGAAGGGATTGGCGCCCGAGGAGGAAGCCAGCCGCACGGTCGAGGTCGAGGCGTTCTGTTCGTGGTCGGCGTGCAGCGTGAAGATCCGGTCCATCGCCCGGCTCAGGATCGGATCGACCACGTAGTCGGTCGCCGGCACCGAGAAGCACATGTTCAGGAAGTTCGAGGCGTAGTCGAGGTTGTTGCGCGGATAGACGAAGGGCTGGCCCACGTGATACTTGAAGGCCCAGGCAACGATGGTCGGCATCTTGGCGATCATCCGGATCGTCGCCACCTCGCGCTGCCAGGCGTCGTTGATGTCGGTCGAGTCGTGGTAGAAGGCCGACATCGCCCCCATGATGCCGCAGACCACCGCCATCGGATGCGCGTCCCGCCGGAAGCCGCGGAAGAAATACGCCATCTGCTCGTGCAGCATGGTGTGGTTGGTGACGCGGGATTCGAAATCCTCCATCTGCTCCGCGGTCGGCAGTTCGCCGTAGAGCAGGAGATAGGCGACCTCGAGGAAATGCGACTTCGCGGCCAGCTGCTCGATGGGATATCCGCGGTAGAGCAGCTGGCCCTTGTCGCCATCAATATAGGTGATCGCGCTCTCGCAGGACCCGGTGGAGGTATAGCCGGGATCGAAGGCGAAGACGCCGCCCTCCGAATAGAGCCGGCGGATGTCGATGACGTCCGGACCGACGGTTCCGTGATAGATCGGGAGGTCGAGCGTCTTGTCTCCGATCGTCAGTTTTGCGGTTTCATGTGACTGGTGCGTCATGCTTCGTCCCTTTCCTGCCGGGACCCGAGCGGGCGCGGGTCCTGCTTTCCCTGAACGGCCGCCGATTTCACCGGCTACCGCGAGCCTGACACCGCAGCGGCGCTAGGGCGTGGTCTCCACCGCTTTTGCGCAGTCGTCGATCCTTGCGAGACTCTCTTCCCGACCGAGGATCTCCATCATGTCGAATACGCTTGGCGAGACGGTACGGCCACTCAACGCGACACGCAGCGGCTGGGCGACCTTGCCGAGTCCCAGCGATTCCTCGGCGGCGTAGGCGCGAACCACCACTTCGAGATTCTTCGAGTCCCAGCTAGCATGCTGCAATCGCGAAGTCAAATCGGACAGTATGCCGCGGGGTGCCGAAGCCAGCAGCTTCGCACCGGCCTCGTCGGGGCCGATGGGGCGTGAATTCCTTAGGAAGCTGGCCATTTCGAGCAGTTGCGGGATCGTCTTGGCGCGTTCCTTCAGCCCGGGCATCGCGGCGAGCATCTGGCGGCGCTGGAGCGTGGTCAGGGGCGTTTCATTTTGCGCCGCAAGATAATCCTCCACCGCCGCCATCAGCGCCTCGTCACCGGTCGCGCGGATGTGCTGCCCGGAAAGGTTCTCGAGCTTGGCGAGGTCGAACCGCGCGGGTGACCGCCCGATTCCACCGAGATCGAACCATGCGACGGCCTGCTCGGTCGTGAAGAATTCGTCGTTGCCATGGCTCCATCCGAGCCGTGCGAGGTAGTTGCGCATGGCTTCGGGCAGGAAGCCCATCGCCTGATAGGCCTCTATGCCGAGCGCGCCGTGCCGCTTGGAGAGCTTCGCCCCGTCCGGTCCGTGGATCAGCGGGATATGGGCGAAGACCGGCACCGCCCAGCCCATGGCGTCCGAGATCAGGGTCTGGCGTGCGGCATTGGTCAGATGGTCGTCCCCGCGAATGACATGGGTGACCCCCATGTCGTGGTCGTCCACGACCACCGCGAGCATGTAGGTCGGCGTGCCGTCCGATCGCAGGAGGATCAGATCGTCCAGGGTCTCGTTCTTCCAGGCGATGCGTCCCTGGACCCTGTCCTCGACCTGGGTTTCGCCGCTGCGGGGCGCCTTGAGGCGGATGACGAAGGGGGCGTCCGGGGCCGTGGCCGGGTCGGCGTCGCGCCAGGGCGAGACGAAGAGCGGCGGGCGCCCCTCCGCCCGGGCGGTCTCGCGAAAGGCCTCGATCTCCTCGATGGTCGCGTAGCACCGGTAGGCGGTGCCGCGGTCGAGCATCGCGCGCGCCACCTCCGCATGGCGCTCGGCGCGGGCGAACTGGCTGACCGCATCGCCGTCCCAGTCGAGCCCCAGCCACTGGAGACCGGCGAAGATCGCCTGCGTCGCCTCGGGCGTCGAGCGGGCGCGATCGGTGTCCTCGATCCGAAGGAGGAACGCGCCGTTCTCGTGGCGCGCGTGCAGCCAGTTGAACAAGGCCGTGCGAGCGCCGCCGATATGCAGGAACCCCGTCGGCGACGGCGCGAAACGCGTTACGACCCTGGTCGGGGTAGGCATGCATTAACCTCTGGGAAACCATGCGGACGATACCGTTCTATTAGGCGATTTTGGAACGGGAGAACAAGGGACGTGGGCTCGGGCTGGCTCGCCGCCCAGATCGAGACGCAGCGCCCGCATCTGGCTCTCTGGATCCCGGTTCTCTTCGCGGTCGGGATCGCGGCCTATTTCCAGGTGGCCGCGGAGCCGCCGGGCTGGATGCTGGCGGCCATCGCGACGTTCCTCGCGATGGGGCTCGGGACGCTCTTCCGGATCGGGCCGACCGCGCGGATCCTGCTGCTCGCGCTCATGCTCCCGCTCGCGGGCTTCGCGGTGGC
>JACKKC010000070.1 GCA_020637615.1 Rhodovulum sp.
TGGAGAAGGCCGGCAGCGGCGATACCCTCGCGGTTCTGTGCACTTGAACCTCGGCGCGGGCCTCGCCTATACAGCCCCGACCCCTCCCTAGACACGAACGGAGCGCGCCATGGCCGGGCATTCGAAATGGGCCAACATCCAGCATCGCAAGGGCCGCCAGGATGCGGCGCGTTCCAAGCTGTTCTCGCGGCTCTCCAAGGAGATCACCGTCGCGGCCAAGATGGGCGATCCCGATCCGGACAAGAACCCGCGGCTGCGCCTGGCGGTCAAGGAGGCGAAGGCCAATTCCATGCCCAAGGACAACATCGACCGCGCCATCAAGAAGGCGACCGGCGGGGAGGCCGAGAACTACGAGGAGATCCGCTACGAGGGCTACGGCCCGAACGGCGTGGCGATCATCGTCGAGGCGATGACCGACAACCGCAACCGCACCGCCTCGAACGTCCGCTCGACCTTCACCAAGCGCGGCGGCAATCTCGGCGAGACCGGATCGGTGGCCTTCCTCTTCGACCGCAAGGGCCAGATCGTCTATGGGACCGAAGCCGGGCCCGAGGACGACGTCATGATGGCAGCCCTCGAAGCCGGGGCCGAGGATGTCGAGACCGGCGAGGACGGCTTCGTGGTCTGGTGTGCCGATTCCGACCTGAACGATGTCTCCGCCGCGCTCGAGGCCGCGCTCGGAGAAGCTGAGAGCACGCGGCTGGTCTGGCGGCCGCAGACGACGACCGAGCTCGATCTCGCGGCGGCGCAGAGCCTGATGAAGCTCATCGAGGCGCTCGAGGACGACGACGACGTCCAGTCGGTGACGGCGAACATGGAGGTTTCGGACGAGGTGATGGCGCAGCTCTGAAATCGCCGCTTCCGGCGGACCGAGTCCCGGCGCGCCCTGCCTCCCGGAGAAGGCAAGCAATTGTGACGCGCGACAGACCCTTCAGGGATTGGCCACAGCGGCGATAGCTGGCAGATTGCCGCAAAGACCAGGGCAAGGTTGAGGAATGATCGGGCAACTATTCAGGCTGGCGGCCGCCTTCCTGCTGGCCGCGGCACCCGCGCTCGCGAGCGAGGACGGGGTTGTCGAAGGCGTCGCGACCTATCGCGAACGCATCGCCATGCCTCCGCAGGCCGTCTTCGAGGCGGTTCTGGAGGATGTGAGCCGCGCGGACGCCCCCTCCATCCAGATCGGCCGGGTCGAGACCAGGAACCCCGGCACGCCTCCCTACCACTTTCGCATCCCCTTCGACAGGTCGGCGATCGACACTCGGCATGAATACGCCGTCCGGGCCTCGATTCGGGTCGATGGGCGGCTGCGCTTCACGACGGATACGCATTATCCGGTGCTGACGCGGGGTGCGGGCAGCTCCGTCGCCGTCCTGCTGGTCAGGGTCGCCGATCGGGCCGGCGCGACATCGGGCGAGAGCCTCCTGCGGGTCGCCGAAACCAGCCAGAGGCCGCGCGCCCGCGCGCCCGCCCCGGCGCCCAAGGCGGAGGTGCCGCAGACGGCGACGACGCAGCTTCGCGGCCTGGTCACCTACATGGCCGACGACGCGCATTTCGTGGATTGCCGCACCGGCAGGACGCTCCCCATCGCCGAGGAGGGCGAGTATTCCGCGCTCGAACACGCCTATCTCGCGGCGGGGGCCGAGCCGGACGGCGAGCTGATGGCCAGTTTCGAAGGCCGGATCATCGAGCGGCCCAACGCGGAGGGCGACGTCGAGAGCGTGGTCCATGTCTCGCGATTCGTGGGCGTCTGGCCGGGCGAAGCCTGCGAGGGAAAGATGGGAAGCCTGCCCCTCATCGATACCGACTGGAAGATCCTGACGCTGCGCGGCTTCGATCTGTCGGACGCGGAGGGGCCGCGCCGGCCGCAGCTTCGCCTCGGCATGTCCGACGGGGCCCGATTCGCGGCATCCGTCGGCTGCAACCAGCTGGTCGGCGGCTTCGATCTCGACGGCGCCGGGCTGAGCTTCGGCGAGGCCGCCTCGACGCGCATGGGCTGCCCGCCGCCGCTCGGCGAGTGGGAGAAGGCGCTGACCGACGTGCTCGCGCAGACGACGACATGGCGGATCGTTGGGGAGAGGCTGGAGCTGCTCGACGCGGGCGGCGCGACGATCGCGACCTTCGCGGTGGGCCAGCCCGGCTGAGACCGGGCTCGGAGCGGGGTCAGAGCGGGATCGGGTGCCGCCGATGGATGGCGGCGATGCCCTCCATCACCTCCGCCGAAAGCTTCAGCTCGGCGGCGGCGACATCGGTCGCGAGCTGCCGCATGCTCGTCGCGCCGATGATCGTCGAGGCCATGAAAGGACGGCTCATGCAGAAGGCCAGCGCCATCTGCGCGGGGTCGAGCCCGTGCTGGCGGGCCAGCGCCACATAGGCGGTCACCACCGGCGCCGAGGCCGCGCTCCGGCGTCCGAAGAGCGTCGGGTTGATCGAGGCGCGCGACCCCGGCGGCACGATCCCGTCCTCGTATTTGCCGGAGAGCAGCCCGGCGGCCAGCGGCGAATAGGCCATCAGCCCCACATGCTCGTGGTGGCACATCTCGGCCAGGTCGAGGTCGAAGATGCGATGCAGGAGGCTGTATTCGTTCTGGATCGACACGATCCGGGGCAGGCCGTGGCGGCGCGCCAGCTCCAGGCAGGTGGCGAGCCCGAAGGCGCTTTCGTTCGACAGCCCCACGTGCCGCACCTTGCCCGCGGCGACGAACCCGGCCAGCGTCTCGAGGATCGCGTGGAACTCCTCCGCCTGCCCGTCCGGCTGCCGGGTCGGATCGAAGGTCCAGTTGCGGCGGAAATGGTAGGAGCCGCGGTTGGGCCAGTGGAGCTGGTAGAGGTCGACATGGTCGGTCTTCAGGCGCTTCAGGCTGCCGTCGAGGGCGGTGCGCAGGGTGGCGGGGCCGATCGGCGCGCCGTCGGGGCGCACCGTCCGGTTGCCGGCGCCGGCGATCTTGGTGGCGAGGACGACCTCGCCGCGGCGGCCGCTCCGCTCCAGCCAGGCACCGATGATGCGCTCGGTACCGCCGCTGGTCTCCGCCGCACTCGGCGTCGTGGGGTAGAGCTCGGCGGTGTCGATGAAATTGATCCCGTGGTCCAGCGCGTAGTCGATCTGGGAGAAGGCCTCTTCGGCGGTGTTCTGGCTGCCCCAGGTCATGCTGCCGAGGCAGAGGCGGCTGACCATGAGGGGGCTCGATCCGAGAGGGGACTTCTGCATGGTCGCTCCGGGATTGGCGGGGGGTGCAGGCTGGCGCGGGACGCCTTCGGGATCAAGGCGCATTCGGCCGCCGCGTGGTGCGCAGCCCATGTACACTTCGCGCGACTTCCCTGCCGGCCGGGAGCGGTC
>JACKKC010000071.1 GCA_020637615.1 Rhodovulum sp.
TCCTTCTGCTGCTCCGCGATGTCCTTCTTCTCCTGGTCCAGCCGCTCGTAGCGCTCCACGAACTGCCGGAGTTCCCCCGCCGTCACCTTGTACTGGCTCGTGGCCTCGTCCTCGACGATGTCGTCCATGTGCTTGCGCCTCTCCGGGTTGTGGCGGGCTTCTCCTACCCGTGCCGGCGCCTCGCTTGCAAGCCCGGACGGGCTGGGCTAGGCAGGATCGGGATCTTCCGGGGAATTCATTGATTTTGGTCGCTGTCGCCGGTGCCGTACTCGTCCTCGCAGGGCTCGGGGGCCTCGGCTATTGCATCCGGCGCGGCTATGCGATCCGGGGTGCCGGTCTGCCCGCCGAGGAGATCCGTGCCAGCCTGCACAGGCTCATCGCGATCAATCTCGCGTCAGTCGGCACCGCCGCGCTCGGCCTCGCGCTGGTTGTCGTCGGGCTGCTGCTCTAGGCGCCGGATCCAGCCCGCCAGCCAGCCCACCATCGCGTCGGTCATGCCGGGGCTCAGGATGTCGCCGGCGATCACGTGCCGGCTCGGGTCGTCGTCCGGCCCGAGCGTGACCTCGTGCACCTCGGTCGGGCCGCCCCATCGCGCGGCGATGCGTTCGATCGCGGCCGGATCGACCACGCTGTCCTCCGGGGAGAAGGCGAAGAAGGCGGGCAGGTGCATCTCCTCGGGCGGGATGCGTCGCGCGAGGGCCAGCAGATCGCCGAGGGTGGCGAGCGATGCGGTCGGATAGCGCGTCGTCCAGCCGGCGGCATGTGCGGCGTTCCGGGGCTCGAAGCCGCGTTCGCGCCCGCCGACCAGCGGCAGGATCCAGCGTGCCCCCGGAAGCCGCAACAGCCATTCGCCGGAAGCGCGCAGCGCGAAGTTCGGCGAGAGGAACGCGACCCCGAGCAGTTCCCGGCGCAGCGCCGGCATCGCCGCCGCGACATAGGCCAGCGTGCCCCCGGTCGAAGTGCCGATCAGCACGATGCGGTCGCCGATGCGCCGGCCGATCGCCACGGCTTCCGCCAGATCGGCGAGCCAGTCCGCCAGGCGCGGCTCGGCCATGGCGGCCCCGTTCCGTCCGTGCCCGGCGAGCCGCGTCAGGAAGAGGTTCGCGCCGAGATCCCGCGCCACGCGCTCGGCCACGGGGCTGATTTCCAGCCGGCTGGCGGAAAAGCCGTGCAGGTAGACGATGGCGACCGCCGTCCTGTCGCGGGTCGCGGGATCGGCCCAGAGGATTTCCTTCTGCGCCCCGGCGCGCAGGTCCGGCACCCTTGCTTCGGCCTCCGCGAGATATTCGTCGAGATCCTCCGGCAGGTCGGGCGCGGGCGGGTCGGCGCGGGAGGGGGTCCGCGCGCGCCCCAGCGCGAGGATCCCGAGCAGCGCCGCCGCGCCGCCGAGCAGCAGCCAGCGCCGGGCGGGGCTCATGGACGGGTCCGGGGCCCGGGCCGCCCGGCGCGCGCGGCGATCAGCGCGCCGCCGGTGATCAGCAGGGCGGCGAGCAGCAGCGACCAGGAAGACGCCGCCTCGCCGGCCGCGACGAGCACGATCGTCGAGATCAGCGGCGCGGCATAGGAGAGCGTGCCGAGGAGCTGGATGTCGCCGCGCTTGCAGCCGATGTCCCAGAGGTAGAACGCCAGCCCGACCGGGCCGAACCCGAGCGCGAGGACCGCGGCCCAGCCGCGAGCGCCTTCAGGCCAAACGGTTGTCTCGAGCGCCAGATGCGCGATGGCCGAGAGGATCGCGGTCGCGAGGCAGAAGAAGGCCACCGAATCCGTCGACGCGGTGCCGAGGCGCCGGCTCAGCACCGAATAGCCCGACCAGATCAGGGCGCAGGCGCCGGCCGCGGCATAGCCGGGCAGGAATTCCGGGGAGATGCCGGTCCGGGGACCGGCCACGACGAGCGCCGCACCGGCGAAGGCGATCAGCGCGCCGGCCACGTGCCGGGCCGTCAGCCGCTCGCCGGGCAGCAGGCCGGAGAAGAACACGATCAGCAGCGGCCAGAGATAGGCGATCAGGCTCGCCTGGGCGGGAGGGGCGAGCCCGAGCGCAGTGAAATAGAAGAAATGATAGCCGAAGAGACCGCCGACCCCCACCGCCCAGACCACCGGGGGCAATCCGGCGGTGGCGCCGAAGCCCCGGCCCGAGAGCGCGATCCAGGCGATCCCGAGCGTGCCGCCGACGGCGAAGCACATGGCCGAGAGCTGGAAGGGCGGCACGCCGGTGGCATTGACGGTGAAGAGCGCGAGCAAGGCCCAGAGCAGGACCGCGCCGAAGCCGATCGCCGTGGCGCGTCCGGAGCTCACGCGGCGGCGCGGGTCCCTGCGACGCGATGCAGGTAGTCGACGATCATGCGCGCCCAGTTCTCGTTGTGCACCGCGCGGCGGATGTCCACCCGCGCCGCCGCGGCGATATCCTCCGGGATCACCGTCCCGGCGCGCAGGGCGATCAGGTCATCCATGAAATCCGCGCCGTATTCGGGATGCGGCTGGATGGTCAGCGCCTGCGGCGCCTCCGGGTCGCCATAGGCGAGCGCGGCATAGGGGCAATGGGACGATTGCGCCAGCACCGTCACGCCCGGCGGCAGTTCCACCACCTGGTCCTGGTGCAGGGCGCGCACGGCGAATCGGCCCGGCAGATCCGCCATCCAGCCCGGGCGCGCGACGACCTCGTAATCCTGCACCCCGAGGCCCCAGCCCCGGTCGGATTTCACCGCGCGCCCGCCGAGAGCTTCGGCGAGGATCTGATGCCCGAAGCAGATGCCGACGACCGGCACCCGCGCCGCGATGCAGTCGCGCAGGAAATCCTTGAGCGGTGCGATCCAGGGCAGGTCGTCGTAGACGCCGTGGCGCGAGCCGGTGACGATCCAGGCATCGGCCTGGGTCGGCGTTGCAGGCATCTCGCCCGCGACCACGCGCACGGTGGTGAATTCGAGCCCCGGATCGACGGAGCGCAGCATGGCCTCGAACATCGCGGGATAGTCGCCGTGCCGCGGCTTCAGGTCCGGATGCACCTCGCCGGTCTCGAGAATGCCGATCTTCATGGGGCCGCTCCTGATGATCGGCGGAGAGTAAGCACGAGCCCGGCCGGCGTTCAAGGTCCTGCCCGGCGATGGCTCCTCGGGGCGGCGGAACGACCGCCGGTGGCTCCCGCGAGGGGCCCGATCGCCGATTGAACGAA
>JACKKC010000072.1 GCA_020637615.1 Rhodovulum sp.
CGAACATCGATCAATGGAAAATAGAAGTGTCCAGGCGGCAGCGGCAGGAGGGTGATGTTGTCTGGTACGACGAGCTGGCCCGAGAGGTGCCAGCCGGCCTGGTCGAGGATGAGGACGGCGTGGGCGTCCTGCGCGACGGCGGCGCTGATCGCCGCGAGATGCTCCTGCATCGCCGGTGTGTCGCAGAACGGCATGACGATGCCGGCGCCCTTGCCCTCGGCCGGGCAGATCGCGCGGAAGGCGAGCCATTGTCCGCCATTGGTCCGAGGACAATGGCCAGCGGCCCAGGCGGCGCGCTGGTCGTGCGGCGCGCTTGGCCGGGTGCCGCGCTTCGCCCACCTGCGGGTGAGCTTGTTCTTCTGCCAGATCCGCGCCTCGTCCTGGAACCAGAGCTCTATGCGCTTGCCGGGATGCGCGGCCCGGACCTCCGCCACGCGCTCCGGGAGACGTTTTTTGAACGCCTCTGCCGCTCCGCCGACCTCGTCGACCCAAATCTCGATTCGGCGGCCCAAAGGCGGTTCGTAACGCGACGCTGGCAATCGGCGTCCTGCGGACACGCCGTCGCAAGAGATTGCAGCCGGCTGCCGCACACCCGTGGCGAACTTTCTGCCCTTTTTCCCAATGAATTCAAAGAGTGCGCAGCGACTGTAAATCCGTCGGGGTAACCCTACGCTGGTTCGAATCCAGCCCCCTCCACCAGGCACTTGGGCAGCGATCATGATGTGCTCTGCAGGTCACTTTTCACCCCATTTTACAGTTTTCATTCCGTTCCGGTCGGTTGGAGCCGGGTCAGGATGGAATCGGGGATGGCGGGGTCGAGCGTGGCGTAGGTCCGGAGCATGGCGGCGGCAATGGCCCCCGTCGGTGGTGATCTTCTGTTCGGGCATGGGCTTGCGCCTCGCGGCCCGCGCGCGGCCTTCCGGGCGAAATGGGGGCCCGCATCGCCCCGGGATCGGTGCCGTCCGCGGTTCCGGTTGATCGGGGCGGGTCGGGCAAGTATGCATGGCGTCGACAATAGGGCTGCCCATGACCGAACCGGCTTCCAATCCCCTTCCGGAGCGCAGGCGCGGCTCCGGCGCGAAGATGATCTACGACCTGCTCCGCGACGAGATCCTCGATCTCGCGCTGGCGCCGGGGAGCCCCGTGGACGAGACGCAGCTCGCCCAGCGGTTCGGGACCTCGCGCACCCCGGTGCGCGAGGCGCTGGTGCGGCTGGCCGGCGAGGGCCTGATCGAGACCCTGCCCAACCGCTCGACGATGGTCTCGAACATCGACTTCCTGAACATGCAGCCGCTCTTCGACGCGATGGTACTGATGTACCGGGTGACCAGCCGGCTGGCGGCCCTGCATCATCGCCCGGAGGATCTAGAGGCGATCCGCGCGCGGCAGGCCGCCTTCGTCGCGGCAGTCGAGGCCCAGGACGCGCTGGCCATGATCGCCAGCAATGCCGCCTTCCACGCCGCGATCGCCGAAGCAGGCCGCAACCGCTATTTTTTCGGCCTGTTCAGCCGGCTCCTGGACGAGGGCCGGCGGCTGCTGCGGCTCTATTACCGCTCCTACGGGGACCGGCTGCCGCAGGCGTTCCTGGAGGAGCACGACGAACTGATCGCGGCGATCGCGGCGCGCGACGCCGAGGCTGCGGACCGGCTCGCGCGGGCGCATGCCGAGCAGGTCGTGCGCCAGATCGAGCGGCTCTTCACCGGGGAGGGCCGGCTGGACATCACGCTCTGATGCGGCCTCCGGCCGAAGGGACCGGCAGCGGCACAGCGCGACCAGCAGGGCGAGGGGGGACTACCGTCGGTAGGCAATCCGCGTGCGACTGTCCGATGCAGTTGCCGAGAGACCGTGTTGTATCGGCAGCCCTCGCCGCCGATTCACCTTCCGACCGAGGCCGGGGTGTCCCCAGCCCGATCGACCCGTGGCGGTCGGGCCGCGCCGGCCCTGCCGGGGACCGGCGCGCAAGCGCTCCGTCCAGGGCCGACGCGGCCCGATCCCCAACCGACGGTGAAACTGCACCCCCCCCTCGCCCTGCGGCTCGCGCCTCCGGGCGACCGGACCAGGCAAGGCGCCACTGGCGCCTCGCCGTCATTGGTCCGGGGAATGTTGAGCGGGCCGCGCGGGTCGCGGCCTTGTTCCTGGTCCGAGGCCCGGGCTAGCGGCCCCGGGTGACGGTCAGGCGCAACGGTTCTTGGTCAA
>JACKKC010000073.1 GCA_020637615.1 Rhodovulum sp.
AAACTCCCAGGTCGCGAGAAGAAGCGTGATCTCCCGACAATCCTTCTCGACGTCGAGCGAAGCGATCCGCGACGCGAGCGTCCGGCTTGCATCCGGTGCCATCTCATTCGCCTTCCGGTGGTTGTGACCCCATCATGAGGCTCCGGCGACGGGGGCTCAAGCCGCTTACCGGGAAGAGCGCCGCGACCGACAAGCCCGCCAGCGAAAATGTTGAACGGCGCCGCTGCCCGTATTCACGCGCCGTGAGGACCGTCCTCGCCTGCAACCGGGTTCGGAGGAGAGATTGGCCTATGAATTCGATCTGACGACCGAGCGGGATCTGTCCGCGCCGGGTCCTCCCGCCGGGACGGCGCTGCGCGCGGTGGTGGCCTGGCCCGCCTGGTGGCGCTCGGTGCGGAAGATCGAGCCGCTCGCCGGCAGCCACCCGACCCTTGCCGGAACCGCGAGTGGCCGCGCGATCAGGGAATATCCGGCGTTGATCGTCAGGGCGATACCGAGATGCACCGCCATCCGCGTCGGCGGCCGAGCGGCGACTCCCTGGCGCACGGAGGCAGGGGCTCGGGCGCGCTGTCGGTCGGGGGGTGATAAGTTGGGACGGGGACGATATCCGTCGCCGATGGGATCATGACGGCCGGCCTGATTGTCCCTGTTGGATCGCTCCGGCTGGGATCGAACGCGACTTCAAGACTCACAATGGCGTCCGGATTGGTCTCCTGGGACCTCCGTACCGGCGGGATCGAACCTGAATACGATTCGAGTCCTGTTGGTAGGCGTTCCCGAAGTCTTGCCGGCACGATCACAAAAAGGCTCTGGAAGAGCCTCGACGCCAGGAAGGCTGGAAAGGGCTTCGGTAGCATAGGAGACTACAGCAACCGGGTTTGGTTCGATCCATGAAACGGCGAGGCGGTCAGGTTTTGCGAGGATCCGGGCGAACGATTCCGCTGATCGGTCGATCCGTGTCCCTCCACACGGAATGCGTCAGACGAGGCGGTCCGGCCGGCGCCGCGGCGCGCCCCGGCTTCGCTCGGGTTCAAAGCCTGATGCGGCCGTCGTCGCGACCGGTTACATGCGGTCCGGTCCGGGAGCGTCGGGCTGTCACGACGGAGATGTCAGGATGACCTCGGCCCCACCCGAATGCGGCGCCCCGGAGCCGCGCCCGGTCGTGCCGCCCGCCCTGGTCGCCTTCGCCCAAAGCGGGTGCGGCGTCGCGATCGCGTCGAGCGGCGCGGACGGCGCGCCGATCCTCGGGCTCGGTGTCGCGTGCCGCATCTCGGCCGCGGGGGTCTTCCGCATCCTGCTGGGGGAGACGGCCAATCCTGCGCTCCTGTCGGCGCTCGCGGACGGGCGGCCGGTGGCGGTGACCTTTACCGCCACGCGGAACCACGACTCGTTCCAGGTGAAGGCGGCGCGGGCCGAGTTACGTCCCGCCTCGCCCGACGATCTGCCCGAGATGGACCGGCAGAACGCGCTCTTCCGGGACGGTCTCGTCGAGATCGGCTATTCGCCGGTCCAGGCGGCCGGCTATTGCGTCTGGCAGAGCGACGACCTGGTGGCGATCGAACTCGTGCCGGAGCGGGTGTTCACCCAGTCGCCGGGCCCCGGCGCCGGGACGGAGATCGCGCGATGAGCGGTCTCCGCCTCGACGGGCTGCGCCGGGCGATGGAGGGTGTCGTGGCCTCGGTGCTCGCGACCTGCGACGCGAACGGCATCCCCAACGTCTCGATGATCAGCCAGGTGCATTACGTCGATCCCGAGCGGGTCGCGCTCTCCTACCAGTTCTTCAACAAGACCCGCCGGAACGTCATGGAGACGCGGCGGGCGACGGTCCTCGTGACCGACCCCGAGACGCTCGGGCATTTCCGCCTCGCGCTCGCCTACGAGGGAACGGAGACTGCCGGTCCGCTGTTCGAGAGCATGAAGGCCAAGCTCGCCGGCATCGCCTCGCACCATGGGGTTGAGGACGTCTTCCGCCTGCTCGGTTCGGACGTCTACCGGGTGCTGTCGGTCGAGGCGGTGCCGGGGCCGGTCGTGCCGCTGGTCACGAACCGGCC
>JACKKC010000074.1 GCA_020637615.1 Rhodovulum sp.
GGACTAGCGACGCGTTCGCTCGGGAATGAGGCCGCTCGGGGCGAAGCGGAGTACCAGGAGCAGGATCAGGCCCATCAGGAAGAGCCGCAGATGCGGCGCGGCGGCGAGCATCTGGTCGCGCAGGGGCCCGCTCTCCATGCCGCTGGTGAGGCGGTTCATGATGAGCGTGCCGGCGGGCTCGGCCATGACCCAGAGGTACCAGATCAGGAAGCCGCCGAGAATCGCGCCCCAGTTGTTGCCCGAGCCGCCGACGATCACCATGACCCAGATCAGGAAGGTATAGCGCAGCGGGTTGTAGGAGCCCGGCGTGAACTGGCCGTCGAGGGTCACGAGCATGGCGCCGGCGATGCCGACCACCGCCGAGCCGAGCACGAAGACCTGGAGGTGCCTCCCGGTGACGTCCTTGCCCATGGCCTCCGCGGCGTCGCGGTTGTCGCGGATTGCGCGCATCATCCGCCCCCAGGGCGCGCGCAGGGCGCGCTCGGCCAGCCAGAGCACGATCAGGAGCACCGCCGCGAAGAGGCAGGCATAGGCCAGCCGCGCGACCACGGCGGCGGCGGTGATCGTGTCGGTGCCGAAGCGCGCGGCGAGATCGGCGATCCAGTGCGCTTCCTGCAGCACCCGCTCGTCGGGCACGGGCCGGGGCAGGCCGGTGACGTTCTTGACGCCGCGGGTCAGCCAGTTCTCGTTCTTCAGGACCGCCAGGATGATCTCGGAGATGCCGAGGGTGGCGATGGCGAGATAATCGGAGCGCAGGCCGAGCGTGAGCTTGCCCACGAGATAGGCCGCACCGGCGGCGAAGAGCCCGCCCACGGCCCAGCCGATCAGGATCGGCAGGCCGAGGCCGCCGAGATAGCCGGCCGAGGCCGGATCGACCGCCTCGATCGCCTCGCTGGCGGGATCGAGGAAGATCCGCATCACGAAATAGCCCGCGACCACCGTGGCGAGGCCGAGCGGCGTGCGCAGCGAGAGGGGCGCGCGTTCGCGCACGTAGAGCGCCGCGCCGAGGGTTCCCACGATCGCGAGCGCGGCGAGGCCGAGGTTGACGCCGCCGGCGCCGAGCGCGCCCGGGACCGGGGGCATGGAGACGAGCACGGCGCCGATGCCGCCGAGTGCGGCGAAGCCCATGATGCCGACGTTGAAGAGCCCGGCGTAGCCCCACTGGATGTTGACGCCGAGCGCCATGACCGCCGAGATCAGGCAGAGGTTGAGGATGGCGAGCGCCAGCGTCCAGCTCTGGAACACCCCCACCGCGACGATCAGCAGCGCCATGACCGCGTAGAGCAGGACGCCGCGCAGGGTCTGGTTCATATCACGCGCCCCCGGAAGATGCCGGTCGGCCGCACCAGCAGCACGATCACCAGGATGATGAAGGAGACCGCGAACTTGTAGTCGGTGCCGAGCAGCTGCACGAGGCCTGAGGGCGCCCAGGATTCGGGGACGAGATAGGCGAGGAAGCCCTTGTAGGCATAGGTCACCACCACCTCGGAGATGGCGATGACGAAGCCGCCGGCGATGGCGCCGAAGGGCTGGCCGATGCCGCCGACGATGGCCGCGGCGAAGATCGGCAGCAGAAGCTGGAAGTAGGTGAAGGGACGGAAGGACTTGTCGAGACCGTAGAGCGTGCCGGCGATGGTGGCGAGGATCGCCACCAGGATCCAGGTGATCATCACCACCCGGTCGGGGTTGATGCCCGAAAGGAGTGCCAGATCCTCGTTGTCGGAATAGGCGCGCATCGCCTTGCCGGTGCGCGTGCGCTGCAGGAACCAGAAGACCGCCGAGACCACCACGACCATGACCACGATGGTGATGATCTGGCTGGTGCGGATCGCGAGGCCCTGCTCGAGCCCGGTGAGCGCCTTGAAGTCGCCCACCTTCAGCGTGAAGCGCGCGCCGTCCTCGAAGCGCTGGTCGCCGGTGCCGATGATGAAGCGGGTGATGGCGTTGTAGATGAACATCACCCCGACGCTCGCCATCACCAGCACCACCGGCGGGCTGCGCCGGGCGCGGTAGAAGCGGTAGACCCA
>JACKKC010000075.1 GCA_020637615.1 Rhodovulum sp.
GCCGATCGAGCCGACGACGCTCCACGCGGCCTGCCGGTCGGCGCGGGCGGCAGCGGGAATCGGCAAGAAGGTGACCGTCCATATCCTGCGGCACAGCTTCGCCACCCATCTGCTGGAGAGCGGCGTCGACATCCGGGTGATCCAGGTGCTGCCGGGGCACGCGCACCTGTCGACGACGGCGCGCTACACCCATGTCTCGCAGGGTCTCATCGGCCGGACGGCGAGCCCGCTGGAGAAGCTACGGCTCGAGGTGGTGCCGCCGGCCTGAGGCGGCGCCGCCATGGCTGGCGGCCTCGAGGTGGCGGACGTCTTCCGCCGCCATGGTCCCGCGTTCCGAGCGACCCGCGCCGAGCATCTCGACCGCGACCAGCGCCGGGTGATGGGCGCGATCGAGGCCTGTCGCACCGCCGCGCCCGGCGGGCACGTCCGACGCTGCGCCGACTGCGGCCACGCGGCGATCGCCTACAACTCCTGCCGCAACCGTCACTGCCCGAAGTGCCAGGGAGCGGCGCGGGCGGCCTGGGTGGCGGCGCGGCGGGCGGAGCTGCTGCCGGTTCCCTACTTCCACGTCGTCCTCACGCTGCCGGCCCCGGTCGGGGCGATCGCCTTCCAGAACAAGGCGGCGGTCTACGCCATCCTGTTCCGCGCCGCCGCCGAGACGCTGCGTGTCATCGCGGCCGACCCGCGCCACCTCGGCGCCGAGATCGGTGGCGTCGCCGTGCTGCATACCTGGGGCCAGGCGATGCAGCACCATCCCCATGTCCACTGCATCGTACCGGGGGGCGGGCTCTCGCCCGATCGCACGCATTGGGTTGCCTGTCCCCTAGGGTTCTTCCTGTCGGTCAAGGTGCTCGGGCGACTGTTCCGGCGGCTCTTTCTCGAACGCCTCGCCGCCGCCTTCGCCAACGGCGACCTGCGCTTCTCCGGCGAGATCGCTCCGCTCACCGAGCCAGGCGCCTTTACCGCCCACTGCGCCGCGCTGCGCCGGATCGACTGGGGGGTCTATTCC
Organism: Rhodovulum sp.; assembly: GCA_020637615.1. Lineage (GTDB taxonomy): Bacteria > Pseudomonadota > Alphaproteobacteria > Rhodobacterales > Rhodobacteraceae > Amaricoccus. The sequence goes on from JACKKC010000075.1 coordinate 1,010, forward strand.
AAGCCGCCGTTCGGTGGCCCCGAGCAGGTGCTGGCCTATCTCGGCCGCTACACCCATCGCGTCGCCATCGCCAACAGCCGGCTCGTCGCCATCACCGACGACGCCGTCAGCTTCCGCTGGAAGGACTACCGTCACGAGGGTCGTCGTAAGGTCATGACGCTCGAGCCGGCCGAGTTCATGCGCCGGTTCCTCCTGCATGTCCTGCCCCCCGGCTTCCATCGCATCCGCCACTTCGGCTTCCTCGCCAATGGCCATCGCGCGGCTCGACTCGCGCTCTGTCGACAGCTGCTGGTCCAACCCGCCGCGGGTCGCCAGGGCAAGCGCGACGCCGGGCCCGATAACCGCCGCTGCGCCGCGCCTCGTCAGCCGGAACTCGACGTCTGCCCCTGCTGCGGCAGCCTCGCGCTGATCCTCTCGACGCTGCCCCGCGCGCCTCCCCACTCGGCGCCGGTCACCCGCCGATGATCGCGGTTTCGATCGTCTCCGGCATGCTGACGGCGCCCGTGCTTGCGGTCCGCGCCAAGAAAGGCGCGCGTGCCGTCCGGACGGCACGCCCGAGAGCCGTCGACCATCGTCCTCCCGGTGACGTCGGGCGGCCGCCCTACGCTGACCGCCGCCCAGACGTCACGAGAGCCGCCTACAATGTGGGTGCCGTGCCACGTCGGATCGCCGACAGCCATCGCTGTGGCAGCCAAAGCTCCGAGACACTCCACCCATGGCGCGAGACCACCGCGGCTTCGCTCAATCCGGCTTCTATGAGGCGCCACCCACCATCGCGCTCGCCGCCAATGTCATCCCGCGCCTCACAGAACCCTCCAGATTCCCAGATGGATGGTGACGTGATTCCCTGCGGTCGAGGCGGATATGGCGGTCACACATGGGCAAGACCCATCCGATAGAGCTTCGCACGCTCGTCGTGGCGTTCGTCGATGAGGGTCATGGGCATCGCGAGGCGGCGC
>JACKKC010000076.1 GCA_020637615.1 Rhodovulum sp.
GTGCGCGTGATTGGCGACACGCGAGGCGACCGAGCCGAGGGCATAGGCGACGGCGCGGCCCTTCTGGCGCGCATTGATCAGGATCAGCGTCGCGCCGATCTCGCCCGCCACATCGAGGATGGCGGGGGCGACCGGCCCGTAGCGGACGACCTGCCGGTCGACCTTGAAAGGTGCCGCTTCCGCCACCGCGGCCAGCAGGACGCCGGCGTGCTCCTGCATCGCCTCGATCGTGCCTTTCGGATCGGTGTCCGTCGCGAGATAGATCTCGGGCACCACCGTCATGAAGACGATGGTCGCGCCGCGCCCGGCCCGTTCGGCAAGCTGCGCGAACAGGGCGGCGCGGTCGGTCTCCGATCCGACGTTGATCGGGACGAGAACCGTTTCGGAAGTCATCGCGCTCTCCCTCAGAAGACGACGTAATGCGCCAGAAAGATGGCGATCGGGGTCGCGATGATCGTGCGGATGACGAAGATCATCGCCAGCTGGCCGATGTTCAGCCCCAGGTTCGAGCGCAGCAGGATGGCACCGACCTCGGACATGTAGATCAGCTGCGACACCGAGAGGATCGCGACGAGGAAGCGGGTTTCCTGGCTCTCGATCGACTTGCCGATGAGGGCGGGCAGATACATGTCGGCGAAACCCACCACCAGCGAGGGCGCGGCGGCCTCGGCCTCGGCGAGCCCGGCCCAGTTGAGGATCGGCACGAAGGGCGCCGACAGCCAGTGGAACACGGGCGTGTATTCGACCAGGACGAGCGCGATCATGGCGATCGCGACCGTGGCGGGCACCAGCGAGAACCACATGAAGACGAGGTTGTCGAAGCCGTTCTTGATGAACTCGGGGAAGTTCGGCGCGATCCGGGCGCGGGCGAGGCCGAGCCGCGTGCCGGCCTGCACCAGCGTCTCGCCCTCGCGCACGGTGGTGTCGATGTGGTTCGTGGTGCCGGCCTTGTAGTCGTCGGGCAGCCGCGACAGCGGCGGGACGCGCGGCAGGACCAGCGCGCAGGCGAAGCCGATGATCAGCACGCAGCCGTAATAGGCGAAGAACACGTCCGACAGCCCGACCAGCTTGGCGATCACGTAGCAGAAGGGAATCGACACGATCGAGAAATTGGTGGCGACGACCGCGGCCTCGCGCGTCGTATAGACGCCCTTGTCGTATTGCTGGACGGTCAGCATCACCCCCAGGGCGGCGGCGCCGAGCCACGAGGCCAGCCCGTCGATCGCCGACCGTCCCGGCAGCCGGAACAGGAAATGGAAGGTCTTCGACAGGAGCGCGCCGACGAATTCCATGAACCCGTAGTCGGAGAGGAGCGGCAGCCCGAAGGAGGCGAGCGCGAAGAGGGCCAGCAGGTTGGTCATCAGCGCGCCGACGACCGTCCCGCCGGTGGCGCCGGAGATGATCCATTCCGGGCCGGTCCCGGTGGTGTAGAGGATGGTGAAGATCGCGCCGAGGCACCGCAGGCCCGTCCAGACGGCGGTCGTCCGGAAATACTGCACCATCATCGGCGTCGAGGGCTTGCCGGGGCCGTAGCTGTACCAGAGCGTCAGCACTGCCGAGGCCATCGTGACCACCACCAGCGCCCATTTCAGCAAGGCGCCGAAATTCCCGTTCAGCCAGTCGACCATGACCCCGAAGGGGATCGTCCATGTATCGCCGCCCGGAACCGGCATCAGGAAGAGCGCGGCGCCGAGGGTCGAGGGGATGATGAACTTGAGCCAGTTCGACGTGCTGCGATCGTCGCTCTGCACCGCTGCGGCGACGTTGTCGGGTATGGTCATTTCGCTACCTTGGCACTTGTGGCTGGGGATGTTGCGGGTGGCTGGATTCCGGCGGCCCCGGGCATCCGCAGGAGCCGCGCGCGGGCCGCCGCGGCCGGACGGATGCCGGGACCGGCAAGCCTCGGCATGTCTTC
>JACKKC010000077.1 GCA_020637615.1 Rhodovulum sp.
GCAGGCGTCAAGCGGATGTGCGGGGCACCGCGGCGGGGTCGCGGTGCCCGGCCGGGTCAGTGTTCCTCGTCCTCGGGATCGAGGTCGACGATGACGAGGTTGGCGAGGAAGGAGACCACCTGCGCGCGCCCGACGTCGGACAAAGCGGCGTAGCGATCGCGGCTCGCGGCCGCCTCGCCGCCATGGGCGAGGATCGCCTCGTCGAGCGTGGTGGCGCGGCCGTCGTGCAGCCACGGGCCGGTGGATCCGACCCCGGCGAGGCCGCGGGTCGGCCAGACCGAGGCGCCGATGCCGTAGGCGTCCACCGGGTCGGCCAGCTCCTGCCCCATCTCGTGCCGGCGGAAGTCGGAATACCGCCGGACCACCGCGCGCCCCTGCGCATCCGTCTCGTAGGCGCCGAGCTCGGCCACGCGGCCATCGGGCAGCACGACGCGGTTGTTCGGCAGGTCGGCGGTGAGGTCGAAGCGGATCGCGGTTTCCGGCGACAGGCCGAGTTCGGCGGCCGTCGCCCCGCTCGGCAGGACGGGTTCGGCGAAGGCCGGGTGCAGGCTCGGCTCCGTGAAGACGGGATCCTCGATCAGCATCTCGGGCTTGTGGCACCCGGCGCAGCCGACCTCATGGAAGCGCGCCTCGCCGGCCGCGATCAGGGATCGCTCCATGGGCGACAGCTCGACGAGGCCCAGGGCGGCGAGCTCGGTCATCGAGGTCGGGCGTTCGAGGGCGGCCATGTAGATCGTCAGGGCCGTCAGGTCGCCCACGGTGAGTTCGCTGACATAGCCGTCGTGATCGCCGTCGGTCGCGCCCACGAGCTCGTCGGCCTGCAGGCCCATTTCGTTGTTGGCGGCGTCCCGGGCGAAGCTGCGGATCGTGGGATGGGTGCCCTTCCAGCCGAAGGCGCGCACGACGAGGTCCTCGTTCACGCCCGCGACCTTCGAGCGGTCGATGCGCGGCGTGCAGGCTTCGCCGTCGATCTCCGGCGTCGCGGAAAGCGTGCCGAAGCCCACCCCCTTGGCGGTCAGGGGCACGACGATGGGGGCCCGGCCGGTGCAGGCCCGCTCGGCGAGGGCCGCTTCCTGTGCCTGCAGTTCGGTGGTCATTTCCTCGGCGACGCGCTGGATCGCGCCGAGCGAGAAGAGCGGCGCCGTGTTGCGTTCGAGGTAGGATCTCGGGTCGCCGGTCTGCAGCGGATCGATCGCGACGTTGAGCTCGACGCCCCCGGCGCCGTTCGCATAGGGCAGGGCGTGGCAGCTGATGCAGGATTGCGCCTGCGGCCCGCCCTCCCGCGGCGGCTGGTGGTTCGCCCATTCGCCCGGTCCGTCGAGGTCCGCTCGCGGAAAGCGTGTGAAGCGCTGTCCTTCGCGCACGTTCGCGCCGACGCCGCGCGCGGTGGTGAACACCATTTCCGTCAGCTCGTCGCCGGCCTCGAAAGCGGCCAGGAAGGCGACTTCCGGTGCGTCGACGGCCAGTGCATTCAGCGTCCCCTGGTCGACCGGCGGCTGATCGTCGCCGCGGGAGAGGGACGGGAGGAGGGATGTCCCCGCGCCGAGGGCGACTATCATCGACGTTCGAATGAGGTGATCTGCCATATTCATTTGAATTACCTCGCATTTTTCTCCGGTTGCGGGTTCATGGCGGTACTCCGATCGTGGCGCCTCGGTCGAGATGAGGAAAGCTCGGAGCCGGAAGACATGGCCGATGGGCCAGAATCCGCCACCCGGCTTGACCGGCACTTTCCGCCAACCGGGGCGCCTATTTTCCGGGAGGGACGTCGGGGCCTGCGC
>JACKKC010000078.1 GCA_020637615.1 Rhodovulum sp.
GCGATGATCGCGGGCCATCGCACGCTGTTGCAGTCGATTGCGGGAACCGAGCTCTATTCTTCCCTGAGCAACGGCTCGGTCGCGCTGCTGATCGTTGCCGTGCATTCCGCCTTCGTCGGCGGCATCGTCAGCATCCTGGCGCGCATCCAGGACTTCCTGGCCCGCCCGATGGTCAGCCCGCCGCTCCTCTACATCTCCATCATCCGCAAGCCGTTTCTGGCGGCGGCCTTCGTGATCATGGTCTATTCGGTGCTGAAGGTCGGGCTGGTGTCCTTTCCCGGCGTCGATTTCACGGGACCGACCGCGCCCTACATGGCCTGGGCCCTTGGCTTTCTCTGCGGCTTCAGCGAGCGATTTGCGCCGGACTTCATCCAGAGTGCGAGCGGCAGATTCGGAGATGGGCCCGACCCGGGTGTCAGTTCCTAGCGCTGGGAAGGTGGCGATGTGCCGGCGGGCGAGGTCCTTCCGCCGGGAAGGCTTCTCCTTTGATGGTCGGCCTCCGGGATTTGCCCGGGTGCAGAAGGACCTGCCTCAAGGAGAGGTTCGGTGCCTGTCTCCCTGCCTAGAGCACATTCTCACCACTCGGGCTCATAGCCTGCTGCGGAGAAGTAGTTGCGGCATTCCTGGGGGCTGAAGGCTTCGATGGCTGTGCTGACGGCGTCCCAGAGAGCGTCGCGGGTACGAGCGGCAGCCTTTCGGAGCAGAGCCTTGAGCTTGGCGAAGGCGTTCTCGATCGGATTGAAGTCGGGGCTGTAAGGCGGCAGGAAGAGGAGCCTCGCGCCGGCAGTCTCGATGGCCTCGCGGGCGGCAGCGCCTTTGTGGCTGCCGAGATTGTCCATGATGACGGTGTCACCCGGGCGGAGCGTGGGGACGAGCAGTTGCCGGACATAGGCGAGGAAGGTCTCGCCGTTGATCGGACCGTCGATGACCATCGGCGCGTCGAAGCCGGAAAGCCGCAGCCCGGCTACGAAGGTGGTCGTGCGCCAGTGGCCATGCGGGATCGCGGAGCGCAAGCGCTCCCCCCGAGGCGCCCGGCCACGGATCCGCGTCATCTTGGTGTTCAGCCAGGTCTCGTCGATGAAGATCAGGCGCTCGGGGTCCAGGTCCGGCTGGGCCTGGAACCAGGCCTTGCGGGCCGCGGCGACGTCGGCGCGATCCTGCTCGGCGGCGTGAGCCGACTTTTTTGAACGTCCAGCGTTCGCCATTGTCGCTCGGACCAATGGCGCGCCAATGGCTCACCGGCGGAAGAAGCGGTGCACGGTCGAGGGCGCGAAGCGCTCTCCATGCCGCGCCTCGAGCCGCTCCGCGATCTCGGCCAGCGTGATGTGAACGGCCGCCTCGACCATCGCGAAGATCGCAGGGCCGAGCGCCTCGATCCTGTCGGAACGCCTGTCGCCGCCTTGGGCCCGCGGCGCGACCGAGCCGGTCTCGCGCCACAGCCGATGCCACTTGACCGCCATCGACGGCGAGATGCCGAACCGCGCCGCTGCCGCACGGCAGCTCGCGCCGCCATCAATCGCGCCGACGACGCGCTCTCGAAGGTCGAGGGAAAGAGGTCGGGTCATGAAGGCTGGCCTCCCCACCAGCCCTGACTCTGAATCATGAAAGCGGCCGGATGGGAATCCCGCGCAGCGATCCCATGAGATCGACAGATGCTCTAGCC
>JACKKC010000079.1 GCA_020637615.1 Rhodovulum sp.
CCAGCCCGATCGACCCGTGGCGATCGGGCCGCGCCGGCCCTGCCGGGGGCCGGTGCGCTTTGTGCCCCGTCCAGGGCCGACGCGTCCCGATCCTCAACCGACGGTGATGCTGCACCTCCCTCGCCCTGCGGCTTGCGCCTCCGGACGCCCGGACCGGGCGATGCGCCACCGGCGCCTCGCCTTTTCGGCCCGGGGGAATGTGACGCGGGCCGCGCGGGGCGCGGCCTTTTCACCGGCCCGAGGCCTGATCCAGGGGGCGTCGTCGTCGTTCGGGCGGACGCCTCGCCGGCATCATTTCGGCCAGACGATCCCGCGCTCGGTGACGATGGCGTCGAGCCGCATGTCGTTGTCACCGTCCGGAACCGCCTCGATCTCCTGCCCGGCATAGGCGATGCCGACCGCGCGGACATCGCCCGATTCGCGCAGATGCGCGATGGTGCGGTCGTAATAGCCGCCGCCATAGCCAAGCCGGTGGCCGCGGGCGTCGAAGGCGAGCAGCGGCACGACGAGGAACTCCGGGTCGAACCAGGCACCCTCGGCGGGGACGTCGATGCCGTGATGGCCGCGCAGGATCGGCGCGGCCGGCGTCCAGGCCCGGAAGCGCAGCGGCTGGCCGCGGTGCTCGATCACCGGCACGCAGACCTGGAAGTCGAGGCCCAGGAAGGCGCGCATCAGCGGCCGCGGATCGATCTCGGAGCGGATCGGCAGGTATCCGGAGATGCGCTCGACCCCGCGCAATTGCGCCACCTCGCCGAGCGCATGGGCCGCCGCGAGGCGTGCCGCCCCGGCCGCGCCCGCGTGAATCCTCTCGCGGCGGGCATAGGCCTCGGCACGCGCGGCGCGCTTGACCGCGGCAAGATCGCTCAGCTCCGGCAAGCGGCGGGCCCGGAGCGACCGTGGAGACGTGAAATCCTCGAGAGCCTGGTCAACCAGGTGGGCACCGGATGCGATAGGCCAGGGCCAGTCACAGAGCCAGCTCCCTCAAGAATCATTAAGGCCACTAGGATATTGGCCCCGCACGCGAAGACCAGAACCCGCCGCAGCGGAATGTAGCGCGGCGCCGCGGGGTTTTGAAGTCCCGTCGTCACCGATCCTCTGCATTGCAGACCGGGCAGTCGGGGCGGCGCGCGAGCGCGATGCGCCGTGTCTCGGCATGGAGCCCGTCGTAGATCAGCATCGCGCCGCGCAGCACCTCGCCGGCGCGGGCGATCTGCTTGACGGCTTCGAGCGCCATCATCGAGCCCATGACCCCGGGGAGCGCGCCGATCACGCCCGCCTCGGCGCAGCTCGGCGCCAGCCCGGCCGCGGGGGGCTCGGGAAAGACGCAGGCGTAGCAGGGGCCGCCCCGCGCGGGATCGTAGAGGCTGATCTGCCCCTCCCACTGGCTCATCGCCGCGGCGAGGAGCGGCACGCCGGCCGCGGCGCAGGCGGCGTTGACCGCGTAGCGCGTCGCGAAATTGTCGCAGCCGTCGAGCACGAGGTCGCAGCCCCGCACCAGCGCCGGGGCATTGGCCGCGTCGAGCCGCAGCCG
>JACKKC010000008.1 GCA_020637615.1 Rhodovulum sp.
GCTTCTAGAAGGGCCGATCGTCGCCCGGGCCCCGAAACCGGCCTCAGCAGGCGAAGGCCCGGCCGAAGGCTGCCCAGTCGCAATGGCCGCCGCGGGCCTCCTCGCACCAGCGGTCGAGGGCGGCCGCACCAGGCCGGCTCAGCCAGGGCCGCAGCGCCTGCAGGGCGGCGGCGAGCTCGGCCCCGCCGGCGGGTGCCGTCGCCGCTCCAGGCCCGGCGGCATAGCGGATCACGCGGCGCCCCTCCTCGAAGGCGTCGAGCGCCTGGTGCCAGCGCCGATCCGGCCAGAGCAGCGACAGCGCGCCTGCCGCCGGATCGTAGACGGCGGTGAAGAGCGTGCCGAAACCGCCGGCATGGTCGCGCCGGTAGAGCGGCGGCTCGAGAAAGGCCTCGGCGAGCCGGTCGGGGGGCGGAGCACCCCGCAGCAGGCGCTCGAGATGCGCCCGGCGGTCGCGGCTCTGCCCCGGATCGGGCCGGGCGCCGGCATCCCGCGAGCGCTGGTGGTTGGTGGCGATCGCCGGGCGGCAGAGCGCCAGCCCGCCGCCCGGCCAGAGCTCCAGGGTGGCGGTGCGCCCGGTGCGGTCGGCCAGCGTCACGTTATAGGCCATATGCGAGGGGATGCGCCGGAGCGCCGCGATCGCCTCGGGAACGCTGCCGCAGGTCTCCAGCACGTAGCGCATGAGCGTGGTGACGCCGAAGCCCTCCGCGGTTTCGGGGCGGCCGCCATAGGCGAGCGCCGCCGCCAGCCCCGCGCCGTTCACGCCGTCCGACAGACCCCAGAGGAACTCGACCATGCCCATCACCGGCCGCCCGGTCCATTCGCTGCGCAGGAGCAGCCCCTCGTTGAGCTCCGGCGCGAGATCGTAGTTGCGCAGGAGCCGCGTGCCGCCCTCGCCGGTCACGGCAGCGACCGAGCAGCCGCCCAGGTATCGCGGCGGGCACCAGGTCGCGAGGAAGCGCGCGGCGAGATCGCCGCCGCCGGCGATCCGGGTCAGCCGGCGGTGCACCGGCACGAGCTCGGGCATGTAGCGCGCGAGGGCGGCTTCGGCCTCGGCCCGCGACGGGCCGCTTTCGCCGCCCCGGGCGAGGAACCAGGCGCGATAATCCGGCCAGGACCGCTCCCAGCGGGCGCGCCACTTGGCCGAGGCCTGCGGTTCCGCGACCGCGTCGAAGATGAGCGAGCCGCCATTCATCGCGCCGCCCCCCGCTTCGGCCGATCAAGGAAGAAGCGGACCATTTCCGCGGAGGCGTCCGGTCCCGTCGCATCGGTATAGGAGCCTTCCGGCCGGCCGCCGGACCAGGCATGCCCGGCCCCCTCGACCATCCAGCATTCCACCCGCGGGCCGGTGCCCGAAGGCTCGGTCACCAGCCGCTCGTAACGCCTTCCGCCCGGCGCGACGCCGGACGAGCGGTGGGCGGGGCGGCCGGCGGTCCCGGCGACACGCGCGGCATTCGAGGGATGCACGGTCCGGTCGGCGCTGCCGTGGAAGACGATGACATCGGCAGAGGCCGCGGACGTGTCTTCCCGGGGCGGTGCCGCCTCGCCGCGCATCGCCGCAAAGGCCGAGACGACGTCGCTGGCCGATCCATGCGCGAGTCCCGAATGCACGCCGACCGCGGCGAAGAGATCGGGCCAGGTGGCGCCGAGCACCGCCGCCATGGCGCCGCCGGCGGAAAGCCCGGCGGCGAAGACGCGGCCCGGGGGAACGCCGTGCTCCTCGGCCATCGCGCGGGCAAGACCCGCGAGGATCGCCGGCTCGCCCGCCTCGCGGCCCTGGTCGCCGGGGCGGAACCAGTTCCAGCAGGCGGCGGGGTTTTCGGCCCGGGTCTGGGACGGATAGACGACGATCAGCCGGTGGGTCTCGGCGAGCTCGTTCATCCCCGTCCCGGCGGCGAAATCCTCCGGCGTCTGGGTGCAGCCATGCAGCATCAGCACGAGCCCCTGCGGCGCCGCCCCGTCCAGCGAGGCCGGAAGATAGAGGCGATAGTCGCGCGCCCCAGAGGGCCCGGCGAAGCGCCCGGCGGCGAAGGTCGCGCCCTCCGGCACCGGCCGCTCGGGGAGCGGCGGATGGGCGCGGGCGTCGAGGCCGGGGATCGCCCGCTTTCCGGCCTTGAGCAGCCGCACGACCTCGCCCAGCCGCCGGCGGAGGGGCCGGGCTGCGGGCTCGGGTGGGGCCATGGCCGGAAGGCCGGTGTCGCGGCCGATACCGATGCCGAGGGCCTCGCCGATGATCCGGGTCGCTCCGGCGACATCCATGGCGCGCGTGGCCTGCGTGGCGCGGCGCATCGCCGCGGTGAATTCCTGGCTCATGGGAAGAGCTCCGTTCCTGGCTCTAAAGGAGGCGGTCGGCGAGGGCTGCCTTGACCGGCGCGCTCGCCTGCAAGGCACCGAGCACGGTCAGCGACCCGATGGTCGCGCGGGCGAGCTCGGGCGGCACGTCCGGCGCGATGCGGGCGAGGCCGAGCACCCTGACATGCAGGATCTCGCCGGCGTCGCGCGCCGCTTCCAGGTCCGAGCGGGTGAAGTCGCGCACGCCGAGCTCGAGCATGTGGCGCTCCACCGATCGCGACATCTCCTCGGAATGCCGCGCGAGCTGGCCGCGGATCGCGGTGCGGATGAAGTCGGTGCGGTTGGAATAGAAACCCTCCTGCACCATGAGGTCGATGCGGCCGAGATCGACGTAGCCGAGATTGATGGTGATCTTCTCGCTCTCCGGCGTCCGCTCGCGGATCGGTCTGACATTGCCGCTCATGATGATTCTCCATCCATGCGGATGGTATATGGATGATGAACGGCAGATAGCAAGGGAATTCTCCCCCCGCCGGGTCCAACGGGAGCCTTCCCTTAACCACCGCAACGCCCGGGGACGCCCGAGGTATGTCCGCCACGAAGCGCGCGGCGATAAACCAAGAGTCGATCCATTCCTTGGAAATCGGCACGTATTATGCGCTAATTCGATGCAAATCGGGGGCGATGGGGTATCAGGTCGGGTCGAAGCGCCTTGCGCGTTCTCCGTCCCCGGAATGGCCGCAGCTTTTGCGCGGCGCGGAACGGGGCAGCGCATGCAGACAGGCTCGTCACCGGCATCGATCTCGGATTACGGTCTGATCGCGGACGGACGATCCTGCGCCCTGATCTCGCGCGGCGGCTCCATCGACTGGCTCTGCTGGCCGCGCCTCGATTCCGAGGCCTGCTTCGCCGCCCTCCTCGGCTCCCGCGACAACGGCCGCTGGCTGATCGCGCCGACCGGCGCGGCACGGACCGAACGGGCCTACGAGGACGACACGGTGATCCTGGTCACCACCCACGAGGTCGAGGGCGGCACCGCGCGGGTCGTCGACTTCATGGCGATGCTGAACGGCACGCCGGCCATCATCCGCCGCGTCGAGGGCCTGCGCGGGCGGGTCGAGATGGAATGCGACCTCGTCATCCGCGCCGATTACGGCCGCACGGTGCCCTGGGTCGAACGGGTCGGGGAGGACGAATGGCATGCGATCGCGGGCCCGGATCTCTTCATCCTGCGCACGGATGTCGAGCTTCACGGCGACGACCTGCATACCGTCGGTGTCTTCGAGGTCGCCGCGGGCGAGATCCGGGACTTCGTCCTGACGCATGGCCATTCCTTCGGCCCGGCGCCGGATCGCGTGGATGCCGAGGATGCGCTCGCCGCCACCCGCTCCTACTGGGACGCCTTCACCGACCGGATCCGGCTGCCCTCGGCCATGCGGCCGGAATGGCGCGCCGCGGTGCGCCGGTCGCTCCTGACCCTGAAGGCGCTGACCTATATCCCCAGCGGCGGCATCGCGGCGGCCGCCACGACGTCGCTGCCCGAATCTCTCGGCGGCGGGCGAAACTGGGACTATCGCTTCTGCTGGCTTCGCGATTCCGCCTTCACCCTGCAGGCATTCCTCGAGACCGGCCTGACCCGCGAGGCGCAGGCCTGGCGCGACTGGCTGATCCGCGCCGTGGCCGGCTCGCCCGAGCAGCTGCAGGTGATGTACGGGCTCGCCGGCGAGCGGGTGCTGACCGAATGGGTGGTCGACTGGCTGCCGGGCTTCGCCGGATCGCGCCCGGTGCGGGTCGGCAATGCCGCCGCCAACCAGTTCCAGCTCGACGTCTACGGCGAGGTCGCCGACGTGCTCGCGCTCGCCACCCGGCGCGGCCTGCCGCCCCACGAGCGCCAGGAGGCCTACCGCCAGATCATCATGGAATTCCTCGCCACCGCCTGGACCGAGCCCGACGAGGGCATCTGGGAGATCCGCGGCGAGCCCCGGCATTTCGTCTATTCCAAGGTCATGGCCTGGGTGGGCTTCGACCATGCCGCCAAGGCCGCGGAGGCGGCGGGCGACGAGGACGAGCGGGCGCGGTTGCGCGGCATCGCCGAAAGCATCCGCGACGACGTCTGCGAGCGCGGCTTCAATGCGCGGCTCGGGACCTTCACCCAGTACTACGGCAGCGAGACCGTCGACTCGAGCCTCCTGATGCTGCCGCTGGTGGGCTTCCTGCCGCCGGACGACCCGCGCATGACCGGGACCGTCGCGGCGGTCGAGCGGGAGCTGCTGCAGGGCGGGTTCCTGCTGCGCTACCAGACCGACGGCCACGACGGGCTGGACGGCCACGAGGGCACCTTCCTGCTCTGCTCGTTCTGGCTGGTCGAGGTCTATGCCCTGCAGGGCCGCATGGAAGAGGCGGTCACGCTCTTCGAGCGGCTCGTCGCGGTCGCCAACGATCTGGGGCTGCTCGCCGAGGAGGTCGATGCCGAGACCGGCGAGATGCTGGGCAACTTCCCCCAGGCCTTCAGCCATGTCGGCCTCGTGATGGCCGCCATCGCCCTCAGCCGCCGCCGCCACAACGGCACGCCGCCGCTGCACTGGTAGGGCTGAGGCGCCTGCCCGCCGGGAAGGCTCGCGGCCTCCCGAGCCGGGATCGTGCAGCCGGACCTCTGCGACCGGGGCCGTTCAGACCATCATCGCCTTGGTGGCGGTGAGCGCGATCTCGGGGTAGTCGCGGGCCACCCGGTCGATGTCCCATTGCAGGCGGGTCATGTAGACCGGATCCCCGTCGTGGTCGGCGGCCATGTGGCCCTTGTTGGCCTTCACGAAGGCGTCGATCTTGTCCCGCGGCCCGGAGACCCAGCGGGCGGAGGTGAACTGGGTCGGCTCGAAGCGCACCGGCAGGCCGTATTCGAGCTCGATGCGGCTCGCCAGCACGTCGAACTGCAGCGGGCCGACCACGCCGACAATCCAGCCCGAGCCGACATCGGGCTTGAAGAGCTTGGAGGCGCCTTCCTCGGCGAACTGGGTCAGCGCCTTCTCCAGATGCTTGGCCTTCATCGGGTCGCCCGCGCGTACCGTCTGCAGCAGCTCCGGCGCGAAGGAGGGGATGCCGGTGAAGCGCAGGGCCTCGCCTTCGGTCAGCGCGTCGCCGATGCGGAGCTGGCCGTGGTTGGGGATGCCGATGATGTCGCCCGCCCAGGCGTCCTCGGCGATCTCGCGGTCGTTGGCGAGGAAGAGGACCGGGTTCGAGATCGCCATCGGCTTGCCCGAGCGGACATGGGTGAGCTTCATGCCGCGCTCGAAATGCCCCGAGCAGAGGCGCACGAAGGCGACCCGGTCGCGGTGCCGGGGATCCATGTTGGCCTGGACCTTGAAGACGAAGCCGGTGACGGCCTGCTCCCAGGCCCCGACCTGCCGGCTCTCGGCGGGGCGCAGCTGCGGCGGCGGGGCGAAGCTGCCGATGCCGGCCATGAGCTCCTGCACCCCGAAGGAATTAATCGCCGAGCCGAACCAGATCGGCGAGAGGTTGCCCGCGAGCATCGCCTGGGCATCGAAGGCGGGCAGCAGCTCGCGCGCCATCTCGACCTCCTCGCGCAGCCGGGCGAGCAGCGGCGCGGGGATATGCGTCTCCATCGCCGGGTCGTCGAGGCCGCGCATCTCGATGCTCGCGCCGCGGCGGTTTCGGTCGGCGCGGTCCATGAGCTCCAGCCGGTCGTGGATCATGTCGTAGCAGCCGAGGAAGTCCCGGCCCATGCCGATCGGCCAGGAGGCTGGGCAGACGTCGAGCTGCAGCTCGTGCTGGATCTCGTCGATGATCTCGAAGGTGTCGCGGGCCTCGCGGTCCATCTTGTTGCAGAAGGTCAGGATCGGCAGGTCGCGCAGCCGGCAGACCTCGAAGAGCTTGCGGGTCTGGCTCTCGACCCCCTTGGCGCCGTCGATCACCATCACGGCGGCATCGACCGCGGTCAGGGTGCGGTAGGTGTCCTCGGAGAAATCCGAGTGGCCGGGCGTGTCGACGAGGTTGAACCACCAGTCCCGGAACGGGAAGGACATGGCCGAGGCGCTGACGCTGATGCCGCGGTCCTGCTCCATCTTCATGAAATCCGAGCGGGTGCGCCGGGCCTCGCCCTTGGCGCGAACCTGGCCGGCCATCTGGATGGCGCCGCCGTAGAGCAGGAATTTCTCGGTCAGCGTGGTCTTGCCGGCATCCGGGTGCGAGATGATCGCGAAGGTGCGGCGCCGCGCGATCTCGGGCGGCAGGGCGGGCGTGTTTGCGGGTCCGTCGGGCATGGCAGCGGATATATTGTGCGGCTTTCGGCTTGGAAAGGGGCGGATGCGGTGGGCGATTTGGTGCTGTCCCCATGGGGACAGAATGCAAATCATTGATATTGCTGTGGAAAATAGTTAACGCCGCAAATTCGCCGGACTCATGCGACATCCGGGAGAACCAATAGACCGGGGACGGCCCGAACCGGCAAAGGCGAGGCACTGCCTCGCGCCGGTTCGTCGGTTGGAGCGCGCGAGCGCGGAGACCGAGGGGGGTTGGATTTCCCCGTTGGTGGGTATTCCGCGTGCGCCTGTCTGGGCGGGCGCGCTTGTCGCGCCTGCCGAGGGGCAGGCAGGCGCGCGCGGATTTGTCACCTGCCAAATCCGCGAAGGGCGGCCCTTTCGCTGTCCTGAACATCGGTTTGCGGTCACGACTTCAATCAGGCTGCAGGGCCGTCCGACTGAGTTCCGCCTGTCGCTCAGCTCGTCGCGATCGCGCCGGCGGCACCGGCCATCATGCCGGCCGAGAGCCGGTTGGCGAGGCGGCGGCCGGTCGGGGTGCGGAAGAGCCGCCGGGCCTGGCTGGCGGCGATCACCCAGCCGAGGTCGACCGCGATCAGCACCAGCGCCATGACGAGCGTCAGTTCTGCCCAGCCGCCGAGGGTGATCGCCGAGAGGTCGAGCAGCGAGGGCAGCAGCGCGAGATAGAAGACCATGATCTTGGGGTTGCCGAGCGTGATCGCGAGCCCGGTCCCGAAGAGCCTCAGCGGTGAGGTCGCGTCGGGCAGCTGCTCCACATCGGTCGGCGCGGTCCACATCTTCCAGGCGAGCCAGCCGAGATAGGCGATCCCGGCCCATTTCAGCGCCGCGAAGGCGAGCTGGAAGGATGCGGCGATCACCGCGAGCCCGAAGACGGCGCAGGCGAGCCAGACCGCCTCGCCGATCCACATCGCCGCGAGGAAGGGCAGGACCGAGCGCGGGCCGCGCGCCAGCACGCGCGCGACCAGCGCCGCCACCGAGGGGCCGGGCGAGCCGGCCGCAACCGCGAGGGCGGCGGCGAAGAGGGCGAGGGTGCTGGCGTCGAGCATGACCACAGGAACGCATCCGGCGCGCCCGAGGTCAAGCGGTGACGGAAGCGCAGGGATGCGTCAGGGGAGTGGTATCTGGCAACGCGAGCCCGTCAGTCTGGGATCCCGGCGCGCCTGGCGCAACCACCCCGCCCGGCGGGCGCCGCCGGGCAGCGTCCGCCCCGCCCTGTCACGCCGGAGGAGTTCCTCCGGCACGACGCGGGCGCTTCGCACCCGCCGGGTCGGGCGCAGCCCTCTTCTTGTGGCGCGGTGATCGAGGAAGAGAGAACTAGGTTCCCATGCGATCGCCCCGCGGGATGCCTCAACGCGGGTTGCGTCGCGGCGAAATGACCCTAACCTGCGAGCGGGAAAAGGGGACGCCCATGCAGACGATTCTCGTCGCGAACCGGAAGGGCGGCTGCGGGAAGACCATGACCGCGATCACGCTCGCCGCGGCGCTGGCCGGGCGCGGGGCCAGGGTGGCGCTGGTCGATGCCGACGCCCAGAAATCCGCGATGCGCTGGCTCCGGCAGCGGCCGGTGGGCGTGCCGGTGATCGCGGGGCTCGACTGGTCGTCGAAGGGCGACGTGGGCGAGGTGCCGCGCGGCTTCGACTGGCTGGTGATCGATGCGCCGGGCGCGCTGCGCGGCGGCAGGGCCGAGGCGCTGATCGCCGAGGCCGGCACCGTGATCGCCCCGGTGCTGCCCTCCTATTTCGACGCCGACAGCACCAGGCGCTTCCTGCGCGACATCGAGGCGATCAAGCGCATCCGCAAGGGCAAGGTCGGGCTTCACGTCCTGGCCAACCGCGTGCATCCCAACCAGCGCGCCACCCTGCGGCTCAGGGATTTCTTCGCGGGCCTCGGCCAGGAGCCGGTCGCCTGGATCAGCGACCGCGCCGCCTATGGCGAGCTGGCCGAGCAGGGGCTCGCGATCTTCGACCGCCGCCAGCGCGCCTTCGCGCCGATGCAGGCGCAATGGATCCCGGTGCTCTCGGCGCTCGACTGACATTTTCGGACAGGGGAAGACCATGGATCTCGGCATCGGAGGCAAGCGCGCGATCGTCTGCGCGGGATCGAAGGGGCTCGGGCGGGGCTGCGCCGAGGCGCTGGCAGCGGCCGGGGTCGACCTGGTGCTCAACGCCCGCGGGGTCGAGGCGCTGGAGGCCACCGCCGCCGCGATCCGCGACCGGCACGGGGTGCGGGTGACCACGGTCGCCGCCGATGTCACGACCGGCGAGGGGCGCGCGGCGCTGCTCGCCGCCGGGCCCGAGCCCGACATCCTGGTGACCAATGCCGGCGGCCCGCCGCCCGGGCTCTGGAGCGACTGGTCGCGGGAGGATTTCATCGCTGCCCTCGACGCCAACATGCTGGGGCCGATCGCGCTCATGCAGGCGGTGCTGCCGGGCATGATGGCGCGCGGCTGGGGGCGGGTGGTCAACATCACCTCGCAATCGGTCAAGGCGCCGATCCTGGCACTCGGGCTCTCGAACACGGCGCGCACCGGGCTGACCGGCTTCGTGGCCGGGACGAGCCGGCAGGTGGCCTCGAAGGGGGTGACGATCAACAACCTGCTGCCCGGCATCCACGACACCGACCGGGCAGAGGCGCTCGACCGCGACGTGGTGGAGGCCGAGGGCCTCTCCATGGAGGCGGCGCGCGCCAGGCGCGCGGCCGGCGTTCCCGCCGGGCGCTACGGCACGGCGGCGGAATTCGGTGCGACCTGCGCCTTCCTCTGCTCGGTCCATGCCGGCTTCATCGTCGGGCAGAACCTCCTGATCGACGGCGGCGCCACCTTCGCGACGATCTGATGCGGCGCGGCTCCCCGGGGCTTGTCTCACCCTGGAACGGTTGTTATCTCGGTCAATACCCGATGAAAACAATCGGATTAGATGGGGTGCGCCCGTGAAGGACATCCGACCGGATCCCGGGGAGATTCGGCTGGCCGTGGAGGATATCGGGCATTCCTACGACGGCACGCGCGTGCTGGAGGGGGTGTCGCTGGAGCTCGGCCGCGGCGAGGTGACCTGCCTGCTCGGCCCCTCCGGCTGCGGCAAGTCGACGCTCCTGCGCATCGTCGCCGGGGTGGAGCGGCAGGACGAGGGCGTCGTGGTCGTGGGCGGGCGCGTCGTGTCGGACGCGACGCGCCACATGCCGCCCGAGAGCCGCGGCATCGGGCTCATGTTCCAGGATTTCGCGCTCTTCCCGCATCTGCGCATCGCCCAGAACGTGGCCTTCGGGCTGCGCGGCCCGGCGCCGGAGCGCGCCGAGCGGGCGCGGGCGCTGCTGGCGCGGGTCGGGCTGGAGCGGCACGGCGCCAAATATCCGCACCAGCTTTCGGGCGGCGAGCAGCAGCGCGCGGCGCTGGCCCGCGCCCTCGCGCCGCGGCCGCCGATCCTCTTGATGGACGAGCCCTTCTCCGGGCTCGACAACCGGCTGCGCGACGGCATCCGCGACGAGACCCTCGACATCCTGAAGGAGGAAGGCACGGCGGTGCTGCTCGTCACCCACGAGCCGGAGGAGGCGATGCGCATGGCCGACCGGATCGCGCTGATGCGCGACGGGCGGATCGTGCAGCAGGGTGCGCCCTACAACATCTACAACAACCCCGTGGACAAGGAGGCGGCGATGTTCTTCTCCGACATCAACGTGATCCACGGGGTGGTGACGAATTTCGCCACCGAGACGCCCTTCGGCCAGTTCCTGACGCCGGGCCTCGCGGACCGGGCGGATGTGGAGATCATCATCCGGCCCCAGCATCTGAAGATGGATTTCGACCGCAATGGCGCCGGTCCCCTGCCCACGCCGTCCGACGGCGTGCCCGCGCGCGGGCGGGTCAGCCGGGCGCGCTTCATGGGCCATCGCAGCATCGTCGAGCTGACGATGGATCACGACGGCTCGCAGCTCAAGGCGACGGTGCCGGGGGTCTTCCTGCCCCAGCCCGGCACGCCGCTCTGGCTCTCGCTGCGCCGGGACCGCTGCTTCGTCTTCCCCTGCCGCGAGCAGAGCGTCCTGAAGAGCCCGTATTTCGCGCAGTAGACCGGCCAACGCATCTCGCGAGGGGCCGAGGGTTCCCGAGCCCCATCCTCAACCGACGGTGAAGCCGCACCGCCCTCGCCCTGCGGCGCGAACCTCCGGGCGACCGGACAGAGCAAGGCGCCGCCGGCGCCTCGCCTTTTCGGTCCGGGGCATGTAGCGCGGCCTGCTTCCTGGTCCGAGGCTGCGGTCGGGTGGGAGGGCTCATGGACCCTGAAGGCGCGCGGCGAGGGAGCGTGGGGCGGTCGGGCGCGGCGAGGGCCGGAGCGCCGAGAGGCGGGCCAGCGCGAGGATCAGCCGGTAGGCGCCGGCCTGCAGCGCCAGGCTGCGGTCGTCGGGGCGGGTGCCGGGGCCGAAGGCGGCGATCGCATGCGGGAGATAGCCGCCGATCGGGGGGTGGCCCGTCTCTTTACCCGATGCGCCGGCGGTCTTCGTGGCTTGCTCCTGGGCGGTCATGGGCGTTCTCTCCTCCAGTCCGATGCGGTGAAGTGATAGGATCGACCCTAGTCGCGGAGGGGGATCGCAGCGGGACGGGGCGCGGGAAGCCAACGGGAAAGCGCCGGGAGGCCGGCATCCCGGGAAGGGCCGAGCGTTCCGCCGCCGCGTCACGGATCCTGGCCCGGAGGAAGGATGGACGACCTGGAGATCCTTGCACTCGGACGATTCGAAGTCCGGCCTGCGGGCGGCGCGGCGGCGGGCATTCCCGGGCAGAAGGAGCGTGCCATCCTCGCCTTCCTCGCGCTCGGTCCCGGGGTCGCGCAGAGCCGCGAGCGCCTGGCCGGATTGTTCTGGAGCGATTCCGACGAAGGCCGGGCGCGGGACAGCCTGAAGCACGCCCTGGCGCGGCTGCGGACCGGTCTCGGCGATGCCGGCGAGGCGGTGCTGACGGCGGACAGGCAGGCGGTCCGGCTCTGCCCCGAAGGCATCCGCTTCGATGTGCGCGACTTCGAGGAGCTGGTTCGCGGGGGCGCCCGCGCGCAGCTCGAAAGGGCGCTCGACCTCTATAGGGGAGACTTCCTCGAGGATGTCTCCCTCGCCGGCGCCGAGGCCGAGGACTGGCTCCTCGCGGAGCGGCGGCGGCTGCGCCGGATCGCCGAGGACGCGGCGACGGCGCTGGTTGCGATGCTCGGCGAGGGTGAAGATTTGGCGGCCGGCGAAGCCGCGGCGCGACGGGCGCTCCGGCTCGATCCGCTGAACGAATCCGCCTGCCGCCTGCTGATGCGGGTGAAGGCCTCGGCGGGGGATGCGGTGCAGGCGCTGCGGATCTTCGCCGATTTCCGCGCGCTGCTCGACCGGGAGCTCGGCGTTCCGCCGGAGGCCGCGACGGTCGCGCTCGAGGAAGCCATCCGGGGGAGGCGCCATGCGAAGGCGGACGCGCCGCAACCCCGCGCCGCGCCACCCGTCCCGGCCGCGGAGCCGGCTTCCGCGCGGCCCTCCATCGCGGTCCTGGCCTTCGAGACGCTCGCGGAGGATGCGCGGCGGGATTATTTCGCCGATGGCGTGGTGGAGGAGATCATCGCCGCGCTGTCGCGGGTGCGCGGGCTCTTCGTGATCGCCCGGAATTCGAGCTTCGCCTTCCGGGGGCGCGCCGCCGACAGCAAGGCGATCGGCGAGGCGCTGGGCGCGCGATACCTCCTTCAGGGCAGCGCCCGCCAGGACGCGAACCGCGTCCGGATCACCGCGACGCTGGTCGATTCGACGGCCGGCACGGTGATCTGGTCCGAGAATTTCCAGGGAGCCCTGGCAAGCGTCTTCGACCTGCAGGACCAGATCGCCGCCCGGGTCGTGGGCGCGCTGCTTCCCAGGGTGGAGGCGGCCGAGATCGCCCGGGCCTTCCGCAAGCCCACGGAAAGCCTCGACGCCTATGATCTCTACCTGCGCGGGCTGGCGGCGATGCATCTCTGGACGGAGGAGGGGAGCGCCGAGGCGATTTCGCTCTTCCGCCGCGCGAGCGACCTCGATCCGCAATTCGCGGCCGCCTATGGCATGGAGGTGCGCTGCTATTCCCAGCGCAAGGCCTGCGGCTGGGTCCGGCACCGGGCGGCGGAGACGGCGGAGGTCGCGCGGCTCGCGCGGCTCGCCGCCGATACCGGACCCGACGACGCGCTCGCGCTGGCGACGGCCGGGATCGGCTTCGGCTTCGTGGTCGGGGATCCCGCAAAGGGGGCGCGGCTGGTGGAGCGGGCGCTCGAGCTCAACCCGAACCTCGCGCTCGCCTGGCTCTTCAGCGGCTGGCTGCAGGTCTGGCTCGGCCGGCCGGATCGCGCCATCGCGCATATCGAGCGCGCCATGAGCCTGAGCCCGCAGGATCCGCAATACGCGATGATGCAGACCGCGACGGGCTGCGCGCATTTCTTCGCCGGCCGCGAGCGGGAGGCGGTGGACTGGGCCGAGCGGGCGGTCCTCATGCAGCCGAACTACTGGATCGCCTGGTGCGTCCTGGCCGCGGGGCGGGCCGCCGTCGGCGACGTCGCCGGCGCGGGCCGCGCGCTCGATCACGTTCTGCGGATCGACCCCGGCCTGCGGCTCTCGACCCTCGACGCCGCCTTTCCGATCGCCGGCGCCGCGGAGATCGCGAAATGGCATGGCGCGATGCGGATCGCCGGCCTGCCGGAGTGACGGAATCCGGCGAGGGTATCGTCACGGGCGGTGTCGCGCCGGACGTTTGGGGTTTGAATGCGGGCGGCAGACGCAATATGTGTGACCCATGAGCTGGCGGCGCCCGTGGCGTGGCCGGCTTGGCAATGGAGACGACAAATGCTGAACAACATCGGTCCTGCCGGCCTGATCCTGATTGCGATCGTCGTGCTGGTCCTGTTCGGGCGCGGCAAGGTCGCGGGCCTCATGGGCGAGGTCGGCAAGGGCATCACGAGCTTCAAGCGCGGCCTCAAGGAAGGCACCGACGAGATCGAGAACGCCTCGCGCTCGGCGGCCGCGGATGCCGCCCGCGACGTCACGCCCGAGAAGGACAAGGTCTGACCGCTCCGGCCAGGTGAGTCAGGGACATGTTCGACATCGGCTGGTCGGAGCTTCTGCTCATCGGCATCGTGGCGCTGATCGTGGTCGGGCCCAAGGAACTGCCGGGGCTCTTCCGCACCGTGGGGCGCTTCATGGGCAAGGCGCGCGGCATGGCCCGCGAGTTCCAGCGCTCGCTGGAGGAGGCCGCCGATGAATCCGGCCTGAAGGATGCGGCGAGCGGGCTGAAGTCGCTCGACCGGATCAACCTGAATTCGGCCACGAGTTCGGCGCGCAAATACGCCGCCGCGGCGGTGACCGAGCCGAAGGCGGCCGCGAAGCCTGCGGCGCCTGCGGCCCCGACGCCGGAAGCGGAGGAGCCGCCGGCCGTCGCCGCGGGCGCGCCCGAGGCCGAGAAGACCGACGGCGCGGCGGGATCATGAAGGACAACGACATCGACGACACCACCGCGCCGCTGATCGAGCATCTGGCGGAACTGCGCACGCGGCTGATCTATTCGGTGCTCGCCTTCACCGTGGCGATGGTGCTCTGCTTCGTCGTGGCGCGGCCGATCTTCAACTTCCTCGCCCAGCCGCTGGCGCGGCTGCTCGTCGAGCACGGCCAGGAGCCCGACCTGATCTTCACCGGCCTGCAGCAGGGCTTCATGGTGCAGGTCAAGATCTCGATGTTCGGCGGCTTCGTCGCCGCCTTCCCGATCATCGCCTATCAGATGTGGCGCTTCGTGGCGCCCGGGCTCTACCGGCAGGAGAAGCGCGCCTTCCTGCCCTTCCTGATCGCCTCGCCGGCGCTCTTCGTGCTCGGGGCGGCCTTCGCCTATTACGTGATCCTGCCGCTGGCCTTCGACTTCTTCCTGAGCTTCCAGCAGATGGGCCCGGAGAGCTTCGAGGCGGGCGACGAGGTCGGCATCCAGTTCCTCGGCACGATCAACGAATATCTCGGGCTGACGATGAAATTCGTCATCGCCTTCGGCCTCTGCTTCCAGCTGCCGGTGCTGCTGACCCTGATGGCCAAGGCCGATCTCGTCACCGCCAAGGGACTCGCCGACGTGCGCAAATACGCCATCGTCGGCATCCTGACGCTGGCGGCCATCGTCACGCCCCCGGACGTGGTGACGCAGGTGATCCTCTTCAGCGTCGTCTACGGCCTCTACGAGATCTCCATCATCCTGGTGCGGATGGTCGACCGGAAGCGCGAGGCCGAGCTGCGGGCGCAGGGGCTCTGGGACGAAGGTACAGAAGAGACACAAGCGGAAAAGCCGTGACTGATGATTTGCAGTCTGGGCTATTCGTTGCGAACCTGCTTCGCGCGATAGATGAGCGAGGCCTCTCGGAGGCTTCCGTTTCCGTCTCGGCTGGATTGAACAGGAGGTTCGTAACCGACCTTCGCGAAGGCAAGGCTCGCAGCCCCACGCTGAACAGCGCCTACTTAATCTCTCAAGTTCTCGGCATATCATTGGACGAGTTGGTCGAAGGAAACATGCAGCGAGATTGCTCCGGGAAGAGTGAGGACAACGCGCTCGCGCGGATCGCCTCGGCGCTGGAGCGCATCAGCCCGCCGCCGCAGGCCGCGCCGGATCTCGGCCTCGCGGAGGCCTTCGTCTGGCAGACCGGTCCCGACCGGCTGGAGCCGGTGGCGCGGGTGGCGCGGGTCGATCTGGGCCTCCTTGTCGGCATCGACCGGGCGCGGGACACGCTGCTCGGCAATACCCTGCAATTCGCCCGCGGCTATCCCGCCAACAACGTGCTGCTCTGGGGCGCGCGCGGCATGGGAAAGTCCTCGCTCGTCAAGGCGGTGCATGCCGAGGCGGCCCGCGCGGTGCCGGGGGTGAAGCTGATCGAGCTCCATCGCGAGGATCTGCCCTCGATCGGCCGGCTGCTCGCCAGCCTGCGCGGGCAGGCGGCGCGGGTGATCCTCTTCTGCGACGACCTCAGCTTCGACAAGGACGACAGCCATTACAAGTCGCTGAAGGCGGTGCTCGACGGCGGCATCGAGGGCCGGCCGGAGAACGTGGTGCTCTACGCCACCTCGAACCGGCGGCATCTGATGCCGCGGGACATGATCGAGAACGAGCGGCAGTCGGGGGTGAATCCGTCGGAGGCGGTGGAGGAGAAGGTCTCGCTCTCCGACCGCTTCGGGCTCTGGCTCGGCTTCCACGCCTGCAACCAGGACGATTATCTGGCGATGATCCGCGGCTATTGCGACGCCTACGGCATCGCGATCTCCGATGCCGACCTGCGGGCGGAGGCCATCGAATGGTCCCAGACCCGCGGCGGCCGCTCCGGGCGGGTGGCCTGGCAATATCTCACCGACCTGGCGGGGCGGCGCGGGGTGCGGTTGGGCTGACAGCGGCGTTGCGGCCCGGACGGAGCCTCGGGACGGAAAGAAGGCCGCGCCCCGCGCGGCCCGCGGGGCATTCCCCCGGACCGGGAAGGCGAGGCGCCGGTGGCGCGTTGGCCGGTCCGGTCGCCCGGAGGCGGGCGCCGCAGGGCGAGGGGGGTGGAGCTTCACCGTCGGTCGAGGATCGGGACGGGGCGGCCCTGGACGGCGCGCCTCGCGCGCCGGCCCCGGGGAGGGCCGGCGCGGCCCGATCGCCACGGGTCGATAGGGCTGGGGATCTTTGCTGCGCTCGGGAGCGGGGGCGTCCCGCAGCGGGACATTGTGTAATAGATTGATATTGCGCCGTTTTTGTGGGGGTGGTTATCGTCCGGTCTGATTGACCGGACCCCCGCTCAGGCGGTTTCCGGGTCGGGCAGGTCGGTCTGGATCCAGCGGTCGCTGAGGTGGATGTCGACGGTGTCAAGGCGGCCCTCGCCGATATTGGCGAATTTGTGCGGGATCCCGGCGGGGCCGAGCAGAACGTCGCCAGTCTCGGCTTCGATCCTGGTCTCGCCGATGGTGAAGAGCGCGCGGCCCTCGCGGATGATGAAGACCTCGTCATAGGGATGCACGTGCCAGCCCGGTCCCTTGCCCTTCTCCTCGTTGGCGTAGAAGAGCACCGTCACGCCGGTGCCGAGGTCCCGGCCCTCCACATGGCCGTGCCAGAAGTCCCGCAGCGAGTTCCACTGCGCATGGGGAACCCGGACGGGGTCGCGCGCCACGCCTCAGCCGCCGACGTAGGGCGTCGGATCCACGCTGGTCGTGCCGCGGAAGACGTCGAACTGCAGCTCGGGCTTGTCGCGCGGCGCGACCTTGCCGATCACCTGGCCGGCCGAGACCTTCGCGCCCTTGGTGACGGTCACGTCCGACAGGGTGGAATAGGTGGTCATCAGGTCGTCGTTGTGGCGGATCAGCACGATGGTGCCCTGGCCGCCGAGCTCCTCGGAGATCAGCGCGACCTCGCCGGCGGCCGCGGCCTTGACCGGGGTTCCCGGCGCGGCCGAATAGCCGATGCCGTTGGGGTTCGCGGGATTGTAGGGCCGGTTGACGGAACCGCTGACCGGCGGCGAGAGCCGCCCGCCCGGCGGGGTGCGGTACTGGCCGAGATTGGGCGAGCTCGGCTCGACGGCGGTGGTGATGTCCTGCGGCAGCGGCGCGGCGGCGCTGGGCGGCGCGGTCACCGGCGTGCCCTGGCCCGGCTCGGTATCGGCCGAGCCCGAGATGCGGTTCGCGTCGCTGACGATGGGGATCAGCAGCTCCTGGTTCACCCGCACGGTGAGATCGGGGCCGAGGCCGTTCCAAGAGGCGAGCGAGGTCACCGAGACGCCGTAGAGCCGCGCGATGGAATAGGCGGTCTCGCCGGCCTCGACCCTGTGCCGGACCGGGTCGATCAGCGGGTCGCTCTGGCCGTTCTGGAAGGGATTGCCCGCCGGCGGGTTGCCGGGCGCGCCGTTGATCGCCGCGGAGGCCTGCTCCGGGCTCCAGCCCAGGGGGCTCGTCGAGACGTCGCCGGTGGTCAGGGCCGATCCGGTGGGGCGCGGCACGCTGTCGGGCAGGAGCAGCACCTCGCCCGCGCGCAGGCGGTAGTCGAGCGGCAGCGCGTTGCGGCTCGCCAGCGCCTCGGGGGTCGTGCCGACCCGGGTGGCGACAGTCGCCATGGTGTCGCCGTTCTGCGCCACGGCCACCTGGTAGGTCGCATAGGTGATGACGCCGCGGGAATCCGGCGCGGCATTGGGCACCACCGAGGCGCTGCCGCCCGCGCCGACGCCCTGGGTGCAGGCCGCGGCCCCGATCATCAGGGCCCCCGCCGCCAGATTGCGCAGTATCGGCCCCTGGCATCCCCAAGCCATCATCCTGCTCCCATATGATGGTGCCTGCCCATCAATCCAATACATCCTGTGCCACGCCTTCGACAAGGGGCACGAACCGGACCGCGCCGAGCTCGGTGTATTCCAGCCCCTCGGCGGTCTTGACCACCTTGATGAGCTGCTGCACCGAATGGCTCTGGCCGACCGGCAGGACCATGATCCCGTTCTCGCGCAGCTGCTCGATCAGCGTGCCGGGCGCGTCCTCGGCCGCCGCCGTTACGATGATCCGGTCGAAGGGCGCCTGTTCCGGCAGGCCCAGCGAGCCGTCGCCATGCACCACGGTGACGTTGTGCAGCCCGAGGTCGAGGAAGAGCTCCCGCGCCCGGCGCGCCAGCCGCCGGTGCCGCTCGACGGTATAGACCCGCCGGGCGAGCTTGGCGAGGATCGCCGCCTGGTAGCCCGAGCCGGTGCCGATCTCGAGCACCTTGCAGCGCCGGGTGATCTCGAGCGCCTGGGTCATCAGCCCGACCACCGTGGGCTGGCTGATGGTCTGGCCGCAAGAGATCGGCAGCGGCGTGTCCTCGTAGGCGCGGTCCTGGAAGATGCCTTCGAGGAAGCGTTCGCGCGGCGTCGCCTCCATCGCCTTGAGCACTTCGGCGTTGGTCACGCCGCGGGAGCGGAGGGTGAAGACGAATTGCATCTGCCGCTCGAAGGGGTCCATGGCGCGCTCCTCAGGCCAGGGCCCCGGCCAGGGGCGCGACGAGGCCGTGGGCGGTCAGATCGGCCGTGAGCGGCGTGACGGTGATATAGCCGTCGTGGCAGTCGCGGCTGTCGGTGCCGGGCGCTGTATGGGCATTGCCGCGGCCGTGGGTTAGCCAGAGGAAGCTGCGGCCGTTCGGCGCCGTCTGCGGCGCGACGCCGAAGGTCGGGGCGTCGCGATGGCCCTGGACGGTCGCGCGCAGGC
Source organism: Rhodovulum sp. (assembly GCA_020637615.1). Lineage (GTDB taxonomy): Bacteria > Pseudomonadota > Alphaproteobacteria > Rhodobacterales > Rhodobacteraceae > Amaricoccus. The sequence continues at coordinate 18,768 of JACKKC010000008.1, forward strand.
CGCGCACCGCGCCCGGGTCGAGCGCGGGAAAGTTCACGTTGTAGAAGACGTCGTAGCGCTCGCCGGTCCAGACGCCGTGCGCGAGCAGGCGGCGGATCACCCCGGCGCCATGGGCCCGGGCCGGGGCGAAGCTGTCGGCCGAGGCGGCGGCGCCCGGCGCGTGGTACTGGGAGAGCGCGACCGAGGGAATGCCGTGGAGCGCCCCCTCCATCGCGCCGCCCACCGTGCCGGAATAGAGCGTGTCCTCGGCGACGTTGTGCCCGCGGTTGACGCCGGAGAGCACGAGGTCGGGCGGGGATTTCGCGAGGATCTCGTTGAGCCCGGCGAGCACGCAATCCGCCGGCGAGCCCTCGACCGCATAGCGGCGCTCGTCGAGATGCTCGATGCGCATCGGCCGGATGTAGGAGACGCAATGCGAGACGCCGGATTGCTCGAAGGCCGGGGCCACGACCCAGATCTCGCCGTCGGCCCCGGCGATCTCCGCGGCGATCGCCTCGGCGACTTCGAGGCCGGGCGCGGTGATGCCGTCGTCATTGGTGATCAGGATGCGCATCGCCGGTCCCCCATGGTCCCGGCCGTTCTATGGGATGCGGCATCCGCCGTCCAGCGCCGCACCGGAGGCACGGCGCCGGGGGGCGGGGTCAGAAGCGGGCGACGACGCCGATGAAGCCGCGGGTCTCGAGCCCGGAGCGGGTGGTGTCGGTGGCCACGCCCTCGGTCTGGCGCACGATCTCGGGCGTGATCGAGAGCCAGGGCCGGATGTCGATCCGGGCGCCGATGCCCACCGATCCGAGCGGCTCCCATTGCTCGCCGTCGCGCTCGCCGGTCCGGTCGTAGGCCTGGCCGTAGTCGGCGAAGACATAGCCCTGGGCCGCCGAGAGGCCGGTATTGCCCATCATCTCCGGCCCGAATTCGCGGCGCAGTTCCAGCCGCAGGCCGTAGCCGGAATCGCCCGTGGTATTGCCGGGCGCGAAGCCGCGGCCGATGGTCGAGACGCCGAGCCCGAAGCGCTCGGTATTGGGCAGGACGTTCGCGGCATATTGCCCGATCGCTTCGCCGAAGACCGACCATTCGCCGTCGCCGATCTGCTGCAGCCGCGAGAGCACCAGCGAGCCATAGGTGAAATCGGTGCTGCCGGAGGCCGGGCCGGGGTCGCCGATCCTGGCGCCGAGGATGTCGAGGCCCTGCTTGAGGCTCGCATCCACCAGGTTCACGCCCCCGAAGCGGTCGGCGATGTCCCAGGTCAGCCGCGCCTCGAGGATCGACAGGCGGTCGGTGCTCGAGGTGTCGCTGGTGCCGGTGAAGGCGGTGTCGCTGGTGCTGTCGCGCCAGCCGAGGGCGAGCCGTCCGAAGAGGTTCTGCGAGCGCGTGCGCACGAAGGGCACGATCAGCCCGGCGGAGAGGTCGGTCTCGCGGGTGGTGACCGTCAGGTCCTGCTGGTAGCCGCTCTTGGCGAGGTCCGGGTCCGCGTGCGAGTAATTGCCCGAGACCTCCAGCCGCCCGCCGTCGAGCCAGGTGCCGATCAGCGGCTCGAGCGGCGCGTCGAAGACCGCGCCCCCGAAGGCGAGCGAGCCGTCGCCGGGGGCCGCCACGATGAGGCCGTCGAGCCGTTCGTTGAGGCCGAGCAGGTTGTAGCTCGAGCCGCCGGCGCTGAGCGTCCAGGTGCCGTAGAGCCGCGAGCCGCGGTTGTCGACCGCGGCGAAGCCGGTGAAGGGGTCGGGGGTGATCAGCACCCCGAGATCGGCGGCGGCGAAGACGTCCGGCGAGGGTTCCAGCACCGTCTCGACCGCCGGGCCGAAGGTGTCGCGCGAGAGCAGCACGGCGCGCTCCAGCGTGGGCAGCGCCGCGGGGCGCTCGGCCGCCACCGGGGCGAAGAGCCGGGACGCCAGCGCCTGCTGGTTCGCCGCGCCGCCGGTGATCTCGATGCGGTCGACGAAGCCCTCGACCACCACGATCTCGACATCGCCCTGATCGATGGTCTGGGCCGGGAGCAGCGCCTGCGACAGCACGAAGCCCCGGGCGCGGTAGCGCGCGCCGATCCGCGAAGCGATGTCCTCGAGCGTCGCCAGGGTGACCGGCGTGCCGATGAGCTCCGCCCAGATCGGCGCCAGCTCCGCCTCGGGGATCGCCGTCGCGCCGCGCAGGCTGACGTTGCGCAGGGTGAAGCTCGGGCCGGTGCCGACCGCCTCGGCGATCGGGCCGTCCGCGCCGGGCTCCTCGGGCGGGCTCACCTCGCCTTCGGGCCGGTCGAAGACGCCGGGGGGCGGCGGCGGGATCAGCTCGACCGCCGGCTGGGCGAAGGCGGGATGCGCCGCCGCGAATGCGGCCGCGGCGGCCGCGAGATGGAGGATCCTGCGCGTCACTGGCTCTCTTCCGCCCTCGTTGTCCAGAAGGATTCCGCGAATGTCTGCCTTGTGCAGCCCGCCTCGCTGCCCGCCCGGTTGATCGGGCCGCTGCAATCGGCGCTCCCGCCCTGGGCGAGGCCGCCTTCTGCAAGGCCGCCCGAGGCCGGCACGAAGCCCTGGGCATCCGCGCCGGCGGGCGCCGCGGAAGCGGCCGGCACGTATTGCACGACGTCGCCGAGCGAATAGGTCAGCAGGAACGGATCGGCCAGCGCCGGCGGCGCCTCGGCGATGGTGGTGCGGAAGGTCGCGTCCCCCGGCGTCAGCGGCGGCACGCCGCGCTCGAACCGCTCCGCGGCCCCGGCGATGCCGAAGGGCGCGGGCGCCTGCGGCTGCGGCTGGGCGCCGCCCGGCGTGACCGTGAGCAGGCCGTCCACATAGGTGATCGCGTAGTTCCGGCTCGCGAGCCCCTCGGGCGTGATGCCGTAGCTGCCCGCCGGGCTCGTGGGCGTCGCGGGCGTCGCGAAGGCGAGTTCGCCCCCGAGATCGGCGATCGACTGGTCGAGGACGAAGCCGCTGATCGTGGCGGTGAAGGGAGGGTTCGCGCTTCCTTCCGGCCGGCTCGCGTCGTTCGCCACGACGCTGAGCGCGGCCTTGCCGATCGTCATGGTACCGTCGGTGGAGGTGATGGCGTAGTTGCGGCTGGTCAGCGTGTCGCCGGTGATGGCGTAGCGGCCGGCGTCGCTGGCTTGGGTCGCGGTGGTGGTGAGCGAGCCGCCGAGCACGCTGGCGTCCTGGCCGAGCACGAAGCCGGAATAGGTCGCGGTGAGCGGCGGGTTGGCGGCGCCGTAGGTCTTCGACTTGTCGTCGACCACGACGCTGAGCGCGGCCTTGCCCACGGTCATGGTGCCGTCGACATAACTGATCGCGTAATTGTCGCTGGTCTGGCCGGAGGCGGTGATGGCGTAGTTGCCCGCGTCGCTCGCCTGGCTGGCGGCGGTGGAGAGGGTCAGGGTGCCGTCGAGATCGGCGATGCCCTGGCCGAGCACGAAGCCGGAATAGCTGGCGGTGAGCGGGGGATTGGCCGAACCGTAGATGCGGGACTTGTCGTCGGCGGTGATGGTCAGCAGGGCGGGATCGACGGTGAGCACGCCGTCGACGAGGTCGAGCCGGTAGCCCTGGTCGGAGGGCGTGGCGGTGACGTCGGTGGCGTAGCTGCCGACGGCGGCGGTCGCGGCGGCGCCGTCGCTGGCCACGTCCGGCCCGGTCGCGAGCGCGGTACCGAGGCTGTCGCCGGGGCGCAGGCCGGCGACGGTCAGCCCGGGTGTCACCGCGGTGCCGTAGGTCTTGTCGAGGGTCTCGCCGGTGATGGTCAGGACCGGGCGCTCGCCGTAGATGATGCGATTGCCGCCATAGGTGACCAGCGAGGGCGGCGTGTCGGCGAAGAGCCGGCCGTAGAGGTCGAAATTGCCCGAGGCGGGCTCCGCCCCCACCAGCCCGTCGAAGCCGTCGATGTAGAGCAGCCAGCGCGCGCCGCCCGCCGTGGTTTCCAGCGCATCGGTGCCGGCATCGTTGCGGAACCGCCGCCCCGCGGCGACCACGAGCGAATCGCCGGCGCCCGTCGCGCGCAGGCCGGCGCCCGCGCCGATGCCGACGCGTTCCTGCGAGATGAGCGCGATCTGCGCCGCCTCGACCGGCGCGCCGATCTCGATACTGCCGGTGCCGGAGGTGGAGACGCCGAGCCGGACGGAGGAGCCGTAGGAGGAGGGCGCGCCGCCGGGCGTGGTGGGTTCGAGCACGAAGGTCCGGTTCGCCGCGAGGCCGAAGAGCGGCTCGACCAGGGCGGTGATCGCGCCGGAGAGCGCGACATTGCCGCCGTTGTCGCCGCCGGTTCCCGCGCGTACCGGGCCGTCCCAGATCTGGGTTTCGGCCCGCATGGCGAGGTCCGCCCGGTTCAGCGCCGCGACGCGGCCTTCCGAGACGCCGTTGCGCAGCCAGATCGTCTCGGCGTTCATGGTGATCGAGCCGCCTTCGCCGGCGGCGACCTCGGCGAAGGTATTGTCGGCGCTGCCGCCGAAGACCTTGATGGTCGGAGCCGTCAGTGTCACGTCGCCGGAAGATCCGGAGCTGCCGAGGCGCACCCAGCGGCCGCCGGTGCTTTCGCCCTGGATCCGGATCTTGTAGCCGGCGGTCACGGTCAGGTCGCCGGAATCGGAAAAGACCTGGATGTTGTCGCCGGAGGAGGTGTTGAACCGCCGCAGGATCACCGATCCCTGGCTGGCCTCGAGGTCGAGGTCGCCGCTGCGGGTCGTCACCCGGAGATTGCCCGCGGGGCGCCAGGTGCCGACGATGTCGCCTTTGCGGGCCAGCATGGCGATGCTGCCGGTCCCGGTCGCGCGCACGTCGGCGTCGATGGCGATGGCCTCCCCGGCGGTCAGGACCAGGTTGCCGGTGCCGCTCGACTGGATCGCATTCGTGATGCGGAGATCGTCGCCGGCGGTGGCGGTGAAATCGCCGTCCTTGGTGCTGACGGAGGCGTCGAAGACCACGTCGCCGTCGGCGAGCAGCGTGAGGTCGCCGCTGCCGGTCCAGTTCAGCGCGCGCCGGAAGACGATGTCGCCGTCGGAATTGCCGGGATTGCCCGGCGTGGTGCCGTCGGCATCGGTGGTGATGACCACGTTGCCGCCGGCGTTGAGCGCCTGGCGCAGCGAATTGGTGTTCACCGTCCAGATGCCGGGTCCGTCCGGCGGATTGTTGACGCCGGGCGAGACGGCGGCGCCGCCGTTGTCGATCTCGACGTTGCGCGGGTCGAGCAGCCAGGTTCCGCCCGCGCCGGTGGAGACGGCGGCCATCGGCCCGATGGCGAGCGCGAACTTGCCGGAGGTCTCGACGAGCCCGCCGCCGGCGCCGCCTTCGGCCGCGATGCGCCCGTCGAAGATCGTGGTGCCGTCCGCCCAGGCGACCACCGAGCCGCCCCTGCCGCTCCCGCCGGTGGCCGTGATCATGGCGCCCTCGGCGATCGTCACATGGTCGGCGCGGCGCAGCGGGCCCTTGCCGCGCAGGTCGCCGCCGATGCGCACGGTGCCGCCGTCATGGCCGCCGCGGGCGCCGATGCGGGCCGCGCCGGCGACCGCGACGCTCTCGCCGGTGATCGCGACCGAGCCGCCGCCGGTCGCGCCCGACGCCGAGACCGTGCCGCCGATGCGCACCTTGCCCGAGCCGCGGCCGATCAGCTCGATCCTGCCGCCGCTGCCGCTGCTCGAGCCGGCGCGGATCACGCCGGTGGTGTTGATGACGCTGTCGATCGCGCTCGCGGCATCGCCGGCGGTCAGGAGCACCCGGCCCGCGCCCGCGTCGATCAGGCCGGAATTGACGACCCCGCCCTCAGCGGGATTGCCGCCGACCGCGATCTGGATCGCGCCGTCGCCGCTCAGGTCGATCGTGGTGCGGGTGCCCGAGGCGAGGGCGACCGTGCCGGTCCGGGCGTAGATCGCGCCAGCGTTCTCGACATTGCCGCCGACGAGCGCGGCCAGCCCCTTCTCGCCGATCGTCACCTCGCCCTCGTTGACCACCCGGGCGCCCGGGCGCTCGCCGCCGCCGATCGAAAGCCCGCCGCCCTGCTGGAAGCGCGCGGCATCGACGGTCTGGGAGGTCGCCACGAGGCCGCCGACGTCGAGCTTCGCGCCCTTGGAGAAGAGCACCCCGGCGGTGTTCTGGATGATGACCGTGCCCGGTGCGGTGATCGAGCCCTGGATGACGCTCTTCGAGACGGAATTGACGCGGTTGAGCGTGGCCGAGGACTTGCCCGGCTGGTCGAAGACGACCCGGTGCGTGCGGCCGACATCGAAGCTCTTCCAGTCGATGACGGCGCGCTCCGAGGTCTGGCGGATCGTCGATTGCCGGGCCGTCTGCGAGATGCGCGCGGCGCCCGAGGCCACGGTCCCGCCCTGCGGCGACTGGGCCGCGGCCGGGAGAGCGCCAAGGGCGAAGGCCGAGACCCCGAGCAGGAAAAGCGCCCGTGTGGGGCGGCCGGTCGTCGTCCGCATCGGAACCCTCGTTACTATCGCTTCGCGAAAAGTCTGCGAATCTGATTCAACTTTTCGTAGAGTTATCCGAAATCGCCCCGCAAAATCAAATGCAACCTTTCCGCTTGCCGGCGACCGTTGCAGTTCTGCACATGCGCGGGGTCGCCCGGACGGCCTGCGGGAATCGTTAACGCTAAAGTTTAGGCACTGAGCCGGGCCGCGTTAGGCCGGCGGTAAGGGCGGCGGCCTAGCGTCTGCCCCGTGCGCCGGCATGGGGGTCCGGCGCCTGGGGTGGGGAAAATCATGGGTGACCGACTGGGTGTCGGCGCGCGGCCTTCCGTGCGCCGCAGGGGGATGATCGTCGCGACGGTCATCCTGGGCTTCGCCTGCGTGCTGGGTTTTCGTGGCGACGCCTCCGAGAACGGGGGGCGGGCGCTCGACCATCACCTCACGGTCTTCAACGGCCGGATCGTCGGATCGGCCTTCGTGATCGCCGACGGGCTCGCGGTCACCAACGCCCATGTGGTGCGCGGGCTTCGGCCCGGCGGGCGCCTCGAACTCGTCGCCTCCGGTCCGGGGCGTGCCAGGGGTGCGGGAAAGGTGCTCGCGATCAGCCCGCGCATGGATCTCGCGGTGCTCTCGGTGCCGGGCGGCCTCGCGCCGCCGGTGCCGGGGGAGGATGCGCCCCGGGTCGCCGGGCTCGCGGTGGTTGCGGCCGGGATCGACGCGGGCGGCGGCCGGCGCGGACTGCCGCGGCTGGAACTGGCCGGGCGGGTCATCAACCCGGCCAACGATTCGACCGGCTTCGGTCCCGCGCTCGTCGCCCTTCTTCCCGGGGTGCGGCCGGGGTTCTCGGGCGGGCCGATGTTCGACCGCGCCGGCCGGCTGGTGGGAATGATCGCGGCGATCCGGCCGGCGCGGTCGGCGGCGGCCGCCATGCCGATGGCCGCCTCCGGCTTCGCCCCGAAGCAGCAGCGCGCGGCCGCCGCCGAAGAGGCGCTCGTGCTGCGCGCGGGCGAGCTCAGGGCCGAGGCGCAGCGCCTGTTGCGGAGCGCCGGTCGCTAGCCGGGCCGCCGGCGGAAGGCGGAGGCGGGTCGATTCCGGCCTGACGTCGGGCGCAGTCTGTCCTATAGAGCGGCCGTCCGGACCGGGGGGATGGCATGGCGCTTGCGGGACGCGAAATCGCGGTGATCGGCGCGGGGATCGGCGGCCTCGCCGCCGCCACGGCGCTGGCGCAGCGGCGGGCCAGGGTGACGGTCTTCGAGCGGGCGCCGGCGCTCGGCGAGGTCGGCGCCGGATTGCAGGTCGCCCCGAACGGCGTGGCGGTCCTGGAGGCGCTGGGGATGCGCGACGCCGCCGAGGCCCGGGCCGGTCTCCCCCGGGGCATCGAATTGCGCGACCATCGCTCCGACCGCATCGTCGCCCGGGTGCCGCTGGGCCCGACCAGCGTCGCGCGCTACGGCCGCCCCTACTGGCATTTCCACCGCGCCGATCTGCTGGCGCTGCTGGCGGAGGCCGCGCGCGAGGCCGGCGTCGAGCTGCGCCTCGGCACGGCGATCACCCAGGTCGCGGAAACCGCGCAGGGGCTCCGGGTGGTGCCGGAGGCGGGCCCCGAGCATGCTGCGGAGATCGTCGTCGGCGCGGACGGCATCCGCTCGCGCCTGCGCGCCGACTGGCTGGAGGGGCAGTCGCCGCGCTTCACCGGCCATGTGGCCTGGCGGGGGCTGGTCGATGCGGCGCGGCTGGGCGCGCCGGGCCTCGCCGAGGTGGCGCGGGTCACGGTCGGGCCGCGGCGGCATCTCGTCACCTATCCGCTGCGCGGCGGGCGGCAGGTCAATTTCGTGGCCGTCGAGGAGCGCGCCTCCTGGACGGCGGAGGGCTGGATGGAAGCGGACGATCCGGCCAATCTGCGCCGGGCCTTCGCCGATTGGGGCGGGCCGGCGGCGGATCTGCTCGAGGGGGTGGAGGAGACCTTCCTCTGGGGGCTCTTCGATCATCCGCCGCTGCCGCGCTGGGTGACGGGCCGGATCGCGCTCCTGGGCGATGCCTGCCATCCGATGCTGCCTTATCTCGCGCAGGGCGCGACCATGGCGCTGGAGGATGCCTGGGTGCTGGCCGCCGAGCTCGACGTGGCGGAGACGCCGGAGCGCGGGCTGCTCGCCTACGAGGCGCGGCGGGCGCCGCGGGCGGGGCGGGTGCAGCGGGCTTCGGCGCGGAACGGCCGGATCTTCCACCTGCGGCCGGGCATGCGCGATGCCGCGCATCTGGGGCTGCGGGCGGTGAGCGCCGCGGCGCCGGGCCTGCTGACCGGGCGGTTCGACTGGCTCTTCGGGGCGGATGTGGTGAGCGACCGGGCGACGGGGTGACGTCTCATGGCATCCGGGTGAATCGATCGCCAGAGGGTTGCCCCGAACCGGCATCGGCGAGGCACTGCCTCGCGCCGGTTCGTCGGCCGGAGCGCGTGAGCGCGTAGGCCGAGGGGGGTTGGGTTTCACCGGCAGCGGGTAATCCGCGCGCGCCTGACTGGGCGGGCGCGCTTGTCGCGCCTGCCGAGGGGCAGGCAGGCGCGCGCGGATTTGTCACGTGCCAAATCCGCGAGGGGAAGGCGGCGGTGCTACGGGGGACGGTTGCCTGGAGGCGCGCGGCATGGCTAGGGGGTGCAGCCTTTCCGCCGATCGCCGCGGGCCGATCGGGCCGGGGGCACCCGGCCCTAGGTGGAATGGAAGTCGACGGGGCGCGCGTCTCAGGCGTCGAGCGCCACCCAGATCGGAACGTGGTCGGAGGGCCTTTCGCGGCTGCGGACCTCCTTGTCGATCCCGCAGGCCGTCAGGCGGTCGGCGGCCTGCGGCGTCAGCAGCACATGGTCGATGCGGATGCCGTTGTTCTTTTGCCAGGCCCCGCCCTGGAAGTCCCAGAAGGTATAGATGCCGGGGCTCGCGTCGGTGGCGCGCAGCGCGTCCGTCAGGCCGAGATTGACCAGGCGGTGGAAGGCGGCGCGGGTCGGGGGCAGGAAGAGCGCGTCCGCTTCCCAGTCCCTGGGGTCGCGGCAGTCCTCGGCCTGCGGGATGACGTTGAAATCCCCCAGGATCACCGCCGCGTCCTCCGCCTGCAGCAGCGCCGCGGCGCGATGCTGCAACCGCTCCATCCAGGCGAGCTTGTAGTCGTATTTCGGGCCGGGCGCGGGATTGCCGTTGGGCAGGTAGAGGCCGCAGATGCGCAGGGCGGCATGCTCGCCCACGACCGTCGCCTCGATCCAGCGCGCCTGGTCGTCGGAATCGTCCCCGGGCAGGCCGCGGGCGACGTCCTCGAGCGGCAGGCGGGAGAGGATCGCGACGCCGTTGAAGCCCTTCTGCCCATGGGTCGCGATATTGTACCCCGCATCCTCGATTTCGGACCGCGGGAAGGCCTCGTCGAGCGACTTGATCTCCTGCAGCACGGCCACGTCGGGCCGGGCCTCGGCCAGCCAGTCGAGCAGGGCCGGCAGGCGGGCCTTGATTCCATTGATGTTGAAGGAGGCGATCTTCATCCCGGGATCCCGCGCTGGCCTGGGCGGAGCCTAGGAGCGGGGCCGGGGCACCGCAAGGGCGGCGGGTCGGAAAACGCCATGCCAGGGCCTCGCGCCGGCTGGCCCGCCTGGCCCCGCCGTGCGAGACTGCGGGACCCGGTCGTGGCCTCAGCCCCATGCCGCCGCGGCCCCATGCGAACGCGAGGCTCCAGCGATGCATTTCATCGTCAATCACCTGCCGATCCGCGCCGATGCCGACTGGCCGGAGATGGCGCGCAGGTTCGGTGATTTCGCCGCCGGGCTCAAGGTCTCCCGGCCGGGCGTGACCTCGGCGCTGCTGCTGCGGGCCGGGGAGGAGGAGGCCATCGTCATCGTCGGCTATGCCGATCTCGCGACCTTGAAGGATGTCTCGTCGAACGTGGCGGCACCCTGGTTCGCGGAGAACATCCGGCCCTATCTGAGCGGCCCGGCCGCACGGTCGGTCGGCGAGATGCTGGCCGGCTTCGCCTGAAGCCGCGGCCTTCGCGCCGGCTGGACATCCGCGCTGCCGGTCCGGCCGGCCCGATAAATCCCTCGGGCAGAAGGTGGACGGGGCATCCCGGCCGCTTGCCTCGATCCGCCGCGGGTCAGATCGAGAAGGAGGTGCCGCAGCCGCAGGAGGAGGTGGCGTTGGGGTTGCGGACCACGAAGCGGGCGCCGATCAGCTCGTCGGCGAAGTCGATCTCGGCGTCGGCGAGGAAGGGCAGCGAGACCGGGTCGATCAAAACCCGCGCCCCGTCCTTCTCCAGCACCAGGTCGTCGGAGGCGGGGGCGGGTTCGAGATGCATGTCGTACTGGAAGCCGGAGCAGCCGCCGCCCTCGACGGCGACGCGCAGGCATTGCGGGTCGTCCCCGCCGATCTCCTGCAGTCGCTGAAAGGCGCGGTCGGTGACCCTGGGGGGAATGGCGATCTGCATGGCTCGGCCCGGATGGCGTGTTCCCGTGAGAGATAGGGGCGGCCTTGCCACATGGCAAGCGGCCGGCGGGGAGGCTCGGGGCGCTCGTACACGGCGTGCTTTCCTTCATATTCGACCGTCCCACACCAAAATGAGGGCGGCGCCTGACCCGGGCGGAAGCGGAGCGCCCGCCTTGGGGTCGGGGCGGGCGCTGCCCGGCGGTACCCGCCGGGCGGGATGGTGACACTGGTCCTGTCCGGAACTCGGTCGGTCGGGGTTGCGTTGCCGGATGCAATTTCACTGGCACAAGGCGCGTCGCTCGGCGGTGCTTCCGGCCCGGGCGGCGATGGTCTAGACATCGGGGAAGCCGCCCGTGCCGCCGACCGAAAGCGACCCGATGACCGCAGCCTTCGCTACCTCGCCCGCGATCAGCCGGGGCCGGCTCTTCGCGGAGGAGGATTCCACGCACCGGTCCTGCTACCAGCGCGACCGCGACCGGATCATCCATTCCTCCGCCTTCCGGCGGCTCAAGCACAAGACCCAGGTCTTCGTGGAGCATGAGGGCGACTACTACCGCACCCGGCTGACGCATTCGATCGAGGTGGCGCAGGTCGCGCGCACGATCGCGCGCACCCTGGGGCTGAACGAGGAGCTCGCCGAGGCGGTGGCGCTCGCCCACGACCTCGGCCATCCGCCCTTCGGCCATACCGGCGAGGAGGCGCTGCAGGCGGTGATGGAGCCCTGGGGCGGGTTCGACCACAACGCCCAGGCCCTGACCATCGTCACCCGGCTCGAGGCGCACTACGCCGAGTTCGACGGGCTGAACCTGACCTGGGAGACGCTCGAGGGCATCGCCAAGCACAACGGCCCGGTGACGGGCGAGGTGCCGGCGGCGCTGGCGGATTATACCGCGCGGCACGATCTGGAGCTCGATTCCCATGCCAGCGCCGAGGCGCAGGTGGCGGCGATCTCCGACGACATCGCCTACAACAACCACGATCTCGCCGACGGGCTGCGCGCGGGGCTCTTCAGCCTCGAGGATCTGCGCGCGCTGCCGCTGATCGGGCGCTGCATCGCCGAGGTGGACGCGCGCTGGCCGGGGCTGGCGCCGGCGCGGCGCGAGCACGAGGCGCTGCGGCGCTTCTTCGGGCTCCTGGTCGAGGACGTGCTGGCCACGAGCCGGGCACGGATCGCCGAGCACGACCCGAAGGACGCCGCGGCGATCCGCCATCTCGGCGTGCCGGTCGTGCGCTTCTCGGAGGCGAGCTTCGCGGAGCTGAAGGTGATCCGCGAGTTTCTCTATCACCGCATGTACCGGCACTGGACCGTGCAGCGGATGCGGCGCAAGGCCCGCGCGGTGGTGCGCGAGCTCTTCGAGATGTTCCTCGGCGCGCCGGAGCTCATGCCGCCGGAATGGAACGCCTGCGCCCGGCTCGAGACCGGCGCGCGGGCGCGGGTGGTCTCGGACTACATCGCCGGCATGACCGACCGCTTCGCGCTGCAGGAGCACCGCAAGCTGACCGACCCGGACGTGCGGGCATGACGTGGTGGACATTTTCGCCGCAATCGGGTTTCAGAATCCCGGTCCGGGTTGTCCGGACGGACGACAGGATTGAAAGGCAGGCAAACAGGATGAGAATGACGGATTTCGCGAAGGTTTCCGGCGCGGCGCTGGTGGCGCTGGGCCTTCTGGGCTGCACGCCGCAGAATACCGGGAACCTCGTCAACGCCAATCAGGCGCAGGGCGCGCAGTCGGTCTCCTTCGGCGAGATCATCGGCGCGCAGCCGGTGCAGGTTCAGGGCGGCAACAAGACGGCCGAAGTCGTGGGCACGCTGGCCGGCGGCCTGGCCGGCGGGCTGCTCGGCAACGAGGTCGGGGGCGGCCTCGGCAAGGACATCGCGACGGTGGCGGGCGCGACCGCGGGTGCCGCGGCGGGCAACCGGGTGGCCGGGGCGGCGACCACGGTCCAGTCGACGCAATGGACGGTCCGGCTCGACGACGGGCGCACCATCGCGGTCATCCAGGCCGAGCCGGTCTTCTCGATGGGCCAGCGGGTTCAGGTGATCCAGAGCGCCGACGGCACGACCCGGCTCCTGCCCTGAGGTCGGTCCGGCGCGTCCCGCGCGGCTGCGGTGCCGGCACTTGTTGCCGGCCCGCAACAGCCGCGGAGAAGCTGCCGGGACATCTTCACCCCGACGGCGGCCGCGCCGAAGATGCGGCATCGCGCAATGCTGATCGGGGTGAGATCATGACGGGACGATCGACGTTCTTCGCGGCCGCGGCGATCGCGGCGCTGGTGGCCGGCGCGGGCGCGGCCTCGGCGCAGGGGTTCGGCGGCTCCTTCTATCTCAAGGGCTTCGGCGGCGCGACCTGGCCCTCGGGCGAGGAGAACGAGCTGCAGTTCCTCGGCGGCGGCACCGATATCGACGTCAAGCTCGACTACGACACCGGCTACGTGCTCGGGGTCGCGGTCGGATACAACTACACCCCGAACATCGGCGTGGAGCTGGAATACGGCTTCCGGCAGGCGGATCTGAAAGGTCAGGTCAGCGGCGACACACGCTCGAACGCGGTGATGGTCAATGCGATCTACCGGCTCGACGGCATGGGGGCGGACGGCGCCTTCCAGCCCTATTTCGGCGCCGGCATCGGCGGGGCGAACATCGACCTGCAGACCGAGGACAACGGGTCCTTCGACAACAACGGGCTCTTCGCCTGGCAGCTGATCGGCGGCGTCGGCTACCGGATCTCGCCGGACTGGACGCTGATGGGCGAGGCGCGCTGGTATTCGGTCAACAGCGGCTCGCTCGACGGGGCGGACGGGTTCTCGCTCGACTCCGGCTTCGAGAGCTTCGACCTGCTCCTGGGCGCGGCCTACAGCTTCTGACCGCCGAGAGGGCCGGTCCGCCGGGCCTCGCGGTCGATTCCAGTTCCGCGCGGGCAGGCAGTCTCCTGCCCGATCCACCGGCGTCGATCGGCGGAATGGCTGCACCGCCCTCGACCGCTTCGTGTAACCCGGCGGTGGTCAGGTGGCCCTGCGATGGGTCAGCTGCGTGCCGAGCAGGAGTGCTGCGACGGCGAGCAGCGCGAGGCCGAGCAGCACCCAGAGGTACTGCTCCACATAGGCGACCGCGCCGGTGGCGAGGCCGAGCGCCAGCCCAAGCACCATCAGGCGCCAGCTGACATGGACGCCGCAGAGGAAGGTGCCCAGGGCGAGGATCAGCCCGTTGACGAGCCCGGTGTCGGCATTCGCCAGCCGGCCCGAGGCGATGAAGAAATAGACGACCTGGACCGAGGCGAAGACCCCGGCCCAGTGCAGGCCGAGCCGGAGGGCGCTGCGCGAGCCGCGGAAATCCGCGCCCGACTGCTGCCAGTCGACCGCGAGCGAGGCCAGGGCGAAGACCACGGTGATCAGGGTCCAGTAGCCTTGCGTGCCTGCCGCGGAGACGTCCGAGGCGGCGATGCCGGCGAAGGCGAGCGCGAGCAGGACCAGCGCGGCCAGGGCCTCCAGAAGTGCCTTCCGCGAGATGCGCGGAGACGCGCCTGCCGGTTCCTCGACCATGGCTCCCTCCTCCCCGGGCGATCTTGGACGCGGGCGGCGGGCATTGCAAGGGCGGGGGACGGGGCTCGGGGGCCACGTATCTGGAGCACAATCCTTTTGCTTCGACCATCCCGCTACAAAATGAGGGCAGCGCCCGGCCCGGCGGGAGCGGAGCGCCCGCGTCGTGCCGGAGGCACGCCTTCGGCGTGACGGGGCGGCGCGGGCGCCGCCCGGCGGTGCCCGCCGGGCGGGATGGCTGCACTGGGCGCGCCCGGAACCCAGGTGGAGGGGGTGCGTTGCCAGATGCAGTTCCCTTGGCCCGAGCTCGCGGCCCATGCGGAAATCCCGGGGCGCGCCGTTGACCTTCGCGGGCGGCGCCCCAACATGAGGAGCATTTCGCCCGGATCGGGCACGGACAGCACAGGAGGGCAGAATGAACGGCTTCGATCGCACGAAACTCGCGGTCGCCCTGGCGGCGGGGACGATGCTGGCCGCCGGAGCGGCTTCGGCGCAGGGCTTCATGAGCGGCGGGCAGTGGTACGTCAAGGGCTTCGGCGGCGCGACCTGGCTGCAGGACCAGTCGGGCGACGTGAACAGCGGCGGCAGCTTCCTCGCGGATGGCGACGCCAGCTACGACACCGGCTACGTGCTCGGCGCGGCGGTCGGCTACGACTATACGCCGAACTTCGGGCTGGAGCTGGAATACGCCTATCGCGACGCCGACACGACCACCGACCTGTCCGGCATCGGCGAGAGCGGCGGCTCGACCAATTCCAACGCGGTCATGCTGAACGCGCTCTACAAGTTCGACGGGATGGGTGCGGGCGGCGCGGTGCAGCCCTATGTCGGCGGCGGCCTCGGCTGGGCCAACATGGAATCGGACATCGACGACATCGGCTCGTTCAAGCGGGACAATGCCTTCGCCTGGCAGTTGATCGGCGGCGTCGGCTATGCGGTGAACCCGAGCTGGGACATCATCGGCGAGGTTCGGTATTTCGCGACCGACAGCGGCACTCTGAGCGGGCCGGGCAATCTGTCGTGGGAATCCCAGGTCGAGACCGTCGATCTGCTGCTCGGCGCGGTCTACAAGTTCTAGGCCGGCGGAGGCTGCGCTGCGCGCCGTTCGGACAGCGCGCAACGCAGCCGGAGATCCGGCCCGAGCCTTGGGGTTGGTCAACCGGTAGCGGTGCAGCGAAATCCGCCCGGAACGGGTGATCCGGTCTGCAGAGGAGCGCATCGGACCCGAGCCCGGCCCGTGTGAAGGCGCCGCGTTCTCTTCGCGGACTACCCACCGGCGACGGAACCCCACACCCCGCGACCTCCGCGCTCGCGCGCTCCAACCGACGAACCGGCGCGAGGCGATGCCTCGCTGTCGCCGGTTCGGGTTGTCCCTGGCCGACCGAGCCATCCGGATGTCGCCGATTTCAAGCGGCGGGGATCCCGGCCTAACCGATCCGGTAGGGCAGCAGGCCGCGCTCGTCGGGGTCGACGGTGAGCGGTCGTTCGAGCGGCGGGACGGCGCGCTGGTGGCAGTCGCGCCGCTCGCAGATGCGGCAGGAGACGCCGATCGGCTGGTAGGCGGCGTCGTTGCGCATGTCGAGATCGTCGGCATAGACCAGCGCGCCGGCATGGGCGATCTCGCAGCCGAGGCCGATCGCGTAGCGCCGCACCGGCGCGCGGAAGCTGCCGCCGGGCTTGGAGACGTCGCGCGCGAGGCAGAGATAGCGCGCGCCGTCCGGGGTCTCGGCCAGCTGCCGCAGGAAGCGGCCCGGGGTCTCGAAGGCCCGATGCACGTTCCACAAGGGGCAGGCGCTGCCGAAGCGGGCGAATTGCAGCCGCGTGGCGGAATGGCGCTTGGTGATGGTGCCGGCCTGGTCCACGCGCACGAAAAAGAAGGGCACGCCCTTGGCGCCGGGGCGCTGCAGGGTGGAAAGGCGCTGGGCGACCTGCTCGATGGAGGCCTGGAATTCGAGCGCCAGCGCCTCGATGTCGTGGCGCGCCGCGCCGGCGCGCTCGAGGAAGCGGCCATAGGGCAGGAGGGCGGCGCCGGCGAAGTAATTGGCGAGCCCGGTCTTGCAGATCGCCCGTGCGGCCTCGGTGCGGAAGCGCGCGAGATCGAGCGTCGCCTCGAGCAGGTCGTCGTGCTCGATCATCGCGATCTGGTGCAGCGCCTGGAAGACCTGGCTCGCCGGGGCAGCCTCAGCGGCGAGGGTCAGCCTGCGCGCCCCGGCGTCGAAGCGGCGCAGCGGCCCGCCGGGCTCGCTCGCGAGGGTGATGCCGTGGCGCTCGGCGAGCCTGGCCTCGAGCGCGGCGCGGCGGTCGCCGGGGGCGAGCTGCGAGGCCAGGCGTTCGGCGGCGCGGTCGATGGCGTCGATGTAATTGTCGCAATAGTGGAAGAAGTCGCGCACCTCCTCCCAGGGCAGCGGGCTGAGCGCGCCCTCCTCGCGGCCGATGGCCTCGTTGAGCTGGGCGAGCCGGTCCTGGGTCTCGCGATGCGCCCGGTGCAGGGTGAGGAAGGCGCGGGCGAAGTTGGGGGCGTTGGAGGCGACGAGCTGGATGTCGCCGGGGGGCGGCGCCATGCCGAAGACCGGATCGGCCAGGGCCTCGCGCATGTCGGCGACGATGCGCTCGTGGGCGCCGGCGGCGAGCTCGCTCACGTCGACGGCGAATTCCTCGACCAGGGCGAGGATGACCCGCGCCGAGACCGGGCGATGGTTGTTCTCCATCTGGTTGAGATAGGAGAGCGAGACGCCGAGCCGCGCCGCGTATTCGGCCTGGGTCAGCCGCAGCCGCGCGCGGATCTCGCGCAGCTTGACCCCGGCATAGAGCTTGGCCTGCTGTGCCATGACTTCGCAATATTGCAATTCGCAGCGCACCTTTGCAATACACTTTGCAAATCTGCCGATGTCCGCTTGCCGCGGTCCGGGCGATCTGGCAATGCATGCCCCAGGCCGCAGGGGGGAAGGGGCGCGTGAAGCACATCCTCGAAGAGCTCGAAGACCGCCGCGCCGAGGCGCGGATCGGCGGGGGACAGCGCCGCATCGACGGGCAGCACGCCAAGGGCAAGCTGACGGCGCGCGAACGCCTCGAGGTGCTGCTCGACGAGGGCAGCTTCGAGGAATTCGACATGTTCGTGGCGCATCGCTGCGCCGAGTTCGGCATGGGATCGACCAGCTATCCCGGCGACGGCGTCGTCACCGGCTGGGGCACGATCAACGGCCGGCAGGTCTATGCCTTCAGCCAGGACTTCACGGTCTTCGGCGGCTCGGTCTCCGAGACCCATGGCCAGAAGATCTGCAAGATCATGGACATGGCCATGCGCAACGGCGCGCCGGTGGTGGGGATCAACGATTCCGGCGGCGCGCGCATCCAGGAGGGCGTGGGATCGCTCGCCGCCTATGGCGAGGTCTTCCAGCGCAACATCCTCGCCTCGGGCGTGGTGCCGCAAATCTCGGTGATCATGGGCCCCTGCGCCGGGGGCGCGGTCTATTCGCCGGCGATGACCGACTTCATCTTCATGGTGCGCGATTCCTCCTACATGTTCGTGACCGGCCCGGACGTGGTGAAGACCGTGACCAACGAGGTGGTCACCGCCGAGGATCTCGGCGGCGCGAAGACCCATACCACGCGGTCCTCGGTCGCCGACGGCGCCTATGAGAACGACATCGTCGCGCTGATGGAGGTGCGCCGGCTCTTCGACTTCCTGCCGCTGTCGAACCGCGAGGTTCCGCCGGTGCGCCCCTTCTACGATTCGCCCGAGCGCATCGAGGAGAGCCTCGACACGCTGGTCCCGCCCAATGCGAACACGCCCTACGACATGAAGGAGCTGATCCGGAAGGTCGCCGACGAGGGCGATTTCTTCGAGATCCAGGCGGAATACGCCAAGAACATCCTGACCGGCTTCATCCGGCTGGAGGGCTCGACGATCGGGGTGGTGGCCAACCAGCCGCTGGTGCTGGCCGGCTGCCTCGACATCGATTCGGCGCGCAAGGCGGCGCGCTTCGTGCGCTTCTGCGACGCCTTCTCGATCCCGATCCTGACCTTCGTCGACGTGCCGGGCTTCCTGCCGGGCACGGCGCAGGAATTCGGCGGCATCATCAAGCACGGCGCCAAGCTGCTCTTCGCCTATGGCGAGGCGACGGTGCCCAAGGTCACCGTCATCACCCGCAAGGCCTATGGCGGCGCCTATGACGTGATGAGCTCCAAGCATCTGCGCGGCGACGTCAACTACGCCTGGCCGACGGCGGAGATCGCGGTGATGGGCGCGCGCGGCGCGGTGGAGATCCTCTATCGCTCCGAGCTCGGCGAGCCGGAGAAGATCGCGGCGCGGACGCGGGACTACGAGGCGCGTTTCGCCAATCCCTTCGTGGCGGCGGAGAAGGGTTTCATCGACGAGGTGATCATGCCGCATTCCACCCGGCGGCGGGTGGCCCGGGCCTTCGCCGGCCTGCGCTCGAAGCGCGCGGAGACCCCGTGGAAGAAGCACGACAACATTCCGCTGTGAGCGGGCGGGCGGGAGTGCGGCGCATGGAAGCGACCAGTCGGGTCGCCGGCCGTCCAGTGGGCCGATGGCATTTGATGCGCATCGTCCCCGGCACGACCGTCCCGCCACAAGATGAGGGCAGCGCCCGGCCCGGGAGGGAGCGAAGCGCCCGCGTCGTGCCGGAGGCACGCCTTCGGCGTAACGGGGGCGGGGCGGGCGCTGCCCGGCGGTGCCCGCCAGGCCCGATGGCGACACTAGGCGGGCCCGGATCTCGGCCGAACGGGGCTGCGGCGCCAAATGCGATCTCGCTATGCGTTCCGGCCGCATGCGATGGACAGGCGGCCGGTGGCGCCCTATGTCATGGCATGGCTCGGGACGGGAGCTTACGCCATGCGCCGCCTCTGGATGTCGCTGCCAAAACTCATTCGCTTCATGCTCGTCCATATCGCGAACGGCATGGTCATCGGCTGCAGCTTCCTTCTGGTGCTGATCTGGTTCGACGTCGCCGGGCTGGCGGGGCTGCTCGAGAGCGACACCAGCGGGCTGGCGACCTTCCTGCTCTTCTTCCAGACCGCGCTCACCTTCGGGGCCGTCTCGATGGGCGTGGCGGTGATGCATCTCGGCGAGGATTGAGGCCGGCGCCGCACCCGGCCGCCGGCGAGCGCGGGACCGCCCGGGGGCGGCCATGCTGAAGCATCGCGGCTTCCCCGGCCGGCTGCCCGGAACCGACCTGCAGTTCACCATCCGCCGGGCGGCGCGCGACGGTGCGACGCCGCTCAAGGCGCGCGAGCGCTTCGCCGACCGCCGGCCCCTCGACCGCGCCGCCGACCGGGAGTTCCTGGCCGCGCTCTGGGCGCAGTTCGGGGCGGAGCCCTTCGAGCGCGGCAATCTCGACGCCGGCCGGCTCGGCTGGCTCTTCGGGCGCGAGATCCTGCCGGCCGACGACCCCTTCGACCCGGCGAGCTACGAGGCGCGGCTGGTGATCGACGAGGCGCGGGCGCGCGCGAGTTTTCCGGAAGCCTTC
The DNA here is from genome assembly GCA_020637615.1 of Rhodovulum sp. Taxonomy (GTDB): domain Bacteria; phylum Pseudomonadota; class Alphaproteobacteria; order Rhodobacterales; family Rhodobacteraceae; genus Amaricoccus. The sequence continues at coordinate 38,624 of JACKKC010000008.1, forward strand.
GAGGATGGATGACGCCGGCATCCGCCCCGTCGCGCTGCGATCCTGCGCCGGGAGGCGCCAACCGAGAGGAAGCGAGACGATGAAACGCACCAAGGGACTGGCGAGCCTCGCCGCCGTGCTGATGACCGCCGCCTGCGCAAGCGGCTCGGCCCCCGAGGCCTCGCCCGAGAACCGCGCGGCGCTGAACGACCAGATGCTGCAGCAGGACAACCTTTCGTCGGGCTTCATCCCGGGCCAGGGCCCGACCATGGGTCCGTGACGGACCCCCGAGCGAGCGAGAGGCGGAGCGGAGGAGCGAGCGAGGAACGATGTTCGAGAAGATCCTGATCGCGAATCGGGGCGAGATCGCCTGCCGGGTCATCAAGACCGCCCGGCGGATGGGCATCGCGACCGTCGCCGTGCATTCGGACGCCGATGCCCATGCCCTGCATGTGCGCATGGCCGACGAGGCGGTGCATATCGGCCCGGCCCCGGCGAGCCAGTCCTATATCGTCATCGAGCGCATCCTGGAGGCCCTGCGCGCCACCGGCGCCCAGGCGGTGCATCCGGGCTACGGCTTCCTGTCGGAGCGGGCGGATTTCGCGGCGGCGCTGGCGGCGGAGGGTGTCGCCTTCATCGGCCCGCCGGTGGGCGCCATCGAGGCGATGGGCGACAAGATCACCTCGAAGAAGCTCGCCGCCGAGGCGGGCGTCTCGACGGTGCCGGGCTTCATGGGGCTGATCGACGATGCGGAGCACGCGGCCCGGATCGCCTCCGAGATCGGCTATCCGGTGATGATCAAGGCCTCGGCCGGCGGCGGTGGCAAGGGCATGCGCATCGCCTGGGACGAGGCGGAGGCGCGCGAGGGCTTCGAGCGGTCGCGCTCGGAGGCGGCCTCGAGCTTCGGCGACGACCGCATCTTCATCGAGAAGTTCGTCACCCAGCCGCGGCACATCGAGATCCAGGTGCTCGGCGACAAGCACGGCAATTGCATCTACCTGGGCGAGCGGGAATGCTCGATCCAGCGGCGCAACCAGAAGGTCATCGAGGAGGCGCCCTCGCCCTTTCTCGATGCGGAGACGCGCCGGGCGATGGGCGAGCAGGCCGTCGCGCTCGCCAAGGCGGTGGATTACTGCTCGGCCGGGACGGTGGAATTCATCGTCGACGGCGCGCGCAACTTCTACTTCCTGGAGATGAACACCCGGCTGCAGGTCGAGCATCCCGTCACCGAGCTCATCACCGGCATCGATCTCGTCGAGCAGATGATCCGGGTGGCGGCGGGCGAGCGGCTCGCGATCGCCCAGGACGACGTGACGCTCGACGGCTGGGCGATCGAGAGCCGGCTCTATGCCGAGGATCCCTATCGCAACTTCCTGCCCTCGATCGGCCGGCTCACCCGCTACCGCCCGCCGGAGGAGATCCGCGAGGCGGCGCGCGTCGTGCGCAACGACACCGGCGTCTTCGAGGGCGGCGAGATCTCGATGTACTACGACCCGATGATCGCCAAGCTCTGCACCTGGGCGCCGGACCGCGCCGCCGCGATCGCGGCGATGGGCGTGGCGCTCGACGAATTCGAGGTCGAGGGCATCGGCCACAACCTGCCCTTCCTCTCGGCGGTCATGGAGCATCCGCGCTTCCGCTCGGGCGAGATCACCACCGCCTTCATCGCCGAGGAATATCCCGAGGGCTTCGCCGGCGTGGATCTGCCGGAGGCGGTGCTGCGCGATCTCGCGGCGCTGGCCGTGGCGATCCACCATGCCGGGGAGAAGCGCGCGGCGCGGATCAGCGGCCGTCTCTCCCATCACGAGCGCCATGTGGGCGACACCTGGGTGGTGGGCATGGCGGGAAGGTCCTGGCCCGCGCGCGTCATCGAGGAGGGCAGCGGCCCGGTGATCGAGCTCGAGGACGGCGCGCGCCTCACGATCGCCAGCGACCATGCCGGCGCCTTCTGGGATCCGGTGGTGGAGGTCGCGGTGGGCGGGCGGCCGCGCTCGGTCAAGCTCGACCGCATCCCCGGCGGCTACCGCATGCGCTATCGCGGCGCGGATCTGAAGGTCTCGGTGCGCTCGGCGCGCCATGCGGAGCTGGCCGCGAAGATGCCGCAGAAGGCGCCGCCGGACACCTCCAAGCTCCTGCTCTGCCCGATGCCGGGGCTGGTGGTGCGCATCGACGTGGCAGAGGGCGACGAGGTCTTCGACGGCCAGTCGCTCGCCATGATCGAGGCGATGAAGATGGAGAACGTGCTGCGCGCCGAGCGCCGGGCGCGGGTCGCGAAGATCCATGCCAAGCCCGGCGACAGCCTCGCCGTCGACGCCGTCATCCTGGAGTTCGACTAGGATGGCGGCGCCCGGCCCGGGCCCCGATGGATCAGCGGCGCGACCAGGTGGCGCCGGTCATCGGGTCGAGGCGCGCCCGGCCCCGCCGGCCGTTCTGGGTGACGTAGGAGATCTCCCAATAGCCGTCGTCCTCCCATTCGACGTCCCGGATGCTGCGGACCTCGGGGTTCGCCTCCACATTGGCGATGATCTTCGAGAGCGGCATGCCGTCGGCGGGCGGCAGGCGCTGGGCCACGGCGGGAGCGGCCGCCAGAGCGGCGGCGAGGGCGAGAACGAGACGGATGGACATGAAGGCACTCCCGATTGCGCGCCGCGACTCGGCGCCGGCAGGGAAGATAGCCTTGCGCTGTCTGGGGCGGAACCCGTGCGCGCTGCCCGGCGGTGCCCGCCGGGCGAGGTGGTGACGCTGGGTGCGCGCGGAGCTCGGGCTGACGGGGCTGTGTTGTCGAATGCGGCCGGCCAGGCCGCTCACTGCCGCCGCGAGCCGGTCTCCTGCCGCCGCGAGGGCATGCGGTCGATGAGGTTGATCAGCTCGCGCGCCGAGGTCGGCGCCGGGCGGCGCTGGGCGACGGTGCCGTCGATGTCGATGAGCACGAGGTTGAAGCCGCGCGGCCGGAGCGCGGTGCGCAGCGGTCCGTTGGCGGCGGGATCGGTGTCGGTCAGGATGACCACGTCGCGCTCGGCCAGCTCGTCGGCGCGTTCGTCGAGCATGCGCATCTGCTGCTGGAAGCGCGGATCGTTGGGGGTGTCGGCAAAGACCACGATCGGGCGGGCCACCCAGACCAGATCCTCGAGCGCCGGCTGCTCGGGCGCCTCCGCGGCGGCGGATTGCGCCGCGACCGTCGTGGTCTGCAGGGGCGTTCCCTCCTGGGCCGCGGCCGGGCCGGCCGCGAGCAGGAGGGCGATGGCGATCAGGCGGGCAGGCGGCATGAACTTCTCCCTTGGCCCAAGACATAAGCACACCGTTGCGGGATGCGAGAGAGAATCGGGGCAATTCGGGCCGCGGGCGGGGATTTTGCGCCGCCCCGGCGTGGCGGGATGAGGAGCGGAGCGATGGGCGAGGCGGATCTGGCGCGCTGGCGCGAACTGGCGGAGCGCGAGCTGAAGGGCGCGGCGGTGGAGAGCCTCGACTGGGCGACGCCCGAGGGCATCACCGTGCGGCCGCTCTATACCGGGGCCGATCTGGAGCGCCTCGGGCATCTCGGCAGCCTGCCGGGCCTCGCGCCCTTCACCCGCGGGCCGCGGGCGACGATGTATGCCGGTCGGCCCTGGACGATCCGGCAATACGCCGGATTCTCGACGGCGGAGGAATCGAACGCCTTCTACCGCAAGGCGCTGGCCGCCGGGCAGCAGGGGGTGAGCGTCGCCTTCGATCTCGCGACGCATCGCGGCTACGACAGCGACCATGCGCGGGTGGAGGGCGACGTCGGCAAGGCGGGCGTGGCGATCGATTCGGTGGAGGACATGAAGATCCTCTTCGACGGCATCCCGCTCGAGAAGGTCTCGGTGTCGATGACCATGAACGGGGCGGTGATCCCGGTGCTGGCGTGCTTCATCGTGGCCGGCGAGGAGCAGGGGGTGGCGCGGGAGCAGCTCTCGGGGACGATCCAGAACGACATCCTCAAGGAGTTCATGGTCCGCAACACCTATGTCTATCCGCCCGAGCCCTCCATGCGGATCGTCTCTGACATCATCGCCTATACCGCCGCGGAGATGCCCAAGTTCAACTCGATCTCGATCTCCGGCTACCACATGCAGGAGGCGGGCGCGAACCTCGTGCAGGAGCTCGCCTTCACGTTGGCGGACGGCCGCGAATACGTGCGCGCGGCGATAGCGGCGGGGATGGACGTGGACGCCTTCGCCGGGCGGCTGAGCTTCTTCTTTGCCATCGGCATGAACTTCTTCATGGAAGCCGCGAAGCTCCGGGCGGCGCGGCTGCTCTGGCATCGCATCATGTCGGAATTCGGGGCGAAGAAGCCCGCGAGCCTGATGCTGCGCACCCATTGCCAGACGAGCGGCGTGAGCCTGCAGGAGCAGGATCCCTACAACAACGTGGTGCGGACCGCCTACGAGGCCTTGGCGGCGGTGCTGGGCGGCACCCAGTCGCTGCACACCAATTCCTTCGACGAGGCGATCGCGCTGCCCACCGAATTCTCGGCGCGGATCGCGCGCAACACCCAGCTGATCCTGCAGCACGAGACCGGGGTGACGCGCGTGGTCGATCCGCTGGCCGGCTCCTATTACGTGGAGAGCCTGACCGCGGCGCTGGCCGACGAGGCCTGGGCGCTGATCGGCGAGGTCGAGGCGATGGGCGGCATGACCAAGGCGGTGGCGAGCGGCATGCCCAAGCTGCGCATCGAGGAATCGGCGGCGCGGCGGCAGGCGGCGGTGGACCGCGGCGAGGAGGTGATCGTCGGCGTCAACCGCTACCGGCTGGAGCGGGAGGACGCGATCGACATCCGCGACGTGGACAATGCCCGCGTGCGCGAGGCGCAGGTGGCGCGGCTCGAGCGGATCCGCGCGACGCGGGACCCGGAGGTCTGGGCGACGGCGATCGAGGGGCTGGAGCGGACGGCGCGCGAGGGCGGCAACCTGCTGGCGGCGGCGGTCGAGGCGGCGCGCGCACGCGCCACCGTGGGGGAGATATCCGACGCGATGGAGAAGGTATTCGGGCGGCATCGGGCCGAGGTGAAGACGCTCGCCGGGGTCTATGGCGCGGCCTACGAGGGCGACGCGGGCTTCGCCGCGATCCAGGCGGATGTGGAGCGATTCGCCGAGGAGGAGGGGCGCCGGCCGCGCATGCTGGTGGTCAAGATGGGCCAGGACGGCCACGACCGCGGCGCCAAGGTCATCGCCACGGCCTTCGCCGACATCGGCTTCGACGTGGACGTGGGCCCGCTCTTCCAGACGCCCGAGGAGGCGGCGCAGGACGCCATCGACAACGACGTGCATGTGGTGGGGATCTCGAGCCAGGCGGCCGGGCACAAGACGCTGGCGCCGAAACTGGTCGCGGCGCTCCGGGCGCAGGGGGCGGAGGAGATCCTGGTGATCTGCGGCGGGGTGATCCCGCAGCAGGATTACGGCTTCCTCCGGGAGGCGGGGGTGAGCGCGATCTTCGGGCCCGGAACCAACATTCCGCAGGCGGCGCGGGAGATCCTCGACCTGATCCGCAGCGCGCGCCGCTGAGGCCGCACGAGGGGCCTTTCGACGCGCCGCAGAAGCGCGCTAGGAAGGAGGGGAGAAAGCGTCGCCCGACCGGGACGGCGCTCGCACAGCGAGATGAACGGAGGAAGCTGAGATGAGTGACGGCAGCACTGACAATGTCCGCCAGGCGGCGCTTGACTACCACGAATATCCCAAGCCCGGGAAGCTCGAGATCCGGGCGACCAAGCCGATGGCGAACCAGCGCGACCTCGCCCGTGCCTATTCCCCCGGCGTCGCCGAGGCCTGCCTCGAGATCAAGGCCGATCCCGGCGCGGCGGCGCGCTACACCACCCGCGGCAACCTGGTGGCGGTGGTCAGCAACGGCACGGCGGTGCTGGGTCTCGGCAATATCGGCGCGCTGGCCTCGAAGCCGGTGATGGAGGGCAAGGCGGTGCTCTTCAAGAAGTTCGCCAATGTCGATTGCTTCGACATCGAGGTGAACGAGAAGGACCCCGAGCGCCTCGCCGAGATCGTCACCTCGCTCGAGCCCACCTTCGGCGCGATCAACCTCGAGGACATCAAGGCGCCGGATTGCTTCATCGTCGAGCGACTCTGCCGCGAGCGCATGAAGATCCCGGTGTTCCACGACGACCAGCACGGCACGGCGATCGTGGTCGGCGCCGCGGCGATCAACGCGCTGCGCGTGGCCGAGAAGAACATCGGGGACGTCAAGATCGTCTCCACCGGCGGCGGCGCTGCCGGCATCGCCTGCCTCAAGATGCTGATCAAGCTCGGCGCGAAGCGCGAGAACATCTGGCTCTGCGACATTCACGGGCTGGTCTACGAGGGCCGCGAAGTCGACATGAACCCGGAGAAGGCGTTCTTCGCCCAGGCCAGCGACAAGCGCACGCTCGGCGAGGTCATCGGCGGCGCGGATCTCTTCCTCGGCCTTTCGGGGCCGAACCTGCTGAGCGGCGAGATGGTCAAGGAAATGAGCGAGGATCCGATCATCCTCGCGCTCGCCAACCCCAATCCGGAGATCGACCCCGAAGTGGCGCGCGCCGCCAATCCGCGGGCGATCATCGCCACGGGCCGGTCGGATTATCCCAACCAGGTCAACAACGTGCTCTGCTTCCCGTTCATCTTCCGCGGCGCGCTCGATGTCGGCGCCACGACGATCAACGACGAGATGGAGATCGCCTGCGTCGAGGGGATCGCGGCGCTGGCGCGCGGCTCGTCGAGCGCGGAGGCCGCGGCCGCCTATCGCGGCGAGCGGCTGAGCTTCGGCCGCGAATACCTGATCCCCAAGCCCTTCGATCCGCGGCTGCTCGCCATCGTCGCCTTCGCGGTGGCCAAGGCCGCCATGGACAGCGGCGTCGCCGAGCGCCCGCTGGCCGATCTCGAGGCCTACCGGCAGGAGCTCAACCGGTCGGTCTATCGCTCCGCCTTCATCATGCGCCGGGTCTTCGAGGTGGCCAAGACCAGCGTGCGCCGCATCGTCTTCGCCGAGGGCGAGGACGAGCGGGTGCTGCGGGCCGCGCTGGCCATGGGCGAGGAGGGCGTCGATCGGCCGATCCTGATCGGGCGTCCCGAGGTCATCGAGCGGCGCTGCGAGCGCAACGCCATCCCGCTCAAGATCGACCGCGACTACGACCTGGTGAACCCCGAGGACGACCCGCGCTACCGGGAGTACTGGGAGACCTATCACGCGCTCCAGGAGCGCCGCGGCATCACGCCGGATCTCGCCCGGGCGATCATGCGCACCAACGCCACCGCGATCGGGGCGGTGATGGTGCATCGCGGGGATGCCGACAGCCTGATCTGCGGGACGTTCGGCCAGTATCTCTGGCACCTCAACTACGTGCGCCAGATCCTCGGCACCTCCGTCCTGCGGCCGGTCGGGGCGCTGTCCCTGATGATCCACGAGCGCGGGATCCTCTTCGTCGCCGACACCCAGGTCAACCCGGTGCCCACCCCGCAGCAGATTGCCGACACGGTCGTGGCCACCGCCCGGCACGTGCGCCGCTTCGGCCTGGAACCGAAGATCGCGCTCTGCTCCCATTCCCAGTTCGGCAATCTCGATTCCGATTCCGGGAAGCGGATGCGCGCGGCGCTGGAGATCCTCGACGCCCAGGGGCTCGACTTCGCCTATGACGGCGAGATGCAGTCGGATGCGGCGCTCGACGCCGCCGTGCGCGGGCGGATCTTCCCGAACTCGCGGTTCGAGGGCGCGGCCAATGCGCTGGTCTACTCGACCACGGATTCGTCGAGCGCGGTACGCAACATCATCAAGATGGTCGCGGGCGGGCTGGAGGTGGGGCCGATCCTCATGGGGATGGGCAACAAGGCGCATATCGTGACGCCCTCCATCACCGCGCGCGGGTTGCTCAACATCGCGGCCCTGGCCGGGGCGCCGGTGCAGAGCTACGCCTGAGGAGGACAGAGCGCCCCGGCCTGAAAGGGGGAAGACATGGGATATGCGGAGATCTATCGGGGCTGGAAAGCGGACCCCGAAGGCTTCTGGCGCAAGGCGGCGGAAGCGATCGACTGGATCGAGCCATCGCGCGCGGTGCTCGACTCCAGCCGGGCGCCGCTCTACGGCTGGTTCGCCGACGGGGTCTGCAACACCTGCTTCAACGCGGTGGACCGCCACGTGCTTGCCGGTCACGGCGAGCGCACCGCGATCATCCATGATTCACCGATCACCGGGACGAAGTCCGAGATCAGCTATGGCGAGCTGCGCGAGCGTGTCGCGCGGCTCGCCGGGGCGCTCGCCGAGCGGGGCGTGGGCAAGGGCGACCGCGTCGTCATCTACATGCCCATGGTGCCCGAGGCGCTCGTCGCGATGCTCGCCTGCGCCCGGCTCGGCGCGGTGCATTCGGTGGTCTTCGGCGGCTTCGCGGCGCCGGAGCTCGCCGTGCGCATCGACGATGCCCGGCCCAAGGCGCTGATCGCGGCCTCCTGCGGCCTCGAGCCCGGCCGGGTGGTGCCCTACAAGCCGATGGTCGATGCGGCCATCGACCTGGCGCAATCCAAGCCCGAATTCTGCGTCATTCTCCAGCGCGACCAGGCGCGGGCGGATCTGGTCGCCGGCCGCGACCACGAGTGGGAGGCTTTCCAGGAAGGCGCCGTGCCGGCGGATTGCGTCCCGGTCGGCGGCATGGACCCGCTCTACATCCTCTATACCTCCGGCACGACCGGCGCGCCCAAGGGCGTGGTCCGTCCCAATGGCGGCCATATGGTGGCGCTGGCCTGGACGATGAAGAACATCTACGGGGTCGAGGCGGGGGACGTCTTCTGGTCGGCCTCGGACGTCGGCTGGGTCGTGGGCCATTCCTATATCTGCTACGGGCCGCTGATCGCCGGGGCGACCACCATCGTCTTCGAGGGCAAGCCGGTGGGCACGCCCGATGCCGGCACCTTCTGGCGCGTCATCGCCGAGCACGGGGTGAAGAGCTTCTTCACCGCGCCGACCGCCTTCCGCGCGATCAAGCGCGAGGATCCGGAGGCGAAGCTCGTCGGCGACTACGACCTCTCCACGCTGCAATACCTGTTCCTCGCGGGGGAGCGCGCCGATCCCGACACGATCGAATGGGCGCAGCGCCACCTGAAGGTCCCGGTGATCGACCATTGGTGGCAGACCGAGACCGGCTGGGCGATCGCGGCCAATCCGGCGGGGATCGAGCTGCTGCCGGTCAAGCTCGGCTCGCCCACCGTGCCGATGCCGGGCTACGACGTGCAGATCCTGAACGAGGCGGGCGAGCCGCTGCCCACCGGCCAGCTCGGCGCGGTGGCGATCCGGCTGCCGCTGCCGCCGGGCACGCTCTCGACGCTCTGGAACGCCGAGGCGCGTTTCGTGAAGTCCTATCTCACCACCTATCCGGGCTATTACGAGACCGGCGACGCCGGGATCATCGACGCGGACGGCTATGTCTCGATCATGGCGCGCACCGACGACGTCATCAACGTGGCCGGGCACCGCCTGTCGACCGGCGCCATGGAGGAGGTGCTCGCGAGCCATCCCGACGTGGCGGAATGCGCGGTGATCGGCGTGGCGGACGAGCTGAAGGGGCAGCTGCCCATGGGCTTCATCTGCCTCAACCGCGGCTGCGAGCGCGACCACGACGAGATCATCCGGGAATGCGTGAAGCTCGTGCGCGAGCGCATCGGGCCGGTGGCGGCCTTCAAGGCGGCGGTGGTGGTGGACCGGCTGCCCAAGACGCGCTCGGGCAAGATCCTGCGCGGGGTCATGGGGCGGATCGCCGACGGCCAGGAATACAAGGCGCCGGCGACCATCGACGACCCGGCGATCCTCGGCGAGATCAGCGAATCGCTGGCGCAGATCGGCTATCCGCACGCCCGCTGATCCGGCGCCTCCAGAGGGGCGGGCGTTGCATTTTGCAAGAGATATCGCGGAAAGCGTAGCGTCTTGCAAATCCGGTTGAGTTCGAAGTCTTGAATATTCGATCTGCGAGTATTGACCCCTTCCGGCGTCTTTGGCACGAGTCTTGCTTAATCACGGGTGGGTGCAACGGGGCGAGTCCTCGCCGCTGAGATGCGGCGGGGTGAGTCGAGGAGTAGCGAGCGTGCCTGTGAAGCCCGTTCTGGCCGCCTGGGCGCGCCGCGCCGCCGTGATGGCGATCCTTGCGATCCTTGCCGCGGCGCGCCCCGCTTCGGCCGATGACGACATCCTCCTCACGCTCAGCCGCGGACCGGACAACGTCGAGACGCTCGCCTTCACGCTCGCGGATCTCGCGGCCATGCCGCAGGTCACCATCCGGACCGACAACGAATGGACCGACGGCCTGGTCAGCTATACCGGACCGCTGGTTCGCGACGTGCTCGAGCGCCTCGCGCTTCAGGATGCGTTGACGCTGCGCTTCACCGCGGCCAACGATTATTATGTCGACATCCCCAGCAGCGACTTCCGCCGATACGACGCGATCATTGCGATCGAGGCCGACGGCAAGCCCCTGTCCCGGCGCGACAAGGGGCCGCTCTGGGTCATGTATCCGATCTCGGAACATGGCGAGCTGCGTTCCCAGGAGATCTACTCGCGCCTCATCTGGCAGGTCGTCCGCATCGAATCGCTCTGACCGCCGATGCGTCCCACCCCCCGCTACCTCGGATTGATCGTGCTCCTGGCCATGGCCGGGTTCGCCGCCGTGGGCTTCTTCACGATCCGCCGCGACGTCGAGGATCTGCGGGTCATCAGCCAGGACAACATCCTCTGGTCGGCCACCCAGATGGAGGTCGAGCTCCTGCGATTCGAGCTCAGCCTGGCCGAGCTCCGCAGCGACCTGACCGAAGAGGCGCTCGAGGACGTGCGGGAGCGCTTCGACATCCTCTGGAGCCGGGTCTTCCTGATGAACCGCGGCCGCGTCGGCCAGGTGATGCGCGGCTACGACGAGGGCTTCGGGTCGCTCAAGAAGATCGCCACCTATCTCGAGGAGATCGACCCCGTCCTGCAGGCGCTCCACCCCGAGGACATCGTGACGATCGAGCGGATGCAGGTGGAACTGGAAGGTTTCCAGCAGGAGCTCCGGCTCTACACGCTGCGGGTGGTGCGTGCCGATACCGTGGCGAGCGCGCTGGTGCGGGACCGGATCCAGTCCAGCGCGCAGACCACCGCCATCGTCAGCATCGCGGCGGTGCTGCTCAGCGTGCTGTCGCTCTTCCTGATCCTGCGCGAGAACCGGCGCCAGCGCGAGCTGGTCCGGCTGAGCCGCCAGCACGCCGAGGAGGCCGAGCTGTCGAGCCGGGCCAAGTCGCGCTTCCTGACGATGATGAGCCACGAGCTGCGCAATCCGCTCAACGGCGTGCTCGGGCCGCTGGCGCTGCTCGACCAGACCGAGCTGGGTGGCGTGCAGCAGCGCCTGGTGGGGCAGGCGCAGCAATGCGGCCGCTCCATGCTGCAGATGCTCGCGGGCCTGCTCGATTATGCCGAGATGCAGGACGGGCGGCTCTTCCTGGTGCGCGCGCCGTTCTCGGTGGCGGAGCTCTGCAATTCGGTGCGCGAAGCGCTGGCGAGCGACGGCGCGGCGGATCTCGCGGTGAAAGTCCTGCCGGGAACGCCGGACCGGCTGGACGGGGATGTCGACCGCATCTGCCAGATCTTCGTGCATCTGACCGAATACGTGCTGGAGGCGCGGCCGACCGAGAACGTCTCGCTGAGTTTCGGCCATGACGGCAAGGCGCTGGTCGGCGAGATTTCCCTCGGGACCGGCGACGCGACGATGGACTGGAAGCTCGACCTGCTGATGGGCCTCAGCGACGTGGCGGCCGACCAGGTCTCCGCCGATGCGCTGCGGCCGCTGATCTCGCGGGGGCTGATCGCCACGGCGCGCGGCATGCTCAGCCTCGAGGACGGGCCCGGCGGGCGGCAGGTGATCCGCGTCTCCCTCCCGGCCGCGCCGGTGAAGAGCGAGCGGATCCGCATCCACCTGGAGACGCGCTCCTCGGCGCTGGCGACGATCTACCAGGCCGCGCTGCGCTCCGAGCGGGTGACCTTCGCCGAGCCCGAGGATACGGAGCCCGTCGACGTGGTGCTGGTCGATACCACCAGCGTGGGCGAAGATCCGCTGATGTCACGTTTGCGCGAGCGGTTTCCCGGCGCGCTCTTCGTATCGCTCGGATTGCCGCAGAAGCCTGATATATTTGACGATGTCGTTGAAATTCCAAGCGACGTGAACGGCCTGCGCCGCAGCATCTTCAGCCGGGTCGCCTCCTGACCGCTGGATGCATTGCTTTTGCATTTTGCAGCACCTCGTGTATTGTACGCTGAAATCGCCTAGGCCGATTCAACTATTGGGTGTTGTCGGGCGGTGAAGCGAGGGGCGTTTCCCGGAGTGCCCGAGGATAGAATGAAACCATTGAACGCAGCGTTCGATTCCGGATTGAGCCCGGCCGCCGCGACGCCCCTGCCCGAGAGCCGGCTGGAGCTGGCGATGCTGGCCCATGACATGCGCAACGCCCTGCAGGGCGTCTTCGGCGGCCTGGGGGCGCTCGAGGCCGGCGATCCTCCGGCCGAAGCGCGGGCGCAGATCCAGCGGATCGCCTCGGCGGCGCGCACGATCGAGGCGCTGTCGGACGTGCTCGCGGGTTCCGGGGAGGCGGCGGAGAGCGCCCGGGCCACCGACGGCTGCACCGATCTCGGCGGGTTTCTCGATGCCTTCGAAAGCCGCTGGGCGCCGGAGGCCCGGGCGAGAGGCTTGGGCTTCGAGCTCATGGCGGAGCGCAACCTGCCCGCGGCGCTCGCGACCGACGGCCTGGCGCTGGCGCGGGTGCTCGGGAACCTGGTCGGCAATTCCATCGACCACAGCGATCGCGGCACGGTCTCGGTCGCGGTCCGGCGCGCGCCCGAAGGCGGCATCGTCTTCCGGCTCACCGACGAGGGATCGGGGCTGAACGCCGCCGCGCTGGCCGCGGTCTCGGGCCCGCGCGGCCGCGTCACCGGCCTCGCCGCCTCCGGCCACGGGCTGGGGCTTCGCATCGTGCAGGAGCTCTCGGCGGAGATCGGTGCGCGCATCGCCATCGGCAACCGCGACGCGGGCGGCGTGGAGGCCCTACTGGAGCTGCCGGCGGCGCTCTGCATCGAGACCGCGGTGTTCCCCTCCGGGCGCGCCGGGGAGAAGCGGCGAGGCCTTCTGGCCGGCCTGAAGATCCTGCTCGCCGAGGACAATCCGACCAACCAGATGGTCGCCACCCAGATGCTCAGCATGCTCGATGCCGAGGTCACGCTCAGCGCGGACGGGATCGAGGCGCTGGAACGCTTCGAGGAAACCGCGTTCGATCTCGTGGTGGTCGATATCGAGATGCCGCGCATGACCGGCCTCGACGTGATCCGCGCCATCCGGTCGCGCCGCGACGGCCGCCAGGACACGCCGATCGTGGCGCTGACCGCCTATGCCCTGCGCGAGCATCGCGACCGCATCGCCGGGGCCGGGGCGAACGGGCTGATCTCCAAGCCGATCGCCAGCATCGAGGCGCTGGCCAAGGGGCTCGCGGAGCATGTGCGGCGGGGGCCCCAGGCCGTGCCGGCACCGGCCGGGGAGGCGGCGATGGCGGATGGCGAGCCGGTGGTCGATCTGGCGATCTACGATGCGCTCGCCGAGGCGATCGGCGCGGAGATGATGTCGGAGCTGCTGGAAAAGGTGGTGGCCGATCTCGGCAGCGCCCGCGACGATCTGGCGGGCAGCCTCGCCCCGGTCGAGCGCGGCCCGATCCGCTCGGCCTCGCATATCCTCATCTCGGTGGCGGGCGCGATCGGGGCCAACCGGCTCCAGCGCTGCGCCCGCAAGCTCAACACCGCGGCCCATGCCGAGGATCTGACGGGAATCGCCGATCTGGTCCGCATCTGCATGTCGGAGATCGACGCCGCGGTGATCTATGCCGAGGCCCGGCGGACGGAGACCTGAATGCCCGGCCGACTGCTGCTCGTCGAGGATACGCCATCGCTCTCGATGGTCTACCGGCAGGTGCTGGAGCGCGCCGGCCATCCGGTGATCTCGGCCTCCACCCTGGCCGAGGCGCGGGCGCAGATCGGTGTCGAGCGCATGCGGCTGGTCATGCTGGACCTGCAGCTTCCCGACGGGGACGGGCTCGAGCTGCTCGACGAATTGCACCGCGACCGGCCCGAGGTCCGGGTGATCGTGATCACCGCGAACGGCTCGATCAACCGCGCGGTGCAGGCGATGCGCGCCGGCGCCTTCGACTTCCTGGTCAAGCCCTTCGACGAGACCCGGCTCCTGAGCGCGGTGCAGAACGCGCTGGCGACCGCGCCCTTCGTGCCGGAGGCGGCGGTGGAGGCGGAGACCGGGCGCGACGGCTTCGAGGGCTTCATCGGGCGCTCCACGGCGATGCGCGAGATCTACCGCATGGTCCGCTCCATCGGCCGCTCCACCGCGACGGTCTTCATCACCGGCGAGAGCGGCACCGGCAAGGACGTCTGCGCCCGGGCGATCCACGCGGTCTCGGCGCGGGCGGCCAAGCCCTTCGTGCCGCTCAACTGCGCCGCGATCCCGCGCGACCTGCTGGAATCGGAGGTCTTCGGCCATCTCAAGGGCGCCTTCACCGGGGCGCTTTCCGACAAGCCGGGCGCGGCGGCGGTCGCCAATGGCGGCACGCTCTTCCTCGACGAGATCTGCGAGATGGATCTCAGCCTGCAGACCAAGCTCCTGCGCTTCCTGCAGACCTCGACGATCCAGCCGGTCGGCTCGGCCCGCGCCACGCCGGTCGACGTGCGCATCGTCTGCGCCACCAATCGCGACCCGGCCGAGGAGGTCCGCGCCGGCAGGTTCCGCGAGGATCTCTACTACCGGCTGCATGTGGTGCCGATCCACATGCCGCCCCTGCGCGGCCGGCCCGAGGACATCATCGAGATCGCCTCCGCCAATCTCGCGGCCTTCGCCGCCGAGGAGGGCAAGACCTTCACCGGCTTCGATCCCGAGGTCTCGCGCATCCTCGCGAGCCGGCCCTGGCCGGGGAACGTGCGCCAGCTCCTCAACGTGCTGCGCAACGTGGTGGTGCTCCACGACGGCCCGCTGGTGACGGCGGACATGCTGCCGGTCGAGCTGTCGCTGACCGAGGCCCCGCCCGCGCCGGTGGCGGCGCCCGCGGCGGCAGCGGTCGAGCCGCCCGCCGGCAGCAACGGGGCGCGGAGCGCCGGCAACCTCAGCGACCGCATCGCGCCGCTGGTGGGCACGCCGCTCGCCGAGGTCGAGCGCCAGCTGATCGAGGCGACGATCGAGCATTGCGGCGGCTCGATCCCGCGCGCCGCCAAGGTGCTCGAGCTCTCGCCCTCGACGATCTACCGCAAGATCGAGAGCTGGGCCGCGGGCCAGCGCCAGGCCGGGGCCTGACCGGGGGGCCGCGGCCGCCCGCGCTTGCCAAGCCCGGCCCGCTCGCCAATACTCGGCCGGCAAGCTGGATCGGATCACGACGCCATGAGCCTCTTCGACGCCGCATCGCGGGCCCGGGAGAACGCGCATGCGCCCTATTCGGGCTTCAAGGTCGGGGCCGCGATCCGGTGCCGCGACGGGCGGGTCTTCGCCGGCTGCAACGTGGAGAACGTGGCCCTTCCCCAGGGCACCTGCGCGGAGGCCGGGGCGGTCGCGGCGATGGTCGCGGCGGGCGAAAGGGACATCGCCGAGGTGCTGGTGCTCGCCGACGCGCCGGATCCGGTCCCGCCCTGCGGCGGCTGCCGCCAGAAGCTGGCGGAATTCGCCGGCCCGGAGACGCCGGTGATCCTCGCCGGCCCCGACGGCGAGCGGGCGCGCACCACCCTGGGCGCCCTGCTGCCGGGCGCCTTCACGCGGCAACATCTGGAGCAGGGCGAGACATGATTGTGGACAGCGAGCTGAAGACCATCGCGCGCCGCGCCCTGGTCTGCCTCGACCTCACCGATCTCGACGAGGGCTGCGACGCCGCGGCGATCGACAGGCTCTGCGAGCGGGCGCAGACGCCGCACGGCTCGGTGGCGGCGGTCTGCATCTGGCCGCGCTTCGTGGCGCAGGCGAAGACGGCGCTGGCCCATACCGGCATCCGCGTCGCCACGGTCGTGAACTTCCCCGGCGGCGACGAGAAGCTCGATGCCGTGGAGGCGGCGACGCGGGCGGCGCTCGACGCCGGCGCCGAGGAGATCGACATGGTGGTGCCCTGGCGCGGCCTGCGCGCCGGCGGCGAGGAAGCGGTCACCGAGGCGGTGCGCCGGATCAAGGCGGTCTGCGGCCCGGCCCCGCTCAAGGCGATCCTCGAGACCGGCGAATTGCGCGACCCCGCGCTGATCGGCTTGGCCGCCGAGCGCGCGCTCCGGGGCGGGGCGGATTTCCTCAAGACCTCCACCGGCAAGGTCCCGGTCAACGCCACCCCCGAGGCGGCGCGCATCCTGCTCGACGCGATCGCGCGCCATGGCGGGCGCGCCGGCTTCAAGGCCGCCGGCGGCGTGCGCAGCGTCGCCGATGCCGGGGTCTATCTGGGGCTCGCCGACGAGATCATGGGACCGGGCTGGGCCGGGCCGAAGCATTTCCGCATCGGCGCCTCCGGACTGCTCGACGCCCTGCTCGCGACGCTCGAGGGGACCGAAGCCGCGGAGGACGACGAGGACTACTGATGCTGCCGCAGGAGATCATCGTCGGGAAGCGCGACGGCGGGGAGCTGACCGGGGAGCAGATCCGCTTCATGGTCGCCGGCCTGAGCGACGAGACGATCTCCGAGGGCCAGGTCGCGGCCTTCGCCATGGCGATCTTCTTCCGCGGCATGACGACCGCCGAGCGGGTGGCGCTGACGCTGGCCATGCGCGATTCGGGCCGGGTGCTCGACTGGGACCTGCCCGGCCCGGTGGTCGACAAGCATTCGACCGGCGGGGTCGGGGACAACGTGAGCCTGATGCTCGCCCCCGCGCTGGCCGCCTGCGGCGCCTATGTGCCGATGATCTCCGGGCGGGGGCTGGGGCATACCGGCGGCACGCTCGACAAGTTCGACGCGATCCCCGGCTATGCGACGCAGCCCGACATCGCGACCCTTCGCCGGGTGGTGGCGGAGGCCGGCTGCGCCATCATCGGCCAGACGGCGGATATCGCGCCCGCGGACCGGCGGTTCTACGGCATCCGCGACGTGACCGGGACGGTCGAGAGCATCGACCTGATCACCGCCTCGATCCTGTCGAAGAAGCTCGCCGCCGGGCTCGACGCGCTGGTGCTCGACGTCAAGACCGGCACGGGCGCCTTCATGGCACGGCTCGAAGACGCGGAGGCGCTGGCCCGCGCGCTGGTCGAGGTGGCGAAGGGCGCGGGCTGCCCGACCTCTGCGCTCGTCACCGACATGAACGAGCCCTTGGCCAGCGCCGCCGGCAATGCGCTCGAGATGGCCAATGCCGCGCGCTTCCTGCGCATGGAGACGGTGGACGCGCGGCTCTGGGACGTGACCGTGGCGCTCGGGGGCGCGCTGCTCGTGCGGGCGGGGCTCGCCGCGAACGCGGCGGCCGGGGCCGAGGCGATGGGCGAGGCCTTCCAGTCGGGCCGCGCGGCGGAGCGCTTCGGGCGCATGGTCGCCGCCCTGGGCGGGCCGGCGGACTTCCTGGAGAACTTCGAGACGCATCTGCGGGAGGCCGCCATCGTCGAGGACGTGCTCGCGGGCGCCGAGGGTTTCGTGACCGCGATCGACACCCGCGCGCTGGGGCTCGCCGTGGTCGAGCTCGGCGGCGGCCGGCGGCGCGCGAGCGACCGCATCGACCATTCGGTCGGGCTCGACCAGCTCGCCGGGCTCGGGCTCGCGGTCGAGGCCGACACGCCGCTCGCGCGCATCCATGCCGCCGATGCCGCGAGCCTGGAGGCGGCGCGGGCGCGCCTGCTCGCCGCCTATGCGATCGGACCCGAGGCGCCGGAGACCGGCCCGCTGATCCAGGATCGGATCGCCTGATGCCGCGCGCACTCCTCATGGTGATGGATTCGGCCGGCTGCGGCGGCGCGCCGGATGCCGCGGAATTCGGCGATGCCGGCGCCAATACGCTCGGCCATATCGTGCAGGCCTGCGCCGAGGGCCGGGCCGAAGAGGGCCGTTCCGGCCCGCTCCATGTGCCGAACCTCGCGGCGCTGGGTCTCGGCGCCGCGCTGCGCCTCGCCTCCGACATCGCGCTCCCGGGCCTCGATGCCCCGCCCCGCGGCCTCTGGGGCGCGGCGACGGAGGTTTCGCGCGGCAAGGACACGCCCTCGGGCCATTGGGAGCTCGCCGGCGTGCCTGTGCCCTGGGAATGGCATTATTTTCCCCGCGCGACTCCGGCCATCCCGCCGGAGGTCACCGACCCGCTGATCGCGCGTGCCGGCCTCGAGGGCACGCTCTGCAACGTGCATTCCTCGGGCATGCCGGTCCTGCGCGAATACGGCGAGGAGCATATCCGCACGGGCAAGCCGATCCTCTATACCTCCGTGGACAGCGTGCTGCAGATCGCCGCGCACGAGACGCATTTCGGGCTCGAACGGCTCTACGAGACCTGCCGGATCGCGGCGGAGATCGTGCACCCGCTGCGGGTGGGCCGCGTGATCGCCCGGCCCTTCGTCGGCGAGACGGCCGAGACCTTCCGCCGCACGCCGAACCGCCGCGACCTCGCGATCCCGCCGCCCGAGCCGACGCTCCTCGACCGGGTGGTGGCGGCGGGCGGGCGGACCCATGCCATCGGCAAGATCGGCGACATCTTCGCCCATCGCGGCATCACCACGCTCGCCAAGGGCAAGGACGACATGGCGCTGGTGGATGCGACCCTGGCGGCGCTGGAAGCGGCGGGCGAGGGCGATCTCATCTTCGCCAATTACGTGGATTTCGACACGCTCTACGGCCATGCCCGCGACGTGGCGGGCTATGCGCGGGCGCTGGAGGCCTTCGATGCGCGCCTGCCGGAGGTCTTCGCGCGGCTGCGACCCGGCGACCTGATGTTCGTCACCGCCGATCACGGCAACGACCCCACATGGGCGGGCACCGATCATACCCGCGAGCGCGTGCCGGTGCTGGGTTGCGGGCCGGGGATCGCCCCGCGGAGCATCGGCCTTGTCGGCTACGCCGATGTCGGCGAGACGCTCGCGGCGCATCTCGGCATCCCGCCGGGGAAGCACGGGCGGAGCTTCCTGTGACGATGGCCGTCCTGTCGCCGGCATTCGGAATTCACCATTCCCGGCTTGACCGCACCGCAACGAGACGAGGGCGGGCGCTGCCCGGCGGTAGCCCGTCGGGCGGGACAGTTGTGCAGCGCGCGTCACCGGCTCCGGTGGGCGCGGGCGCCTGTCGAGGAGGATTGACACCGGGTTAACGCCGAAACGATAACGCCGAAATATCAACTGCTTGATGAAATGTGCGCGCGCGCACAGACCGTGCCCAGCCGCCTGCGAGGAGGCCCCGATGCCCGAGCATCTGACGATCGTCGAACACCCGCTGGTGCAGCACAAGCTGACGCTGATGCGCGAGCGCGACACCTCCACCGCGAGCTTCCGGCGGCTCCTGCGCGAGATCAGCCACCTGCTCGCCTATGAGGTCACCCGCGACCTGCCGATGACCACGCGCACCATCGAGACGCCGCTCGAAGAGATGGAGGCGCCGGTCCTGAAGGGCAAGAAGCTCGCGCTGGTCTCGATCCTGCGCGCGGGCAACGGGCTGCTCGACGGCGTGCTGGAGCTGATCCCCTCGGCACGGGTGGGCTTCGTCGGCCTCTATCGCGACGAGGCGACGCTGCAGCCGGTGCAATACTACTCCAAGCTGCCCGCCGACCTGCCCGAGCGGGTGACGATCGCGGTCGATCCGATGCTCGCCACCGGCAATTCCTCGGCCGCCGCCGTCGACCTGATCAAGGCGGCCGGGGCCACTGACGTGCGCTTCCTCTGCCTTCTCGCCGCCCCCGAGGGCGTGGCGCGCATGAAGGACGCGCACCCGGACGTGCGCATCGTGACCGCCGCGCTCGACCGCCGCCTGAACGAGCGGGGCTATATCCTGCCCGGGCTCGGGGATGCTGGCGACCGCATGTTCGGTACCAAATAGGGCGGGCCATGACCGATCGAGACCCCACGCCCGAGGAGATCCTCGCCTTCTGGTTCCCCGACGGCCCCGACCCGGAGCCCGACGCCCATATCGGCTTCTGGGAATGGCGCATGCGCGGCGGCGCCCATGCGGAGGTGGTCGCGCGCTTCGCCGGCGCGACCGAACGCGCCGCCGCCGGCGAGTTCGACCATTGGGCCGGAACGCCGCGCGGCCGGCTCGCGCTGATCATCCTGCTCGACCAGTTCTCCCGTTCGGTCTGGCAAGACACGCCGCGCGCCTTCGCCCAGGACCCGAAGGCGCTCGCCCTCTGTCTCGAAGGGCTCGACAACGGCCATTTCGACGCGCTGGAGAATCCCTGGCAGAAGGTGACGTTCAAGCTGCCGCTGGTGCATTGCGAATGCCCCGGCCATCTCGCCAATCTCGACCGCAACCTCGAACTGGCGGCGCGGATCGCCGAAGAGGCGCCGGAGCGGCTCGGGCCGATCTACCGGAACATGGCCAGGCGACAGGCGCCCGCCGTGCGCGCCGTGATCGCCGCCTTCGGGCGCCATCCCCACCGCAACGCCATCCTCGGGCGGAACTCGAGCCCGGAGGAGGCCGAATATCTCGCCAGGGGCGCCTTCCCGCACCAGAGCGACATGAGAAAGCTGGTGCGGGACGACCCCTAGGCCTGCCGACTTGCCTGCTCGGCGGCCCGTTTCGCCAGGAACTCGTCCACCTCCTTCTGGAAATCCTGCGTCGCGTTGACGCGCGGGAAGGCCGCATCCGGAACCGGAACGCCGAGGAAGTCGCAGAGCGGCCCCCAGCCGTCCCCGAGCTTGTGGATCAGCAGCCGTTCCGGCGCCACGCGCGCCTTCACCGCCGCCACGTTCGCCTCGTAGACCGCGATGCAATGCTCCCGGTCGGCGGG
Source organism: Rhodovulum sp. (assembly GCA_020637615.1). Classification (GTDB taxonomy): domain Bacteria; phylum Pseudomonadota; class Alphaproteobacteria; order Rhodobacterales; family Rhodobacteraceae; genus Amaricoccus. The sequence continues at coordinate 59,513 of JACKKC010000008.1, forward strand.
CCTGCCGCCGAAGACGCGCAGCGACAGGAGCTGGCTGCCCGGCGCGCTCTCCTCGGTCTCGGTATCCGCGAGCACGACGCGCAGGATCGTCTTCGAGTAGCTCTCCCACCAGCTTTCCGCGCTGCGCCAGGTCAGCAGGACCTTGGCATCGGGAAAGGCCTCGATGAGCTGCGGCCAGTAATAGGCCGAGGGCCAGTCGAGGCAGGAGCGGTAGCCCCCGAGCAGCAGGTCCCAGTCCGGGGTCGCGCCGCAGGCGATGGCGCGCCAATGCGCCCGCGTCTCGGGATTGGCGATCACCTCGCGCTGGTGGTGGCAGGGGCCGAAGCCGAGCATGTTCAGTGCCTCGCGCATGGAATCGGTGCCCGTGCGACCGAATCCGGTCCCGATGATCTCGAGCGTCATGTCCTCCCCTCCCGGCGCCGCGACGGCGCCCGGGGAGGCTAGACGGCGCGCTCGCCCGTGACAACGCCGACGCGCTCGCGGCGCGGCCGGGGAGCCGCGCCGCTCGGGGCGCATCGCAGGCACGACATCCACATCACCACCCGTCAGGCCGGGCTGCGCCACTGCCCGAAGCGCCTAGCGGCGGCGCCGGCGCCAGCCGCCGAGGCCGAGCGCGACGATGCCGCCGAGGAGCAGCGGCAGCCCGGCCGGCAGCGGCACCGGCGCGACCTTCGTGGCCCCGAAGGTCAGCGTCGGGTTGCGCTGGCTCGCATCGAGGCCCTCGTCCTCGCGGATGAGGCCGATGCCGGGCGCGTAATACTTGAAGCCCAGCGCACCGGGCTCGAGCCGCGTCGATTCGAGGATCTTCACGACGTCGCGGAAGATGCCCACCTCCACCGCGACGACCTCGCCGAGGGAGGCGATCCGCGCCTCGTCGAGCGCGCCGTCGCGCGGCGCGGATTCCTGGAAGTAGGCGAATCCGACCGCCGGCGTCGCGGGCATGATGTAGCCCGGCCGGGCACCGTTCACGCCCGCGCGCCAGGACGAGGCGCTGTCGGTGCCGGTCAGCTTGCCGTCGTCGTCGTACGCGTAGTTCGTGACGTCCTCGCCGAGATACCAGACGTTGCCGGCGCGATCCTGCGCGTAATAGTCGAAGGTATCCTCCACGAGCAGGCCGTCCTCGAAGGCCCGGTCGCGCTGCACCGTCGCCCGCACGCCGAGGATGGTCGGGCCCCTGCGCTTCAGCACGCTCAGCTCCGAGCGTTCGGTGAAGGGCTCGCCGTCCTCCTCGCCCTTGGCGGAGAGCACAGTCCTCTGCCCCGGCCGCAGCGGAAAATAGGCATTGTCGACCGGCGCGCCGGGCTCGAAGGCGCGCGCGTCGAACTGCGGCAGCACCGTCGTGGCCCAGGCGTCGCCGGCGACGAGCGCTGCCCCGGCGGCGAGGGCGAGTGGAAGTCGGTAGCCTCTCGGCATGGCGGGTCCCCCTGGTCTCTCGGCGCGGCGGGCGGCAAGCCCGGTGCCGCGTGCAAGCGCCAGTGGAGCGCCGATCCGGCGGCCGGTAAATCCGACGTCCGTGCGATCGCGCCCGATCCGGCATCGCTGCGCTATCCCGCACGGGCATCGCACATCCGTGTGACGCGCGGCGACGGCGGTCGTGCTAGGCTCGGGAAAGATCTCGAGAGAGGGATGACAGTCGCATGCTGCACGGATTGTCGCGGCGCTGGCTGCTCGGCGGTTTCGCCGTGGCCGCGATCCTCCTGCTCGCCGGGCTCGACCAGCTGACCGGCGACGAGCCGCTCAGCGGCGCCGATTTCCTGCTCGACGTCCTCGACAAGGGACTGCTCGTCGGCACGGTGCTGGTGATCGTGATGCTTTCGGGCGAGATGCGCGGGCTTCGGGCCGAGCAGGAGACGATCCGCGGCGACCTGAGGGCGGCGATCGCCGCGGGCGAGGCCTGGCGCGAGCTCAGCCGGACCCATATCGAGGGGCTGTCCGCGGCCATCGCGCGCCAGTTCGATGCCTGGAACCTCAGCGCGGCCGAGGCCGAGATCGCCGGCCTCATGCTCAAGGGCATGTCCCTGCGCGAGATCGCCGCGGCGCGCCGGACCAGCGACACCACCATCCGCCAGCAGGCGGCGAGCATCTACCGCAAGTCGGGCCTCTCGGGGCGCGCCGAGCTCTCGGCCTATTTCCTCGACAGCCTCTCGCCGATCCCCGCGCCTCGCGCCGCCGAATAGCTGCCGGCCGGCTGCCTGCGACGTCTTCGAGCGATGCCTTGCCGCGAATGGCTGCTATCCTGCGCACCATGCGCGGGCCGCAGTGACGGCCCTGCGGGGAGGCGCGAATGACCGAGACCGAACAGCCGACGCTGCACTACCATCCCTTCGCGTCCTTCTGCCAGAAGGTGCTGATCGCGCTCTACGAGAAGGCGGTTCCCTTCCGGCCGAACCTCGTCGACCTGGGCGATCCCGAGGAACGCGCAGCCTTGCAGCGCATCTGGCCGTTCGGGAAATTCCCCGTGCTGGAGGATGCAGGGCGGATCGTGGCGGAATCGAGCTCGATCATCGAGTACCTGGACCTGCGCCATCCGCAGGCGCCGCGCATGGTGCCGGAGGATCCGGCGGCGGCGCTCGCCGTGCGCACAGCCGACCGCTTCTACGACACATACGTACATCTGCCGATGCAGAAGATCGTCACCGATTGCATCCGGCCGGAAGGGCGGGCCGATCCGCAAGGGGTGGAGGAGGCGCGCGCCACGCTGGCGACCGCCTATGCCATGATCGAAGCGGAAGCGGGCGCGCGGGAATGGGCCGCCGGCGATCGCTTCGGCATGGCCGATTGCGCCGCAGCGCCGGCGCTCTTCTATGCCAATTGGGTACAGCCGCTCATGCCCGAATATCCTGCTGCCGCCGCCTATCTGGCGCGGCTGCGGGCACGGCCCTCCGTCGCCCGCGTCGTCGAGGAGGCGCGGCCCTACCGGCATCTCTTCCCGGCGGAGCGCCGGGCCTGAGACCGGGCGGCCCCAGGGTGATTGCATTTGGAGCCCGTTGTTCCCGTTTCGACCGTCCCGCGACACGATGAGGGCAGCGCCTGCCCCGGGCGGGATCGCAACGCCAGGCGCGCCCGGAACTCGGCATGTCGGGGTCGCCTTGCCATGTAGTTCCCCTGGGAGGGGTCATCGGCCCCGGCCACGCCCGTGCAGATTTTCCGATAGCCTGTCGTGCCCCACCATGGCGCAACCCCTGTCGCCGCGGCGGCCAGGGGGCTATATCACGGCAGTGACCCTGAGACAGGATACCGCATGATCGCCGATCTCGACCGCATTCCCGAGATTGCGCTCGACTGGTCGCGCGCGGGCAAGGGCGCCGCGCTCGCGACCGTGATCGAGACCTGGGGTTCGGCGCCGCGGCAATGCGGCGCGCAGATGGCGATCCGGTCGGACGGCGAGATGATGGGGTCGGTCTCGGGCGGCTGCGTCGAGGGCGCGGTGGTGGCCGAGGCGCTGGAGGTGCTGGAGGCGGGTGCGCCGCGGATCCTCGACTACGGGGTGAGCGACGCCGACGCCTTCGCGGCGGGCCTCGCCTGCGGCGGGCGGATCCGGGTGCTGGTCGAGTCGGTCGGGACCGGCGAGGGCATGCCGCTCGCGCTGCTCGAGCCGCTCGTGGCGGCGCGGGCGGCGCGCCGGCCGGCGGTCTATGCGCTGCGGCCGGACGGCTGGGAGCGGCGGCTCCTGCTCGGTCCCGGCGACCCGCTCTGGCGGGAGGCGGAGGCGGCGCTGGTCGGCGACCGCTCGGGCTTCGCCGGGCCCTGGTTTCTCGGCGTGCACAACCCGCCGCTGCGCATGGCCATCGTCGGGGCGGCGCATATCGCCCAGGCGCTGGCGCCCATGGCGCGGCTCGCCGGCTACGACGTGATCGTGATCGACCCGCGCGAGGCCTTCGCCAGCCCGGCGCGCTTCCCGGGCTTCCGGCTCAGCCACGACTGGCCGGACGCGGCGCTGTCCGCCTACGGGCTGGACGGCCGCACGGCGGTGGTCACGCTGACCCATGACGCCAAGCTCGACGATCCGGCGATCCGGACGGCGCTGCGCTCGGGCGTGTTCTATCTCGGCAGCCTCGGCTCGACCCGTACCCATGCGAGCCGCGTCGCGCGGCTGGCGGCCGCCGGCTTCGATGCCGGGGAGATCGCGCGGATCCACGGGCCGGTCGGGGCCGATATCGGCGCGCGCGCGCCGGCCGAGATCGCCGTCTCGATCCTCGCCCAGGTCACCGAGCGGCTGCGCCGTCCCCAGACCCGGCCGGGCCAGGGGCAAGCCTTCGACGACCGGCATGACGCGCCGGGCCCGGTGCCGCAGGGAGCGGGGTGACGGCCGGCGGCGCAGTGGCGGGCCGGCCGGTGGTCGCGGCCATCCTGCTCGCCGCGGGGGAGGCGCGCCGGATGCGCGGGCGCGACAAGCTGCTCGAGGCGATCGGGGGCCGGCCGGCGCTGCGCCATGCCGCCGAGGCGGCGCTGGCGAGCCGGGCCGATCGCGTGCTGGTCGTGCTTCCGCCCGAGGCGGCGCCGCGGCGTGAGGCGCTGGCCGGGGCCGCGGTCGAGATCGTCGTGGCGGCGGATTGCACCGAGGGCATGGCCGCCTCGCTCCGCGCCGGGCTGGAAGCGGTCGATCCCGGGACCGATGCGGTGGTGATCCTGCTCGCGGACATGCCCGAGATCGGCAGCGAGGCGATCGACCGGCTGATCGCCGCCTTCGACCCGGCCGCGGGCCGCGAGATCCTCCGCGCCACCGCCGCGGACGGCAGGCCGGGCCATCCGGTGCTCTTCGGGCGGCGGTTCTTCGGGCAGCTCGCAGCGCTGAAGGGCGACCGCGGCGCGCGCTCGGTCATCGCGGGGGCGCCGGCCGGTTCCGTGCGGCATGTGCCGATCGCGGGGCGGGCGGCGCTCCTCGATCTCGACACGCCCGAGGATTGGGACGCCTGGCGCGCGGGCCGCGGCGGATCCTAGCCTGCGCCCCGGCCGTCACCCCAGCCAGCGCGGGTAGTCGGAGACGAGGAGGTGCAGCGGATCCTCGTCCTCCTCGATCTCGGCGAAGCGGCCGATCGGCTCGGCGAAGATGTTGTCGGTCAGGTCGTTGTTGACCGTAGAGACCTCGCCGATCAGCACGTCGCCGCCCTCGCCCCAGAAGGCGTGCCAGTTGCCGGGCATCAGCGTGACGCTCTCGCCGGGGTTCAGCCGCAGCACCTCGCCCGGCCCCTGGCGGCGGATCACCCCGTCGGTGGCGACCTCGACGTCGGTGGTCTTGTCGATCGCGCCTTCGGGATCGGAGTTGTAGAGCTTGAGCGCCAGCGTCGCGCCGCCGCGGTTGATGATGTCCTCGGCCTTCACGATGTGGCGATGCATGGGCGAGAGCTGGTCCCGGCGCGAGATCATGATCTTCTCGGCATAGACCATGCCGCCGCCGCGCCCGAGATCGGCCTCCCGGCCATTGCGCACGGTGAAGAGGAAGAGCCCCATCGCGTCGAAGCGGCCCTGGCCGTAATCGGTGATGTCCCAGCCGAGCCGGGCGTCGACGATGCCACCGATCTCCGCCCGGCGCGCCTGCATCTCCGCGGGGCTCCAATAGGCGAAGGGTGGCAGGATGAAGCCGAAGGAGCGGATGAAGGCATCCGCCTCGCGGATGATCTCGTTGACGCGCGATCGCTTCATGGCTTCCCCCCGGGCCCGGTTCCCGCCGGGCATATCACGGCCGGCGGCGTGGCGCCAAGCGCGGCGGGGGCGCTTCAGGGGGATCGCATCCGGTGCTGCCCGGCGGTGCCTGCCGGGCGGGATGGTTGAGCTAGGCGCTCTAGGAACGCGACCTGACGGGGTCTCGTTGCCGGATTCAACTCCCGTTTGCGACACTTCGGGACGGGCAACAGGCAGAGGACCGGCATCGACCGCGGCGCGGGCGCGGGCTATCCTCGCCGGCATCCGGCTTCCCCGTTCGACCGGCAGGAGGGCGCCATGCCGCAGGATTTCACCTGGCTCAATCCGCCGCCCCGCTGGTCGGGCGACGCCGACACGCTCGAGCTCGAGACCGGGCCGAACACCGATTTCTGGCGCGAGACCTTCTACGGCTTCACGCGCGATACCGGGCATGCGTGGCTCGCGCCGGTCGAGGGGGATTTCACCGCGAGCGTCCGGTTCCGCGGCGATTACGGGACGCTCTACGACCAGGCCGGCCTGATGCTGCGCCGCGACGCGGCATGCTGGATCAAGGCCGGGATCGAGTTCTCCGACGGGATGCTGAACGCCAGCGTCGTGGTGACCGACGGCCGCTCGGACTGGTCGGTGATCCCGCTGCCCGGGGAGGCGCCCGAGACGGAGGTCGCCCTGCGCCTCACCCGGCACGGCGACGCGGTGCGGGTGCAGGTCGCGATCGGCGGCGCGCCCTGGCGGCTGGCGCGGCTGGCGCCGTTTCCCGCGGACTCGGCCGGGCTGGGGCCCATGGCCTGCTCGCCGGAACGCGGCGGCTTCCGGGCGCGGTTCGAGGGGCTGGAGATCGGCCCGGCGATCGCGCGCGACCTGCACGCGGATTGACGCAAATCAAGCCGTCGCCGGGAGCGCCCGGCTAGGATCGGCGGATCATGGATTCGATCCTCGCCAGATACGCCGCCCGCGCCGTGCCGCGCTACACGAGCTACCCGACCGCGCCGCATTTCCGCGCCGGGCTGCCGGAGGCCTCCTATCGCACCTGGCTCGCGGCGCTCGATCCGGGCACGCCGGTCTCGGCCTATCTGCATGTGCCCTTCTGCAAGCAGATGTGCTGGTATTGCGGCTGCAACATGAAGCTCGCCGCGCGCTACGCGCCGGTGGCGTCCTATGTCGAGATGCTGCTCGCCGAGATCGACCTCGCCGCCGATGCCCTGCCGGGCCGGATGACGCTCGGGCATCTGCACTGGGGCGGGGGGACGCCGACGGCGCTCGAGCCCGGCGATCTCGCCCGGGCGATGGAGCGGCTACGGGCGCGCTTCGACATCGCTCCCGGCGCGGAGCTCGCGATCGAGAGCGATCCGCGCACCCTGACGCCCGAGATGGCGGCGACGATCGGGCGGCTCGGCTTCACCCGCGCGAGCTTCGGCGTGCAGGAATTCGACCCGACGGTGCAGGCCGCGATCAACCGCCTGCAGCCCCCGGAGATGGTGGCGCGGACCGTGGCGGATCTGCGCGCGGCCGGCGTGGCGGGGATCAATTTCGACCTGATCTACGGCCTGCCGCACCAGAGCGTCGAGACCCTGCTCGCGACCATCGGCATCTGCCGGGAGATGGCGCCGGACCGGATCGCGCTCTTCGGCTATGCGCATGTGCCCTGGATGGCCAAGAACCAGCGCATGATCCCCGAGGCCGCGCTGCCCGACGGGCCGGCGCGGGCCGCACAGGCGGCGGCCGCGGCCTCGGCGCTGACCGCGGCGGGCTACGAGGCGATCGGGCTCGACCATTTCGCGCTTCCCGGCGATGCGATGGCCCGGGCGGCGCGCGAGGGCCGGCTGCGGCGCAATTTCCAGGGCTACACCACCGACCAGGCCGAGACGATGATCGGCTTCGGCGCGACCTCGATCGGGCGCACGCCGGCCGGCTACGTGCAGAACATCGCCGAGACCGGCGCCTGGGCACGCGCGGTCGCATCCGGCCGGCTGCCGGTCGCGCGGGGGCTCGCGCTCGGCGCCGAAGACCGGCTGCGCGGGCGGGTGATCGAGGCGATCATGTGCGCGGGCGCGGTCGACACCGCCGCACTCGGGCGGGAATTCGGCCGCGAGCCTGGCTGGTGCCGCGACGAGCTCGAAAGCCTCGCCGAATTCGAGGCGGACGGGCTCCTCCTCCGCGACGGCCCGCGGATCACCCTGACGCCCGAGGGCCGGCGGCTCTGCCGCGTGGTGGCCTCGGTCTTCGACGCCTGGCTCGCGGCATCGGAAGCGCGGCATTCGGTCGCGGTCTGACACCATTTCCGGCCGAACGCTCCGGGAAGCATGGGAAGCGCCCGCCTGGGGGGCGGGCGCTGCCCGTGCTCGCGCACGGGCGGGACTCGTTGCCGCGGCACGGGCCTATCAAGACCGCGTCTGATCCTCGACGAGCCGCGTGACCACCGCCGAGGAGGCCTCCAGCGTGCGATGCACCGGGCATTTGCCGGCGATCTCCACGATCTTGTCGGCGAGACCGGCCGGGATCCCGCCCTCGATCGAGATCGTGCGCTCGAACCGGTCGATCCGCCCTTCGCGGCCCTCGCCGCAATCGGCGCAATCCCTGGCATGGACCTTGGCGTGGTCGACCGAGACGCCGATCCGGCCCAGCGACAGCCCTTTGTGATCGGCATACATGCGCAGCGTCATCGCCGTGCAGGCGCCGAGCGCGATGGCGAGGAAGTCGTAAGGGTTGGGCCCACTGTCCGCGCCGCCCGCGACCGTCTCCGGCTCGTCGGCGATGAGCGCGTGGCGGCCGACGGCGACTGCCTGCTGGAACTTCGAGACGCCGGTCTCGCGGACCAGCACGCGGTTGCCGGGCTCGACCTGCGCCGGCGCGAGATAGCGCTCCGCCCAGGCCGCGAGCACGTCGCCGGCATAGGCGGCATCGGCGGGGTCGGTCAGCAGGTGGTCGGCATCGTCGAGCGAGACGAAGCTCTTGGGATGTTTCGCCGCCTTGAAGATGGCCGCGGCATTCGCGATGCCGACGACCGCGTCGCGGGGGGCGTGGAGGATCATCAGCGGCTTCTTCAGCACGGCGATGCGTTCGCTCAGCCGCGCCCCGGCGAGATCCTCGAGAAACTCCCTGCGGATGGTGAAGCGGCGCCCCGCGAGCGTCACCTCCGCCGCGCCCTCGGCCTCGATCCGGTGCAGGTCGGCGGCGAAGTTCTTCGTCACATGCGCCGCGTCCGCCGGCGCGCCGATCGTGGCCACGGCGCGCGCCTCCGGGATCTCGCCGGCGGCGGCGAGCACCGCCGCCCCGCCCAGCGAATGGCCGACCAGGAGCTGCGGCGCCGCGCGGGTCGCGCGCAGATGCGCCGCGGCGGCGACCAGGTCGGCGACATTCGAGGAGAAGCCGGTATTGGCGAAGTCGCCCGCGCTGCCGCCGAGGCCGGTGAAGTCGAAGCGCAGCACGGCGATGCCGCGTGCCGCAAGCGCGCCGGCAATGCGCCGGGCGGCGATGCCGTCCTTGGAGCAGGTGAAGCAATGGGCGAAGAGCGCATAGGCGCGCGGCGGCCCGACCGGCAGGTCGAGCCGCGCCGCGAGCCTGCCGCCGTCATGGCCGGGAAAGTCCAGCCGTTCCGAGGAATGTGCCATGCCTGCCCCCGCTCTTCGCTGCCCGGATCATGCCTTCAGGACCAGAACGGCCGCGCCGCGCGCAGCCGGTCCCAGCGCGCGAAGAGATCGGGGCGCTGCTGCCCGGCCCGGACGGTCAGCGTGCCCAGGACCCAGCCGACCCCGCGCTGGACATCCCCGTCGTCCCGGCCCGGCGCCTCGGGGCCGGTCAGCGCCTCGGCCGCCATGGCGGCGTCGTTGAGATGGCCGAAGCTGTCCTGGAGCGATTTCAGCTCCTTGACATAGGTCGCGACCTTCGCGTCCGGATAGATCGGCGCGAAGGTGTCGGCGGCATAGCGCAGCTTCTTCAGATCCTTGCGCAGGACGTGCAGCGCCTCGGTGTCGAGCTTGCGGATGCCGCGGCCGCGCCTGCGCACCCGCCGCAGGCGCGCGTCGAGCAGGTCGCCGGCAAGGCCGCCCACCGGAGCGGCCAGCCGCTCGGTCTGCGAATAATCGGAAGGAGCCAGCCAGCCGCGGCCCTCGATCAGCCGGCCGAGGTCGAAGAGAAACCCTGCCGCCTCCGGCCCGGCCAGCGTCCGGCGCACACCGCGCCGCACCTCGGCGCCGCGGGCCGCGAGGCAGCCCAGGAGCGCCTCCCGCGCCGCCGCGTCGAGGCCGCTCTCCACCGCCTCCGCGACGATCTCGCCGGCCAGCACGTCGATGTCGCGCAAGGGTCCGACCACCTGCCCGAGCCGCTGCGCTTCCCTCGCGAGCGGCGCCAACGCCGCCTTGCCCAGGCTGGGGCCGAAGATCGCGAAGGCGGTGCGCAGGCGGCGCAGGCCGACGCGGATCTGGTGCGGCCCCTCCGGGTCGTCGCTCTCGGCGATGACCACCATGTTCTGCGCGATCTGGGCCAGGCAATCGCGGAAGATGTCGCGCGCTACCGATTCGACGGTGGCGGAGGCCGCGTAGTCCGGGACTCGGGCGTTGCGGGGGCGGACCGGCGGCTCGGCTTCGCCGCGGGCGAGCCGGTAGCCGCGCGCCGACTTGTTCTCCAGCGAGAAGCGCACCGGGGCGCGGGGAAAGAGCGTGCGGGCGATGCCGTAGAGCTCGCCCACTGCTCCTTCGACCAATTCGAGCTCGGCCTCGCGGATCGGCGTGACCGCCTCGCCCGCCCGGATCTCGCCCGCGTCGATGGCGAGCTCGACCTCGCCGCCCTCGGGCGCGCGCAGCCGCTCGGTGGTCCGCCGCACCCGCGTCTCGAAGACCGGCGAGAGCGCGGCCGTGCCGGCGGCGGCGTCGATCGCGCCAAAGACGCCCTCGGGATCGGGTCCGTCGAGCACCAGCCGGCCGCCCGGCGCCGCGCATTCGACCTCGAGATTGGCGAAGAGGCCGTGCGCGCTCTCCCCGCGGCGCTTGACCGTCTGCACCCAGCGGCGGCCGACCTGCCGCAGCCGCAGCGCGATGCCCTGGGCGGCGAGCGCATGCTCCGGCGTGTCGTAATAGACCGAGCGCAGGATCTGCGTCCGGCGCGGCGCCAGCCGCAGGTGGGCGAGCGCGGGATGGCGCCGCAGCCTGGCCTCGCCCTCGCTGTCGAGCGTGATCTTGAGCTCGGTCTCGATCATCTGAGCACCATGGGATCACATTGCCGCGCGATGTGCCAGCATCTTGGTGGAGATGGGAAATTCGTGCTATTCTCATGGGAAGAATGAGGAAACATGAATTGCCCCACTGGCCGCGCCGCACGGAGATTATAGCCCGCCGACGGTCCGTGACATTCGAATTCTTCCGCATTTGCGGACATGCTTCGGCCTCGCGCCGGCACCGGGCCGGTGGAGGACAGATTAAGTTAACGATTCTGCACGATGATGACACCTGGCTCGGCAAGGGCCGTTCGACATGAGGTGACCATGTCCCAGCGCGCAGACGGATCTCGCGGCCGGTGCCGCAGACGGTTTCCGCCCCCCGCGACCCATCGCCGGCTGGAAGGGACGGAACGGCGATGAACCCGGCCACGCTCGCCATCGCCTCCGATTTCGTCAAGGCAGGCATCGACAAGGCCGGCGTGCCGCTCACCGCCTCGCTCGAGGCCTATCTCTCCATCACCTTCGCGCGGTTCATGGGCCGCAGCATCGGCGTCGACCTGCTGACCGTGCGGGTGACGGCAGCGCTCGACGCCGGGGCGCCGCGGGACGCCATCCGCGCGCTCGCCGACGAATGTCTGATCGCCTGCGCCTTCTTCGAGGACCGCCTGCGCCGCAACGGCGCGATCCGCCACTACGTCGGGCTCGGCCAGACCACCTACGACGCCGCCGACATGACCGAGCAGGCCTATGGCTTCGTGCATATGCGCGACGTGATCGCCAGCGCAGTGGACCGCGGCGCCGCCGAGGACGGCCGCATCCTGATCGACCGCGCCCGCAGCGGCAGTACCACCGCGCGCAACGAACTCGCCCAGGGCAACGTGGTCATCGGCCCCTGGGCCGCGCCGCCGAAGGGCGGGCTGCTCTGGAACTGACGGATTTCTCGGGCGGTCGCCCAGGGGCGGTCGCATCGGGACATTCTTGTTTCCTGGACAAGCGTCCCACCACAAGATGAGGGCAGCGCCCGGCCCGAGCTGGGGCGAAGCGCCCGCGTCGTTCCGGAGGCACGCCTTCGGCGTGACGGGGGCGGGGCGGGCGCTGCCCGGCGGTGCCCGCCGGGCGGGACGGTGGCACTAGCCGCGCCATCAAACTTCAGTTGGTGAGTGGGGTCATCCTGACTCCGCCCCGGCGCGCATTGTCCCGCGCGCTTCCAGCCGGTAAACCGCCGCTGCCCGCTCCCCTGCGGGGGCGGCGGCAGGCCGGGAGCCGTCATGGACTATGCGATCGTCTGCGCGGTGGCGCTCTTTCTCATCGTGGTGACGACCGTGCTGCATTACGAGGTCCTGCGCCTCACCGCCGACCTGATGCCGCGACTCTCGATCCGCCCCCGCGCCCGCATCCTGGTGGTGATCGCGGCCGCCTTCTTCGCCCACAGCGTGGAGATCGCGCTCTACGGCTGGGCGTATTGGGCGGCGGGCAACCACCTCGGGCTCGGGGCGATCTCGGGCGCGCTCGAAGGCACCCCGGTCGACTACCTCTATTTCTCCGCGGCGACCTTCACGACGCTCGGCGTCGGCGACCTGGTCGTCGCGGGACCGCTGCGCATCGTGGTGGGACTCGAATCGCTCAACGGCCTGATCCTGATCACCTGGACGGCGTCCTTCACCTATCTCTCGATGGAGCGCTTCTGGCTCGATCACCGCTGACCGGGATCCGGGAGGCGGGTCCATTGCCCGAAGCCGAGCCGGCTCTCCCAGGGCGCCGCCTGCCCCCGGAGTGCCCGGGCCGCGCGCACGACCCCGAGATGCGTGACCCAGAGCACCGGCACCGCGTCCGCAGCGGTTTCGGCGAGCGCCGCGCCGACCCGCTCGGCGAGCATGGCGACGCTCTCCCCGCCATGGGGGCGGGCGCCGTGGAAATCTTCGGCCCAGGCGTCGATCTCGCCGCGGGGCAGGTCGTCCCACCGCCGGCCTTCCCAGGCGCCGAAATCCATCTCGGCGATGCGCGCATCGATCCGGAGGCCCAGCCGCCGGGCGGCGGCGATGCGCTCGGCGAGGCGCCGGCAGCGGGTGCGGGGGCTCGACACGATGCCGGCGACCCGTGGCAGGCCGGCGAGAAGGCTTGTCGCCGCCGCCTCGAAATCCGCCGCCAGCGGCAGGTCGCTCCGGCCATAGCAGAGGCCTTCGCCGCCGAGCGGCCGCGTGTGGCGCAGGAGGATCAGAGGCACGCCAGCACGCCGAGGTAGAGCCCGAGCTCGCTCGTCTGCTGGACCGCGCCGAGGCAATCGCCGGTATGGCCGGAAAGCCTGCGCTCGAAGCCCCGGCGCATGACGAGATGGCCGAGCGCGAGCCCGGCGAGCGCGCCCAGGGCCGCGAGCGGCGGCAGCACCGCGAGAAGCGCGAGGATCGCGAGGGCGCCGGTGCCGAGCGCGAGGCCGAGATGCCGGCCGCCGATGCCCGCGGCCATCCCGGCGCCGGCGCCCTCCGGCCGCAGGTAGCGGCTCGTCGCCATCACGGCGACGACGGAGGCGCGGCTGGCGGCATGGCCCGCCACCAGCACGGCCGGCGCGGCGCCCGCCGGCATGGCGCCGAGCGCGAGGAGCTTCGCGCCGAGCGTCAGGATCAGGGCCAGGGTGCCATAGGTCCCGATCCGGCTGTCGCGCATGATCGCGAGTGCCCGCTCCGTGGTCGCGCCGCCACCGAGCCCGTCGAGAGTATCGGCGAGCCCGTCCTCGTGCAGCGCCCCGGTGATCAGAATGCCCGCGGCGATGGCCAGCAGCGCGGCGAGGAGCGGCGGGAAGACCAGCACGGCAGCGGCGAAGACGAGGCCGCAGAGCGCCCCGACCAGGAGGCCGACGGCCGGGAACCAGCGCGGCGCGGCGGCCATGCGCGCGGGGGAGAAGAGCCCCGCCGGGATCGGCAGCCGCGTGAGGAACTGCGCCGCGACCAGCGCCGTCGCGGCTTCCTCGGCCAGGCGCTCCCTCATGCCGGGCCGCTGACGCCGGCGCTCTCGAAGCTCGCCATGTCGCGCAGCATCGCCGCGGCAGCGCGCAGGAGCGGCCAGGCGAGCAGCGCCCCGGTGCCCTCGCCGAGCCGCATGTCGAGGGCGAGCAGCGGCGCGGCACCGAGATGGTCGAGGAGCGGCCGGTGCCCGGCCTCCGCCGAGACATGGGCGAAGACCATCGCCCGCCGCGCCGCCGGCTCGAGTGCCAGCGCCGCGGCGGCTGCCGCCGTGGCGATGAAGCCGTCCACCAGCACGATCCTGCCCGCCGTCGCGGCGCCGAGCATGGCCCCGGCCATCGCCGCGATCTCGAAGCCGCCGTATTCGGCCAGCGCCCGCTCGGGGTCGAGCCGGGCGGGGGTCCGGGCCGCGGCGGCGGCGAGCACCCTGCGCTTGCGCGCGAGGCCGGGATCGTCGAGCCCGGTGCCGCGGCCGACGAGCCCGTCGAGGTCGAGGCCGGTCAGCTTGTGCCCGAGCATCGCGGCCGAGGCGGTATTGCCGATGCCCATCTCGCCGAAGGCCGCCGCCTCGCCCGGCGCCGCGGCGCCGAGGCGCCGGCCGGTCTCGAGCGCCTGGCGCGCCTGGGCCTCGTCCATGGCGGGACCGGCGAGAAAGCTGCGGGTCCCCGCGGCGATGCGATGGGAGAGCAGATGCGGATCCGCGATCGGCTCCCCCGCCACGCCGGCATCCACCACCTGCACCGGGATGCCCTGCGCCGCGGCGAAGACCGTCGCGGCCGCGCCCCCGGCGAGGAAATTCAGCACCATCTGCCGGGTGACCGCCTGCGGATAGGCCGAGACGCCTTCGAGCGCGATGCCGTGGTCGGCGGCGAAGATCGTGAGCGTGCAGGTCTCCATGCGCGGGGCGAGCGTGCCCTGGAGCTCGGCGATCTGCGCCGCCAGCGTCTCGATCCGGCCGAGCGCGCCGAGGGGCTTGGTCTTGCCGTCGATGGCGCGCCGGATCGCTGCGGCGAGGTCGGATGGGGCGGGTTGCACGGTCGTCGGGCCTCCTTGTCTGCGCCGGCCCTTATTGCCGCCCCGCCTGCCCGAGGCCAGCCCATTTCACCGCGACGAAGGCCCCGGCGCCCGGGCGATCTGGACCGCCAGGATGCCGAGCATGATGATCGCGACACCCAGCACGTCGCGCAGGCTCACGCGCTCGCCGAGGATCAAGGCGGCGGTGGCCACGCCGAAGAACGGGTTGAGGAAATGGAAGGCGGCGGCCCGCGTCGCGCCGATCCTTCCGACGAGCACGAACCAGACCATCGTCGCGGCGATGCCCGGCACCAGGGTCGTATAGACGAAGGCGATCACGAGCGGCGCGGTCCAATGGACCTGCCAGGTCTCGAGCGCCAGCGAGACCGGCAGGAGCGCCGCGGCGCCGACCAGCATCTGCAGCCCGACCACCATCCAGAGATTGCCGCCGACCGAGACGCCGCGCACCAAGAGCGTCGCCACCGCCAGCGCCAGCACGCCGGCGAAGCAGAGCGCCAGCCCGACCGGATCGGCGCCGCCGCCGAGCCGGGCCGCCATGATGATCAGCACGCCGAGCACGCCCGCCGCGAGTCCCGCGAGCGCCAGCGGCGCCAACCGCTCCCCGAGGAAAAGCCGCCCCAGCCCCGCGACGATCAGGGGCAGCAGGCTCGCCACCACCACCGCGAGGCTCGCCTCGACGCTGCGCAAGGCCTCGAAATTGAGGCCGAGATAGAGCGCGTTCTGGCAGAGGCCGAAGACCGCCACGCCGACCCATTGCCGGCGCGAAAGGTTGATCCGCTGGCCCATCGCCCAGCCGATCGCCAGCGCGATGCCGCCCGAGAACAGGAAGCGGACGCAGAGCGCAAGGAAGGCCGGCGCGTCGGCGACGACGATGCGCGCCGAGGTGAAGGCGGAACTCCAGGCCGCGACGAAGAACAGCCCGAGCGCGACGGCGCGCCAATCCATTCCCACCCCCAGAAAAGCAACAGGCCGCGCAGGGGCGCGACCCGTGTAGCGCGTGGTCCGGAAACCGGCGCGGTGTCAGGCGTTGATCACGTCCTTGAGCTGCTTGGCGATGGTCACCTTCGCCACGCGGTCGGCCGGCTTCATCATCTGCTCGCCGGTCGAGGGATTGCGCACCATGCGCTCGGCGCGGGAGCGGCAGGCGAACTTGCCCAGACCCGGCAGGGTGACGGCGCCGCCGTTGGCGACCTCGTTGGTGACGATGGCGGTCAGCGCTTCGAGCGCGCGGTTCGCCGTGGCCTTGTCCACGCTCGCGGTCTCGGCAATGGCGGCGACGAGCTGGGTCTTTGTCATGGGCTTTTGCGTCATATGGCGTTTCCTGTCGAGCGGATCTAATGAAGCCCAGGCGGCGTGCCCGCCCCGGCATGATGGCACTTATGCCAGCCGATCACGGAAACTCAATCGCGGAATGCGCAGTGACCCCTTGTTTCATGGGGTTCTGGTGCAACCCATGCGCGACTGTTGCAAAAAAGAGTCTCCGCGCAGACCGGGTTCACAGGAATGCCGTTTCGTCGAAACTGCGCAGCTTGCGCGAATGCAGTTTCTCCAGCGGCATCTCGCGCAGGGATTCCATCGCCCGGATGCCGATGCGCAGATGCTGGGCGACCTGGCGCTTGTAGAAATCGGTGGCCATGCCCGGCAGTTTCAGCTCGCCGTGCAGCGGCTTGTCGGAGACGCAGAGCAGCGTGCCGTAGGGAACCCGGAAGCGGAAGCCGTTGGCGGCGATGGTGGCGCTCTCCATGTCGAGCGCGATGGCGCGGGCCTGGCTCAGCCGCGCCACCGGCCCGGACTGGTCGCGCAGCTCCCAGTTGCGGTTGTCGATCGTCGCCACCGTGCCGGTGCGCATGATGCGCTTCAGCTCGAAGCCGGTCAGGCCGGTGACCTCGGCCACGGCGTTCTGCAGCGCCACCTGCACCTCCGCCAGCGCCGGGATCGGCACCCAGATCGGCAGGTCGTCGTCGAGAACATGGTCCTCGCGCATATAGGCATGGGCCAGCACGTAATCGCCCAGCGACTGGGAGTTCCTCAGGCCGGCGCAATGGCCGATCATCACCCAGACATGCGGGCGCAGCACCGAGACATGGTCGGTGATGGTCTTGGCGTTCGACGGCCCGATCCCGATGTTGACCATCGAGATGCCGGCGTGGTTCGGCCGGACAAGGTGATAGGTGGGCATCTGCGGCTGGCGCGAGGCGAGCATGCCGCTGCGCCCCTTGCGGGTGGTCACCAGATTGCCGGGCTCGATCAGCGCCTCGTAGCCGGAATCGGGATCGGCCAGCGCCTCCCGGGCGAATTCCACGAATTCGTCCATGTAGAACTGGTAATTGGTGAAGAGCACGTGGTTCTGGAACCACGAGGGGCTGGTGGCGGTGTAATGCGCGAGCCGGGCCAGCGAATAATCGATGCGCTGGGCGGTGAAGGGCGCGAGCGGGCGGGCGCCGTCCGCCCCGGGGCTCGGCTTGCCGTTGACGATATGGTCGTCGGTGGTGTTCAGGTCCGGCACGTCGAAGAGGTCGCGCAGCGGGCGGTGCAGCGTGTCCTCGATGGAGCCCTCCACATGGGCGCCCTCCGCCATGGCGAAATGCAGCGGGATGGCGGTGTCGGAGGTGCCGACGCGGACCGGCATGCCGTGGTTCTGGATCAGGAGGCCGAGCTGCTGGGTCAGGTAGCCTTCGAAGAGATCCGGCCGGGTGATCGTGGTCTCGTAGACGCCGGGCTCGGTCACATGCCCGAAGGAAAGGCGGCTGTCGACCTTGGCGAAGCTCGCGGTGGTGACGCCGACCCGCGGGTAGAAGGCGCGAAAACGTCCCTTGGGCGCCTCCCCGGCCATCACCCGGGCGAAATGCCCCCGCAGGAACTCGACCGCCGCGTCGTAGCGCCGCCGGATCTCGGCCACCGCCTCGGTGGCATCGGTGAAGATGTCGTCGGCCTGCGGTGGCGGCGTGACGATCGGCAGTTCGGAGAGAGGGTTGCGGTGATGCATCGCGGCGGCCCTCAGGCAGGCAGGAGAAGCTCGGTCGGCGCGAAGCGCGTCACGTCGATCAGCCCGAGGTCGGAGATCCGCAGCGCCGGGATCACCACCAGGGCGAGCAGCGAATGCTGCATGTAGGCATTGTTGAGCCGGCAGCCGCAGGCCGCCATTGCCGCGACCATGCCCTCGGCGGCGGCGGCGACCTCCTCGGCCGGCGCGTCCGACATGAGCCCCGCGATCGGCAGGCGGACCAGCGCGATCTCCGCGCCGTCCTTCCAGACCGTCACCCCGCCCCCGACCTCGCCCAGCCGGTTCGCCGCCAGGGCCATGTCGGATTTCGAGGTGCCCACGACGATCATGTGATGGCTGTCATGGGCCACCGTCGAGGCCACCGCGCAGGGCGCGTCGTAGCCGAAGCCCGAGACGAAGCCGTTGACCACCGATCCGGTGCGGCGATGGCGCTCGACGAGCGCGATCTGGGCGACGTCCTTGGCCACATCCGCCGCCACAAGCCCGTCGACCACGGCGAGCTCCGCCTCCAGCGCCCGCGTCGGCGCCTGGTTCTCGACCACGCCGATCACCCGCGCGCGGACGCGCGTCGCACCTGCCGGCGCCGGGATGTCGAAATCGGCCGCCACCAGCTTCCGGCCCATCCGGACCGTCTCCCGCGCGCTCGCGGGCCAGGTGAAATCCGGCTCTTCGGCGAGGCAGGCGCCGTTCTCGGCCACCACCTCCCCGCGGGCGATCACCGTCTCGATCGGCAGGGTCGCGAGGTCCGAGGTCAGGATGCAGTCGGCCCGCCGCCCCGGCGTGATCGAGCCGATCTCGCGCTCGAGCCCGAAATGCGTGGCGGTGTTGATCGTGGCCATCTGCAGGGCGATCAGCGGGTCGAGGCCGCAATCGATCGCGTGGCGCACCACCCGGTCCATGTGCCCGTCGTTGACCAGCGTGCCGGAATGGCAATCGTCGGTGCAGAGGATGAAGTTGCGCGGATCGAGCCCCTTCTCGGTCACGGCGGTGATCTGCGCCTTCACGTCGTACCAGGCCGAGCCGAGCCGCAGCATCGCCCGCATCCCCTGGCGCACGCGCATGATGGCATCCGCCTCGCAGGTGCCCTCGTGGTCGTCGGCGGGGCCGCCGGCGGCATAGGCATGGAAGCCCGCGAGATCGGGCGAGGCGTAATGCCCGCCGACGGTCTTGCCCGCCGCCTGGGTCGCGGCGATCTCCGCGAGCATCTTCGGATCGCCGGCGATGACGCCGGGATAGTTCATCATCTCGCCGAGCCCGACGATGTTCGGCCAGGTCATCGCCTCGGCCACGTCCTCGGGCGAGATCTCGGCGCCCGGCGTCTCCAGCCCCGGCGCCGACGGCGCGCAGGCGGGCATCTCGACGAAGACATTGATCGGCTGGACCATCGCCTCGTCATGCATCAGCCGCGCGCCCTTGAGCCCGAGCACGTTCGCGACCTCGTGCGGATCGACGAACATGCTGGTGGTGCCGTGCGGGATCACCGCGCGCACGAACTGGCTGACCGTCAGCATGCCGCTCTCCACATGCATGTGGCCGTCGCAGAGCCCGGGGATCAGGTAGCGCCCGCCCGCGTCGATCACCCGGGTCTCGGGGCCGATCATCGCCGAGGCATCGGGCCCGCAGGAGGCGAAGCGCCCGGATTTGATGGCGATGTCGCTGCCCGGGATCGCCTCGCGGCTGTGCACGTTCACCCAGGTGCAGTTGCGGATCACCATGTCGGCCGGTTCGCGGCCCGCGGCGACCGCAACGAGATCGGCGGCCACCTCGGGCCACGGACGGATGTACTGGGTCATGTCACACGCTCCCCTGCGGCCCGCCGGCATGCAAGCGATACCGCCGCTCGGGCCGGGTGGAAAGCCGTTTCCGTTCTCGTTCCCGTCCCCGCGACCGCGCCGAGGCTGCATCAGGGGACCACGGTGGCCGCCACGGTCTCGGCCGCCGCGCCGCCGGCGGTGACCACGACGAGGGCCGTTCCGCCCTCGCTCCCGATCGTGCCGTATGTATGCGGCACATCGGGGTCGAAATAGAGTGCGTCACCCTCGTCGAGCAGGATCGGCGCGTCACCGACAGTCACCGCGACCTGTCCGCCCAGGATGAACACGAGCTCGGCTCCGTCGTGCCGATGCGGGGACGAGGTCGGTCCTCCTGCCGGGAACACGGCCAGATAGGCGTCCATCAGCCGGTCGGTCGCCGGAAAGTTCAGGCTCTCGAAGAAATAGGCGGGTCTTGTCCCGCCGGCAGTCTCGGGCAGGCGAAGCCGGTCCTGCCGGCGCACCACGGTCACGGTCCGCTGCACGCCGGCATCGGTGAAGAAATGGTCGAGCCCCACGCCGAACACCATGGCGATGCGCAGGAGCGTCGGCAGCGTCGGAAAGACCTGGCCGCGCTCGATCTTGGAAAGCATTCCCGGCGAGAGGCCCGTGTGCTCGCCAAGCTGCACGAGGCCGAGTTTCCTGGACTGGCGCAGCCCGCGCACCTTCGACCCGATCCGGTATTGCTCCAGCCCGTCCGCGATCGTTTCCGATACCATGCGCGCTTCCCGTTTTTCCCCTGAAGCAATGTTTGCCGTCCGGTTGTATCATGATGAAAAAGAATGTCTCCTCACGAAAATGTGCCTGGTATGAAAAAGATCTTTCACTAGCTGACAATCCGTCGCCGCCGGGTGGAACACCGAAAGGCGGATAGACGGCAATGCCAGCACAGGAAGGACCCAAGCATGATGATGAAGTCGAGGAAGCTCTTCGCCGCCGCGATCGCGGCCATCGGGATCACGGCCGGCGCCGCGCAGGCTCAGCAGGCCGATATCGTCGACACCGCAATCGGCGCCGGCAGCTTCAACACCCTGGTATCGGCGGTGCAGGCGGCGGAACTCGTCGATGCCCTGAAGGGCGAGGGCCCCTTCACGGTCTTCGCGCCGACCGACGAGGCCTTCGCGGCGCTTCCGGCCGGCACGGTCGACGACCTGCTCAAGCCCGAGAACCGCGACCAGCTCGTCGCGATCCTGACCTATCACGTCGTGCCGGCCAAGGTCATGTCCGCCGACATCGCCGGCAAGACGGCGACGGCCAAGACGCTTTCCGGCGGCGAGCTCGCGATCGACGCGACGAGCGGGGTGACGGTCAACGACGCCAAGGTGGTGACCGCCGACATCGAGGCCTCGAACGGCGTGATCCATGTCGTCGACGCGGTCATCCTTCCGCCCGCCAACTGATCCCCGCCATCCCCGCCATTCGGGCCGCGCAGGCAATCCGCGCGGCTCCCCCAACGGAGAAAGAGCATGAAGGCACTCAACGTCGTCACCCTGATCCTGCTGATCGTCGGCGGATTGAACTGGGGTCTCGTCGGCATCTTCGGCCTTGACCTTGTCGCGACCCTGTTCGGTGCCGGCTCGGCGCTGTCGCGGCTGGTCTATGTCCTGGTCGGATTGTCGGCCCTGTGGCAGGTCCGGCCGCTGACCGCCGCCCTCGGCGGCCACGCCTCCCCGGTCGGGCACCGCTGAAGCGACCCGGGCCCCGGTGCCGGGGCCCGGTCACCGCACCGTCGCCCGCGACAGTCTGAACGGTGGCGACGAGATGCAGGGATCGCTCCAGCCTGAATTTGCGTGATGCCGGGCGGCAGAATCACGATTCCCGAGCCGGAGGCCCGACATGGTGCTCGGAATGTCAGGCAGGCGCCCTCGCGAAGACCTCCGCCACAATGGCTTCGAGCATTGCGGCATCGGCGTCGCCGAAGGCCGCCGCGCGGTCGCTGTCGATGTCGAGCAGGGCGATCAGCGCGCCGGAGGCATCGAAGACCGGCACCACGATCTCCGAGCGCGTGCTCGAGGCGCAGGCGATATGGCCGGGAAAGGCATCGACGTCCGGCACGATCTGCGTCCGGCGCTCCCGCGCCGCGGCACCGCAGACGCCGCGCTCGAAGGGAATGACCAGGCAGCCGTGCCCGCCCTGATAGGGGCCGATCTTCAGGAGACCCGGCGCCACCACCCGGTAGAAGCCCACCCAGTCGAAGCGCGCGTCGGCATGGTAGAGCTCGCAGGCGATCGTGGCCATCAGGGCGATCGCATCGGATTCGCCCGCGGTGAGCGCCCGGATCCGGGCGGTGACTTCGGCTTGGTCGAGGGGCATCGACAACCCCCAGCTGCGCCCCTGCGCTACTCCCGCCGGGAGATCGGCGCAAACGAAAACGCCCGGATGTTCCATGTGCCAGTGCCCTCGCCGTCGATACTCATCTGACCCAGGCGAAGGGCCACCAGCCCGATCGACCCGTGGCGATCGGACCGCGCCGGCCCTGCCGGGGGCCGGCGCGCTTCGCACGCCGTCCAGGGCCGTCCCGTCCCGATCCTCAACCAGCGGGTAGGCCGCACCTCCTTCGCCCTGCGGCTTGCGCCTCGGGGCGACCGGACCGAGCAAGGCGCCACCGGCGCCTCGCCGTCATCGGTCCGGGGGAATGCTCTGCGGGCCACGCGGGGCGCGGCCCTCTTCCCGGCCAGAAATCCGGACCAGCCGCGACAGCGTCGGTCGGGCGGAAAGGGCGCCGGTATCACGACACGCCACCTGCTTTCTGCCGCTGCCCCGTGCTGATGCGCCGGCGAAACGGCGAAGACCCCGCGTCCACGAGGTCGGTCCGTGTCAAGTACGCCCGGGCCGCATGGCCCGGGCGTTTCCGCGAGAAGGCCGGTGGCCTCAGAAGACGTAGGCGCGTTCGCCGTGGTCGGCGAGGTCGAGGCCCTCGCGCTCGCTCTCGGGGGTCACCCGCAGGCCGACCAGCATGTCCACGAGCTTGTAGAGCAGGAACGAGACCCCGCCGCACCAGACGATGGTGATCACCACGCCGACGAACTGGATCCAGACCTGCCCGGCCATGGAATAGCCGTCGAGGCCGATTCCGCCGAGCGCGGGGCTCACGAAGATGCCGGTGCCGATCGAGCCGACGATGCCGCCGACCCCGTGGATGCCGAAGACGTCGAGGCTGTCGTCGTAGCCGAGCGCGTTCTTCACGCTGGTCACGAAATAGAAGCAGACCACGGAGGCGATCACCCCGAGCACGATGGCGCCCATCGGCCCGATCAGCCCCGCCGCCGGCGTCACCGCGACGAGCCCGGCGACCGCGCCCGAGACCACGCCCAGGAGCGACGGCTTGCCCTTGGCCGCCCATTCCGTGAACATCCAGCCCAGCGTCGCCCCGGCGGTCGCCACGAAGGTGTTGATCACCGCCAGCGTCGTGCCGCCGTTCGCCTCGAGGTTCGAGCCGGCGTTGAAGCCGAACCAGCCGAACCAGAGCAGCGAGCCGCCGATCATGGTCATGGTCAGCGAATGCGGCGTCAGCGCCTCGCGGCCGAAGCCGATGCGCTTGCCGAGCACGAGGCAGCCGACCAGCGCCGCGATCCCGGCGTTGATATGCACCACCGTGCCGCCGGCGAAATCGAGCGCGCCGAGCTGGAAGAGATAGCCGTCCCCGTACCAGACCATATGCGCGATGGGCAGATAGACGAAGGTGCTCCAGAGCACGCAGAAGAGCAGCACGGCCGAGAACTTCATCCGCTCCGCGAAGCCGCCGACGATCAGCGCCGGGGTGATCGCGGCGAAGGTCATCTGGAAGCAGATGAAGATGTATTCCGGGATCTCCACGCCCTCGGAGAAGGTCGCCACGGTCGAATCCGGCGTGACGCCCGCGAGGAACAGCCGGGAGAAGCCGCCGATGAAGCCGTCGAAGGCCCCGCCGCCGTTGAGCGCGAGGCTGTAGCCGTAGACCACCCAGAGGATCATCATGGTGCAGGCGATCACGAAGACCTGCATCAGCACCGACAGCATGTTCTTCGAGCGCACCAGCCCGCCGTAGAACAGCGCGAGCCCCGGCAGGGTCATGCCGAGCACGAGGATGGTCGCCGTTATCATCCAGGTGGTGTCGCCCTTGTCGACCGTGGCGGCCACCGCCTCGGCGACCGCCTCGGTCGCGACGCCGCCGACGGTCTCCTGGGCGAGGGCGGGCAGGGCCAGCATCGCGCCCAGCGCGGCGAGCCCGGTGGTTTTCGTGAGATTCAGCATCGTTGATGGCTTCCTGTCATGTCCCATTTGCTCACAGCGCCTCGTCGCCGGTCTCGCCGGTGCGCACGCGCATCGCCTGCTCGACATCGATCACGAAGATCTTCCCGTCGCCGATCTTGCCGGTCTTGGCGGTCATGGCGACGGTCTCGACCACATGGGCGGCGACCGCGTCAGGCACGACGATCTCGAGCTTGACCTTGGGGACGAAGTTCACGACGTATTCGGCGCCGCGATAGATCTCGGTATGGCCGGACTGGCGCCCGTAGCCCTTCACTTCGGAGACCATCAGCCCCTGGACCCCGAGATTGGTCAGCGCCTCGCGGACCTCCTCGAGCTTGAAGGGTTTGATGACCGCTACAATCAGTTTCATCGCATCCTCGTCATTGGGCGTCGCCTCGCGGCGACCGCTGCAGTGTATCAAGCAAGATGCGTGCCAACTCGGCCGGATGTCCTGTAAGACATTGATACACAACAAATATTTGTCGGTCGGCACCGTCAAATGACGGCTTTTGTTGCCGCTTATGCACATAATTCCGGCTCTCAATCGAACATGCTTAAGATTTGCGCAATCGCCGCTCGCTGGGCGCCGCCGCGCCGGCGCCGGCGCAAGGGTCTGGCGCATCCGGCCCGTTCCGAATAGAATCGGCCCATAACAAGAACGGGCAGGTGGCCTCGATATGGCCTCAAAAGGCAGGAAACGGGCGAAGGCGAAGCCGAAGCCGCGCCTCGGTCGCATGGAGAGGTTTCTCCGCGGCTTGCTGGCGCGCATCTTCCGCCTGGTCTGGTGGGTCGGATTGCGTGGGGCGATCCTCGCCGCGATCGTGCTCGCGGTGAGCACGGCCTATTACGTCTCGCAGATCCCGGATTACGAGGAGCTTCTCGACGGGCGCTCCGGCGGATCGGTCACCCTGCTCGACCGCAACGGCGAGGTCTTTGCCTGGCGGGGCGAGCAGCTCGGCCTGACCACGGCCGGCGCGGTGTCGCCGCATCTGGTCCATGCGGTCGTCGCGACCGAGGACCGGCGGTTCTATCACCATTTCGGCATCGACCTGCGCGGCACGGCGCGCGCCGCCCTGGTCAATTTCCGGGCAGGCGGGACGGTGCAGGGCGGATCCTCGATCACCCAGCAGGTCGCGAAGCTGCTCTTCTTCGACAGCACCCGGACGCTGGAGCGCAAGATCAAGGAAGTGCCCGCGGCGCTGGCGCTGGAATGGAAGTTCACCAAGGACGAGATCCTCTCGATCTATCTCAACCGCGCCTATCTCGGCGCCGGCGCGGTCGGCTTCGAGGCCGCGGCGCAGCGCTATTTCGGCAAGTCCGCGGCGGAGGTGACGCCCGGCGAGGCGGCGATGCTCGCGGGCCTCCTGCGCGCGCCCTCGCGCTTCGCGCCCACCAACGACCTCGCCCGCGCCCAGAACCGCGCCGCGACGATCGTCGGGCTCATGCGCGACCAGGGCTATCTGACCGAGCAGCAGGCCGCCGTCGCCTTGGCCCGGCCCGCCGCGCTGTCGCGCGCCGCCGCCGCCCGCGCCGGTGGCGCCTTCGCCGACTGGGTCATGTCCTCGGGCCCGGATTTCCTGACCCGCACCACCACCGAGGACGTCGCGGTGCTGACCACCTTCGACCCGCGGGTCCAGCACGCCGCCGAGGCGGGGCTCGCCGAGGTCTTCAAGACCAAGGTCAAGGCCGGCTCCAACGCCCAGGCCGCGGTGGTGGTGATGTCCCGCGACGGGGCGGTGCGGGCGATGATCGGCGGCCGCGACCTCGGGGGCGCCGAGGGCCAGTTCAACCGCGCGGTCCAGGCCAAGCGCCAGACCGGCTCGCTCTTCAAGACCTTCGTCTTCGCGGCCGCGCTCCAGGCCGGCGCCGAGCCCACCGACCCGGTGCTCGACGCGCCGCTGACCGTCTACGTGCCGGGCTCCGGCGACTGGTCGCCGCAGAACTACACCCACAGCTACAAGGGCCAGATCGACCTGACCGAGGCGCTGGTGCATTCGGTCAATACCGCCACGGTGCGGGTCTCCGAGGCGACCGGCCGGGCGCGGGTGCGCGCCGTCGCCCGCGACCTCGGGGTGAACGAGCCGCTCGCGGACGGGCCGGCGCTGGCGCTCGGCGTCTCCGAGGCGACGCTGCTCGAGATGACCGGCGCCTATGCCGGCATCCTCAACGGCGGGGTGACGGCGATCCCCTACGGCATGCGCGAATTGCAGCTCAAGTCCGACGGCTCGCGGCTGATGGCCGGCGACGGCGTCGCGCCGGTCCGCGTGCTCGACGAGAAATCCGCGGGCGAGCTCGTCTGGATGCTGCGCCAGGTCGTCGAGCGCGGCACCGGCGGGCGCGCGCGCCTGCCCGACCGGCCGGTCGCGGGCAAGACCGGCACCACCCAGGCCGCCCGCGACGCCTGGTTCATCGGCTTCACCGGCGATTACGTGACCGGGGTCTGGATGGGCTACGACGACAACACGCCGCTCTCGGGCACCACCGGCGGCGGCCTGCCCGCCGAGATCTGGCGCGAGGTCATGCTGCGCGTCGAGGAGGGGCAGCCGATCCGCCCGCTGCCCGAGCGCGCCCCCGCAGCGCGGACTGTGCCGCTTCCCGGACCGGCCGAAGTGGTGAGCAACGTGGGCACCACGGTGCAATCGGTCCTGCAGAACGTCGTGCGCGGCATCTTCGGCCGCAACTGATCCCGTCTCCGGGCGAGGGGGTGCGGCCTTCGCGCCGGTCGGCGACCGGGACTCGACGACGCTGGCAGGGCCGGGGCGATCGCATCTGGAGCCCGTTCTTTCTTCCTCGACCGCCCTGCCCCAAGACGAGGGCAGCGCCTGACTCGGGCGGAAGCGAAGCGCCCGCGTCGTGCCGGAGGCACGCCTGCGGCGTGGCGGGCCGGGGCGATTGCTGCCCGGCGTTGCCCGCCGGGCGGGATGGTGACGCTGGCCCGGCCCGGCACTCGGGCGGAGGTGGGCGCGTTGCCAGTTGCGGTTCCCCTGCCCTCGGGGCCGGCTCGGCCCGAACGCCATCGGTCGATCGGGCAGGGGACAGCGGCCTCGGGTCAAACGGGAGCCTTCGGCGAGGGCCATTGGCATCAATAGTCTGTTTCCGGCGACGATCTCCGGCCGCCTGCTTTCCGCTGGACGGTGTAGGCGGCGCGGGCCATACCCTCCGCGCCGGCCTCCCTCCGGCGGAGCCGCGCAGCGGGCATGAGCACCACCACCCCGGATCTCCCGGCCGCCCCCGAGACCCGCACCGCCTATCTGGTGCTCGGGGCGCTCAGCCTCTGCCACATGCTCAACGACACCATCCAGTCGCTGCTCCCGGCGCTCTATCCGGTGCTGCAGGCCAATTACGCGCTCAGCTTCACCCAGATCGGCCTGCTGCATTTCGCCTTCCAGGGGACGGCCTCGGTGCTGCAGCCGGCGGTCGGCTTCGCCACCGACCGGCGCCCGCGCTTCCGGCTGCTCGCGCTCGGCATGGGGCTCAGCCTCGCTGGCCTCGTGACCCTCGCCTTCGCCCATGCCTATGGGGTGCTCCTGCTCGCGGCGGTCAGCATCGGCCTCGGCTCGGCGATCTTCCACCCCGACGCCTCGCGCCTCGCGCGCCTCGCCTCGGGCGGCCGCTACGGCACGGCGCAATCCTTCTTCCAGGTGGGCGGCAATGCCGGCAGCGCCCTCGGCCCGCTGCTCGCTGCCTTCATCGTGCTGCCCTTCGGCCAGAGCTCAGTCGCCTGGTTCTCGGTGCTGGCACTCCTCGGCATGATCGTGCTCTGGAAGGTCGGCAGCTGGGCGCGGGCCCGGCACCGCGAGCGCGTCGCCGCCCGGGTGGCGCCGGCGCGCGATCCCCTGCTGCCGCGGCGGCGAATCCTCGTGATCATCGGCATCCTCGCGCTGCTCGTCTTCTCGAAATACGTCTATGTGGTCAGCCTCACGAGCTTCTACACCTTCTACCTGATCGAGACCTTTGGCGTCTCGGTGCGCGAATCGCAGCTCCTGCTCTTCGTCTTCCTCGGGGCGGTCGCGCTCGGCACCTTCGTCGGCGGCCCGATCGGCGACCGCATCGGGCGCAAGGCGGTGATCTGGGTCTCGATCCTCGGCGTGCTGCCCTTCACCCTGGCGCTGCCGCACGCCAACCTGCTCTGGACCGCGATCCTGACATTCGTCATCGGCGTGGTGATCGCCTCGGCCTTCTCGGCGATCCTCGTCTATGCCCAGCAGCTGGTGCCGAACCGCATCGGGCTGATCTCCGGGCTCTTCTTCGGCTTCGCCTTCGGCATCGCCGGGATCGGCGCGGCGGCGCTCGGCATTCTCGCCGACTGGAAGGGCATCGCCTTCGTCTACCGGCTCTGCGCCTGGCTGCCGCTGATCGGGCTCCTGACCGTCTTCCTGCCGCCCGACAACGCGCTCAAGTCGCGCTGACGATCAGGACCGGGCCCGCAGCTCCGCGGTCAGCCGATCGACGCTGCCGCCCTGGGCATCGAGCATCGCGCCGACCTCGGCGCGCTCGTTGGCCAGCAGCGAGACCCCCTCGATGATCAGGTTGACCGCCCTCGCCCTGCCGCTGCGATCGCTGATCTGCCAGTCGACGGCGATGTTCTCCTGGCCCGGCCGCACCACGACCGTCTGCACCAGCACGCCCGCCTTGCCGGCGTCGCGCGCGCCGGTGACGCTGATGCTGGCGTTGCGGTACTCGCCGAACTGCCGGCCGTACTTGCGCGCGAGATAGCTCTGGAAGGCCGCCACATAGGCCTGCCGCTGCCCCGCGGAGGCGCCGCGCCAGGCCGGGCCCAGCGTCGCCGCCGCCACCGCCGGCATGTCGGCGTAGCGCGCGAGAAGCCCCTCGAAATCCCGGTAGAGCTGCGCCTCGCTGCGGCCGGAATTGACCAGCTTGGTCAGGTCCGCCGAGATCGCCATCACCAGGGCCTGGGCCTGGGAGGCGGCATCGGCGGCGGCCGGCCGGGGCAGGAGGCCGAGCAGGGCGGCGGAGGCCAGGCCCGCGAGCAGCGCCCGGCGCCCCGGCCGGGTGATCGGATCAGTAGTCGGCATAGACATCCTCCAGTTGTCCGACATCGGTGCCGCCCTGAAGCCGCGCCCGCATGTTCTGAAGATAGCTGATCCGCTGGGCGGTGTAGCTGTCGGCGGAATTGTAGAGCAGCTCGTCGAGCACCGGGTCGATCTCGTAGCGGTCGTTGACGATGTCGAGCGTGCCGATCCCGAAGAGCGCGTTGGTCGCGGTCGCCGGGGCCACGAGATAGACCGGGTCGAGCAGGATATCGAGCGCCCAGCCGGTCCAGTCGCGCTGGGTGCCCGGCCCGCCGATCGGCAGCTCGAGATAGCCGCCCTCCGGCACGCCCCAGACCTCGAAGGTCTCGTCGAAATTCGTCTCGCGATAGGGCAGGCCCATCTCCGCCGCCGGGTCGAGCAGCCCGCCGAGCCCGAGGCTGGTGTTGATCATGAAGCGCGTGACGGTCTCCGCCGTCTGCGTGCCGCGCATCTGCAGCACCGACTGGATCGCCTGGCCGGGCAGCTTCCAGTTGTAGCGCAGGTTGGTCACCCCCTTGCGCATCGGCGCCGGGATCTTTCCGTAGGTCCGGGCGACGGGCTGGAAGATCGCCTTGTCGATCTGCTTGTTGTTCTCGTGGGCGACTCGGTTCGATTCCTCCAGCGGATCGAAATCGAGGCTGTTCGGGTCGGGCGCGGCGGTGCAGCCGGCGAGCCAGGCCGGCACCAGGGCTCCGAGAAGAATACACGCGATCCGCATGGGTTGGCGACCTCCGGAGACCTCCATAGCGGCCTTGCGGCGGCGGCGCCACCCGTCTGCTCGACGCAGCCGCCGGCGGCATTTCGATTTCCCTCGGCCGCGATATTGGCTAGCTTCGGCGCGGCCGCCAGAGCGAAGGAGCCCGCCCCCCGTGACCCAGTCCATCGACGCCCGTCTCGCCGAGCTCGGCATCGTCCTGCCCGACGCCCCGGCGCCTGCCGCCAATTACGTTCCTTTCGTGACGACGGGCGATCTCGTCTTCGTCTCCGGCCAGATCAGCCGGGATGCCGCGGGGCTCATCACCGGCCGGCTCGGCGCGGATGTCGATGTCGCGGCGGGCCGCGCCGCGGCGCGGCATTGCGGGCTGGCGCTCGTCGCCCAGCTGCGCGCCGCCTGCGGCGGCGATCTCGAAAGGGTGCGCCAGGTGGTCAAGCTGACCGGATTCGTCAATGCGACGCCGGATTTCACCGAGCATCCGCAGGTGATCAACGGCGTCTCCGACCTCATGGTCGAGATCTTCGGCGAGAAGGGCCGCCACGCGCGCGCCGCGGTCGGCTCGGTCTCGCTGCCCCTGGGCGTCGCGGTCGAGGTCGAAGGTGTGTTCCGCATCGCCTGAGCTTCCGCCCGAGTTCCGCAGCCGGCCGCTCGCCCACCGCGGGCTGCACGACCGGGGCAGGGGGGTGATCGAGAACAGCCGCGCCGCGGTGCGGGCGGCGGTGGCGGCCGGCTACGGCATCGAGATCGACGTCCAGCGCGCGGCCTGCGGCGAGGTGATGGTGTTCCACGACGCCGAGCTCCGGCGGCTGACCGGCCGGCGCGGGCTCGTGGCCGAGCGCAGCGCCGCCGAGCTCGGCGCGATCCCGCTGACCGGCGGCGGCGAGACCATCCCGACGCTTTCCGAGATCCTCGCCATCGTCGCCGGGCGCGCGCCGCTCCTGATCGAATTCAAGGATCCCGACCCCATGCTCGGCCCGACCACGGGCGCGCTCGAGGCGCGCGCCGCGGAACTGCTCGCCGGCTACGTGGGCCCGGTGGCGCTGATGTCCTTCAACCCGCATTCGGTGGCGGCGGCGGCGCGCGCCGCCCCGGACCGGCCGCGCGGTCTCACGACCTGCAATTTCGAGGGGCCGAAATGGCCGCTCTCGGAGACCCGGCGCGGCGAGCTGGCCGGCATCTGCGACTTCGGCCCCACCGGATCGGCCTTCATCTCCCACAACCACCGGGAGCTCGATTCGCCCGCCGTCTCGGCGCTCAAGGCGCGCGGCGTGCCGGTGCTCTGCTGGACCGTGCGCGGGCCCGCCGAGGAAGCCGCCGCGCGCCGGGTCGCCGACAACATCACCTTCGAGGGCTACGCCCCCGACCGGCCCGGTTGACGCGCCGCCGCCCGCGACCATCTCTAGGGGCGGGCAGGAGACCGGCATGGACGGCGGCGACCAGATCGAGATCACGGTGCTCGGGGCGCTCGACGAGATCCCCGCGGCGGAATGGGACGCCTGCGCCGGCGACGGCGTCACCGGCGCGCGCCCGGTCGATCCCTTCACCACCCACCGCTTCCTCGCCGCGCTCGAATCCTCCGGCAGCGTCGGTCCCGGCACCGGCTGGGCGCCGCGCCATCTGGTCGCCCGCCAGGGCGGCGCCGCCATCGCGGTGATGCCGCTCTATGCCAAGGGCCACAGCCAGGGCGAATACATCTTCGACCACAACTGGGCCCATGCCTGGGAGCGCGCCGGCGGGCGCTACTACCCCAAGCTGCAATCGGCCGTTCCCTTCACGCCCGCGACCGGCCGCCGGCTGCTGACCCGGCCGGGCTTCGAGGAGACCGGCCGAAGGGCGCTGATCGAGGGCGCGCTGACGCTCGCCACCCGCACCGGCGTCTCCGGCCTGCACGTCACCTTCTGCACCGAGGCGGAACGGCGCTGGGGCGAGGCGGCCGGGCTCATGGGCCGCAGCAGCCAGCAGTTCCACTGGCAGAACCGCGGCTATGGCGATTTCGACGCCTTCCTCGCCGATCTCGCCTCGCGCAAGCGCAAGGCGATCCGCAGGGAACGGGCGCAGGCGCAGGCCTTCGGCGGCGAGATCGTCGCGCTCACCGGCACGGCGATCGAGCCCGCGCATTGGCAGGCGTTCTGGCGCTTCTACCAGGACACCGGCGCGCGCAAATGGGGCTCGCCCTATCTGACCCGCGCCTTCTTCGACGCGGCGCAGGCGAGCCTGCGCGACGACATCCTGCTCGTCCTCGCCCGCCGCGACCGCCGCTGGGTGGCCGGCGCGCTCAACTTCATCGGCCGCGACACGCTCTTCGGCCGCTACTGGGGCTGCACCGAGGACCATCCGTTCCTGCATTTCGAGCTCTGCTACTACCAGGCGATCGAGGCCGCCATCGCCCGCGGCCTCTCCCGGGTCGAGGCCGGCGCCCAGGGCGAGCACAAGCTGGCGCGCGGCTACCTGCCGGTGGCGACCCATTCGCTGCACTGGATCGCCGACGAGGGCTTCGCCCGGGCGGTCGCGCAATACCTGCGCGCCGAGGCGGCGGCGGTGGGCGAGGAGATCGAGGTCCTGACCGCCTACGGCCCGTTCCGGCGCGGGCCAACGGCGGAACCGGATTGACCCGGCCGGGAGCCGGCCGGAATGTGCATCGAAGCAGTGGAGTGAACCATGACAGGCACGATCGACTTCTACACCAACCCCATGTCGCGCGGACGCATCGCGCATTGGATGCTCGAGGAGGTCGGCGCCCCCTACCGGACGCATTACCTGGGCTTCGGCCCCGAGATGAACCGCGCCGAATATCTCGCGATCAACCCGCTGGGCAAGGTGCCCGCGATCCGGCACGGCCGGCATGTGGTCACCGAATGCGCCGCGATCTGCGCCTATCTCGCCGAGGCCTTCCCGGAGGCGGAACTGACCCCGACCTCCGACGGCCGCGCCGATTTCTACCGGTGGATGTTCTTCGCCGCCGGCCCGCTGGAGGCCGCGCTCGTCAACCGCGCGCTCGGCGTCGAGGTGCCCGAGGAGCGCCGGGGCATGGTGGGCTATGCCAAGCTCGAACGCATGTTCGACGCGCTGGAGGGCGCGGTGGCCGGGCGCGAGTTCATCGCCGGGAGCCGCTTCTCCGCCGCCGACGTCTATGTCGGCTCGCAGATCGGCTGGGGCCTGCAATTCGGCTCGATCGAGCCGCGCCCGGCCTTCAAGGATTACTGGGCACGGATCGCCGGCCGCCCGGCCCGCGCCCGCGCCGAGGCCGCCGACAATGCCGCGATGCCCGCCCGCGCCGCCGCCGCGGGCTGAACCCTGATCCGAGGAGGAGGAGAATGACCGAGAGACTGAGCCAGAGCGAGCGCGACGCCGAGCTTCCCGCCCTGGGCGAGGCCGGCTGGGGCGCCGATCCCGCCCGCGATTCGATCCGCAAGATCTGGAAGTTCGCCACCTTCTCGGAAGCCTGGGGCTTCATGTCGCGGGCCGCGCTCGCAGCGGAGAAGATGAACCACCACCCCGAATGGACCAATGTCTACAACGTGGTGGACGTGACGCTCACCACGCACGATTGCGACGGGCTCAGCGCGCTCGACATCAAGCTCGCCCGGCGCATGGACAAGCTCGCCGGCGCCGGCGTCGAGATCCAGCGCGACCATTCCGAACCGGTGGAATGCCTCTGCAAGCTCCACGCCGCCGCGGGGCCGGCGGCGGGATAGGTATTCCGGTCCGGGAGCGACGCGGATCGGGCCGATCTCGCATCGGTCAGGCCCCGTGCCCCAGCGCGCCGCCTCCCCTTCGCGGATTTGGCCAGTGCCATGTCGGCGAGGCGCCGGTGGCGCTTGCCCGGTCCGGTCGCCCGGAAGAGCGCAAGCCGCAGGGCGAGAGTCACAGCGTCACCGTCGGTTGAGGATCACCGGCCGCGTCGGCCCTGGAGGCGCGCTTGCGCGGCCCGGCCAGAGAACCGGCGCGGCCCGATCGCCACCGGTCGATCGGGCTGGGGATCCTTGGGCCCGGGCGGGGCGAGGGTCGACGGCGAGGGCCGATCGCTTACCCGGATCGAGCCGCCGGCCCGGCCGTGCCGGGATCGACCAGCCCGCCCGACATGACCAGCCGCAGCGCGGCATCCGCCGGCATGTCGAGAAGGCGCAGGTCGCCGAGCGGCGCATAGGCGAGAAATCCCGTGGTCGGGTTGGGCGCGGTCGGGACGAAGACCGCGACCAGATCCGGCACCCCGCTCGGATCGCGCATGCGCGCCGCCGCCGGCCGCACCACGAAGCCGATCGCCCAGAGCCCCGGCTCGGGATATTCGATCATGCAGACCTGCCGGAAGGAGGTGTCGTCCCGCTCCAGCACCGTCTGGAGGAACTGCTTGGCGGTGGCATGGATCGAGCGCGCCACCGGGAGCCGCGCCACCTGCCGCTCGCTCCAGCCCACCAGCCCGCGCCCGAGCAGCCCGCGCGCGAAGGCGCCCGCCGCCGTCGTCCCGACCACGAAGGCGAGCACGCCCATGCCCGCCACATGCTCGTAGGGCAGGTGCCCCGGCAGCAGCGGCATCACGCTCGCGTCGATCCGCCCGATCGCCCAGAGCACCAGCGCGATGGTCAGGGCGGCGGGCAGCACCACCACCAGCCCGGTCAGGAAATCGGCGCGCAGCCGCGCGAACAGCCCCGCCTGGCCGCCTTGGGTCATCCTCGTGAAGGTCGCTGGTTCGGCTGGCACGATTCGCGCGTTTCCGGAATTCCGGCGCATGATCCTCCGCCCCCCGTGCGCGCACAAGGGGCGAGACGCGCCGCCCCTGAGCCATAGAATTTAGCGCTCGTTCGCTATTCTCCGAGCTACAGATGAGGGCAGCGCCCGACCCGCCGGGCGGAAAGGTGACGCTGGGCGCGCACGGACCCCGAAAGCCCGCGCTGCCGAATGCAGTACCCCCCGCGCGCAGCCTCCCCCGCCGGTCAGATCTGCCCGAGCAGCGTCTCCCCGGCGCTGATCTCGCAGGCGCCGCCGGTCTCGAGATTGAGCCGCGCCACCACCCCGTCCTCCACCAGCATCGCATAGCGCTTCGACCGGCCGAGGATCCCCCGCGCGGGCGTGTCCTCCTTGCGCATCCCGATCGCGTCGGTGAAGACCGCCCCCGCGTCCGACAGCATGCGGATGCCCGAAGCCGCCACCCCATGCGCCTCGCCCCAGGCCTGCATCACGAAGGGGTCGTTGACCGCGAGGCAGGCGATCTCCTCGATGCCCTTCGCCCGGAAGGCCGCGGCGGTGCGCTGGAAGCTCGGCAGATGCGCCGCGCTGCAGGTCCGCGTGAAGGCGCCGGGCACCGCGAAGAGCACCACCCGCCGTCCGCCGAAGAGCGCCGCGGAGGGAACCGCCACCGGCTCGCCATCCGCGCCGATCTCGAGAAACTCCGCTTCGGGCAGGCGGTCCCCGGTCGCTATCGTCATCTTCGCTCGTCCAATTCGCTGTTGCGGCACATGTCGCGGCCCATATAGACGAACGGACCTGCGAAGCCAGCCCGGGGGCGCTGATGGACGCGAAATCGGCCCGAATCGTGGTCGTCGGGGCCGGCCAGGCCGGCGCTTCCCTGGTCGCCCGGCTGCGCGCGCTCGGCCATGCGGGGCCGCTGACGCTGGTCGGCGCCGAGCCCGATCCGCCCTATCAGCGGCCGCCGCTCTCGAAGGCCTATCTCAAGGGCGAGATGGCGCGCGAGCGGCTCCATCTCCGCCCGCCGTCCTTCTACGAGGAGGCGGGCATCGCCCTGCTGCTCGGCCGAAGCGCCACCTTGATCGACCGCGCGGCGCACGAGGTCGCGCTCGACGACGGAACCCGGCTGCCCTTCGACCTCCTGGCGCTCGCCACCGGCGCCGCGCCCCGCCGGCTCGCCTCGGCCCAGGGCGGCGACCTCGCCGGCGTGCTCGAGATGCGCACGCTGGCCGATGCCGACGCCCTGGCGGCGGCGCTCCCTCGGAGCAGCCGCGCGCTGATCGTGGGCGGTGGCTACATCGGGCTCGAGGCGGCGGCAGTCCTGCGCGACAAGGGGCTCGCCGTCACCCTGATCGAGGCCGCCCCGCGCATCCTCGGCCGCGTCGCGGCGCCGGAGACCGCGGATTACTTCCGCGACCTCCACCGCGCTCATGGCGTCGAGATCCGCGAGGGCGCGGCGCTCGACCGCCTCGCCGGCAGCGACGGCCGCGTCACCGGCGGCATCCTCGCGGACGGCGACACGATCCCCGCCGATCTGGTGCTGGTCGGCATCGGCATCCGCCCCGAGACCGCGCTGGCCGAGGCCGCGGGGCTGGCGACCGGGGACGGCATCCTGGTCGACGCCGCCTGCCGGACCTCCGACCCCGCGATCTTCGCCGCCGGGGATTGCGCGCGCTTCCCGCACCACGGGCATCCGATCCGGCTCGAAAGCGTGCCCAATGCCATCGACCAGGGCGAGGCGGCGGCCGCGGCCATGCTCGGCGCCGAGGAGGGCTATCTCGCCCGGCCCTGGTTCTGGTCGGACCAGTACGACGTCAAGCTGCAGATCGCCGGGCTCAACACCGGCTGGGACCGCATTCTGACCCGGCCGGGCGGCCGGCCCGGTGCGCAATCGGTCTGGTACTACGCCGGCGGCCGGCTGCTGGCGGTCGACGCGATGAACGACCCGCGCGCCTACATGACCGCCAAGCGCTGGATCGAGGCGGGCGTCTCGCCCGACCCCGAGGCAGTGGCCGACCCCGCCCGCGACCTCAAGTCGCTGGCCTGATGCGCATCGTCGCGGGAAGGCACCGCGGCCGGCCGCTGGCCGCGCTGGGAGGCGGCGACCCGGCGGCGCATCTGCGCCCCACCTCGGACCGGGTGCGCGAGAGCCTCTTCAACCTGCTCGCCCACGGCCCCTACGGCGCACCGCCGCCCCCGGAAGGCCGCCGCGTGCTCGACCTTTTCGCCGGCACCGGGGCGCTGGGGCTCGAGGCGCTCTCGCGCGGGGCGGCGCAGGCGCGCTTCGTCGAGAACGGCGCCAAGGCGCTCGGCCTCCTGCGCGAGAACATCGCCCGGCTCGGCGCCGGCGAGGCGGCCCGGGTCCTCGCCACCGACGCCACGCGGCTCGGGCCCTGCCCGGAGGCGCCCTTCGACCTGGTCTTCCTCGACCCGCCCTACCGGCGCGGGCTCGGCGAGCGGGCGCTCGCCGCCGCCGGCCGCGGCGGCTGGCTCGCCCCCGGCGCGCTCCTGGTCTGGGAGGAGGCGGCGGCGGTGCTGCCGCCCCCCGGCTTGACCCTGCTCGACGCCCGCCGCTATGGGGACACGATGATCACCCTGATGCGCGTCTCCGCATGACCGAGGCCCGGCGCCTGCTCGGCCAGGTCTTCGGCTTCCCCGAATTCCGCCCCGGCCAGGCCGAGATCGTCGCATCGGTGGAAGCCGGTCGCGACGTGCTGGCGATCCTGCCCACCGGCGCGGGCAAGTCGCTCTGCTACCAGCTGCCGGCGCTGACCCGGCCCGGGGTCACGGTGGTGATCTCGCCGCTGATCGCGCTGATGCGCGACCAGGTCCGGGCACTCCGGGCCGCCGGCGTCGAGGCCGGCGCGCTGACCTCCCAGACCGAGGCCGGCGAGGCCGAGGCGATCTTCGCCGCCCTCGATGCCGGGACCCTGAAACTGCTCTACATGGCGCCCGAGCGGCTCGCCTCCGCAGGCCCGCTGCTCCGGCGCATTTCCGTCGGCCTGCTCGCGGTCGACGAGGCCCATTGCGTCAGCCAATGGGGCCACGACTTCCGCCCCGACTACCTGCGCATCGGCGAGCTGCGCGCGGGCCTCGGCGTGCAGACCGTGGCGCTGACCGCCACCGCCGATGCCGAGACCCGCGAGGAGATCGTGCGGCGGCTCTTCGGCGGCGCGGCGCCGGAGATCTTCCTGCGCGGTTTCGACCGCCCCAACCTGCATCTCGAATTCCGGCCCAAGGACGCGCCGCGCCGCCAGATCCTCGACTTCACCGCCGCCCGCCGCGGCCGCTCGGGCATCGTCTATTGCGCGAGCCGGGCGAAGACCGAGACGCTCGCGGGCGCGCTCGGCGAGGCGGGGCATACGGCGATCGCCTATCACGCCGGGCTCGACGGCGAGGACCGGCGGCTGGCCGAGACGCGCTTCCAGCGCGAGGACGGGCTGATCGTCTGCGCCACCATCGCCTTCGGCATGGGGGTGGACAAGCCCGACATCCGCTACGTCGCCCATACCGACCTGCCGAAGTCGATCGAGGCCTATTACCAGGAGATCGGCCGGGCCGGGCGCGACGGCGCGCCGGCCGAGACGCTCACGCTCTACGGCGCGGAGGACATCCGCCTGCGCCGCGCCCAGATCGACGA
Organism: Rhodovulum sp.; assembly: GCA_020637615.1. Taxonomy (GTDB): domain Bacteria; phylum Pseudomonadota; class Alphaproteobacteria; order Rhodobacterales; family Rhodobacteraceae; genus Amaricoccus. The sequence goes on from JACKKC010000008.1 coordinate 97,419, forward strand.
GAGCCCGGCGCCCGCGGCGCGCAAGGAGGCCGACCACAAGCGCCTGAACGCGCTGCTCGGCCTCGCCGAGGCCCGCCGCTGCCGGCGCCAGACCCTGCTCGCCTATTTCGGCGAGACCCTGGCGGCGCCTTGCGGCAATTGCGACCTCTGCGCCGAGCGCCCGGAAGTCTTCGACGGGACAGAGGCCGCGCGCATGGCCTTCTCGGCGGCGCTCCGGACCGGCGAGAGCTTCGGCGCCGAGCATCTGATCGCCATCCTGCGCGGCGAGCGCACCGAGCGGGTGCTCGCCCGCGGCCACGACCGGCTGCCGACCTTCGGGGTCGGCAGCGCGCGCTCCAAGCCCGAATGGCAGGCGATCTTCCGCCAGCTCATGGGCCACGACCTGATCCGCCCCGACCCTTCGCGCCACGGCGCGCTGCGCCTGACCGAGGCCGCGCGGCCGATCCTGCGCGACGAGGCGAAGATCGAGCTGCGCGCCGACACCCTGCGCCGGGCGGCCGCGCGCGGGGCCACGCGCCGCGAGGCCGTCGCGCTGGTCGCCGAGGAGGACGAGGGGCTCTTCTCGGCGCTGAAGGCCCGGCGCCGGCAGCTCGCCGATGCCGCCGGCGTGCCGGCCTATGTGATCTTCCCCGACCGCACGCTGATCGAGCTCGCCACGCGCCGGCCCGCCACGCTCGACGCCATGCGCGGCATCACCGGGATCGGCGCGGTGAAGCTCGAGCGCTTCGGGCAGGACTTCCTCGAGGTGATCGCCGGGGAGGCGCCCGAGCCGCTGCATCCCGCCCGCCGCCGCCTCGCCGGCTCGCCGGGCGGCGCGCTCTTCGACCGGCTGCACGCAGCCCAGCTCGCGCTCGCCCGCGGGCCCGACGGCCGCGGCAAGCCGCTCTCCTGCGATGCCGCGACGCTCGCGCGCATCGCCAGGAGCCGGCCCGCCGACCTCGCCGCGCTCGCCGAGCTGCCCGGCGTCGGCGCGCTCAAGGCCGACCGGTTCGGCCCGGCCTTCCTGGCGCTCCTGCAGGAGGACGACGGCGCCTGAGGGCGACAGCGACGCCCCGATGCCGAACGCAGGCGACGCGTCGCCCAGTGCAACCACCCCGCCCGGCGGGCACCGCCGGGCAGCGCCCGCCCCGCCCCGTCACGCCGAAGGCGTGCCTCCGGCACGACGCGGGCGCTCCGCACCCGCCGGACCGGGCGCCGCCCTTGTCTTGTAGCGGGGCGGTCGAGGAAGAATGTCTGGGATCCAATACTGCGGCCCCGAGCCCGCACCTCGCAGCTCTCGCCCGGCCAATTACGACCCGCCCCGCACCCCACCGCTCCGCCCGGCCCTTGCCCCGCTGGCCGTTCGCCGGTATTCGGGAGGCCGTCGCAAGGGGGGCACGGGGGGCGGAATGAACGGCAGCGATCCGCAGCTTCTCGTCTCGACGGACTGGCTGGCCGCGCATCTCGACGCGCCCGACGTCCGGGTGCTCGACGGAAGCTGGCACATGCCCGCCGCCGGCCGCGACCCGAGGGCGGAATATGCCGCCGCCCATATCCCCGGCGCGCAGTTCTTCGACGTCGACGAGATCTCCGACACACGGTCGAGCCTGCCGCACATGGCGCCGCCGCTCGAGAAATTCGTCGCCCGGATGCGCGCCATGGGCATCGGCGACGGCCACCGCGTGGTGGTCTACGACACGCTCGGCCTCTTCAGCGCGGCGCGGGTCTGGTGGCTCTTCCGGCTCTTCGGCAAGTCGGACGTGGCGGTGCTCGACGGCGGCCTGCCGAAATGGCGCGCCGAGGGCCGGCCGGTGGAGAATACCGCGCCGGTGGCGCGCGACCGCCATTTCACCGCCCGGCGCGACGCGAGCCTGGTGCGCGACGTGACCCAAGTTGCCGCCAGCACCAAGCTCGGCTCGCCCCAGATCGTCGACGCCCGCGCGCCCGAACGCTTCCGCGGCGAGGTGGCCGAGCCGCGCCCCGGCCTGCGCTCGGGGCGGATCCCGGGCTCGCGCAACGTGCCCTTCGGGGCCACGATCAATGCCGACGGCACGATGAAATCCCCCGAGGAGCTGCGCGCGGTCTTCGAGGCCGCCGGCGTGGACGTGGACAAGCCGGTGATCACCTCCTGCGGCTCCGGCGTGACCGCGGCCATTCTCAATCTCGCGCTCGAGCGCCTCGGCAACCGCAGCCATGCGCTCTACGACGGCTCCTGGGCCGAATGGGGCGCCTATCCCGATCTGAAGGTGGAACGCGGATGAACCACAAGGCCGGCGAACGCGTGGAATACGTGGTGACCTTCCTCGAGATGGACCTGCGCCCCGCCTATCCCCGCCCGCATCTGCCCGCCGGGCCGGTCTCGGCGCTGATCGCGGCCGAGGCGCCGCCGAGCTGGTATTTCCTCGACCTCTACGGCGCGGTCGGGCGCGACCACGAATGGACCGACCAGCACCGGAAGTCGCCGGCGGAGCTCACGGCCTTCCTGCACGACCCCGCGGTGACCCTCTACACCTTCCTGCGGTCCGGCTGGCCGCACGGCTTCTTCATCCTCGACGGCCGCGCGGCGGGGATCTGCGATCTCGCCTATTTCGGGCTGGTGCCGGAGGCGATCGGGCAGGGGCTCGGGCTCTTCCTGATCGAGACCGCCGTGCACATGGCCTGGGACCGGGAGGGGGTGCGCCGGATGACGGTGAACACCAATTCGCTCGACCATCCGCGCGCCCTGCCGCTCTACCAGCGGGCGGGCTTCGAGCCCGTGCGCCGCGAGACCCACAGCCGGGTGCTCACCCGCGACCGCGACATCATCGGCGCATGACCGCGAAAGGACAGCCCATGCTCGAGACCCTCACCGCCCCCGCCCCGGACAAGATCATCGCGCTGATCGGCCTCTTCGCCGCCGACCCGCGCGCGGGCAAGGTCGACCTCGGCATCGGCGTCTACAAGGACGCCGAGGGCCGCACCCCGATCATGCGCGCGGTCAAGGCCGCCGAGCGGCAGCTGGTCGAGGAGCAGCAGACCAAATCCTATCTCGGGGTGACCGGCGACCGCACCTTCGTGGCCGGGATGCGCGACCTGATCTTCGGCGCGGGCGTGGAGGCCGCGCGCATCGGCGGCGCCCAGACCCCCGGCGGCACCGGCGCGGTGCATCAGCTCGGCGAGCTCGTCCGGCGCGCGCGACCCGAGGCGCGGGTGTTCTATTCCGACCCGACCTGGCCGAACCACCCGGCGATCCTCGACCATCTCAAGCTCGCCTCGAGCGCCTACCGCTACTACGACGCCGCGAGCGGCGCGGTGGATTTCGAGGCGATGCAGGCGGATCTCGCCGCCGCCAGGGCCGGCGACGTGGTGATCCTGCACGGCTGCTGCCACAACCCGACCGGCGCCAACCTCAGCCTCGAGCATTGGCAGGCGCTGACGCAGGATTTCGCCGCCCGCGGCATCGTGCCGATGATCGACCTCGCCTATCAGGGCTTCGGCGACGGGCTGGAGCCGGATGTGGCGGGGGTGCGGCACATGGCCGCGGCCCTGCCCGAGACGCTGCTCGCGGCGAGCTGCTCGAAGAACTTCGGCCTCTACCGCGACCGGGTCGGCGCCGCCTTCGTGGTCGGCGAGACGGCCGAACGCGCCGAGGTCGCCGAGGGCAATCTCGGCGCGCTCAACCGCCTGAACTTCTCCTTCCCGCCCGATCACGGCGCCAAGGTGGTCGCGATGATCCTCTCCGACGCGGCGCTGACCGCCGACTGGAAGGCGGAGCTCGAATCGATGCGCCAGAACATGCTGACCCTGCGCCAGGCGCTGGCCGACGCGCTGCGCCGCGAGACCAATTCCGACCGCTTCGACTACATCGGCGCGCATCGCGGCATGTTCACCCAGCTCGGCGGCACGGTGGAGAAGGTCAAGGCCCTGCGCGACGAGCACGCCACCTACATGGTCGGCACCGGGCGCATCAACATCGCCGGCCTGCCGCGGGACGGCATGGACCAGCTCGCCCAGGCGATCGCCGCCGTCGGCTTCTGATGGCCTCGGTCCCCTATATCACCGAAGCGGATGTCGCGGGCCGGCTGGACTGGGTCGCCATGGCCGAGGCGCTGGCCGCGGGCCACCGCGGCCCGCGGGCGGAGATCGCCGACCAGTTCCTGACCCGCGGTCCCGACACGCTGCTCTCCCGCGCCGCCTGGATCGACGGCATGGGCGTGGCGGTCAAGTCGGTGACGGTGATGCCCGCCAATCCCGCGCGCGACCTGCCCTCGGTCCAGGGGGCGATGGTGCTCTTCGAGGACGCGACCGGCGGCATCGTCGCGGTGATCGATTCCGGCCTGGTGACCCGGCTGAAGACCGCCGCGGATTCGCTGCTCGGGGCGCGGCTCCTGGCGCGCAAGGACGCGCGCCGGTTCCTGATCATCGGCGCCGGCGCCGTGGCCGCCTCGCTCATCGAGGCCTATCGCGCCGGCTTTCCCGGCATCGAGGTCACGCTCTGGAGCCGCACCGCCGCCTCGGCGCGGGCGCTCGCCGAGGCGACCGGCGCCGCGAGCACCGAGGATCTGCCCGCCGCGGTGGCCGCGGCCGACATCGTCGCCACCGCGACCATGAGCACCCGGCCGGTCCTGATGGGCGAGTGGCTGCGGCCCGGCCAGCATCTCGACCTGATCGGCGCCTATCGCGCCGACATGCGCGAGGCCGACGACCGCGCGCTGACCCGCTCGCGCCTCTTCGTGGACAGCTTCGAGACGACGCTCGAGCATATCGGCGAGCTGAAGGACCCGCTCGCGCGCGGCATCATCACCCGCGAGGACGTGCTGGGCGATCTCTACGACCTGGTGGCGGGCACCGCGGGCCGCCGCTCCGCGGAGGAGATCACCCTCTTCAAGAACGGCGGCGGCGCCCATCTCGACCTGATGACCGGCCGCGAGATCCTGAAGGTCTGGCAGCGCGGCTGATACCGGCGCCCGCCCCCCGCATCGGCGTCGCCTTCTCTTCGCGGATTTGGCACGTGACAAATCCGCGCGCGCCTGCCTGCCGTCACGCCGAAGGCGTGCCTCCGGCACGACGCCAGGCGCGACAAGCGCGCCCGCCCAGTCAGGCGCGCGCGGATTACCCGCCGACGGTGCCGCTCAACCCCCTTCGGTCTCCGCGCTCTCGCGCTCCAACCGACGAACCGGCGCGAGGCGATGCCTCGCTATCGCCGGTTCGCGGTGCCCCCGGATGTCCTACAGGGCAAAACCGCCGTCACCCCCGGCGTGGCATGATCGCCCCGGGATGGCCGATCACCTCCGAGGCCAGGCGATGGCCGGCGAGCAGGCGCTCGGGCGGCGGCGCGCCCGCGAGCAGCGCCGCGAGATAGCCGCCGTTGAAGCTGTCCCCGGCGGCGGTCGTGTCGACGACCCGCGCCGCGGGCGGAAACCCGGGCAGCGCGCCCTCCCAGCCGATCGCGAGCGGCCCCTCGGCGCCGCGCTTGAGCGCGCCCTGCCGCAGCCCTGCCGCCGCCAGCCGCGCCAGCACCGCTTCCGTGCCGGCCTCGCCCCAGAGCGCGAATTCGTCGTCGAGCGACGGCAGGCCGATATCGGTCACCGCCCAGAAGGCGGCGATCTCCCGCTGCGCCGTGGCGCGGTCCGGCCAGAGCCGCGGCCGGTAGTTCGAATCGAAGGCGACCAGCCCGCCGGCCTTGCGGAACGGCCCGATGAACTCGAGCAGCGCGGCCCGGGCCCGGGCGGAAAGCACCGCCAGGGTGATGCCCGAGAGATAGACCAGCCCGCATCCCGCCAGCCGCGCCGGCGTCACCTCGGCCGGCGGCTCGAAGAGCGTCCGCGCGGCGGAGCTCTCGCGCCAATAGGTGAAGCTGCGCTCGCCCGCGGCGTCGGTCGAGATCGCATAGAGCCCCGGCACGCGATCCGCCCGCCGCTCGATCAGCCCGGTGTCGAGCCCCTCGTCGGCGAAGAAGGCGATCATCCGCTCCGAAAGCGCATCCTGCCCCAGCGCCGTGACATAGGCGACCGAAAGCGCCGGCGCGCCGCGCTTGAGGTAGATGGCGGTGTTCAGCGTGTCGCCGGCGAAGCCCACGCGCGCCGCCGCACCGTCCTTCGGCAGGGTCAGCTCGACCATGCATTCGCCGATGCAGGCGACGCGGGTCATGCGCCCCTGCCCGCGAGAAAGGCCTGGGCATCCTCGGCCGTCTCGAAGAGATGCGGCGCCCGGCTCCGGCGGAAGGTGCGGCCGAGCTTCATCCGGGTGAAGGCCGAGCCGGAATAGCGCGTGACCGCGCCGTAGAACCGCCGTTCGAGATCTTCCACCATGCGCGCATAATCCTCCTCGACTTCCTCGTCCACGCGGAAGCCGTCGTAGTTGACGATCACGTCGACCGGCCGGCTCTGCCCCGCCACCAACTCCTCGACGCGCGCCCGGATGCGCGCGACGTCCTCCCGGTTGCGGACGCGCAGCTTCTCGAAATTGATGTAGAGGCGATTCGCGCCGTTGTCCCGCTGAATCCGGTCGGCGAAATCGAGGTGCAGCAGGTCGCGCGCGAGCTCCATCGGCGCCTCGCGGAAGATGCGGCCGTCCATCTCCACCACCTCGCGCATCAGCGGGCGGAAATCCATCTGCCCGAGCACGTCGCGCTCCAGGTCGATGCCGGGCGCGATCTCGGTCAGCTCGATCCCCTCGGGCGTCAGCGCGAAGACGCAGCGCTCGGTGACATAGAGCACCGGCCGGCCCTCCGCCGCGGCGCGGCGGCCCGAGAAGGTCACCTGCGCCACCGCCTCGCGCATCTTGCGCGCCCGGCCCTCGCGCAGGATCCGCAGCCTGCCGTCCTCCACGGCGATCTCGAGCCCGCCCGCGGTCAGCGTGCCGGCGAAGACCACGGCGCGGGCGTTCTGGCTGATGTTGATGAAGCCCCCGGCGCCGGCGAGCTTCGGGCCGAAGCGCGAGACATTGACGTTTCCCGCCGTATCGGCCTCCGCCATGCCGAGGCAGGCCATGTCGAGCCCGCCGCCGTCGTAGAAGTCGAATTGCGCGTTCTGGGCGATGATCGCATCGGTGTTGATCGCCGCGCCGAAATCGAGCCCCGAGGCCGGCTGGCCGCCGATGACCCCGGGCTCGGCGGTCATGGTCAGATGCGCGAGCAGCCCCTCCTCGCTCGCCACCGCCGAGACGCCCTCCGGCATGCCGATCCCGAGATTGACCACGCCGTTGATCGGCAGCTCGAAGGCGACGCGGCGCGCGACGATCTTGCGGGCGTCGAGCGGCAGCGGCGGCAGCGCGCCCGAGGGTGCGCGGATCGCCCCGGCGAAGGCCGGGGAATAGCTGGTGGCGAAGGTCTGCATGTGCAGCTCCGGCGGCGCCACCACCACCGCATCGACCAGCGGCGCCGGCAGCACGACCGCGCGCGGGTTCAGGCTGTGGCTCTCGGCGATCTGCTCGACCTGCACGATCACCAGCCCCCCGGAATTGCGCGCCGCCATGGCCTGCGCGAGGTTGTCGAGGATCAGCGCCTCGCGCTCCATGGTGACGTTGCCCGCCTCGTCGGCGGTGGTGCCGCGCAGGAGCGCCACGTCGATCGGGAAGGCCTTGTAGAAGAGATATTCCCTGCCGCCGACCTCCATCACCTCGATGAGATCCTCGGTCGAGATCGCGTTGATCCGCCCGCCCTCGAGCCGCGGATCGACGAAGGTGCCGAGGCCCACCCGCGTCAGCGTGCCCGGCTTGCCCGCGGCGATGTCGCGGTAGAGATGGCTGATCACCCCCTGCGGCAGGTTCCAGCCCTCCATCTTGCCCGCGAGCGCCAGCGCCGCCACCTTCGGGATCAGGCCCCAATGGCCGCCCACGACCCGCTTCAGCAGCCCCTCGTGCCCGAGATGGTTGAGCCCGCGCTCCTTCGAATCGCCCTGGCCCGCCGCGAAGAGGAGCCCGAGGTTGCGCGGCCCCCGCCCCTCGAGGAAGCGCGCCTCGAGCGCCGTCAGCAGCGCCTCGGGAACGCCGGTCCCGATGAAGCCCGAGGTGGTGATCATGTCGCCGTCGTGGATGAGCGCCACGGCCTCCTCGGCCGTCAGGACCTTGCGCTGCATGCTCCTCTCCCGCCCGACCCGCAGGGCGGCAGGATAGCCCGGTTCCCGGCCGCGGCGCCAGCGTTCCGGCGGCGAGCCAGGCGAACGGCATTTGGCAATGCGATCCTGTCAGGCAGAGTTCCGCCCGAGCCTAGCGTCACCCTCCCGCCCGGCGGGAACCGCCGGGCAGCGCCCGCCCCGCCCCCAGGCGGGCGCTTCGCCCCCGCCCGGGCCGGGCGCTGCCCTCATCTTGGGGCGGGGCGGTCGTACCGGGAACAATGGGCTCCAGATGCAATCCCCCGCCGCGCCCTCACGCCCC
>JACKKC010000080.1 GCA_020637615.1 Rhodovulum sp.
GCCCGAATGTCGGCGGCCCAGAGCCAGCGCAGCCGCGCGGTATGCTCGGTATAGACCATGACCGTCGCCTGGGATCCGAGGCGGACCTGCGGGGGCAGCGCGTCCGGCGGATCGAACTCCAGCCGCACCGCGAAACGCTGCGGCTCGCTCAGCCAGCTGTCCTGCCGCGGAATGTCGATCAGCCCGCCCGGCGGCGCGGCCTGGTTCACGGTGTTGATGCCGAGCGAGAAGGAGACGACGCGCGCCGGCCAGATCCGGCCGGGCATGACGTCGAGCGCGATCTCGGCCGCGTCGCCGACCCGCATGTTGCCGAGCTGGTTCTCGCGGAACCAGGCCACGACCCAGCCCCCGCGCAGGTCGATCATGGTGAGGAGCGGCTGCCCCTGATTTGCCGTCTCCCCCGGCCCGAGGCTCAGGTTCACCACGCGGCCGCGCGTCGGGGCCAGGATGCGCGTCTGGCTCAGGTTGAATTGCGCCGTGTCCAGCGCCGCCTGGGCCGCGCGCAGCTGGGGATTGTCCCCGCCCTGCGGTCCCAGCGCCTCCTCGGCCTGACGCAGGGAGGCCTCCGCGGCCGCCACCTCCGCCTCGCCCGTCGCGACCGACGCGGCCGCCTCGTCGCCGCGGGCCGCCGGCACGACGCCGCGCTCGACCAGGGCCAGCGTGCGCTCGGCCTGGGCGCGGGTATTCGCCAGCGCCGCCGTCGCCTCGGCGAGCTTCGCCTGCGCCGCCGCCACCTGGGCGGTCGAGGCGCCGATCGACTGCCCCGCCTGCGCGAGATCCGCCTCCGCCGCCTCCACCGCGAGCCGGAACGGCGTCGGGTCGATCTCCGCCAGCATTGCGCCGGCCTCGACGGTCTCGTCGTCGCCGACCGATACCGTTCTCAGCTCTCCGGAAACCCGCGACGAGATCGGCAGCACCAGCCCCTCGATCGTGGCGATCGAGGTCACCGGCGCGGTGCGGTCGCTCGCGATCTGGAGCGCGAGCAGCAACAGGAGAAACCCGGCGACGATGGCGGTCCAGCGGCGCACCGGATCGCGACGCGGCCCCGGAGCCTCTGCTTCGGCCGAAGGTGACTCGTCGTCCGACATTGCCATGGTGCCTCGCTGCTCGTTTGCCGGCGCAAGCAGACGGGATCGACCGATGGCCCGTCAACCCTCGACGATCGGCGGCCGGGGCGGCTGACGACTATTTCCCGAACGCCCCGGTTTCACTGTTGGGCCGCTGACCCCGCTCATGCACCGTGGCGAGCGACCGCATGGGGGCCGGATGCCCGAGACCTTTGCAAAAGGGCTCCCCCCGAGCCGGCGTCCCCCGACGAGATCGGTCTCTCTCAGCGGCTCATACCTGCGGCCCTCACCGTCGGCTCTCGTCCCACGTGGGCCAAGGATCTCTAGCCCGATCGACCCGTGACGATCGGGCCGCGCGGGACGCGGCCTTTTCCCTCTCCCGAGGCTCGGTCCAGGGGGCCGAGACGTCGGTCGGGCGGAAGGACCGCTGGTATTGTCCGAGGA
>JACKKC010000081.1 GCA_020637615.1 Rhodovulum sp.
CGTCGGCATCGCCGGCGTGGTGATCTGCCTGTTCTGGCTGTTCACGGCGATCTTCGCACAGGTGATATCGCCGTTCGATCCACTGGCGCAGATCTTCGTGATGAAGGACGCGCTTCCCGGCGCGATCGAACCCGCCTCCGGCCAGGCATTTCTGTTCGGCGGCGACAGGCTGGCGCGCGACATCTTCAGCCGCATGGTGTTCGGCAGCCAGATCGTGCTGGTGATCGCGCCCGCGGCGACGCTGTTCGCGCTGATGGTGGGCACGACGCTCGGCCTGCCGGCCGGCTATTATGGCGGGCGGATCGATTCCGTGCTGTCGTTCCTGGCGAACCTGGTGCTCGCCTTCCCCGTGATCCTGCTGTTCTACCTGCTGGTGACGCCCGGCATCATGGACACGCCGATCCCCTACGCGATGGCGGGCGTGTTCTTCCTGTTCCCGATCATCTTCTTCTGCACGCTGTTCTACACGCGCTACAAGCACCGGACCGGCCTGCTGGCGGTCCAGATCGGCCTGACGCTGCTGATCGGCGGGTGGGTCTATGCCGGGCTGGTGTTCGACGCCGATCCGCTCGGCATCATCTCGATCCGCCCGAACGAACTGAACATCTTCGTCGCGGTGGTGTTCGCGTCCAGCCCGGGCGTGTTCCGCATCGTGCGCGGGCTGGTGATGGACATCAAGACGCGCGACTACGTGGCCGCCGCCCAGACGCGCGGCGAGAACCCGTGGTACATCATGCTGTGGGAAGTGCTGCCCAATGCGCGCGGACCGCTGATCGTCGATGTGTGCCTGAGGATCGGCTACACGACGATCCTGCTCGGCACGCTCGGCTATTTCGGCCTCGGCCTCGCGCCCGAAAGCCCGGACTGGGGAACGGCGATCAAGGAATCGTCGCGTCTCCTGCGCGCTTTCGTGCACCCGGCGCTGCCGCCCGTCATCGCGCTGATGTCGTTCGTGCTCGGCCTGAACCTTCTCGCCGACGCGCTGCGCGAACAATCTCTCAAGGACTGAGGCCAACCCGATGAACGAAGCCGTCAAAGCAACGCACATCGAAAAAGACGCCAAGCCGATCCTCGAGATCGAGAACCTCTCCATCTCGTTCTTCACGCGCAAGGGCGAGATCCCGGCGGTGATGGATTTCTCCTGCACCGTGTTGCCGGGGGAGGCGATGGGGATCGTCGGCGAATCCGGCTGCGGCAAGTCGACCGTGTCGCTGGGGATCATGCGCGACCTGTCGAATGTCGGCCAGATCGTCGGCGGGCGGATCAAGTTCAAGGGCAAGGACATGGGCGACATGTCCGAGGAGGAGCTTCGCGCGATCCGCGGCAACGAGATCGCCATGATCTACCAGGAGCCGATGGCGAGCCTGAACCCGGCCATGAAGGTCGGTCAGCAGCTCATGGAAGTGCCGCTGATCCACGACAAGGTGTCGAAGGAGGAGGCCTATGACCGCGCGCTGGAGATGGTGCGTGCCGTCAGGCTGCCCGATCCCGAGCGTATGATGCGGTCCTATCCGCACCAGCTTTCAGGCGGCCAGCAGCAGCGCATCGTGATCGCCATGGCGCTTCTGTCGAAGCCGGCGCTGCTGCTGCTCGACGAGCCGACGACTGCGCTGGACGTGACCGTCGAGGCTGGCATCGTGGAGCTGGTCAAGGGTCTCGGCAAGGAGTTCGGCACGTCGATGATCTTCGTGTCGCACAATCTGGGCCTGATCCTGGAAACCTGCGACCGCATCACGGTGATGTATTCGGGCGAGGCGGTCGAGACCGGGTCGATCAAGGACGTGTTCGACCATATGCGCCATCCCTACACACAGGGGCTTTTCCGCTCGATACCGCTGCCAGGCGCGGACAAGAACTCGCGGCCGCTGATCGCCATTCCCGGCCAGCTGCCGCTGCCGCACGAGCGGCCGAAGGGCTGCAATTTCGGCCCGCGCTGCCACCACTTCGTGGAAGGGGTGTGCAACGCCGCCGAAATCCCGATGATCGAGGTCGAGGGCAGCGACCGGCATTTCAGCCGCTGCGTGCGCTTCGACGAGATCGACTGGGAAGCGCTGCCGGAGGGTGCCAAGACAGAGAAGCCGCCGGTGAAGCCGGGCGCGCCGGCGCTGAAGATCGAGAACCTGAAGAAATACTACCATGTCGCCGCCAACGCGATCTTCGGCGGCAAGGAGACCCGAACCGTCAAGGCGAACGAGGAGATCAGCTTCGTCGCGCGCGAATCCGAGACCGTCGCCATCGTCGGCGAGTCCGGCTGCGGAAAGTCGACGCTGGCCAAGGTGCTGCTTGGCCTCGAGACCGCAAGTTCGGGCACCGTGACGCTCGGCAATACGGAGATCGAATCGACCGCGGTCGAGGAGCGCGGCACCGATACCGTCGCGTCGATCCAGATGGTGTTCCAGAACCCGTTCGACACGCTCAATCCGAGCCATTCGGTCGGGTCGCAGATCATCCGGACGCTGGAGAAGTTCAAGGTCGGCAACAGCGTCGAGGAACGCCGCAAGCGCATGTTCGAGCTGCTCGATCTGGTGAAACTGCCGCGCGCCTTCGCCGACCGGATGCCGCGCCAGCTTTCGGGCGGCCAGAAGCAGCGCATCGGCGTGGCGCGCGCCTTCGCGGGCAACGCCAAGGTGGTGGTGGCCGACGAGCCGGTGTCGGCGCTCGACGTGTCGGTCCAGGCGGCGGTGACGGAACTGCTGATGGACATCCAGCGCGAGAACAAGACGACGATGCTGTTCATCAGCCACGACCTGTCGGTCGTGCGCTACATCGCGGACCGCGTGGTGGTGATGTATCTCGGCCATATCGTGGAGCAGGGCACGACTGACCAGATCTTCGCGCCGCCCTATCACCCCTATACGGAAGCGCTTTTGTCGGCGATCCCGATCGCCGATACGAGCGTGGTGAAGAAGCACATCGTTCTCGAAGGCGACATCCCGTCGGCGATGAACCCGCCTCCGGGCTGCCCGTTCCAGACGCGCTGCCGGTGGAAGAAGTTCGTGCCCGGCAACAAATGCGAGACTGAAGTGCCGCCGCTCAAGGATCTGGGCAACGGCCACAAGAGCCTGTGCTGGCTCGACGACGAGCAGCTTGCCACGATGGAGCCGGTGATCAGTTTCGAGGGCACGTCCGACGCCGACCCCGCCGTCAAGGCGCCGTCGAAGTCGGCCAGGGTCAAGAAGGCGCCGGTGGCGAAGAAAGGAAAGAAGGCGGAAGTCGCCTCAGAGACCACCGATCCCGTTACGCCCGCCGCTCTGGCACTATCTTCCGGCACGGCGAAGCGGAGCCGGAAGGCCTCGACGGTGCCGGGAAGCTCGGCGCCGCAGAAGACCGCGCGCCAGGTCGGCGGCGGCCGCCAGGCGGCCAATGCCAGGGTGAGGCCGGGAACGGTTGCCGACAGTGCGCCGAAGGCACCGAAGAGCGGGACCAGGGCGACGGCGAAGGCCAAGGAGAACGCGGCCGGGTCGAGCAAGGCCGCGAAGCCCGCTGCGACGGGCAAGGCGGCCAAGGCCGACGCCGGCCGTCCGGCGGCCATGAAGAAGCCTGCCAAGCCGGACGATCTGAAGCTCATCTCGGGCGTCGGCCCGAAGATCGAAAAGACCCTCAACGGCCTCGGCATCTACACCTACGCGCAGGTCGCCGCGTGGAAGAAGGCCGAGCGCGAGTGGGTCGACGGCTATCTCAGGTTCCACGGGCGCATCGAGCGCGACGACTGGGTGAGGCAGGCCAAGGCGCTCGCCAAGGGCGGCGAAGCCGAATACATCAAGGTGTTCGGCAAGAAGCCGCGATAACCAACGGAAAAAGGGCGGCTTTCGAGCCGCCCTTTGTTCAACGGAATACCATCAGGATCAGTCGCAGTCGCGCATCTGCGCGGCATATTTGCGCGCCATGGCGTCGGTCTCCTGCGCGTAGCGCTGGAGGCTGGAATTGCCGCGCCACGAACCGTTCTTGAACCCGCCCCAGCCCGAGTAATAGGCGAGATAGAGGCTGTAGGCATCGTTGGGCGCCACGCCCAGGTCGCGCGACGTCTTCGAATGATACCAGCCGACGAAGTCGACGGCATCGCCGAAATCGTTGCGGCGCGCGGTCAGGCGGCCGGTCTCGCGCTTGTATTGCGCCCAGGTGCCGTCGAGCGCCTGCGAATAGCCG
>JACKKC010000009.1 GCA_020637615.1 Rhodovulum sp.
CTCCCGTTCCGCGCGGGCCAAAGGTCCAGAGCCCGATCGACCCGTGGCGATCGGGCTCTGGATCTGGCCGGGGCCGGCGCGCTGGCTGAGCTTCCACGGGCTATGCGCCTGATAGGACGGCGCATGATCGGGACGGGTGCGTCGGCTGAAGATGTTGCGCGATTTCGACACCCCCGTATCCGCCCTTGGCGTCGATCGTTGTCCCGCCGATCATCCCGCCTTGGCCAGCGCAACGGCATCGGCACCCGCCGCATAGTGCAGGCGGTCCGAGGCATCGTTCGCGGCCTGCCACACCGCCTCGGCCACGTCGCTTTCGCGGGTCGTCAGCGGCGGATGCGCGAAGGCCTCGAAGATCGGTCTTGCGAAACCGGCATAGGCCTCGGGGATCATCTCCTCGATGGAGAATTCGACGTTCTGAGAGAAGCGGGTCGTCGGGGCGTAGCCGGGCTCGACCAGCTTCACCCGCAGGCCGAAGGCCGCGAGTTCATGCGCCAGCGAGCCGGAAAATCCCTCGATCGCCTGCTTGCTGGCGGTATAGGCGGCCGCCAGCGGCATCGGCGCCAGGGTCACGCTGGAAGTAACGTTGACGATCACACCCGCGCGGCGCGCCCGCATCTGCGGGATCACCGCCTGAATCATCGCCATCGTGCCGAAGGTGTTGGTGTCGAAAAGCTTGCGGACATGGTCCATCGGCGCCGCCTCGAAAGCACCGACCAGGCCGATCCCGGCATTGTTCACCAGCACATCGATGGGACCGGCGGCCTCGACGGCGGCCGCGATGCTTGCCGGAGCCGTCACGTCCAGGGCGAGAACCTGGACGCCTTCGGGCAGGAGCCCTTCCCTCGGGCCGCGCATGGTGGCGATGACCTTCCACCCCCGGGCGTGAAAGTGGCGGGCCGTCTCGAGCCCGTAGCCCGACGAGGTCCCGGTGATTAGGACGGTGTTCATGGCGATCTCCTGTGTTCGATGTTGACAGGAGGGATTTAGCGCGCCAGATCCGGATCATCACCAATCCTGAATCCTGTTATCGTTTGCGAAAGTCCTGAATGTTCGATCCGCTCGCCCAGGTGATCGGGCTCTTGCGCCCGCAGGCCGTATTCTCGAAGGAGATCGGCGCCGCCGGTCGCTGGGCGGTGCAGTATGTCGGCTTCGGCCAGCCGGCCTTCGCCGCGATGCTCGAAGGCCGCTGCCGTCTCGCCGTCGAGGGCGAGGATCCCGTCGTGCTCGAGGAAGGCGACTTCGTCCTGCTGCCCGAGACACCCACCTTCACCATGACGGGGCTGGAGCCCGCGCCGGTTCAGCGCATCGACGCCCGGACCGCGCCCACCGAAGGCCGGATCCGCTATGGCCGGCAGGAGGGTGCGCCCGAGATGCGGCAATTCGGCGGCTGGTTCAGCTTCGGCTCACCGGATGCGTCGCTGCTGGTCTCGCTCCTGCCGCGGATGATCCACGTGCGGGGCGTTCCCCGGCTTACCCAGCTGGTGCGGATGCTGGGCGACGAGGCGGCGCGCGCGGAGGTCGGTCGGGACCTGATCCTCGAGCGGCTGGCCGAGATCCTGCTGATCGAGGCGCTGCGCGCGGCCCCGGCGCGCACCGCCGCTCCCGGCCTGCTGCGCGGGCTGACCGATCCGAGGATCGCCGCCGCCCTGCGCGACCTGCATGGCGATATCGCCTGCCGCTGGACGATCCCGGATCTCGCGCGCGCGGCGGGGATGTCGCGCTCGGCCTTCTTCGAGCGCTTCACGCGTCTGGTCGGGATGCAGCCGATGACCTATCTGGCCACATGGCGCATGGCGGTTGCCAAGGATCTGCTGCGGCAGGGCGGGATCGGACTGGAGGAGGTCGCCGCCCGAGTCGGATACGGGTCCGCCAGCGCCTTCAGCACCGCCTTCAGCCGCCACTCCGGGCGGCCACCGGGACGATTCGCGGACGAAACCTCTGCCGGCACGTGACCGGCGCAGCCCGCCTGCTGCCGTCACCCGATCGGTGCGCACCGCTGCAATACGAACTCCGGCTGGACGGATCGGACGACGGCTGCCCGAAGAGCGCACCGGACCGCATCGAAAAAATACGTAACAACAATTTGTTACACAATGTCCCGGGCGTTGTTGCATGGAAGTGGCTGAACTAAGGGGATTCCGCTGTTGCGGGGAAAGTGATTCAGGCTTGGGATGGCCCAGCGCGTCCGCAAGTCCGCCGCCCCGAAGCCGAAGGCCCGCTACCGGGTCATGAACTGGCGCGACTACAATCGGGCGCTGGTCGCACGAGGAGCGATCACGCTCTGGATCGACGCGGCGGTGGTCGCCGGCTGGGGGGCGGCTGGCGGCAAGGTCTGGCGCTACAGCGACATGGCGATCCTCTGCGCGCTCGGTCTGCGGGCGGTGTTCGGGCTGACGCTGCGCCAGACCCAGGGCTTCCTGCACGATCTGACGCGGCTGCTCGGGCTGGAGATCACCGTGCCGCACTATTCCATCTTCTCCCGGCGCGCGGCCACGCTCGCCGTGCCGGTGCTCGCCCGGCCCTCCGGCGGTCCCCTGCACCTCGCCGTCGACGCCACCGGGCTCAAGGTCTACGGCGAGGGCGAGTGGAAGGTCCGGGTGCATGGGCCGGACAAGCGCGTGATCCGGAAATCGATCAAGACGCGCGGTTCGTTCCCGTCCGAGGATGCCGCCGAGAAGCTGATCTACCTCGCGATCCGGGGGCACGAGAAAACTTCGAGAACCGTCAGAGGATGGCTGACAGCGGTAAACCAGTTCGCCATAATGTTTGAGGATCGCTTCTCGCCGCTGGGTGGTTGAGGGCGGTCAGATTGGAACCGGACCGGCGGCGAATACACAGAGTTCCTGACACTCCCAATGACCGACGTCATCGTGGTCCATTTCGACAAGCATCAGACCAACGACTCGCGCAATGCCCTGGTGAGCGACGGGCGCGCCACACTGGAACAAGACACCGGAATCGCGCCCCACCTCTTCGACACCATTCCAACACAATATGCCAACGAGATCATCGACATTGCGACCGCCGAACGGCTTGCGGACGCGCTCCCGGGCGAGGCTTATGACTGGCCCTACCACACAAAATCCAAACCGAACCGGCGAATCCGCATTCTAACCGATTGCGGGCAGATCCCGCTCGAACGGCACACACGGCTGATGCGGTTGGCGACGCTGCGAAGCGTCGATGCCTACTTCCACAAGGTCAGGAGCAATGTTCGCGCCACGGCGCGGCCTGGTCGAACGGCGAGTTCGAATGGGAGGGCATGGGACCGGCACTACTTCTACAATCCGGCAACACTCTGCAAAGTCCTCGAAATCTACCGTTTCAAGCACAACTGGATGGGCACTCGGGCGACCACCGAGACCCCGGCAATGAAGATCGGATTGGCAGCAGACAAGGTCTATGAGCGCGATCTAATCGGTTAATACAAGCGCGCCGCCCGAATACTCGGACGGCGCAACATTTATGGAAAGGGCTGGGTCGTCTACCCCCTCGCGGATTTGTCACGTGCCAAATCCACGGAGGAAGGTGGCGCCGCAGCCACGGGGCCGGACGCCGGTCCGAGGCAATTACCCGGATGCCGCTTCAGCCATCCCGCGCCTGACCTGCGAGGGCGCGGGAGAACATCGCCGGGTCGACATTGCCGCCGGTGGCCAGCACGATGACGGCCTCGCCCGCCACCGCCTCGGGCCGGAAGAGCGCCGCGGCCAGCGCCACCGCCCCGCCCGGCTCCAGGACGATCTTGAGATGCCGGAACGCCGCTTCCATGGCGCGGAGCGCCTCCGCATCGCTCACCGCGAGGCCCGGCAATGCCAGACGCGACAGCACGGGGACGGTCAGCGCGCCGGGCGCGGGGGTGAGGATCGCGTCGCAGAGCGATCCGGTCGAGGCCGCGTTCCGTTCCCGCCTGCCCGAAGCCAGCGAGCGCGCCATGTCGTCGAAGCCCGCCGGCTCCACGGTGCGCACGCGCAGGGCGGGCGCTTCCGCCTCGAGCGCCAGCGCGATGCCAGCGCTCAGCCCGCCGCCGCCGCAGGGCACCAGCACCTCCGCCGCCGCCACGCCCGCCGCACCCGCCTGCTCGGCGAGTTCGAGCCCGGTGGTGCCCTGGCCGGCGATCACCTCCGGATGATCGAAGGGCGGGATCAGCGTGAGCCCGCGCTCCGCCGCCAGCCGCGCGCCGAGCGCGTCACGATCCTCGCCGGCACGATCATAGAGCACGACCTCGCCGCCGAGCGCCCGGGTGCCCGCGACCTTCGCGGCCGGCGCATCGCTCGGCATCAGGATGACCGAGGGCACCCCATGGGCGGACGCCGCCCAGGCGACGCCCTGCGCGTGGTTTCCCGAGGAATAGGCGAGCACGCCGGCCGTCCTCTCCGGCAGCGCGGAGACCGCCGCCCAAGCGCCGCGAGCCTTGAACGAGCCGGTCGTCTGCAGGGACTCTGCCTTGACCAGCACCCGTCGCCCGGCGATCCGGTCGAGCCCCGCCGCCTCGAGGAGCGGCGTCCGCCGGATCCCCCGCGCCCGTGCCGCCGCGGCGCGGATCGCGTCGATCCCGGTCACGATCCACCGACGCGCGCCACCAGCGAGGCCAGCGCCGCCAGCGCCTCCGGCTCGTCGAGGAACGGCACGTGGCCGCGGTCGGGCACCTCGCCGACGATCAGGTCGCGCCGCCGTTCCCGCATCTTCTCGACCGTCTCCGCGGTCAGGAGGTCGGAGTTCATGCCGCGGACCACCGCCAGCGGCACGCCGTCGAGCGCGTCGAAGAGCGGCCACATGTTCGGCGCCGCCTGCCCGGCGGTCGCCTCGATGTTGTCGCGGATCCGCGCGTCGTAGTTGAGGACGAGACCCTCCGGCCCCTCGTCGAACCAGCGCCGGGCGAGGCTCGTCCACTTGGCGTCCGTCAGGCCGGGGAAGCGCGCGCCCATCCGCTTCTTCAGCGCCTCGACCGCCTCCTCGTAGGACTTCGCCTTCGGCTCGATCCCGAGATAGGACAGGATGTTCGCGAGCCCCTCCGGCGCCAGCTCCGGCCCGACGTCGTTGAGGAGAACGCCGGCCAGCCGGTCCTTCGCCGTCGCCGCCAGCACCATCGCGATCAGCCCGCCGCGCGAGGTGCCGACGATCATCACCCGCTTCAGCCCGAGGTGGTCGAGGAACTCCACCACGTCCCGCGCCTCGATCCCGACGTTGTAGTTCGTCGGGTCCGGATCGCGGTCCGAAGCACCGCGCCCGCGCAGCGTCAGGCGGATCAGCCGGTAGCGCCCCTTGAGCGCCGCCGCCAGCTCGTCGAAATCCGCGCCGTTCCGGGTCAGTCCCGGCAGGCACAGCACGGGGAGCCCCTCGCCCTCGTCCGTATAGGCTAGGCTCAGCCCGTCCGAGGTCACGAAACGCTTCATCATCCTGCCTCCGCCAGTTCCGGCACGCCGGAGAGATCCGCCAGTTCGTGATCCGGCAACCAGGGCAGGCGGTCCCGCGGCGCACCCCCACGGTTCACCCAGGCCGTCGCGAACCCGTAGCCCGAGGCCGCGGCCGCGTCCCAGCCGTTGGCCGAGACGAAGAGGACTTCGTCCTTCGCCGTGCCGAATTCCTGTCCGACCAGGTCGTAGACCGCGCGCGCCGGCTTGAAGACTCCCGCCGCCTCGACCGAGAGGATCGCGTCGAGCGACCCGCCGATGCCCGCAGCCTCCACCGCCGCATCGAGCATCGCCGGCTCGCCGTTCGAGAGGATCGCCGTGCCGAGCCGTGCCGCACGCAGTCGCGCCAGCGCCGGCGCCACGTCCGCATAGGCATCGGGCTCGCGGTAGAGCGCGAGCAGGCGGTCGCGCAGCCCGGCCTCGGCGCCGAGCCCCGAAGCGTCGAGCGCCCAGTCGAGGGCCTCCCCGGTCACGGTCCAGAAATCCGCATGCGCGCCGGTCACCGCGCGGATCCAGCTGTATTCGAGCTGCTTCTGGCGCCAGTCGCGCGCCACCGCGCCGCAATGCGGGGCGAAAGGCGCGAATTGCGGCTCCGCGGCGACGCGGCGCGCGGGCGCGGCCACGTCGAAGAGCGTGCCATAGGCATCGA
Source organism: Rhodovulum sp. (assembly GCA_020637615.1). GTDB lineage: Bacteria > Pseudomonadota > Alphaproteobacteria > Rhodobacterales > Rhodobacteraceae > Amaricoccus. The sequence goes on from JACKKC010000009.1 coordinate 6,061, forward strand.
AGACCACCAGCTTCAGCACGGGATCGCCCCTCCTTTCCGAGCGCCCCGGAGCCCCGCCCGGACGGGCCTTCAGAGGTTCTCCGGCTGGGCCATGCCCGTCACGTGATAGCCGCCGTCCACGAAGATGATCTCGCCGGTGGTCGAGACGGAGAGATCGGAGGCGAGATAGAGCGCCGCCCCCCCAACCGCCTCGAGGCTGGCATTGGCGCGCAGCGGCGCGTTCATCTCGGTCGCGCGATAGACCTTTCGCGCGCCGGCGATCGCGGCGCCGGCCAGCGTGCGCATCGGCCCCGGGCTGATGGCATTGACCCGGATGCCCTGGGGGCCGAGGTCGCTGGCGAGATAGCGCACCGCGCTCTCAAGCGCCGCCTTGGCCACCCCCATGACATTGTAGTTCGGCGTGACCCGCTGCGCGCCGATATAGGTGAGCGTGATGATCGATCCGCCTCCGGTCATCAGAGGCGCGGCACGGCGGGTGAGGTCGACGAGGCTGTAGCAGGAGATGTCGAGCGAGCGCAGGAAATTTTCCCGGCTGGTGTCGAGAAAGCGGCCGTCGAGCTCGGCCTTGTCGGAATAGGCGATGGCATGGACCAGCACGTCGAGCCCGCCCCAGACCCGCCCCACCTCGGCGAAGAGCGCATCGAGCGAGGCGGGATCCTGCACGTCCGCCGGCAGCACGATCTCGGCCCCGAGCGAGCGCGCCAGCGGCTCGACCCTGCGGCCGAAGCCTTCGCCCTGATAGGTGAAGGCAAGCTCCGCACCCGCAGCGTGCAGCACCTTGGCGATGCCCCAGGCGATGGAATGGTCGTTCGCGACCCCGAGGATCAGCACCCGCTTGCCGGCCATCAGCCCGCTGGTCGGCCCGGCCTCAGCCATGATATCGGCTGAGCGCGAGGGTGGCGTTGGTGCCGCCGAAACCGAAGCTGTTGGAGATCACCGTGTCGAGCCCCGCGCCGTCGATCCGCTCGAGCGCGATCTCGCCGGGCCGGATCGCCGGGTCGAGCTCCGTGACATTGGCCGAGGCGGTGATGAAATCGTCCCGCAGCATGATCAGGCAGTAGATCGCCTCCTGCACGCCGGTGGCGCCGAGGGAATGCCCGGTGAGCGATTTCGTGGAGGAAATCTTCGGCACCGAATCCTCCCCGAAGACCCGGCGGATCGCCTCGACCTCGGTCACGTCGCCGGCCGGCGTCGAGGTGCCATGGGCGTTGATGTAGCCGACCTTGCGGTTGCCGATGGTGGAGAGCGCGAGCTTCATGCAGCGCTCGGCCCCCTCGCCGGAGGGCGCGACCATGTCGTAGCCGTCCGAGGTGGCGCCGTAGCCGGTGACCTCGGCATAGATCCGCGCGCCCCGGGCCAGCGCATGCTCGAGTTCCTCGAGCACCACCACGCCGCCGCCGCCGGCGATCACGAAGCCGTCGCGGGTGGCGTCGAAGGCGCGGCTCGCGGTCTGGGGCGTGTCGTTGTACTTGGAGCTCATCGCCCCCATCGCGTCGAAGAGGCAGGAGAGCGTCCAGTCGAGCTCCTCGCCGCCGCCCGCGAAGACGATGTCCTGCTTGCCCCACTGGATCTGCTCGACGCCGTTGCCGATGCAGTGGGCGGAGGTCGAGCAGGCCGAGGTGATCGAATAGTTGATCCCCTTGATATGGAACGGGGTCGCGAGGCAAGCGGAATTGGTCGAGCTCATGCCGCGCGTCACCATGAAGGGACCCATGCGCTTGGGGCTTCCCTTCTCGATGACGATCCGATGCGCCTCGAAGAGGTTGCGCGTCGACGGCCCGCCCGAGCCCATGATCAGCCCGGTGCGGGGATGCGAGACCTCCTTCGGTCCGAGCCCGCAATCCGCGATCGCCTGTTCCATGGCGATGTAGTTCCAGGCCGCCCCGTCGCCCATGAAGCGCAGCTGGCGCTTGTCCACATGCGCCGCGATGTCGATATCGGGGCGCCCGTGCACCTGGCAGCGAAAGCCGCGCTCGGCATAGTCCGGGGCGAAGCTGATGCCCGAGCGGCCGGCCTTCAGCGAGGCGGTGACCTCGTCGGCGTCGTTGCCGATCGAGGAAACGATCCCGAGGCCCGTGATCACGACACGGCGCATGGCCGGTCCTCCTTCAGTCCGTGAAAAGGCCGACCTTCATGTCGGTCGCGGTATAGATCAGCTCGCCATCGGCCCGCATCTCGCCAGTGGCGATGCCGAGCTTGAGCTTGCGGTCGATCACCCGCGTGAAATTGACCGTGTACTCCACCAGCTTCACCGCGGGCGTCACCATGCCGGTGAACTTCACCTCGCCGACGCCGAGGGCGCGGCCGCGCCCGGTCATGCCGCGCCAGCCGAGGTTGAAGCCGGTCAGCTGCCAGAGCGCGTCGAGGCCGAGGCAGCCCGGCATCACCGGATCCCCGATGAAATGGCAGGCGAAGAACCAGAGATCGGGGCGGATGTCGAATTCCGCAACCACATGGCCCTTGCCGGCCGGGCCGCCGTCGGCGGAGATCTCGGTGATGCGGTCCATCATCAGCATCGGCGGCATGGGCAGCTGCGGATTGCCGGCGCCGAACATCTCGCCGCGCGCGCAGGCAAGAAGGCCCTCGTGGTCGATCCGGGTCGGCCTCTCCGTCATGTCTGGCCCGTGCCCCCGTCCTGCCGCCTGTCGTTGCAGGTCCGTCCTCTAGCATCGCAGCCGTTCGCGGCGCAAGCGCCCGGTCCGCTATCGCCCCGATTGAAGTTCAGTCGAAGACCTCGCCGGGATCGACGCCCCAGAGCACGCCCTGCGGGATCCAGCCCGTGAAACCGCCGGCGGAGACGTCGCACCATTCCGCCTCGCAGGCCGCGATGCGCGCGATCACGCCCGGCTCGGCCATCGCGCGGACGGCGCTCCGCTCGCTCGGCGCCGCATGGAGCGCCACCGCGGTCTCGCCCCGGACGAGGCCGGTGCGGGCGCCCGACAGGAGCGAATTATGCACCCAGCCGCCCAGTCCCTCGGAATCGATCACGCGCCGCCAGAGGCCGTATTCGGCCACGACCTGCAGCGGCAGCCCGCGGCGCACGAATTCCCAATCGACCCGCTGGTCGAAATCCGGGCCGCGCCGGGCATTGGCACTCGCCGCCCGGAGCGAGACGTAGCGCGGCAGCGGCAGGTTGGTCACCGGCCCGCGCGCGCCCGGCTCGACCGCGGTCCCGCCGGCCGATTCCCCGGCGAGCGCGACGATGAGCGCCACGACCGCCGCGCATCGCGCCATGCCCGCGATTCCCGTCAAGACAGGGGCCTCCTGCTCGTATCCTCGTGCCGGGAAGTGTCTGGATCTTCCGGACCGCCCCGTGCAATTATCCCGCAACGATAGCGAATAGCGCGCCGCAGAGAAACAGGAATCCGCATGCCGACTCCCCGCCCGCGCGTCGTGGTGACGCGCCGTCTGCCTGCGCCGGTCGAGTCCCGCCTGCGGGAGCTTTTCGACGTGACCCTCAACGCCGAGGACCGGCCCATGACCGGCGAGGAACTCGCCCAGGCGATGGCGGGGGCGGAGGTGCTGGTCCCCACCATCACCGACCGGATCGACGCCAACCTGCTCGCCCGCGCCGGCCCGGACCTGCGGCTGATCGCCAATTACGGTGCAGGCTTCGACCATATCGACGTGGCGAGCGCGCTCTCGCGCGGAATCGTGGTGACGAACACCCCCGGCGTGCTGGCCGAGGACACCGCCGACATGGCCATGGCGCTGATTCTCGCGGTGCCGCGCCGGCTGCCCGAAGGGGCGGCGATGATCCAGCGCGGGGAATGGCAGGGCTGGTCGCCCACGGCGCTCATGGGCCACCGCATCGCGGGCAAGCAGCTCGGCATCCTCGGGCTCGGGCGGATCGGCCGGGCGATCGCCCGCCGCGCGCGGACCTTCGGGCTGACGGTCCATTACCACAACCGCCGGCGGCTGCATCCCGACACCGAGGCGGAGCTCGGCGCGACCTGGTGGGAGAGCCTCGACCAGATGCTGGCGCGCATCGACATCCTGTCGATCAACGTGCCGCACACGCCCTCGACCTTCCATCTGATGAACGCGCGGCGGCTGAAGCTGATGAAGCCCTCGGCCTATATCGTGAACACCGCCCGCGGCGAGGTGATCGACGAGAACGCCATGGTCCGGATGCTGCGGGCGGGCGAGCTCGGCGGCGCCGGCCTCGACGTCTACGAGCACGGCCACGACATCAACCCGCTCCTGCGCGACCTGCCCAATGTGATGCTGCTGCCGCACATGGGCTCGGCGACCTTCGAGGGGCGGATGGAGATGGGCGAGAAGGTGATCATCAACATCAAGACCTTCGCCGACGGCCACCGCCCACCCGACCAGGTCGTGCCCGCGATGCTCTGACGCGGGCCGGCCGCCGCCCGGCGCCGGGCGGCCTATCAGGTGCGCGTCATGTCGGCGGAGAGCCGTACGGGCCCGGTGCGGCCCTCCAGCCGCGCGCGATAGACGTGGAGCGCCTCGAGCACGCGCATGACGTAGTTGCGCGTCTCCGAGAAGGGGATCATCTCCACCCAGACCACCGGGTCCACCTCCTGCCGGCGCGGGTCGCCGAAGGTGCGGATCCATTCGTCCACCCTTCCCGGCCCGGCGTTATAGGCCGCCGTCGCGAGGATGTAGGAGCCCCGGTAGCGGTCGAGCATGCGCGACAGGTATTCCGTGCCGAGGGTGGCGTTGTAGATCGGATCCGCGCCGACCCGGTCGAGATCGAAATCCACGCCGGCGAGCGTCGCCATGTGCTCGGCGGTCGCGGGCATGAGCTGCATCAGCCCGCGCGCCCCGACCCCGCTGGCCGCCTGCGGGTTCAGCTCCGATTCCTGCCGCGCGATCGCCATGGCGTATTCGGTCGGAACCGGCCAGTCGCGCTCGGCGATGGCATGCAGCGGATAGTATTGCGCGGCGATGATGATGCCCTCGGCGGCCGCGTCCTTGGCGATGCGGATGCCGATCTCCGGCCTGCCGATGTCGATCGCCATCTGCGCCAGCGCCGCCCGGGTCGCCGCGGGCTGCTCCTCCGCGGCATGTCGGAAGAACTGCGAGGCTCGCGGCCCCTCGCCGGCGAGATGCAGCAGATAGCCCGCCCGGATCACCGAGGATTTCCGGAACGCCGCCCGGTGCCAGTTGGGCGCGGCCTCGCCCGCCAGGGCGGGATCGGGCGCCTGCCCGACGCGCTCCGCCGCCAGCTGCCCGTAGAAGCTCGTCTGATGCCGCGCAGCCGCCCGGAAGGCCGCCTCCGCCGCGGCGGCATCGCCCAGGCGCTCCTCGGCCAGCCCGATCCAGTAGCCTGCGCGGCCCAGGCTGATCGGCGTCGCGACCACGGCCTCGAAGCGCCGGAAATGCGCCAGCGCCCGCTCGGGATCCTCCATCCGCGTGAGCGCGATGAAGCCCGCGAGCCATTCCGAATCGGCGTAATCCGCGCCGCCCGCCCCGAAGCTCTTCGAAGCGAGCCGATAGGCGCGATCCACCTCGCCGCGCCGGAGCGCCTGGCGCGCGAGATTGGCGCGGCGCTCCATCCACATCTCCGGCCTGCCCAGCCCCTCGCGGGTGGTCGATTTCTCCAGGAGGTACTCCTCGGCATCCTCCCAGCGGCCCTTCTCGACGCGGTAGCGATAGCGCTCGAAGGCGAGACCGGGATCGCGCTTCAGCTTGCCCGGCACCGCCCGGATCGCGAGCGTCAGGCCCTCGGTGTCCCGGCGCGTCGCGATCCGCGCGCGCGCCAGCGCCTGCCAGTCCTCGTCGACCAGGCGCAGCATGGCCTCGGCCTCCCGGGTCCAGCCCTCCCAGAGGCACATGTCGAGCCGGGCGACGTGATGCGGCGCCAGCACGTCGCCCCAGCGCCCGAGGAACTCCGCCTGTTCGGGCGGTCCCAGCGACAGCTCGCGCCATCCGCGCACCGCCTCGGCCTCGGCCTCCTCCTCGCGGTCCGTGGCCGCCAGCGCGTCCGCAAGGCGCAGCGCCCCGGTGCCGGTCTGCGGCGGCTCGCCGTCGAAGAAGGCGAAGACCTCCTCGGCCGGCAGATCCCGCGGCATCAGCCGCTCTCCGGCCCGTCGCAACACCCGCAGCCCCGGCCAGTCGCCGTTGCGCAGCACGAAATCCTCGTAGTCGCGCCAGCGCCCCGCCCCGTCCCGGAGCCGGGTCCAGAGCAGGAGGTCGCGCACCACCGGATCGCCGCTCCGCGCCGCGAAATCCGCCGCGCCCGCCCAGTCGCCGGCCCGCGCCGCTTCCAGCGCCGACCCCAGCAGCGCCGCCTGCGGCGCATCGGATTGCGCCTCGACCGGGCCGGGCGGCGCGGGAAGCACGAACAGGAGCGCGATGCAGGCCAAGATCGGTCGCAGCCGCAATCCGGATCCTCCTAAGGTCGTTCTGCCTGACTCATGATATACCATAACGTGTGCAGTTCGCCACCAATCATCCGCTTGCGGCGAACCGGTTTCGCGACTAGGTTCCCCCGGCTTTCGGCCCGGCGCAACGGGCAGAAGTGGAGGAAGGACCATGTTCAGAGGCTCGATCCCCGCGCTGATCACGCCGTTCCGCGACGGCGGGATCGACGAGAAGGCGCTGGTCGATCTGGTCGAATGGCATGTGGAGGAGGGCAGCCACGGCCTCGTCGCCGTGGGCACCACCGGCGAGACGCCGACGCTCAGCCACGAGGAGCACGAGCGCTGCGTCGAGATCGTGGTGCGGACCGCGGCGGGACGCATCCCGGTGATCGCCGGCGCCGGCTCGAACAACACAGCCGAATCCGTCCGCCTGATGGCCTTCGCGAAATCGGTCGGCGCGGATGCGGCCCTGGTGGTCACGCCCTATTACAACAAGCCCGGCCAGCGCGGGCTCTACCACCATTACCGCACCCTGCACGACGCGGTGGACCTGCCGATCATCATCTACAACATCCCCGGCCGCTCGGTGATCGACATGAGCCCGGCGACCATGGGCGAGCTCGCGAAGCTGCCGCGGATCATCGGGGTGAAGGACGCGACCGGCGACATCGGCCGGGTGTCGGACACCCGCATCGCCTGCGGCCGCGATTTCCTGCAGCTCTGCGGCAACGACGACGTGGCGCTCGGCTTCAACGCCCATGGCGGGCGCGGCTGCATTTCCGTGGTGGGCAATATCGCGCCGCGGCTCTGCGCCGAGTTCCAGGAGGCGACGCTCGCGGGCGACTTCGCCCGCGCGCTGGAACTGCAGGACCGGCTCATGCCGCTGCATCGCGCCGCCTTCGCCGAATCGAACCCCTGCCCGACGAAATACGCGCTCTCGGTGCTGGGAAAGTGCAGCGACGAAGTGCGCTCGCCGATGGTCACCGTCGAGGCGGCGACCCGCGAGCGCATGGAGGCCGCCATGCGCCACGCAGGCCTGCTCAACTGACACCGCCGCTCAGGTCAGCACGGTGACCAGCACAGCCGGGCTGCCGACCATGAACTCGCCGCTGGCGAAATCGACCTCGGCGAGCCCGTCGTCGTCGCCGGTGCCCATCGCCACCGCCGTGGTCACCGCGAAGACCACCACCCCGCGCGGCGGCACCAGCATCAGCGTGTGGCGCAGGTCGCTGCCGCGGAAGACGTTGCGCAGCTCGATCGCGCCCACTTCGCCGAAACCGCCGGCGCTGACTCGGAGGTTGAGGATCTCGGCGCTCTGATCGGTCTGCTGCAAGGGCGAGGTCGGCGGCTGGTTCCACCATTCCAGGATCTGCAGCGTCGCGGTCAGCCGCACGGACGCCGCGCGATTTGCCGGAAAGATGCCGCCGCCGACGCCCACGAAGGCGGTGCCGTGGAAGATCGAATAGCCGTCGGCATTGATCACCGCGAACTTGTCGGTCCCATTGTCCCAGATGTAGTAGAACTTGACGTCCCCGAAGAACGACTTGTGCTTGCCGATCCGGGCGCGGAACTTGGCCGAGCTGTTGGACGGCACGATCTCGGAAGCCTCGAGATCCACGCTGTTCGTCGGCCAGATCAGGAACGGCGTGTTCAGCAGGTGATAGCTCGGCGACGGCACGGTGGGATCGAGCGCCGCCAGCACCTCGAGCGACCGGACGAGGCCGGCGCGCTGGTCCGCGAGCAGCTTCCCGCCCTCCTTCGATTGCTCGACCGCCGCGGCCTGCCATTCGCGCGCGCGCTCGGCCGCGGCCTTCGCCTGCGCCTTCACGAGCGCCTCGAAGCGGTCGGCCTTCTTGCCCGAGGCGAGGGCCTTGCGCGCGAGCTTCCCGGCATCCCGCCGCGCCGCGGCGCCGCCGTCGTCGAAACCCTGCGCCGCCGCGGCCTCTTCCTTGGCCAGCCGCTTGCCTTCGGCGCCGGTCAGCGCCTTCCTGATTCGCTCGATTGCCTGCTTGTCCATGATGCGCGCCCCGCTCCCGCCCGAAATGGCGACGATACCCCTGGAACAGGACCACCGGAGCACGCGGAACGCGCCATCATACTCCGATTTCGCCACCGTCCAATCGGCATCGGCGCGGGCGCGGCGACTACCAGGGATATTCCCGGCCGTTCCAGTTCCGGAAGCTGCCGGTGTCCTCGATGGTCAGCCCCGCGATCACCTCGCGCATGGCACGCACGCTCTCCTCGGCGGAGATGCGGGCGCCCGGTCCGCCCATGTCGGTCCGCACCCAGCCGGGGTTGATGACCGCGACCACGATCCCCTGCGCCCGGAGCTGGAACGACCGCGCGCGCATGGCCATGTTCACCGCAGCCTTGGAGGTGCGATACATCATCGAGCCGCCCGAGCCCGCATCGCCGATGGAACCGTAGCCGCTGGTAAGCGTGATCGCCTTCGCGCCCCCGGCCGCCGCGAGCCGCGGAAAGAAGGCGTCGAGCACGCGAACCGGGCCGAAGGTATTGACGTCGAGCACCCGCGCCCATTCACCGTAATCCACCGCCCCCGGCCCGTCGCCGCCCTGCCCGATGATGCCGGCACTGTTGATCAGGAGGTCGATCGGCGTCGCCTCGGCCCGCGCCGCGGCCTCTACCGCGGCGACGTCTGTCACGTCCATCGCCACCGGATGCACGCCGTCGCCTAAGGCGCGCAGCTCCGCCTCAACCGCGCCCGGATCGCGGCAGCCGGCGACGACCTGCCACCCGTCGGCGGCGAACTGGCGCACGAATTCGCGGCCGATGCCGCGGCTGGCGCTGGTGACGAGAATGGCGGGCATGGCGGGCCTCCGGAATGCTGCGGCTCCCCCGACAACCTAGCATGAACCCCCGTTGCGGAAACCCGCGCCCGCGCTGGACAGCTTTCCCCACCTCGGCTAGAGCGGCGCGATCATGGCGCAGAAACCCGAACGGCCGCGGAAGATCGTCGCCGAGAACCGCAAGGCCCGGCACAATTATTTCATCGAGGACGATCTCGAAGCCGGCATCGTGCTGGAAGGCTCCGAGGTCAAGAGCCTGCGCACGGGCAAGGCCAACATCGCCGAGAGCTATGCCTCGGTCGAGGGCGGGGAGCTCTGGCTGATCAACGGCTACATCCCGGCCTACGAGCAGGCGCGGGCCTTCGGCCATGACGAGCGGCGACGGCGCAAGCTCCTGGTCAGCAAGCGCGAACTGGCCCGGCTCTGGCAGGGCATCGGGCGCGAGGGCATGACCCTGGTGCCGCTGCGTCTCTATTTCAACGACAGGGGCCGCGCCAAGCTCCAGCTCGGCATCGCCAAGGGCAAGAAGCTTACCGACAAGCGCGAGACCGAGAAGAAGCGCGACTGGGACCGCCAGAAGGCGCGGCTGATGCGCGAACGCGGCTAGGACGGCCGCCGGCGCGCTAGCGGTTCCGCCCGCCCCTGCCGCCGGACCCAGACCGGCCCCGGCCGTCGCTCTTCGATCCGCCTCTGCCGCCGCCCTTGGACGCGCTCTTTCCGCTGCTCTTCGAGGCGCTCCTGCCGCCGGCCTTCGATCCGCCCTTTCCGCCGCCCCTCGACATCTCCGAGCCGCGACCCTTCGAGACACCCTGCACGCCGCCCCTCGATACCCCGGCGCCGCCGCCCCTGCTCCAGCCGCCACCGGACCGGTCGCCGCGATCCACTCCGCTTTTCCCGCTCCCAGTTCCGCCGCCGGACCCGCCGGCTCGGTCGGTGCCGCCCTTCGAGGTCCCGCCGCTGCCGCGGTCCGATCCCCCGGAGGCCACGTCGCCGCCGCCACGGCTGCCCGAGCCGCCGGTTCCGGCCGTCACCCCGATCGCGAAACGCCGGCCCGCTCGGCCCGCGGCCTCCGGAGGCCGTGCCCGTCCCTTCCCCGAGCCGCCGGCCGCAGGAGTACCGTCGCGCGGCGCCGAGCCTCCGGTGGAAACGCGGAAACGGCCGTAGACGTGGGCTCGATCAGGATCGTGGCGCGGCCGGCCGGCACGCCGCCGCCGTCCCCTCGGGCGGAACCGCGGTCCGCACCGCCGCCGAGCACCCGCCCGAGCAGCGCGGCGAGGCCCGCCCCCTGCGGCGCCTCCGCCGGATCCCCCGCGGCCGCGACCGCAGCGGATCCGGTGCCTTGGCGCGGTGCGCCGGCCGCCGCACGGGCCGGCGCTTCGCCGGAGAGCCAGACCTCGAGCCGGCCGGGTTCGGTCCGGGCCGAGAGATGGGTGAAATCCCGCGCCTCGGCATCCGGCCAGACCGCCGACAGCGCCGCCGCCGCCGCCCCGGCGGCAGCGGCATCCGCATCGGCGAAGTAACGGACATTCGTGCGGCCGATCGAGACGCCGGCCCGCGCTGCGGCCACCGCCCCGAAGCCGGCATCCTGCAGCGCCGCTGCCGCCGTGGCCATATCGGCTTCGGAAAGACTCGGCGGCGCGCTCAGCCGGACATCCACATCGGCATAGCCTCCGGGGACAGTCGCGGCGGTGACCCGCCAGCCTTGGCCAAGACCGGGCAGCGGCGCCACCGGCCGGATGGGAGCTGCGAGCGTAGCCGGCCGGATCGGCGCCGGCCGCGACGGCTCGGGCGGCGCCCATTGGGCCGCCGGGTCGGGCAGCGGCAGGCCGGACAGCTCCGGGGCCACCGCGGCCACCGCTGGCGGCGGCGCTTCGGCGATGCGGCCGGCATCGCCCCCCGAGAGCGCGAGAAACACCGCAAGGCCCAGGCCGAGCGCAAGCCCCGCCGCAAAGATGACCCCGATCACCGCGATCCGGCCGCGGCCGGCGCCCACCGCTTCCGGTACCTCCGGCGCCGGCAGCGGCCGCGCTTCCGCCACGGCAAGCAGAACGGGTGGCCCGCCCGGGGCGAGTTCCAGGACGCGCGCGCCGTCGCCCGCAGGGGTTCCTTCGGCGGCACGGTTTCCCAGCGAGATCGCACGCCGGATCCGCGCCAGTTCGAGGCGGCGCTCGAAGGCTGGCGTGTCGAAGAGCTCCGCCATCGGGGATGCACCCTGCTCCGCGCCTAGGGGCGCGTGCCGTAGCCTGCCGGCGCGGGCTTCGTCTCCCATCACACCCTCCCTCGCAGCCGCCCCCGACGCAAGCCGACGGCGGTCCCCCAGCGAGGCGTTAACCCTATCACCGATCGGTAATCATGCAAGTTTGTTGGCATTGTCGGCTAGGTTCATCGCATCTGGAGCTCATCCTTTCCTCTCCGGCCGTCCCGCCACAAAACGAGGGCAGCGACCGCCGGGCGGGATGGTGACGCCAGGCGCGCCCTGAACTCGGCCTGCCGCGGCCGCGTCGCCAAAGGCGTCTCCCCTGCAACACCGTCCGACCGGCCCGAATCCGCCCGCCGGTTCCTGTCGCGCCGGGCCGCGAGATCGGCTAGCCTGCCGGCCAGGGCACATGGCAGGAGGTCCAGCTTGATACGAACAATCCTCGCGGTGACGACCACGGTCGCGCTCGGCGGCACCGCCGTGACTGGGGCGGCCGAAGCGGCCGGTGCCTGCGATGCGATCGCCGATGCCCTGCCGGATTCCGCCTTCGTGGTCGCCACCGATCCGGGCGCCGGCGCAATCGTTCACCCCGGCTTCGCGGTTTCCGGCTGCTCGCGCAGCTTCGAGGGCACCGTGAACTGGCGCCTGCTCGGCCGCGACGGCGGCGTGCTGGCCGAAGGCTTCACCAGCGGCGGCGGCGCCGACGGCCCCGCGCCCTTCGCCTTCACGGTCGCCTTCGAGGTCCAGGCGACGCAGATCGGCCATCTGGAGGTCTTCGAGATCGACGCCTCCGACGGCGAGGGCTTCCCGCCGGGACGAACCGTCCTGCCGCTGGTCCTGAGCCCCTAGCTCCGAGGCGCGGCCTCGCCGGTCGGCGCGCTGACCCAGGCCTTCGCCGCATCGAGCTCCCGGTCGCCGAAGACATGCACCTCGGCCGGGATCAGCGGCGCGAAGATGCGGGTTCCGTGCCGGATCCATTCGAGATCCGATACGACCGCGATCTTGCTGAACTGCGTCAGATGCATGAGCCCGACGCGGGTGTCGCTCCAGGCCGCCCCCGGCGTGAAGGCGCTGAACTCCGGCCCGATCCGGTAGAGCAGCCGGATCTTGTCGTGGCGCTTCAGCCGCTCCTCGATCAGGGGCACGATGCGCTCGGAATAGTCGCGCGCGGTGATCACGTCGCGCACGGAGATGCCGACCACGTCGTCAGGCAGATCCGTCATCACCGTCACATGCTCGGCCGCCTCGCCGGTCTCGGCCACCCAGTCGAGCGCGGCCTGCAGCCCATCGGCCGGGAAATGCCGGACATCCGCCGCGAGGAACTGCCGCGCCACCGCGGGCGCGATGTCGAGCACCCGCGAATCCGACACCAGCGCGATCTTGCCGACCAGCCGATGATGCTCGCGGATGAACTCCACATGGCCGAAGAAGGCCGCGAAATCCGACCAGCCGGGAAAGCTCGGGGCATGGATCACAAGGTTCGGGATCCGGTCCGTGGCATTGACGCGCGCGTTGAACCGCTCGGTCAGCTTGGCGAAATCCGCCCGGTCGAGCTTGCCCGAGGGCTCCAACACGAAGCAGTTATGCGCCTCGTCTTCGGTGATCTTCAGCATCGCTTCCTCCCGTCTTGCCCCTGAATGCCCCGCGCCGCCGGCGGCTCACTCCTCCCCGTCGCGGCGCAGAAGGATGATCAGCGCCCCGAGCGCCACCAGCCCGGCCCCGACCATGCCCCGCGACGGGCGTCGGATCCGGGTGGGCGCCACCGAAAGCAGCGCGGCGCGCGCGAGCTTGCGGTCGAGGGTCGAGCGCTCGGCCGCCAGCCGCCGCGCCTCGCGGCGTTCCGCGGCAAGGACCGCGGCGAGGATCAGCGCCGCGAGCAGCATCACGCCCGCCATGATCGAGAGCGCCGCCACCCAGCCCAGCCGCGCCGCCAGTGCGGCGGTCGCCGCGCCGAGCGCGAAGAAGACCGCCAGCACCATTGCCACGATCAGGCAGGCTGTCAGGATTGCGCGAAGCCGCACCCGCCGCGCCACCTGCCGCACCCGCGCCTCGAGCACGCCCGCCAGCGAAGCGAAGAGCCGCGCCACGCCTCAGCGCCGCGAGAGAATGCCGAAGAGATACCCCGCCAGCGCCGCGAGCCCGATCGCGGTCAGCGGCCGGCGCCGCGTGGCATCCGCGAGCTCGTCCTCGAGCGAGCGCAGCTCCCCGGCGATCTCCTGCAGCGTCGCCTCGCCGGTTGCCAGCGCGTTCCCCGACTTGGCGTCGGCGACGGATTTCAGCCCGCTCGCCCGCGTCTTGGCGATGCGCGCCACATGCGCCGCAAGCTCGCTCAGATCGGCGCGCAGCGCCGCGATCTCGGTGCCGAGCGCGCTCGAAGCGGCCTCGGCCTCGGGCTCGGCGTCCTTGTCGGTCTTCGATGTCGTGGCCATGCGATGGCTCCCTTTCCGGTTGCGGCGCCGCGCGCCATCTAGACGAAGCGGTTGATCCAGTTCTCCAGCCGCTCCTGACGACCAGAACGCGGCTCGGGATCGATCCGTTCCCGCTCGACGCGCTCCGCGATCGCGGCGAGATCGCTCTCGAGCATCGCCCGCGCCTCCGGCGTCTCCCAGCCGGCATAGCGCTCCGCGAGCGCGGCATCCAGCCCGCCGTCCTCGATCATCGCCGCCGCCGCGAGCAGCCCGCGCGCGCAGACATCCATGCCGCCCACATGGGCGGCGATCAGATCGACCGGGTCGAGCGACTGCCGCCGCAGCTTGGCATCGAAGTTGAAGCCGCCGGTGGAGAACCCGCCGCCCCTCAGGATGTGGTAGATCGCCAGCGCCATCTCCGGCACGTTGTTGGGGAACTGGTCGGTGTCCCAGCCGGATTGGTAGTCGTTGCGGTTGGCGTCCACGCTGCCGAAGACGCCGAGTGCCACCGCCGTGGCGATCTCGTGCTCGAAGGAATGCCCGGCGAGCACCGAATGCCCGGTCTCGATATTGACCCTGACCTCGCCTTCGAGCCCGAAGCGCTGGAGGAACCCGAAGACCGTCGCCACGTCGTAGTCGTACTGATGCTTGGTCGGCTCCTGGGGCTTCGGCTCGATCAGGATGGTGCCCGGGAACCCGATCTTCTTCTTGTACTCCACCACCATCGACAGGAACCGCCCCGCCTGGTCGAGCTCGCGCTTCATGTCGGTGTTGAGCAGCGTCTCGTAGCCCTCGCGCCCGCCCCAGAGCACGTAATTGGCGCCGCCGAGTTCGTGGGTCACGTCGAGCGCGCATTTCACCTGCGCCGCGGCATAGGCGAAGACCTCCGGATCGGGATTGGTCGCAGCCCCGGCCATGAAGCGGCGGTTCGAGAAGAGGTTCGCCGTGCCCCAGAGCAGCCCGACGCCCGTCGCCGCCATCTTCTCGGCGAAGATCTCGGCGATCGCGCGCACATTGGCGTTCGATTCCGCCAGACTCGCCCCCTCCGGCGCGATGTCGCGGTCGTGGAAAGTGAAGAACGGCACCCCGAGCCGCTCGAACATCTCGAAGGCGACCTCGGCCTTGAGCCTTGCATGGTCCATGGTGTCGCCGAACCAGGGCCGCTGGAACGTCTGGCCGCCGAAGGGGTCGCCGCCCGGCCAGGCGAAGCTGTGCCAGTAGCAGACCGCCATGCGCAGATGGTCCTCCATCCGCTTGCCGAGCACCATCCGGTCCGGCTCGTAGAAGCGGAAGGCGAGCGGATCGTCGCTCTCCGGCCCCTTGAACGGGACCCTGTCGATCCCGGCGAAGAAATCGCTCATGCCCGGCCCTCCCTGAGTGCAGGGTAGAGCGCCCGATAGCGCGCATGACCTTCGCGATAGCGCGCGACCAGGGCCGGGTCGGGCTCGATGACCCGGATCGTGGCGGGTGCGGCGCAGATCTCGGCGGGGTCGGCGCCCTCCGCGGCACAGATCGCCAGCCGCGCCGCCCCGAGCGCCGCGCCGACATCGCTGTCGGCGGCGAGCGCCAGCGGCCGGTCGAGCACGCTCGCGACGATCCCGAGCCAGGTCTCCGACCGCGCGCCACCGCCCACCGCCAGCGCGCTCTCGAAATCCGTGCCCGCCGCCGCCAGCGCCATTTGGCAATCGGCGAAGGCATAGGCCACACCCTCCATCACCGCCTGCACCAGATCGGCGAGCCCGTCGGACTGGCTCAGGCCCACGAAAGCACCCCGGGCCTTTGCATCGTTGTGCGGCGTGCGCTCGCCAGAGAGATAGGGCAGGAAGGTCACCTCCGAGGGTGCCGCGACCGCGCCGACCATGCCCGCGAGCTCCGCCGCCGGCCGGCCCGCGATCCGCGACAACCATTCCAGGCTGTCGGAGGCCGAGAGGATCACCCCCATCTGGTGCCAGGTCTCCGGGATCGCATGGCAGAACGCATGCACCGCGCCGTCGGTATTGGGCGAGAAGGCGGCATTGGAGACGAAGAGCACGCCCGAGGTGCCGATCGAGACGAAGGCCGAGCCCGGCGTGACCACCCCCACCCCGCAGGCCGCCGCGGCATTGTCGCCCGCCCCGCCGGCGACGACCACCGTGCCGGCGACGCCCCAGCGTTGGCAGAGCTCCGCCCGCAGCTCACCCGAGGCGGCGCTGCCCTCGACGAGCCGCGGCATCTGCGCGCGCGTGAGCCCGGTGGCGGCGAGCAGGTCGTCCGACCAGTCGCGGCGCGCCACGTCGAGCCAGAGCGTGCCGGAGGCATCCGACATCTCCGAGACATGCAGGCCCGTCAGCCGGAAGCGCACGTAATCCTTGGGCAGCAGCACGGTGCAGATATGCTCGAAGACATGCGGCTCGTGGTGGCGGATCCACTGGAGCTTCGGCGCGGTGAAGCCCGGCATGGCGATATTGCCCGCGACCCGGCGGCTGTCGGGGAAGGCCGCCTCGATCTCGGCGCATTCCGCGCTGGCGCGGCCGTCGTTCCACAGGATCGCCGGCCGCATCACCCGGTCGTCATGGTCGAGGCAGACCGCCCCGTGCATCTGGCCCGAGAGCCCGATGCCGCGCAGCCCGGCCAGCCCGTGCTCGGCCGCCAGCGCGTCGATGGTCGCCTCGACCGCCGCCCACCAGGCTTCGGGATCCTGTTCCGACCAGCCCGGCTGCGGGCGGGTGACCTCGAGCGGCCGGCTCGCCTGCCCGATCAGCTTCTGGTCGCGGCCGAAGAGCACGGTCTTGACCGACGACGTGCCGATGTCGATCCCCAGGTACATCGCCAGTTCCTCCTCCCTGCGGGAATTCGGCCGGGCTTGGGCGTCTGCTGCGCCGGCTCCTGGCTGCCGGGCCCTGCCGGCCCGCGCATCCCCGATTCCCTGTCCTTCGCGCGGCCATCATCGCCGCATCGCCGCGCGCATCAAGCCGTAACTCCGCCCCCCGGCTCCGCCCGCGGCGCTATTCGATCCAGCCCTTGGCGCGATAATAGGCCTCGGCGGCCGGATGCAGCGGCGCGGTCAGGCCGGTCGTCGCCATCTCCTCGGGGTCGAGCCCGGCGAGGACCGGATCGAGCCCGCGCAGGGTCCCGATATTGCCGAAGACCGATTCGACCAGCGTTCCGACCACGTCCTCCGCCACGTCCGCCCGCGTCACCAGCGTCGCCCCGACGCCGAAGGTCGGCACGGGGGCGGGATTGCCGCGATAGAGGCCGCCGGGGATCTCGGTCTCGAAATAGAACGGATTGGCCGCCACCAGCGCCGAGATCCGCGACCCCGTGACCGGCACCAGCAACGCATCGCAGCCCGCGGTCGCCTCGTGGATGGTCGGGGCCGGATGGCCCACGGTGAAGACGAAGGCGTCGACGCTCCCGCCGCAGAGCGCCTCGGGCTGCCGGTCCGGGTCGAGCTCGAGCGTCGCCGCGAAGCTTTGCTGGTCCCATCCCATCTGCCCGGCGAGCCTGTCCCAGACCCCGCGGGCGCCGGATCCGGGAAGCCCGTAGCCGATGCGCTTGCCGGCAAGATCCTCGATGCCCGCGATGCCGGCGTCCTTCCGCGCGACCAAAGTGAGCGGCTCGGGATGCAGCGCCATCACCGCCCGAAGCTCCGCGAATGCCGGCTCGCCGGAAAAGGCGCCTTCCCCCTGCAGCGCGTCGCTCTGCACGTCCGACTGCACGATCGCGAAATCCACCTCGCCGGCTCGCAGGGCCTCGATATTGGCGACCGATCCCTCCGAGGGCTGCGCCGAGCAGCGGATCCCATGGGTGCGGCGGGTCTCGTTGACCAGCCGGCAGAGCGCGACCCCGACCGGGAAATAGGCGCCCGCGAGGCTGCCGGTCGCCATGCGGGCCAGCCGCGCGTCGACCGCGCCGGCACCCGGCGGCAGCGCCGCCAGGGCAAGGGTCACGGCAAGGACGATCCTTCGCAGCATCGGCGTCTCCCGCAGGACATGCCGCGACCCTATCCCCGGAGCCGGCCGCGGGCAACATGCGGGCGCCGTCGCCGTGGCGAGGCCACCTCGACGCGCGCCCGTCCGCCCGGACCCGCCCGGGCCGGGCGCTGCCCTCGCTATGTGGCGGGACGGACGAAGAAGAGAGCTTGCGCCCCCAATGCCTTCGCCCCAAGGCGCGGCAAACCTTGCCCACGGCCCGGGATCGGGCTTAGGTAGGGGCATTTCCAAGCCCATGGCCCCGATACTGACCCACAACGCCGCCGACCTGCCCGCTCCGACCCCGGAATTCGTGCCCAAGCTCGTCACCACCCTGCGCGAGGGCTACGGACCGGCGCAGCTGCGCGCCGATGCCCTGGCGGGGCTCACCGTCGCCATCGTCGCGCTGCCGCTCTCCATGGCGATCGCCATCGCCTCGGGCGTCACCCCGGCCATGGGCCTGACCACCGCCATCGTCGGCGGCTTCCTCGTCTCGGCGCTCGGCGGCAGCCGCTTCCAGATCGGCGGGCCGGCCGGCGCCTTCATCGTGCTGGTGGCCGAGACCGTCGCGAGCCACGGCGTCGCGGGCCTCGTGCTCGCCACCTTCCTCTCGGGCATGATGCTGGTGGCGCTCGGGGCGCTCCGGCTCGGCACCTATGTCAAGTTCATCCCCTTCCCGGTCACGGTCGGCTTCACCGCCGGCATCGGCGCGATCATCTTCGCGAGCCAGCTCAAGCCGCTGCTCGGCCTCAGCCTCCCTGGGCCCGAACCCGGCCCGCTGCTCGAGAAGCTGCCCGCGCTCTGGCAGGCGCTGCCGAGCCTCAGCCTGCCCACCGCCGCCATGTCGGCGCTCTGCCTCGCGGGGCTCGCGCTGCTCAAGCGCTACCGGCCGCACTGGCCGCGCATGCTCGTCGTGGTGGCGGCCGCCTCGGCTATCGCCGCCCTGCTCGGCCTCCCGGTCGCCACGATCGGCAGCACCTTCGGCGGGCTCGAAGGCGGATTGCCCGCGCCGGCCCTGCCGGATTTCTCGCTCGCCGCCATCGCCGCGGTCCTGCCGAACGCCGTGGCCTTCACCCTGCTCGGCGCGATCGAATCGCTGCTCTCGGCGGTGGTGGCCGACGGCATGACCGGGCGGCGGCACCGGCCCAATACCGAGCTGGTCGGCCAGGGAATCGCCAACATGGGCGCGGCGCTCTTCGGCGGCTTCTGCGTCACCGGCACCATCGCGCGCACCGCGACCAATGTGCGCGCCGGCGCCCACGGCCCGGTCTCGGGCATGCTCCATGCCCTCTTCCTGCTGCTCTTCCTGCTGGTGGCGGCGCCGCTCGCGGGATACGTGCCGCTCGCCGCGCTGGCGGCGGTGCTGACGCTGGTGGCCTGGGACATGGTCGAGAAGCCGGCCTTCGCGGCGCTGCTCAGGGCCTCGCGCGGCGACGCGGCGGTGCTGCTCGTCACGCTCGGCCTGACCATCTTCCGCGACCTGACCGAGGCGATCGTGGTCGGCTTCGGGCTCGGGGCGATGCTCTTCATCCACCGCATGTCCACCGCCGTCGACGTGGCGGCCGAATCCGCCCGCGGCGCGCGGATCCCCTATGTCCCGGCCGAGGCCTCGGATCCGGAGGTGCTGATCTACCGCATCCGCGGCGCGATCTTCTTCGGGGCCGTCTCCGCCGTCGCCGCGGCGCTGGAGCGCATCTCCGACGGCTACCGGATGCTGGTGCTCGACTTCTCCGCGGTGACGCTGGTCGACAGCTCCGCCGCCAACATGATCGCCGGGCTCGCACGCAAGGCGCGCCGGCGCGGCATTGCGATCTGGGTGACCGGCACCAGCCCGGCGCTGCGCCGCGAACTGCTCTCCCACGGCGTTCGCCCGCCGCTGGCGCGCTTCGCCTCGAGCGTGGAGGCGGCGCTGGAACGCAGCGGCCGGACGGAGATCACCGGGGCAGCACCCGCGGAACCCACCGAAGATTCGTAACGGCCGAAGCGACCGGGAAGCCGGCGCCCCGCCCTGCGGTCAGGCGACGGCGCGCGCCAGGGCGCACTGGCTCCAGAGCGCGCCGAGCGCACGGGTCAGATGATCGAGATCGGCCTCGCTGTGCAGCGGCGAGGGCGTCAGGCGCAGCCGCTCCGTGCCCTTGGGCACGGTGGGATAATTGATCGGCTGCACGTAGATCCCGTATTGGTCGAGCAGGATGTCCGAGAGCATCTTGCACTTGACCGGATCCTTGACCATCACCGGCACGATATGGCTCGGGTTGGGCAGATGCGGGATGCCCATCGCGTCGAGCCGCGCCCGCAGCTTCCGCACGTTGGCGCGCTGGCGCAGGCGCTCCGCATCGCTGGCCTTGAGATGGCGGATGCTCGCCCGCGCCCCGGCCGCTACCGCCGGCGGCAGCGCCGTGGTGAAGATGAAGCCGCTGGAGAAGGAGCGCACGAAGTCGACCAGCGCCGCCGAGCCGGTGATGTAGCCGCCCATCACCCCGAAGGCCTTGCCGAGCGTGCCCTCGATCAGCGTGATGCGGTCCATCAGCCCGCGCTCCTCGGCGACGCCGCCGCCGCGCGGCCCGTAGAGGCCCACCGCATGCACCTCGTCGAGATAAGTCATCGCGCCGTGCTTCTCCGCGACCTCGACGATCTCCTCGACGGGCGCGATGTCGCCGTCCATGGAATAGACGCTCTCGAAGGCGACGATCTTCGGCCGCGCCGGATCGAGAGCCGCGAGATGGCGGTCGAGATCGGCCGGGTCGTTGTGCCGCCAGATGCGCTTCTCGCAGCGGGCGTGGCGGATGCCCTCGATCATGCTGGCGTGGTTGAAGGCGTCCGACAGGATCACGCAATCCTCGATCCGCGACCCGAGCGTCCCCAGCGAGGCCCAGTTCGAGACATAGCCGGAGGTGAAGATGAGCGCGGCCTCCTTGCCGTGCAGATCGGCGAGCTCGCGCTCCAGCAACACGTGTTCGTGATTGGTGCCGGAGATGTTGCGCGTGCCGCCGGCCCCGGCGCCGCAGCGGTCGAGCGCCTCGTGCATGGCGGCGAGGACCACCGGGCTCTGCCCCATCCCGAGATAATCGTTCGAGCACCAGACCGTCACCTCGGTCGGGCTCTCCGGGCCGCAATACCGCTTCGCTCGGGGAAAGGCGCCGCTGCAGCGCTCGAGTTCCGCGAAGACGCGGTAATTGCCTTCCTTTCGCAGCGAATCGAGCTGCCGGCGAAAGAGCCCGTCAAAATCCATCGATCGTTCCTTCGCCCTATTCCCCGTCGCGGCCGTGACGATGCCTGACCCGTTCCCGACCCTGCACCCGCGCTGGCCCGATCCCCTACCCGGACGCGGGAGTCAACACCGTCGCGCCGCCCGTGGCAACCCCGACTCGCCGCATCCCGCGAATCCCTTCGGCCTGCCCGTCCAGCCTAGCGATCGCCACGCGGGCGTCCCTTGATTTTGATCAAACGCGCGGCACGAGCCATCGTCTAGGCTTCGCCCTCGGGCGCGTCGAGCATCGGCAGGTCGAATCCCTCGATCTCGCCCAGGGCCTTGCCGGCGATGCCCTGCAGGTCGCCGTACATTCCCATCGTCGCCTCGACGACACCCTGGATCTGCATCTCGCGCTTGGCCCAGAGGCGGGTCATCGCCTTGCGCTCGCGGGCCAGATCCTCGGACATGTCGCGGAACCGCTCGACGATCGCCTCGACGCGGTGCCGGAATCGCGGCCCGGTCAGGTAGTCGTAGACCAGTTCCATCTTGGTGCCCTCGCCCTCGCGCATCGCCCGCGCCGCCGCGAGCTCGATCAAGGACTGCCGCAGCGCCACCGCCAGCGGAAAGGCCGAGGCCCAGTCCGAGACCCAGATCCCGTCCACCGGGCCGAAGCGCTCGACCCCCTTCGGGAGCGCCTGGCTGACCAGGATCGCCACCTCCGCCCCGCAGCCGCGCTGGTCGTTGCGCAGCTTGGCGAGCCAGCCGTCGTTCCAGCCCTTGGTGCGCTTGCTCTCCCAGAGGATCGCGCCGCAGCCCTGTCCGCCCGGCGAGACCACGCGCTGTACCACGTCCGCACCGCTCTCGCCCTTGGGCACCGGCTCGACGGCATCATGCGGGAAGCGGCTCCGAAGCAGGCTTTCGAGCTCCAGCTCCAGCACCTCGCCTTGCAATTGCTGCGAGCCCTGCTCGGCCTTCTGCTTTAGCGCCTCGATCTGGCGCTGCATGCCCGCAATCTGCTCCTCCTTCTCGGCGACCTTGAGCCGAAAGGCCGCCTCGCCCTCCGCCCGCGCCTTGTCGCGCACGCCCGCCAGCGCCTCCGTCACCCGCGTCTCCACCGTCAGCTCCAGTTCGCGCTGCTGGTCCTCCAGCGCGCGGGCCTTGCGCAGCATCTCCGCCTGCGCCGCCTGGGCCGTGCGCAGCTTCTCGTCCCGCTCGGCGAGAACCGCCCGCAGGCCCTCGAGCTCGGCCGCGGCGGATTCCGCCGCGCTGCGCTTCGCCGCCTCGGCCAGATCGGCGCTGAGCGCCGCGACCCGCGCCTCGACCTCCCGCGCTAGCCCCGCCTCGCTCGCCCGGACCGCCTGCTCCCGCGCGGCGATGGCCGCCCGCTCCGCGGCCAGCTTCGCCTCGTACTCCCGCCTCGTCGCGGCCAGGAGCGGCGCGGCGAGCGATTCCGTCAGCCGGATCTCGGTCGCGCAGGCCGGGCAGGTGATGGTGACGTCTCCCATGGAAGGATTTCTGCACCGCGCGCCCCGCAGCGGCAACAGCCATGTGATACGGGCTCCTGAACCTGTAGCGTGGTCGTGCTGTGATGCGGCCACGGCGCCCGGCGGTCGGACGCACGTCCCTCCGAGAAACCGGCACCTGGCAATGCCTCGCTGATGCCGGTTCGGAGCGTCGCCCCGGCCGACCGATCCATCCGGCAGCCCGTCAGAAATAGCTGCGCCGCAGGTTGTTCTTGGCGGTGTCGAGCAGGACGGCGGCGAGCACGAGCAGGCCCTGGATCATCATGGTGTAATGCGGCGGCATGCCCATGACGTTGATCGCCGTCTGGATCGAGGAGAGCAGCAGCACGCCGGCGAAGACCCCCGAGAGCCGGCCGACGCCGCCCCGGAGGCTGACGCCGCCGATCACCACCGCCGCGAAGGCCTGGAAGAGCATGCCGATCCCGAGATTGGCCGTGGCGCCGGCGGTGCGGGAGGCGAGCAGCCAGCCGGCGAGGCCGGCCAGCATGCCCGAGAGCAGGAACGCGAGGATGACGTTGCGCGCGACGCGGATGCCGGCGCGGTTGCTCGCCACCGCATTGCCGCCGATCATGAAGAGATGCCGCCCGAAGGGGGTCTTGGCGAGCAGGAACGAAAAGACGAGATAGACCGCGATCAGCACCCAGGCGAGTAGCGGCACACCGAGCAGCCGCTGCACCGCCACCCCGCGCAGCGCGTCGGGAAGCCCGTAGACCGAGCGCCCGCCCGAGAGCGCGACCACAAGGCCGCGGCCCCAGATGTAGGAGGCGAGCGTCACGATGAAGGCGTTGATCTCGAAGCGCACCACCAGGAGGCCGTTCAGCGCGCCGACCGCCGCCCCGACGCCGAGCGCCATGGCGAGCGAGACCGGGAAGGCGAGCCAGGCGGGGTCGAGTTCCAGCCCGCCACCGGCGCCGCCGGTGCCGAAGGTGAGCGCGACCAGCATCGCGGCCAGCGCCATGACCGATTCGACCGAGAGATCCATCTCGCCGGCGATCAGCGTCAGCGAGAGGCCCACGGCGATCACGCCGACGAAGGTCGATTGCTCGAGGATGTTGAGGAAGATGCCGATCTGCAGGAACTTCGGGATGAAGAGCCCGAAGGCGGTCAGGGCGATCAGCAGGATCAGCCAGACGAGATTGTCGAGCACGAAGCCCAGCACCGGCCGGTGACGGGCCCGGCCGGGCGTCGGCGCCGGTCCGGCCGCAGGGGAAGGGGTCTGGGGCGTCATGGCTGTGATCCGCTAGGGCGGGCGCCCGTCACCGGCGCCCGCCCGGGTCTGCGTCAGGGCGTCACTCGAGCGCCTTCACCGGTTCGGTCGGCGGCTGGAGGTTGCCCCAGAACTTCGGGTCGTCGACGTTGTCGGGCGTGATCGCGGCGCCGGGGATCTTGATGTTGGGTCCCCAGTCCTCGATCGTGAGCTCCGATTGCAGGCCGGTGATGTCGTAGGTGCCGGGCTGGAGTTCCTCGTGGTTGACCACCTTGTCCGCGAAGATCGCCAGCGCTGCGGCCTGCGCATAGAGGGGCTGCTCCACCTCGACCTGCAGCCAGCCGTCGCGGATCAGGTCGAGCCCGACCGGCGCGCCGTTCGAGGACATCATCAGGATGTCGCCGGGCTGCTTGCCCTGGGCCTCGAGCACGGCGGCCACCGCCACCGAGAGATGCGCGGCATGGCTGAAGATCAGGTCGATGTCGGGATTGGTCAGCAGCTGGTCCTGGGCGATGTTGCCCGCGTTGGTCGCGTCCCATTGCATCGCGGCATGGGTGATGATCTCGATGTCCGGGAATTCCGCGAGCTTCTCCTCGAAGCCCATCTGGATGTCGAGCGTGTAGGGATCGCCCGGATCGCCGAGGATCTGGAGGATCTTGCCCCGGGGGGCGCCGTTCTTCTCGGTCAGCAGCCGCAGCGCCTCGTCGGCGGCGATGTGCCCGATCTCCACGGTGCCGGCGACCGAGGTGAGGTCGGAGGGCGTGGAGGTGATCTGGCGGTCGAAGATCATCACCGGGATGCCGGCGGCGCGCAGCTTCTCGATGCCCGGCTTGATGGCGTCGAAATCGACCGCGGCGAGGATCACCGCCGCAGGGTCGAGATTGAGCACGTCGTCGACCTGGTTGAGCTGCAGGTCGCTGCGATTCTGGCCGTCGAGCGCGGTGACCTCGTAGCCGACGTCGCCCATGAACTTGGTGATCGCGTCGACCGAGCCGGTCTGGAACTCGTCGAGCAGCGTCGGGACGAGATAGTAGATCATGCCCTTGCCCTGGGCGAAGGCACTGCCGAGGCCGGCGACGGCGAGCGCCGTCGCGAGCAGGGCGGTGGCGCCGATGCGCTTCAATCCGGTCATGTGCTTGCTCCCTTTTCTGGTTGGACTTGCTCGTTCCGCGGCGCGGCGCCGATGCGCTCGATGCCGCCGGTTATCAGGTGCACGACCTCGTCGGGGCTGGTCTCGCCGGTGCGCAGGTCGCCGGCGATGGCGCCCTGGCGCATCACGACGATGCGGTCGGCGACCGCGAAGGCCTGGGCCATGACATGGGTGATGAGGATCACGCCGATGCCGCGGGCGCGCACCCGGTCGACGGTCTCCAGCCCGCGGCGGGTCTGCTCGACGCCGAGCGCGGCGAAGGGCTCGTCGAGGATGACGAGCTTGCCGCCCCAGTGCACAAAGCGGTTGAGCTCGATCGCCTGGCGCTGGCCGCCGGAGAGATGCTCGACCTTGGTGCGCAGCGAGGGGATCTGCGTGCCGCCGGCCGCGAGCGCGCGCGCGGTCTCGGCCTCCATCTCGCGGTCCCTGAGGACGGGCAGGCCGAGCACGCGGCGGGTCAGCTCGCGGCCCATGAAGAAATTGGCGACCACGTCGAGGTTCGTGCAGAGCGAGAGATCCTGGTAGACGGTCTCGATGCCGACGGCCTTGGCGTCGCCGGGCGATGTGAAATGCCGCTCGATGCCGTCGTAGACGACGCGGCCCGAGCTCTGGCGCTGCTCGCCGGCGACGATCTTGACCAGGGTGGACTTTCCCGCGCCGTTGTCGCCGAGGAGCGCCACCACCTCGCCGGGAAAGACCGAGAGCGTGACACCCCGGAGCGCTTCGATCGCGCCGAAGCTCTTGCGGATGTCGATGAGCTCGAGCAGCGCTGCGGCGGGCAAAGATCCCCTCCCTCCACGGCTTCGCCGCCAGAATGGCCGATGCGGCGGTCCCGGGGCAAGCATCGAATCCCGAGCGGCTTCCGGCGGAAGGCCAGGGTGGTCGCTGGGTGCCGCGTATCCTCTCCAACCTGTACCGGGGCTCTTGCCGGCGATTCCCGTTCCGCCCGCGGCAGGGGGTTCCAGCCTGATCGACCCGCGGCGATCGGGCCGCGCCGGCCCTGCCGGGGGCCGGCGCAGCCCGATCCTCAACCGACGGTGAAGCTCCACTCCCCTCGCCCTGCGGCTTGCGCCTCCGGGCGACCGGACCGGGCGACGCGCCACCGGCACCTCGCCTTTTCGGTCCGGGGGCATGCTCCGCGGGCCACGCGGGGCGCGGCCATTTTCCAGTTCCCGGAATCGGCTTCGGGCCGCAGGGCCGGTAGGGAGATTGAAATCTGGTCCAGCGTGCGCCCGGCGTCGCCATCCGGCCCGGCGGAAGGCCACGCCCTCAGCCGCGAATCGCCGCCAGCATGCGTTCCACGTTCGCGGGGGCGGCGTCGGGGGTGATGCCGTGGCCGAGGTTGAAGACATGGGGGCCGCCGGAGAAGGCCTCGACGCAGGCGCGCGTGGCCGCGTCGAGCGCGGGGCCGCCGGCCACCAGCAGCAGCGGGTCGAGGTTGCCCTGCACGCAGAGCCTGGGCTGGATCTCGGCCGCCGCCCAGGCCGGGTCCACCGCGGCGTCGAGCGCGCAGCAATCCACGCCCGTGGCCGCGGCGAAGGCTGCATAGCCGCCGCCCGCGCCGCGGGGAAAGCCGATGACCGGCACGGATGGATGCGCCGCCCGGATCGCCGCGACGATGCGCCGGGCGGGCTCGATGCAGTAGCGCCCGAAGAGCGGTCCGGGCAGGGCGCCGGCCCAGCTGTCGAAGAGCTTGACGGCCTCGGCCCCGGCCTCGATCTGGCGCGAGAGATAGAGGATCGTGGCGTCGGTGATGCGCTCGATCAGCGCGTCGAAGGTGGCCGGGTCGCGGTAGAGCAGCATGCGCGCCGGCGCCTGGTCGGGCGTGCCCCGGCCCGCGATCATATAGGTCGCCACCGTCCAGGGTGCGCCGGCGAAGCCGATCAGCGCGGTCTCGGGCGGGAGCTCGGCGGCGACCCGCGCGACGGTCTCGTAGACGGGGCCGAGCCGCTCGTGGATCGCGCCGGCGGGCTTCAGCCGGGCGAGGTCACCCGCGCCGGTCACGGTGGAGAGCCGCGGCCCCTCGCCTTCGGCGAAGCGGAGCTCGGCGCCGAGCGCCTGGGGCACCAGCAGGATGTCGGCGAAAAGGATCGCGGCGTCGAAGCCGTAGCGCCGGATCGGCTGCAGCGTGACTTCCGCGGCGAGCTCGGGGCGGTAGCAGAGGTCGAGGAAGCTGCCCGCCTGCGCCCGCACCGCGCGGTATTCCGGCAGGTAGCGCCCCGCCTGGCGCATCAGCCAGACCGGCGGGACGGGAAGACGCTCGCCGGCCAGCGCGCGGAGCATGGGTTTCTTCGGGCGCAGGGTCACGGGCGGCGATCCAGTTGCGGTCAGGGCCGGGCGACCTTACAGACATAGCCCGGAATGAAAAGGGATGCCCGGCGCCCGTGACACGCGAATTGCCCGACCCCGACCGGCCGCTCAGGATCGGCACCCGCGGCTCGCCGCTGGCGCTCGCCCAGGCGCGCGAGACGCGCGGCCGGCTGATGGCGGCGCACGGACTGCCCGAGGCGGCCTTCGTGATCGTGCCGATCAAGACCACCGGCGACCGGGTGCAGGACCGCCCCCTCGGCGAGATCGGCGGAAAGGGCCTCTTCACCATGGAGATCGAGGCGGCGCTGCTCGAGGGGACGATCGACATCGCGGTGCATTCCATGAAGGACATGCCCACCGCCCAGCCCGACGGGCTCGCCATCACCTGCTACCTGCCGCGCGAGGACGTGCGCGACGCCTTCGTCGCGCTCGACGCGGCGGGGCTGGAGGACCTGCCGGCGGGGGCGGTCGTTGGCACCTCGAGCCTGCGGCGCCGGGCGCAGCTGCGCCATCGCCGGCCGGATCTCGGGGTGGTCGAGTTCCGCGGCAACGTGCAGACACGCCTGCGCAAGCTCGAGGAGGGGGTGGCCCGGGCGACGTTCCTCGCCATGGCCGGGCTGCGGCGGCTGGGGCTCGATGCGGTGGCGCGCGCGCCGATCCCGCCGGAGACGATGCTGCCGGCGATCGCCCAGGGCGCGATCGGCGTCGAGCAGCGCTCGGGCGACGACGCGGTCTCCGCGCTGCTCGCGGCCATCCAAGACCCTCCCACCGCGCAGCGCCTGGCCGCGGAGCGGGCGTTCCTCGCCGCTCTGGACGGGTCCTGCCAGACCCCGATCGCGGGGCTGGCGGAGCTCGACGGCGACCGGATCCGGCTGCGCGGCGAGATCCTGCGGCCCGACGGCTCGGAATGCCTCACGGCCGAGGCCTCCGGCGCGGTGGCGGATGCCGCGCGCCTCGGTGCCGCAATGGGCGCGGAGCTGCGGGGCCGGGCGGCGCCGGATTTCTTCGCCGCCTGAGCCCTCAGCCGGCGATCAGGCCCTGCCGGAGCATCGGCAGGAGCCCGGCGGCCGCCAGCCCGACGAGGACGCCGATCAGGAAACGCAGGCCCGGCCGCCGCCAGAGCGGCGCGGCAAGGCCGAGCAGGCCGCAAATCAGGCCGTAATAGGCCAGCGTGATCGGGTCCACGGCATCTCCCCTGCGGTTCTGCGACCAGGTTCCCGCATAGTGGACGGGCCAGATCCTGTCATACGATATCAGAGAGAATCGATCGGTCTACGGGCAGCCGAACCGGCGACAGCGCGACATTGCCACGCGCGGGGTCATCGGCCGGCGCGCGAAGGCCAGAGGGAGGCGGGCGGCTGGCAGGCCGCACGCCGGCACGGCCGCGGCCTTGCCTGCATCCGGCCGCTGGCCTACATCGGAGACGATGAGAAACCCCCTCGCCTCGCTGACGCGCCGTGAGACCGTCAACGTGCTCCGGCTGGAAGGCGTGATCGGGGGCGCGGCGCGGTTCGGCGCGACCTCGCTCACCGACGCGAGCCTCGCGCCGCTGATCGAGGCGGCGTTCCGGCGCAAGCCCAGGGCCGTCGCCATCGCGATAAACTCGCCCGGCGGCAGCCCGGCGCAATCGAGCCTGATCGCGGCCCGGATCCGCCGACTCGCCGACGAGAAATCCGTCCCCGTGCACGCCTTCGTCGAGGACGTGGCGGCCTCGGGCGGCTACTGGCTCGCCACCGCCGCCGACCGGATCCATGTCGACGCCAACAGCATCCTCGGCTCGATCGGGGTGATCTCCGCCTCCTTCGGCTTCCAGGAACTCCTCGCGCGCCACGGAATCGAGCGGCGGGTCCATACCGCCGGCGAGGACAAGAGCCTGCTCGACCCCTTCCGGCCCGAGAGGGCGGAAGATATCGAGCGGCTGGAACGCCTGCAGGCGCAGATCCATCGCAACTTCATCGAGCAGGTCCGGGCACGCCGCGGCGACCGCCTCTCGGGCGAGAACCTCTTCACCGGCGACATCTGGCTCGGCCAGGCCGCCGTCGAGACCGGGCTGGCGGACGATATCGGCCATCTCGTGCCGGTGATGCGGTCGCTCTTCGGCGAGAAGATCCGCTTCCGCCCGATCAGCCGCGGCAGGCCGCTCCTGCGCCGGCTCGGCCTCCCCGGCATCGGCGAGGCGCTCGGCCAGGTCGAGGAACGCGCGCTCTGGGCGCGCTTCGGGCTGGGCGCGCCATGATCGTGAAGGCCGTGGCGCTCTTTCTGGTGGCGATGCTCGTGCTCGGCATGGTCGGCAAGTGGCGCCGCCCAGGCGCCGGTGCGCGGCAACGCGGCCCGGCGATCGAGCCAGCGCGCAAATGCCGAGTCTGCGACACCTATCTCATCGGCTCCAGCCCGGACGCCTGCGGGCGCCCCGACTGCCCGAACCGCTGAAGCCTCGCCGGAGGCGGACCTTGGACATCCTCTTCCTCCTGCTCGGTCTCGCACTGCTGCTGATCGCGGGCGACCTGCTGGTGCGCGGCGCCGTGGCGCTGAGCCTCCGGCTCGGCATTCCCGCGCTGATCGTCGGGCTGACGGTGGTGGCCTTCGGCACCTCCGCCCCTGAGCTGCTCATCAGCATCCAGGCGGCGCTCGACGGTGCGCCGGGCATCGCGGTCGGCAACGTGGTGGGCAGCAACATCGCCAATGTGCTGCTCGTGCTGGGCCTGCCCGCGCTCTTCGCCGCCATCGCCCCGTCCCATGCGGAATCCCGGCGCAGCTATTTCCAGATGCTCGGCGCCACGATCCTCCTGATCCTGCTCTGCCTGCTCGGGCCGCTGCATTTCTGGCATGCGGCGGTGCTGCTGGCCTGCTTCGCGGCGATGCTGGTCGACATGGTGCGCGAGGGGCGCAAGCATCCCGGCCATCTGGTCGAGGACATCGAGACACTCGCAAGCTACATGTCGCAGCGGCGGATGGTCCTCTTCCTGGCGCTCGGCATCATCGGCCTTCCGCTCGGGGCCCGCTGCCTGATCACCGGCGCCGTGGGCCTGTCGCGGGAGTTCGGGATCTCGGAGGCCGTGATCGGCCTGACCATCGTCGCCGTTGGCACCTCGCTGCCGGAACTCGCCACCACGCTCGTGGCGGCGCTGCGGCGCCACAGCGACGTGGCGATGGGCAACGTGATCGGATCGAACCTCTTCAACATCCTGTCGATCCTTGGCTTCGCCAGCCTCTTCGGGCCGATTCCCGTCGCCGCCGGCTTCCTCGAACGCGACCTCTGGGTGATGCTCGGCTGCGCGCTCCTGCTCGGCGGCTTCGTCCTGCTCGGCCGGCCGGTCGGCCGCGGCGCGGGCGCGGTTTTCCTGCTCGCCTATGTCGGCTACCTTGCCGTTCTCGTTCTCTCCAGGGGAAATCCGGCATGATGTGCGACGGTGCGGCATTGGTGACCGGCGGGGCGCAGCGCGTCGGCGCCGCGCTCGTCGGGGCGCTCGCGCGCCGCGGTCTCGACGTGGCCATCCATTGCCATTCCAGCCGGGAGGCCGCAGAAGCCCTCGCCGAGGAGATGCGCGGCCTTTCGGTGAAGGCCGTGGTGGTCCCCGCCGACCTGCTCGACCGTGCCGAGACCGGGGCCCTCGTCCCCGCGGCCGCCGCCGGCCTCGGCCGGCCGATCACGGTGCTCGTGAACAACGCCTCGATCTTCGAGCACGACAGGATCGGGACCGCGACCTGGGAGAGCTGGGACCGCCATATCGGCTCGAACCTGCGCGCGCCCTTCGAACTCACCCAGGCCTTCGCCGCCCAGGCGCCGCGTGGTGCGCGCGATGCGAAGGGAGAGCCAGTTGCAAGCGCCTGCATCGTCAACATGATCGACCAGCGGGTCCGCAAGATCACGCCCGAGTTTGCAACCTACACGATAGCGAAGTCCGGCCTCTGGGCGCTGACCCGGATCGCCGCCCAGGGCCTCGCCCCCGACATCCGGGTGAACGCGATCGGCCCCGGGCCGACCCTGCGCGGTTCCCGACAGAGCGAGCCGCATTTCGCGGCCCAGCGCGTGGCCACCGTGCTCGGACGGGGCACGAGCCCCGAGGAGCTCTCCCGGGCGCTGGATTTCATCCTCGACTCGCCCGGATTCACCGGTCAATTGCTCTGCGTGGACGGCGGCCAGCACCTCGCCTGGAGGACTCCGGATGTTCTCGGCCTGGAGTGAGTGCGGTGCAGAAACCCGGTGCGGGACGGGCCATCCATGTTGACTTTTCCACCTCGGGGGGGCCCGTCACAAAAGCGTGTTGATTCTGTCAACGATTCCAAAAATTTACCTTGGTTTAATCAAAATATCGAGCAATAACATGCACTTGCAAAACTGCCTAAAAAAAGAGCAAAGAAGTAAACGGCCTTTGAATCCAGAGGAAAACCCCTCTTCCGCAAAGTTTCCAACAGAGTTTTCCACAGATTCCGTGGACACCTTTTTCCTTGCGCTCCACAACGAATCCGGGCAGTGCGACTCAAGAATCAACCAGAAGTAGAATGAGCCACGCCGTCGACTCCCCGTCAGGCACGACCGGCGACTTCGAGGAAGACGGCGTTTCCCGAAAGGCCGCCCGCCAGGGTCATGCGGTCATCAAGGGCTATCTGCGGAGCCTCGACGAGCGGCCCGGGGTCTATCGCATGCTCGATGCCAGGGCCGAAGTGCTCTATGTCGGCAAGGCGAGGAACCTCCGCAAGCGCGTTGCTTCCTATGCCAAACCTACGGGCCACAGCTCGCGCATAAGTAGAATGATCGCCGCGACGGCGTCGATGATGTTCCTCACGACCGAGACGGAGACCGAGGCGCTGCTGCTCGAGCAGAATCTCATCAAGCAGCTTCGGCCCAAGTACAACGTCCTGCTGCGCGACGACAAGAGCTTCCCCAACATCCTCGTCACCGACGACCATCCCTTCCCCCAGATCCGCAAGCACCGGGGCCTGCGCAGCGAGAAGGGCCGCTACTTCGGGCCCTTCGCATCGGCGGGCAGCGTGAACCGCACGCTCAACCAGCTGCAGAAGGCGTTCCTTCTGCGCAACTGCACCGATTCCATGTTCGAATCCCGCAGCCGCCCCTGCCTGCTCTACCAGATCCGGCGCTGCAGCGGCCCCTGCGTCGGGCTGATCTCCCAGGCCGACTATGCCGCGCTGGTCGAGGACGCGGCGCTCTTTCTCACCGGCAAGTCCACCCGCGTGCAGGAGCATCTCGCCCGGGAGATGGCCGCGGCCTCCGCCGCCATGGAGTTCGAGCGCGCCGCCGCCCTGCGCGACCGGATCCGCGCGCTGACCAACGTCCAGGCGAGCCAGGGCGTCAATCCCCAGGGCGTCGAGGAAGCCGATGTCGTCGCACTCCACCAGGAGGGCGGCCAGGCCTGCGTCGAGGTCTTCTTCATCCGCGCCAACCAGAACTGGGGCAACCGCGCCTATTTCCCGCGGACCGGCGCGGGCGCCGAGCCGGCCGAGATCCTCGAGGCCTTCCTCGGCCAGTTCTACGGCAACAAGACCCCCGCCCGGCAGATCCTGCTCTCCCACGCCATCGAGGACGCCGACCTGATGGAAGCCGCGCTCGGCCGGGCGCTCGGCCGCAGGGTCACCATCGCGGTCCCCCAGCGCGGCGAGAAGGCCGCGCTCGTCGAGCATGCCGCGCGCAACGCCCGCGAGGCGCTGGCCCGGCGCATGGCCGAGAGCGCCAGCCAGATCGCCCTGCTCGAAGGCCTCGCCGCCGCCTTCGGCCTCGAGGCGGCCCCCGAACGGATCGAGGTCTACGACAACAGCCACATCATGGGCGCCCATGCGGTCGGCGGCATGATCGTCGCGGGCCCCGACGGAATGGTGCGCTCGCAATACCGCAAGTTCAACATCCGCTCGACCGACCTGACCCCGGGCGACGATTTCGCCATGATGCGCGAGGTGCTGACCCGCCGCTTCTCCCGCCTCGCCCGCGAGGATCCCGACCGCCAGGGCGGCGCCTGGCCCGATCTCGTGCTGATCGACGGCGGTGCGGGCCAGGTCTCGGCGGCGGCCCAGGCGCTGGCCGAGCTCGGCATCGACGACGTGGCGATCCTCGGCGTCGCCAAGGGCGTCGACCGCGACGCCGGCAAGGAGGAATTCCACCGCCCCGGCCAGCCGCCCATGGCGCTCGGCCACAAGGACCCGGTGCTCTATTTCATCCAGCGCCTGCGCGACGAGGCCCACCGCTTCGCCATCGGCGCCCACCGCACCCGGCGCGCCGCCCAGACCCGGGCGACGCCGCTCGACGAGGTGCCGGGCGTGGGCGCCGCCCGCAAGCGCGCGCTCCTGGCGCATTTCGGATCGGCCAAGGCCGTGGCCCGCGCCGGGCTCGCCGATCTGCGCGCGGCACCGGGAATATCGAGCGCGCTCGCCGAGACGATCTACGGCTTCTTCCATGGCGACGCGTGAGCGACTACATCTATGCACGAGGGCGGGGCCCCGACAGGACGAATCCGAATGCGCTGGACGATTCCCAACACACTGACCGTCATGCGCCTCCTGGCGGCCCCGGGGGTCGCCCTGTCCTTCGTGATCTTCGACCGTCCGACCGCCGACTGGATCGCGATCATCCTCTTCATCGTCGCCGCCCTGACCGATTTCGTCGACGGCAAGCTCGCGCGGGCGTGGAATCAGGAATCCAACTTCGGCCGGATGCTCGACCCGATCGCCGACAAGGCGATGGTGGTGATCGCGCTCTCGGTGATCGTCGGGCTCTCGGGCATCAACCCGCTGATCCTCGTGCCCGTCGCCTTCATCCTGCTGCGCGAGGTCTTCGTCTCGGGCCTGCGCGAATTCCTCGGCCCCAGCGCCGGCAAGCTCCAGGTGACCTATCTCGCCAAGTGGAAGACCACCGCGCAGATGGTGGCCATCCCGGTGCTGCTGCTGGCCGGCGTCTTCGAATACGACCGCCGCCACGGCACGCCCTGGGTCAGCTCCTGGTTCCACAACTGGGCGGAATGGATGCTGCAGAACGGCGGGCTGATCCTGATCTGGACCGCCGGGCTCCTGACGGTGATGACCGGCTACGACTACCTGATGAAGGCGATGCCGCATCTGAAGGACCGCGGCAAGTGAGCCTCGAGCTGCGCTATTTCGCCTGGCTGCGCGAGCGGATCGGCCTGCCCGGCGAGACGATCGAGACCGGGGCCGCGACCGTCGCCGACCTCGTCGACGAGCTCCGCGCCCGCGAGGACCGCTATGCGCTCGCCTTCTCCGACATGGGCGCGGTGCGCGTGGCCATCGACCAGGAGCTTGCCGGCCTCGACGCCCCGATCGCCGGCGCGCGCGAGGTGGCCTTCTTCCCGCCGATGACCGGGGGCTGAATGGCGGTCCGGATCCAGCGGGAGGATTTCGACCTCGGGGAGGAACTCCGCCTGATCCGGGCGGGCCGCCGGGATCTCGGGGCGCTGGTCAGCTTCACCGGCCTCGTGCGCGACCGCCACGGCGAGGCGGCGATCACCGGGCTCGAGATCGAGCATTACCCGGCGATGACCCGGCGCGCGCTCGAGGCTATCGAGCGCGAGGCCGCGGCGCGATGGCCGCTGCAGGCGGTGCTCATCCTCCACCGCTACGGACCGCTCGCGCCCGGCGAGCAGATCATGATGGTCGCCACCGCCTCGGCCCATCGCGCGGCCGCCTTCGAGGCGGCGGAGTTCCTGATGGATTTCCTCAAGTCCCGCGCCCCCTTCTGGAAGAAGGAGACGACGCCCGAGGGCGCCTGCTGGGTCGATGCCCGCGCCGCCGACGAGGCCGCCCTGGCGCGCTGGCATGCCCCGGCGCGATCCTGATCCGCTCGCCGGACCGAGGGGGAGGCGAAACGCCCGATGCCCATCGAAGCGATCGAGGGAAAGCGCGCCGCCGAGGACGACCTGCGCCGGTTCGTCGCCGGGCTGCTCTCGGCCGCCGGGGCTGATGCGCCCAGCGCGGCGGCCGTGGCGCGCGCGGTGATCGACGCCTCGGCGCGCGGCGTCGACACCCACGGCATCCGCCTGATCCCCTGGTATCTGGAGATGCTCGAAGGCGAGCGCATCAACCCGCGCCCGAGGCTCACGGTCTCGGCCACCGCCAGCGCCGTCGGCCATGTGGATGCCGACAACGGCTTCGGCCATCTCGCCAGCTACCGGGCCATCGAGGAGGGCTGCCGGATCGCCGCCGGCACCGGCATCGCCGCGGTCACCGTGGCGCGGTCAAGCCACCATGGCGCCACCGGCGTCTATACGCTCGAAGCCGCCCGCCAGGGCTTCGCGGCCATCGGCATGACCCATGCCGACCGCCTGGTGGTGCCCGACGGCGGCCGGGAGCCGTTCTTCGGCACCAATCCCATCAGTTTCGCGATCCCGGTGCCGGGCGAGGCGCCGCTGCTGCTCGACATGGCCACGAGCGCGATCCCCTTCAACCGCGTGATCCTGCGGCGCGACACCGGGACGAAGCTGCCGCCGGACGTGGCGGTCGATGCCGCGGGCGCCACGACCCGCGACCCGCACGAGGCGGTCGCGCTGCTGCCGCTGGGCGGCGCCGCCTTCGGCTACAAGGGCGCCGGCCTCGCCGCCATGATCGACATCCTCTGCTCGGCCTTCACCGGCATGCTGCATGGCGCGGCGATGGAGTCCTTCGGCGGGCCGGATTACAGCCGGCCGATCCCGATCGGCCATTTCTTCATCCTCTTCCGGCCGGCGGATTTCTTCGGCGCCGAGACCTGCGACGCCCGGCTGGCCGCCCTGCTGTCGGGCCTCCGCAGCCAGCCCGCCGCGCCGGGACGCAAGGTCATGGCGCCCGGCGATCTCGAGAAGGCCGAGGCGGACCGACGCCGCCGCGACGGCATCCCGGTCGATGCCGCCACCTGGGACGCGCTCGCCGCCGCCGCCGCCCGCCACGGCCTGCCGCTCCCTCCGGCGACCGACACGGGTCCGCACGCCTGAAACGCGCCCCGGCCGATGCCTTCGGCGAGCACGGGCGGGTGTGATGCCGGCGGACCGAGTCAACCACGCGGCGTTCGCACGATACGAAGTCCGGGCAATACCAACGTCCCCTCTGATATGGTTGACCCTATGAACCGTGGATCGAGCCTCTGAGACCCCTTTGGGGTGATCGCTGCGGACGGGCACCAGTCTACCGTGGCGGTGGCGTATCTTCTTCGCGGATTTGGCAAGGACAAATCCGCGCGCGCCTGCCTGCCGTCACGCCGAAGGCGTGCCTCCGGCACGACGCCAGGCGCGACAAGCGCGCCCGCCCAGGCAGACGCGCGCGGATTACCCAGCGATGGTGAAACCCGACCCCCCTCGGTCTCCGCGCTCGCGCGCTCCAACCGACGAACCGGCGCGAGGCATTGCCTCGCTATCGCCGGTTCGGAATATCCCCAGACCGACGCCACGTCCCATGGCAGCCGCACACTGCACGGCCCGTTAACACTTTTCCACAGCTATTTCAAAGTGTTACAGTCTGTCCCCATGGGGACGCGCCGCCCCGCGC
This sequence comes from Rhodovulum sp., assembly GCA_020637615.1. Lineage (GTDB taxonomy): Bacteria > Pseudomonadota > Alphaproteobacteria > Rhodobacterales > Rhodobacteraceae > Amaricoccus. Next base: position 42,615 of record JACKKC010000009.1, read on the forward strand.
CCCCGCCGCCCCACCAAAGGCGGGGCGGCGGCGCATCGCCTCAGCGGTCCGAGACCCGCCAGCGCGGGTTGATCCAGGGCTGCGCATTGGAGGCCGCGAGCGGCGTGCGCCCGAGGATATGGTCGGCCGCCTTCTCCCCCACCATGATCGAGGGCGCGTTCAGGTTGCCGTTGGTGATGACCGGGAAGATCGAGCTGTCGGCGACGCGCAGGCCCTCGACCCCGATCACCCGGCATTCCGGATCGACCACCGCCATCGGATCGTCGCGCCGGCCGATCCGCGCGGTCCCGCAGGGATGGAAGGCGCTCTCCGCATGCTCGCGGATGAAGCCGTCGAGATCGTCATCGGAGACGAGCGCCGCGCCGGGCTGGATCTCCTCGCGGGCATAGGGCTCGAAGGCGGGCTGGGAGAAGATCTCGCGGGTCAGCCGGATGCAATGCCGGAACTCCGTCCAGTCCTCGGGCTCGGACATGTAGTTGAAGCGGATCGCCGGCGGCTCGGCCGGATCCGCGCCGTTCAGCCGGATCGAGCCCCGCGACCGCGAGCGCATCGGCCCGACATGCGCCTGGAAGCCATGGCCCTTCAGCGCGGCCTTGCCGTCGTAGCGCACGGCGAGCGGCAGGAAATGGAACTGGATGTCGGGATATTCGATCCCGGCCGCCGATCGCACGAAGCCCGCCGATTCGAACTGGTTTGAGGTGCCGAGCCCCATCTTCAGGAACAGCCATTGCGCCCCGATGGTGAGCTGCGACGGCCAGTTGTAATGCCGGTAGAGCGTCACCGGCTTCTTGCTGGCCATCTGGATGTAGAGCTCGAGATGGTCCTGGAGATTCGCCCCTACGCCGGGACGATCCGCGACGACCGCCAGCCCGTGCTCGGCGAGATGCGCCGCGGGGCCGATGCCCGACAGCATCAGGAGCTTCGGCGTGTTGATCGCCGATGCCGAAATGATGACCTCCCGCCGCGCCGTGACCGTCTCGCGGGCCGAGCCGCGCAGAACCTCCACCCCGACGGCGCGGCCGTCGCGGATCACCACCCGCTCCGCCAGGCAATGCAGCACGGAGACCTTGCTGAGCTTCAGCGCCGGTCGCAGATAGGCATTCGCCACCGACCAGCGCCGCCCGCGCCAGACGGTCTGCTCCATCGGGCCGAAGCCCTCCTGCTTCTCGCCGTTGTAATCCTCGGTCGTCTCGAACCCGGCCTGCGCGCCCGCCTCCACGAAGACGTGGTAGAGCGGGTTCCGGCGCGGGCCGCGCGTGACATGCAGCGGCCCGTCGCTGCCCCGCCAGGCCGAGGGCGCCGGACCGTGCCAGTTCTCCATCCGCTTGAAATAGGGCGCCACATCCGCCCCGGCCCAGCCATCGGCGCCCATTTCCGCCCAGGCGTCGAAATCGCGCGGATGGCCACGCACATAGACCATGCCGTTGATCGAGGAGGAGCCGCCCAGCACCTTGCCGCGCGGACAGGCGAGCCGGCGCCCGCCCAGATGCGGCTCGGGCTCGGAGCGGAAGCCCCAGTCGTAGCGCGCCATGTTCATCGGATAGCTGAGCGCGGCGGGCATCTGGATGAAGGGCCCCCAGTCGCTTCCCCCGTATTCCAGCACGAGCACCGAATGGCCCGCCTCGCCGAGGCGATAGGCCAGCGCCGAACCCGCCGAGCCGGAGCCCACGATGACGAAATCCGCCTCCATCACAGCGGATCCGCGCGAAGGTCGGCGTAATCGACCATCACATGCTCGGCGAAGGCCGGCCGATCGCAGAGCCGGCCGTAGTATCGGGCGATGCCGGGCCGGTCGCGGCGCGGGATCTCGATGGTGAAATAACGATAGAGCAGATGCCCAACGGCAATGTCCGCCAAGGTGAATGCCTCCCCCACAAGATAGGTCCCCTCCCCGAGTTGCGTCTCGAGGATCCCCAGATCCGCATCGAACCGGTCGAGCGCCGCCGCCAGGGCCGCTCCATCGCGGCTCCCGGCCGGCGTGCGGACCGCCGCCCAGAAGATCGGCACGGTGAAGTTCCGCCCGAAGGTCGTCTTGCCCCATTCGGCCCACATGTCGATCGCGGCGCGGGCCGCCGGATCCTCGGGCCAGAACGGCGCGCCGCCGTAGCGCGCCGCGAGATAGCGCAGGATCGCGGCACTCTCCCAGACCACGAGATCGCCGTCCCGGAGCACGGGCACTAGCCCGTGCGGGTTGAGCGAGCGGAACGCCCCGGTATCGAGCCCGCCGAACCGGTGCCCGTAGTCCAGCCGCTCGAAGGGCAGCCCCAGCTCGGCGATGCCCCACATCACCGCCTGGACGTTCGACGAGGTGGCGCGGCCATAGACCGTCAGCGGGGCATCCGGGCGACGGGCCGGTCGCGCGCCGGAAGGGTAGCTGCGGCCCGGCATCACTCGCCTCGCGGGAAGCGCTGGGCCTCCTCCAGCACGTTAAGATCCATGTGGTTGCGCATGTAGCGCTCGGACGCCTTCTGCAGCGGCTGGTAGTCCCACGGGTAATAGGCGCCGTTGCGCAGGGCCTCGTAGACCACCAGTCGCCGCGCCTGGCTGTCGCGGACCGCCGCATCGAAGGCGTCGAGATCCCAGCGCTCCCGCATCGCCGCCGCCATCGCGGCCGCCCGCGCGGCATGGGCCGGGTTCGCGGCGAGGTTGTGCCGCTCCGAAGGGTCGGCAGCAAGATCGAAGAGCTGCGGCGGATCGGCCGCGCAGAGTGTCGCCTTCCAGTTGCCGTCGACCAGCGCCACCATGGGCGCGACGCTGGCCTCGGCGGCGTATTCCATCGGCACCGGGCCGCGCGACCCGGCCATCAGGTCGGCGCCGTCGCACCAGGGCGAGACCTCACCGAGATCGACGCCCGCCAGCGCCGCGAGCGTCGGTGCCACGTCCAGCGTCGATGCCGGCTGCTCGACCCTGCCCTCCGTGATCCCCGGCCCGGCGATCATCAGCGGCACCCGCGCCGATCCCTCGAGGAAGCTCATCTTGAACCAGAGGCCGCGCTCGCCGAGCATGTCGCCGTGGTCGGAGGTGAAGAGGATCACCGTCCGCTCGGCCTGCCGCGTGCGCTTCAACACGTCGAGGATCCCGGCGATCTTGTCGTCGATGTAGGAGACATTGGCGAAATATCCCCGCCGCGCCCGCCGGACGTTCTCGGGCGTGATCTCGAAGGCCGCCCGCTCGCAGGAGTCGAGGATGCGGCGCGAATGCGGGTCGTGCTCCTCCCAGGGCAATTCGCCGGTGCCGGGCTCGAGATGCGCGCAATCGCCATAGAGATCCCACAACCGCCGGCGCGCCACATAGGGATCATGCGGATGGGTGAAGCTCACCGTCAGGCACCAGGGCCGGGGATCGTGCCCGCGCGACAGGTCGTAGAGCTTCTGCTCGGCGCAATACGCCACCTCGTCGTCGTATTCGAGCTGGTTGGTGATCTCCGCCACGCCCGCCCCGGTGACCGAGCCCATGTTGTGGTACCACCAGTCGATCCGCTCGCCGGGCCTGCGGTAGTCCGGCGTCCACCCGAAATCGGCGGGATAGACATCCGTGTTGGTCCGCTCCTCGAAGCCGTGCAGCTGATCCGGCCCCACGAAATGCATCTTTCCCGAGAGGCATGTCCGGTAGCCCGCGCGGCGCAGGTGATGCGCGAAGGTCGGAAGGTCGGAAGCGAATTCCGCCGCATTGTCGTAGACGCGGGTGCCCGAGGGCAGGCGCCCGGTCATGAACCCCGCCCGCCCCGGGGCGCAGAGCGGCGAGGCGGTATAGCTGCGCGTGAAGCGCCGCGACCGCTCCGCGAGCCCTTTGAGGGCGGGGACGCGCAGCCAATCCGCCGGCCCGTCGGGAAAGAGCGTGCCGTTGAGCTGGTCGACCATCAGGACGAGGATGTTCGGCCGCATCATGCCTGGACCGCCCGGATCTCGAGGTCGATGTGGCGCTCGATGACCGCGATGGCCGATTCCGGCGTCGACGGCACGCCCTTCAGCGCCTCGCGCAGATAGACCCCGTCGATCAGCGCGGCGGTCGATTCGGCGATGCGGACCGCGTCCTTGCCGGGGACCAGCGCCCGCAGGGCATGCACGAGGTTCGAATTCAGGCGCCGCTGGTAGATCTCCAGGAGCCAGGCCGCGACCTCGGAGGAAAGCGCCTTGGCATAGAAGGTCAGCCATGCGCTGATCGTCGCGTGATGGAACTGCTCGCGACCGAAGCTGCCCCGGACGATCGCCGTGAGGCGCGCCCGCGGGTCGGGCGCCTCCCGCAGCCCCGAGACCAGCACCGAACTGAATTCCGCCAGAAGATGCCGCATCGTCGCCAGGATGAGGTCTTCCTTCCCGCCGAAATAATGATGCGCGAGCGCCGCCGACACCCCCGCCCGCCCGGCGATCTGGGCGACGGTCACGTCGAGCGACCCGCGCTCGGCTATCTCGCAAAGCGCCGCGCCGATCAGCGCCCGTTTGCGCAACTCGGACATGCCAGATCTCGGCCTCATTCGCCCTCGACCACTTGATTGATTGACTAATCAATCAATAGAGGTTTTGCTTGCGCCGGTCAACGAGTTGGCGCGATTCTGGCGGCGAAGGGCGCATAGGACGTCCCGACCAACAGATGGAGATTGAGCGTGAAGCACCTGGCCCCGAGCATTGCTCTTGCCGCGCTACTGGCGACGCCCCTTGCGGCGGCCGAACCCGAGTCCTGTGCCACCGTGCGCCTGTCGGATGTCGGATGGAGCGACATCACCGCCACGACCGCCGCGACCGTGACCGTGCTCGAAGCGCTCGGATACGACACCAAGGTCAGCGTGCTCTCGGTTCCGGTCACCTATACCGGCCTCGCCGAGGGCGATCTCGACGTCTTCCTCGGCAACTGGATGCCGACCATGGAAGGCGATATCGCCCCCTATCGCGATGCCGGGACGGTCGAGACCCTGCGCGCCAACCTGGAAGGCGCGAAATACACGCTCGCCACCTCCAAGACGCTGGCGGATCAGGGCCTGACCGACTTCGCCAAGATCGCGGAATTCTCCGACCAGCTCGACGACAAGATCTACGGGATCGAGCCGGGCAACGACGGCAACCGTCTCATCCAGGGCATGATCGATTCCGACGCCTTCGGCCTGGGCGGCTTCACCCTCGTGGAAAGCTCCGAACAGGCCATGCTCGCCCAGGCCGCCAAGGCGGAGCGGCAGGGGGAAGGCATCGTCTTTCTCGGCTGGGAGCCGCATCCGATGAACGCCAATCTCGACATGGTCTATCTGACGGGCGGCGACGACGTCTTCGGGCCCGATCTGGGAGGCGCCACCGTCTTCACCAACACCCGCCGCGGCTATGTCGAAGAATGCCCCAATGTCGGGCAGTTCCTGACGAACCTGGTCTTCAGCCTGCAGATGGAGAACGAGATCATGGGGGCGATTCTCGACGACGGCGTCGAGCCCGGAAAGGCCGCGAAGGAATGGCTCGCGGCCAATCCCGGGATCCTCGACACCTGGCTGTCGGGCGTGACCACCCGCGACGGCGGCGACGGGCTCGCGGCCGTCCACGCAGCGCTCGGCATCTGAGCGAACCGGCAGGCATAGCCCATGGACTGGCTGACCGGCACGAAGATCCCCGTCGGCGAGGTCGCACGCGACGTCGTCGACTGGCTGACGGCGAACGGCGCGTGGTTCTTCGACGGCATGGCCGATGCGATCAACGCGCTGATCGACGCCATCCTCTGGGTCCTGCAGACCCCGCATCCCTTCATCGTGATCGCGGCATTCGCGGCGCTGGCCTGGTTCCTGCAGCGATCCTGGTCCGTCGTGGCGCTGGTGGTGGCGGGGTTCCTCTTCATCATCAACCAGGGCTATTGGGAACAGACCACCGAGACGCTGACCCTCGTGCTCTGCTCGGTCCTCGTCTGCATGGGGGTGGGCGTGCCGGTCGGGATCGCGGCCGCGCATCGCCCGAAGCTCTATGCGGTGCTGCGGCCGGTGCTCGACCTGATGCAGACGCTTCCCACCTTCGTCTATCTTATCCCGGCGATCGTCTTCTTCGGGATCGGCATGGTGCCGGGGCTGGTGGCGACCGCGATCTTCGTGGTGCCCGCGCCGATCCGGCTCACCCATCTCGGCATCGTCTCGACGCCGCTCGACCTCCGGGAGGCGGGCCTCGCCTTTGGCGCGACCCCGGGGCAGCTGCTGCGCAAGGTCGAGCTGCCCTATGCCCTGCCGCAGATCATGGCGGGGCTGACCCAGACCATCATGCTGTCGCTCTCCATGGTGGTGATCGCCGCGCTGGTCGGCGCGGCCGGGCTCGGCGTGCCTGTGGTGCGCGCGCTCAACACCGTCAATACCGCGCTCGGATTCGAGGCCGGGCTCGTCATCGTCGTCGTCGCGATCATGCTCGACCGCATGTTCCGGCGCGGAGGTTGAGCACGATGGGACGGGTGATCGAATTCGAGAAGGTCTCCATCGTCTTCGGCGCCGATCCGGAGCGCGCGCTTCCCCTGATGGACCAGGGCAAGAGCCGCGCCGAGATCCAGGCGTCCACCGGCCAGATCCTCGGCGTCCACGATTGCTCGCTCACCGTCAACGAGGGTGAGATCTCGGTGCTGATGGGCCTGTCCGGTTCCGGCAAGTCCACGCTGCTCCGGGCGGTCAACGGCCTCAACACCGTGACCCGCGGCAGCCTGAAGGTGCGCGGTCGCGACGGCACGATGGTGGACGTGGTCTCCTGCCCGCCCGCCCAGCTGCGGTCGATCCGCCGCGGCACCGTCTCGATGGTGTTCCAGCAATTCGCGCTCCTGCCCTGGCGCACGGTCATCGAGAACGTCGCGCTCGGGCTCGAACTCGCCGGCATGTCGCATGCCGAGAGGCTCAAGAAGGCCCGCGGCGTGCTCTCGACCGTGGGTCTCGAGGATTGGGGCGAGAAGCGCGTCTCCGAGCTCTCGGGGGGCATGCAGCAGCGCGTGGGGCTCGCCCGCGCCTTCGCGACCGATGCCGGCATCCTGCTGATGGACGAGCCCTTCTCCGCGCTCGACCCGCTGATCCGCAGCCGGCTGCAGGACGAACTCCTCGAACTGCAGACCAAGATGCAATGCACGATCGTCTTCGTGAGCCATGACCTCGAGGAGGCGGTCAAGATCGGCAATACGATCACGATCATGGAAGGCGGGCGGATCGTGCAGACCGGCCGGCCCGAGGACATCGTGCTGCGCCCGGCGAACGCCTATGTCTCCGATTTCGTGGCGCAGCTCAATCCGCTGAGCGTGCTGCGCGCGGTCGACGTCATGGGTCCCGTCGACGGCCCGGCCGACCCCGCCCGGAGCGTCGCGCCCGAGACCGCCCTGCGCGAGGCATTGCCGCTCTTCGCGGCGGAGAGCGCGCCGGTCTGGGTGATCGAGGGCGACAGAACGCTCGGCGCCGTCACGCCGCAGGCCGTGTTCGGGGCGCTCTGCCCGCGTCGCTAGCGCGGCGCGCAGTCCCGCCGGGGCCGCCGGCGGGATGCCGTGCGGGAGATGCGCGCGCGCGCACATCCCGCAGGTCATTGATTTTTATGCGTTATTCAAGGCGTTAACCTTTGAGCACACGACTGGGCGCGGTATCTGCGAGATCCCTCCGGTCTTGGAGGGCATCGAGGATCCAAGGGAATTGCCTTTGGTAACGCGACCCCGTCCGTAAGAATTTCGCGCGGAGCGAGTGCCACCATCTCACCCGGCGGGCATCGCCGGGCAGTGCCCGCCCCGCCCCGTCACGCCGAAGGCGTGCCTCTGGCACGACGCGGGCGCTTCGCACCCGCCGGGCCAGGCGCCGCCCTCCATCTTTGGCGGGAAGGCCGGAGAAGAAGGTCTGGGCTCCGAATGCGATAGCCCTGATCGAGCACCCCGCCTGCATGGACTCTGGATCGGGGCATATGCAATATCCGGCAGATCCGTCCCGGGGGCGACCTCCCGAGCGCCGCGCGAGGATCTGAGCCGGACAAGCAGGAAAGAGGGCGCGATGCGCTACGTGAGACCCGAAACCGCCGAAGAAGCCGCGGACCTGCTCGGCCGGGAGGAAGGCGTGAGCCGCATCCTCGCCGGGGGCACCGACGTGCTGGTGCAGCTGAAATCGGGCCTCGTCGAGCCGGATCTGATCGTCGACATCAAGCGGATCGCGGGCATGCGCGACATCACGCCCGAGGACGGCGGATTCCGGATCGGAGCGGCGGTCTCCGGGGCGATGCTGGGCGAGCATGCGGGCGTGAAGGCGCTCTGGCCCGGGGTGGTCGAGGGCTTCGAGCTGATCGGCTCGACCCAGGTGCAGGGCCGCGCGACCATGGCCGGCAACCTCTGCAACGGCTCGCCCGCCGGCGACGCCGTGCCGAGCCTCGTGGCCGCGGCTGCCGTCGCGCGCATCCAGGGTCCCGGAGGCACGCGCGACTGCCCCGTGGCCGAGATACCCGTCGGCCCCGGGCGCACGGCGCTCGGCAAGGGCGAGATCATCACCTCGATCCTGTTGCCCGCCCGGCCGGCGCGTTCCGGCGACGCCTATCTGCGCTTCATCCCGCGCACCGAGATGGATATCGCGGTCGCCTCGGCGGCGGTCAGCCTGACGCTCGGTGCCGACGGCCGTGTCGCCGCGGCCCGGGTGGCGCTCGGCGCGGTCGCGCCGACCGTGCGGCTCGTGGATGCCGCCGCGGAATGCCTCCTCGGGACCGGCCTCGAGGAGGACGCCCTCGCCGCGCTCGCCGCCGCCTGCTCGGCGGCCTGCCGCCCCATCGACGACAAGCGCGGCACCATCGCGTTCCGCTCGCAGGTCGCGGGCGTGCTCGCCCGGCGCGCCGCCGCGATCGCCCATCAACGTGCAGGACGGACGTCATGAAGACCATCCAGGTAGCGACGACGATCAACGGCGACAGCGCCGAATTCGTCTGCGGCCACGACGAGACCCTGCTCGACGCGCTGCGCAACCGCCTCGGGCTGACCGGCGCCAAGGAAGGCTGCGGGACCGGCGATTGCGGCGCCTGCAGCGTGAGGCTCGACGACCGGCTGGTCTGTTCCTGCCTGGTGCTCGCGGCGGAGGCCGAAGGCGCGCGGATCGACACCATCGAGGGACTGGCGCAGGGCGAGACGCTGCACCCGCTGCAGCAGAGCTTCATCGACCTCGCCGCCCTGCAATGCGGGATCTGCACCCCGGGCATCCTGGTGGCCGCCAAGGCGCTGCTCGACCGCAACCCCGAGCCGACCGACACCGAGATCCGCTACTGGCTGGCGGGGAACCTCTGCCGCTGCACCGGCTACGACAAGATCGTGCGGGCGGTCCAGGATGCCGCCGCCAAGATGAGGAGCGCGTAACATGGCACTCGATTCCTCGAGCAAGCGGGTCTTCAAGGTCGTCGGCACCCGCCCGCCGCGCCCCGACGGCGTCGACAAGGTCACCGGCCGCGCGCTCTACGGCGCCGATGTCTCGGCGCCGGGCATGCTGGTCGGGCGCATCCTGCGAAGCCCCCATGCCCATGCCCGCATCCGCGCCATCGACACCACCGCGGCCGAGGCGCTGCCCGGCGTGAAGGCGGTGGTCACCGCGCGCGACTTCGCCCGGCTGGAGGGCGACAAGATCATCGACATGGGCGAGGACCGGACCTCGCTGCGCGACGTCCGGGACAATTGCCTCGCGCGCGACAAGGCGCTCTATGACGGGCATGCCGTCGCGGCGGTCGCCGCCCTGACCCCGGAGATCGCCCGGGCGGCGCTGAAGCTGATCGCGGTCGATTACGAGATCCTGCCGCATGTGATCGACGTCGACGCGGCGATGCGTCCCGACGCCCCCGTGGTGCTCGCCGGGCGCGCGCATGAGAACGTGCCCGGGGGCATGTCGCCGAACGTCACCAATCATTCCGAATTCGGGCATGGCGACCTCGAGGCGGGCTTCGCGCAGGCCGACCGGATCGTGGAGCGCAGCTTCACCACCGCCGCGACCCATCAGGGCTATATCGAGCCCCATGCCTGCCTCGCTTCGGTGACGGGCGACGGGCGGGCGGATCTCTGGTGCTGCACCCAAGGGCAGTACAACGTGCGCGACATCTGCGCCGACCTGATGGGGATGCAGGCCAGCCAGCTGCGCGTGACCGCCTCCGAGATCGGCGGCGGCTTCGGCGGCAAGACCGTCGTCTTCATCGAGCCGGTGGCGCTGCTGCTCGCGCGCAAGTCCGGCCGTCCGGTCAAGATCGTCATGAGCCGCGAGGAGGTCTTCCGCGCCACCGGGCCGACCGTCTCGGCCTCGATCGACGTGAGGATCGGCATGGCCCGCGACGGCCGCATCACCGCCGGCGAGGCGGTGCTGCGCTATTCCGGCGGCGCCTTCCCCTGCGAGACCGTGGACATGGGCGCGCAGGCGGCCTTCGCCTGCTACGACCTGCGCGCCGTGCGGACGCTGGGCTGGAACGTGCTGACCAACCGTCCCAAGGAGGCGGCCTATCGCGCGCCCGGCGCGCCGCAGGCGATCTATGCGGTGGAGAGCGTCGTGGACGAGCTCTGCCAGGGGTTCGGTCTCGACCCGCTCGAGGTGCGGCTCAAGAACGCCGCGCGCAAGGGCACGAAGTCGTCCTACGGGCCGACCTTCGAGGCGATCGGGCTCGAGGCGACGCTGGAGGCCGCGAAGGCGCATCCGCATTATTCCGCGCCGCTCGGCCCCGGCCAGGGCCGCGGGCTCTCCGCCGGGTTCTGGTTCAATTTCGGCGGCAATACCTCGGTGTCGCTGAGCGTCAACACCGACGGCACGGTGGGCATCACCGAAGGCAATCCCGACATCGGCGGATCGCGGGCCTCGATCAGCCTGATGGCGGCCGAGGAGCTGGGGATCCCCTACGAGCGCGTCCGCACGGCGATCGCCGACACCAGCTCGCTCGGCCACAACGACGTGACCGACGGCAGCCGGGTGACCTTCGCCGTCGGCCTCGCCACGATCAAGGCCGCCCGCGACGCGAAGCAGAAGATGTGCGCCCGCGCCGCCCGGATCTGGGGGATCGACGAGGAGGCGGTGCTCTGGGAGGACGGCGCGGCCAAGCCCTCGGGCCCCAATGCGGGAGATTTCCCGCCGATGACGCTGGCCGAGATCGCCGCGGTCTCCTTCAAGACCGGCGGGCCGATCGCCGGGCACAACGAGGCCCATGCCGACGGCGCCGGGGTCAGCTTCGGCGTGCATATCTGCGACGTGGAGGTGGACCGCGAGACCGGCGCGACCAAGGTGCTGCGCTACACGGTGATCCAGGACGCCGGCAAGGCGGTGCATCCCGATTACGTCGAGGGCCAGATGCAGGGCGGCGCCGTCCAGGGCATCGGCTGGGCGCTGAACGAGGAATACATCTACGGCGAGGACGGGCGCCTGCAGAACGCGGGCTTCCTCGACTACCGCGTGCCCGTCGCCTCGGACCTGCCCAATATCGACACGGTGATCCTGGAGATCCCGAATCCGGGCCATCCCTACGGGGTCCGCGGCGTGGGGGAGACGCCGATCGTGCCGCCGCTGGCCGCACTCTCGAACGCGGTCTCGCGGGCGATCGGCCAGCGCATGACCCGCCTGCCGATGTCGCCGCCGCGCGTGCTCGAGGCGATCAACGCGGGCCGCTGACCATGGTCGCGGTGACGCTCTGGGGATCCCTACGCCGGTTCACCGGCGGGGAGGGCCAGGTGGAGGTCGAGGCGCGCAACTTCAAGGAGCTGCTCGACAGGCTCGCCGAGACCTATCCGGGCCTGAAGCCCCAGATCGACCGCGGGGTCAGCCTCGCGCTCGACGGCCGCATCTACCGCGAGGCCTGGTTCACCGAGATCGGGCCGGACAGCGAAGTGGTGCTGATGCCCTATATGACCGGGGGATAGGGCGACTCCGCCGGAACCGCTCCCTGCAAGCCGGCCGGGCGTGGCGTCCCGCAGCGGGACATTGTGTAAGCAATTGCCATTGCATTGTTTTTCAAGATTCGGTTCAGTCGCCTTCCGGTCCCTTCAACCGGATCCCGCAAAATGCCGACGACCCTCGCCGTCGATTCCCATCCCGCGCAGGCCAAACGCCCCCAGCCCGATCGACCCGTGGCGATCGGGCCGCGCCGGCCCTGCCTGGGGCCGACGCGCCCCGATCCTCAACCGATGGTGAAGCTGCACCCCTCCTCGCCCTGCGGCGCGCGCCACCGGGCGACCGGACCGGGCGAGGCGCCACCGGCGCCTCGCCTTTTCCGTCCGGGGGCATGCTCCGCGGGCCGCGCGGGGCGCGGCCTTCTCCAGGTCCAGAGGCCCGCGGCTAACGCAGCGACAACAGCGCCGGATTGCCCGGATTGGCGGCCAGCGCCGCGGCGAGGGCGTTGCGGGCCTCGGCCTCCCTGCCGGTGGCGGCGAGGATGCGCACGATCATCGACCAGCCGTCGACCAGCTGCGGATCGAGCGACACCGCCTCGCCGAAGGCGGCGACGGCCGCATTCCAGTCGCGCAGGGTCAGCGCCGCGCCGCCGATCTGCAGATGCGTCTCGGGGAAATCCCTGCGGGAGGCGAGCGCGGCCCGCCATTCCGCGCGCGCCCGGCGCAGCGCGGCGCCATCCGCGGCATCCGCCGGCTCGGCCGCGTCGATCGTGACCTTGGCGGCGGCGACCCGGACCGAGCGCAGCGGATCGCGCAGGACGGGCAGGAGGCGGGCCATCCGGTCCTGCGGCTCCGCCCCGCGCTGCAGGGCGGTCGCCGCGGCGCGCACCAGGGGATCGGGATCGCCGAGCAGCGCCGCGCCGCCGCGGGCGATGTCGGCATCCGCGCCCAGCGAGAGCATCTCGATTGCCGTCGCCCGCACGATCCCGGCCGCCTCCGCATCCTGGGCCAGCGCCAGCAGGTCGTCGCGCTGGGCCTCCGGCGACCAACGCGCCGCGGCGAAGACGGTCGAGAAATGCGGCCCGCGCCGCGTGCTCTCGGGAAAGCGCGCCGCGATCTCCGCTGCCGCCCAGGTCGCGTCGCGCTCGGAATGGCAATCGGTGCAGGCGTCCGGCGCGCCGGTCTCGGCCGCGAGATCCGGGCGCGGGATGCGGAAACTGTGGTCGCGGCGGTCGTCGACGCCCATATAGGTGCGCTCGATCATGTGGCAGTTCCGGCATTGCGCCCCCGCTGAGCCCGGTTGGTGGAAATGGTGCTCGGGCGTGTCGTAATCGGCCTTGCGAAGCGTGGGGAAGCGCGGGTTCGCCGCCGGGGAATGGCATTGCGTGCAGACCGCGTTGCCCTCGGCCTTGAGTTCGGTGCTGTGCGGGTCGTGACAATCGCTGCAGCGCACGCCGCGGGCATACATCCTCGATTGCAGGAAGGAGCCCAGCACATAGACCTCGTCCTCGATCGAGCCGTCGGCGTGGTAGAGGCCTTCGCGCAGCAGCGAGAGCGTATAGGCGTCGTGATAGGGCGTTCCCGGCACCGGATTGCCGTCGAAGAATGGCTCCCGCCGGGAATGGCAACCGCCGCATTGCTCGATCTGGGTCTCGGCGGAGGCCGCGAGATCCACGGTGAAGCCTTCCGGCGTCAGGCCCGGCCATCCAGCGGGGTCGTAGGCGGCCGGGTCCTTCGCCCAATCGAGATGCGCGCTCGACGGCCCGTGGCAGGCCTCGCATCCCACCCCGATCTCCGCTTCCTCGGGCGAATACCGGCGCGTCGCGGGATCGTAGTGGCGCTTGAACCCCGTCGCATGGCATTCGGCGCAGCGCGCCTCCCAGCTCTTGTAGGGTCCGGTCCAGTGCATGCCGTCGCCGGGCTGGAGCTGCTGGTCGGGATAGAGCGGATACCAGCGGCCCTGCTCCACGTCCCAGGCGATGTCGAAAGCCTGCGTCCGGCCGGGGCCGGCTTCGAGCAGATATTGCTGCAGCGGCCGGATCCCCGCGACGCCGACGACCGGAAAGACCCGGGTCGCGCCCTCCGCATCCTCGGTCTCGATGGCGAATCCGTCGTCCTGCCGGAAGAAGCGGGCGCTGATCCCGCCATGCTCGAAGGATGCGTCGTCGAAATCGCCCAGCACGCTCGCCTCGGTCGGGCGCGTCCAGGCGAGCGCGTGGTCGGAGCCGGCCCAGAGGCCGGCGATTCGCCCGTGGCATTCGGTGCAGCTGTCCGAGCCGACGTATCGCTGGCGCGGCGCCTCGTTGGCCAGGAGCGCGGGGGCGAAAAGGCAGAGCGCCGCCACCAGCACCGGCCCCGCTGCAAGCCATCTCCGCATCCGTCGCTTCTCCGCCCGTGCCGCCAACGCCGCGCGGCATCGCAGGCTATCGCCGCGGCGCATCCGCTGTCCATGGCGCGGCGGCGACATGTGAACGGGGTCAGGTCCTTAAGGGAGCCGCTGCGACGGCAGTGGCTCCCCTGCGGTCGCCTTATTCGGCCGCGGCGTGGACGCCGAACTTGCGGATCTCGCCCGACCGCAGCCGGTCGAAGTAGGAATTGACCTCGCGCCGCACGATCGGCAGCAGGCAGTAGAGCGCGATGATGTTCACGACCGCCATGGCGAAGATCATCGCGTCGGAGAAGTCGATCACCGCGCCGAGCTGCGCGGCTGCGCCGACGACGACGAAGAAGCAGAAGATCAGCTTGAAGATCAGCTCCTTGGTCTTGCCCTCGCCGAAGAGATAGGTCCAGGCCTTCAGCCCGTAGTAGGACCAGGAGATCATCGTGGAGAAGGCGAAGAGCAGCACCGCGATGGCGAGGACGTAGGGAAACCAGCTGAGGCCCGTGGCGAAGGCCGCCGAGGTGAGCTGGACGCCCTGGACGTCGCCCGCGGTGGCGATCATGCCGGCGTCGTTGAGGATGAAGAGCCCGGTCTCCGGGTCGATCTGTTGCACGCCCGAGATGGTGATCACCAGCGCGGTCATGGTGCAGATCACCACCGTGTCGATGAAGGGCTCGAGCAGCGAGACGACGCCCTCGGTCACAGGCTCCTTGGTGCGGACGGCCGAATGCGCGATGGCGGCGGAGCCGACGCCTGCCTCGTTGGAAAAGGCGGCGCGCTTGAAGCCCTGGATCAGCGCCCCGACCAGCCCGCCCGCGACCCCTAGCCCGGTGAAGGCGCCGGCGAAGATCTGGCCGAAGGCCCAGCCGATCTGGTGGTAGTTGATCGCGATGATCAGGAGCGCCGTCCCGACATAGAGCACGCCCATGAAGGGCACGATCTTCTCGGTGACATTGGCGATCGACTTGATGCCGCCCACGATCACCAGGAAGACGATGGTCGCGAGCAGCAGCCCGGTGATCCAGCCGTTGCCGTTGAGGAAGCTCGATTCGCCGCCGGTGATGTTGACCAGCTGCGCATGGGCCTGGTTGGCCTGGAACATGTTGCCGCCGCCGAAGGAGCCGCCGATGCAGAAGATCGAGAAGACGACCGCCATGATCCCGCCGCCGCCGAAGCCGCGGTCGCGGAAGCCCTTGACCATGTAGTACATCGGGCCGCCCGAGACGGTGCCGTCCTCGTATTCGTTGCGGTACTTCACGCCGAGCGTGCATTCGGTGAACTTCGAGGCCATGCCCATCAGGCCGGCGATGATCATCCAGAAGGTCGCCCCCGGGCCGCCGATCCCGACCGCCACCGCGACGCCCGCGATGTTGCCCAGGCCCACCGTGCCCGAAAGTGCCGTGGCGAGCGCCTGGAAATGGCTGACCTCGCCCGCATCGTTGGGGTCGGAATAGTCGCCCCTGACCAGGCTGATGGCGTGGCCGAAGGCGCGGAACTGGATGAAGCGGAAATAGACGGTGAAGATCGTGGCACCCGTCACCAGCCAGAGCACGATCCAGGGGAAGCTGGTGAAGGGGAGCGGCGCGAAGATCAGCGCGACGAACCAGCCCGTGGAGGAGGCGAAGACCTGGTCGACCTTCTGGTCGATGGTCAGCTCGGCCGGGGCGGTCTCCACCGCCGGCTCGTCGACCACGGCGCCCTGCTGGGTTTCCTCCATCACCGCATCCGGCGCGGCGCCCTCCTGCTCGGAGGCGACGGGATCGGTGGCCTCCTGCGCGGCGAGCGGCGACGCCGCCAGCATGAGCACCAGGCCAAGCACCGCCAGCAGCACGGCCGGGATGCGCGAGAATCTCTGGAATTCGGTCATTGAACTGCCCCCGTTTCCGGAATGATCGTCACCGGCACGCTCGCCGAGGCGATCAGTCTTCCCGACACGCCACCGAAAAGCCGCTCGCGCATGCCGCGATGACCCGTGCGCCCGACGACGATCTGCGCCGCGCCCCTGGAGACAGCGAGCTCCTCCAGGATGGCCACGGGATCACCGTGCCGCACGACCGTCTCCACCTTGAAACCCTCGGCCTCGGTGGCCTTTCGCG
This sequence comes from Rhodovulum sp., assembly GCA_020637615.1. Lineage (GTDB taxonomy): Bacteria > Pseudomonadota > Alphaproteobacteria > Rhodobacterales > Rhodobacteraceae > Amaricoccus. The sequence continues at coordinate 58,878 of JACKKC010000009.1, forward strand.
CCGGTTCGAGTACATGGGCATGCGCCTGGTCGAGCTCCTGCTCGCGGCGCATGTGCCGCTCGGCGAGCTCCTGCGGCGTGTGGAACTCGTAGGGCGACCATTCGATCACATAGACGAGGATGAGCTCACAATCGCCGATCAATCTGGCGAGCATCTTGCCATGTGCCAGGGCCCTCTCCCCCGGCGCAGAACCGTCCAGCCCGACCAGAATGCGGGTCATCTGCATCTCCCCCGTTGCTCAGGCCACAAACTGGCAGAACAATCGCGGCAGAATCAAACACATTCAGAATATTGACGAGGTACCGGCGTCAGCGCGACCCGGTATTCGCTGCGGCCTGGGGGGCGGGCGAAAGCCCTGAAATGGGGCGCTAGCGGCTCCCGGGGTGCGCCGCACGGGCCGGCGGAGGCGGGGAGACGCGCACCGGAACAGGCCGCGCGGACGCGGCCCGTACACCTGGCGCCATAGCCATAAGCAGCGATACGAGACCCGCCAGAACACACTCAAGATACTGGGCTGCCATCCCGTTCTCCATCGACCTGCGCGACGCGAAGGCGAGACTGCGCCGCAAAACTTAAGGGGGCGTTACCGGTCCCTAGGGATATCGCCCCGGGCTTCGCCGGCCGAAGGCAAAGGGCCGGGAGACCGGACCCGCCGGCCATCTATCCCGCGGAGAAATCCGGCTGATTCCGGGCCCCTGCGGCCCTTCCGCCCGATGCCGGGGCGATCCGCGCGGCGGCCTCCGGTCCCGCCCGGCCTTGACACCGGCGGCCGCAGCGACGAGCGAATGCGCGATGATCGGGGCTTTTCCATGCGCGCGCTGACTGCGGAGACCGTCGGGACGGGCCTCCGGGTCCGCCATGCCGATGCGATGCTCGTCGTGCTCGACAAGCCCTCGGGCCTGCTCAGCGTTCCGGCGAAGCCGCCGGGGCCGCAGGATTGCCTGGAGGCGCGGGTCCGTGCCGCCTTCCCCGGCGCCCTGCTCGTGCACCGACTCGACCGCGACACCTCGGGGGTGATGGTCTTCGCGCGCAATGCGCTCGCCCAGCGCCATCTCAACTGGCAATTCGAGCGGCGGCAGGTGCGCAAGGGCTATGTGGCGCGGGTCTTGGGCCATCCGGCGGCCGATTCGGGGCGCATCGACCTGCCGCTGATCTGCGACTGGCCGAACCGGCCGCGGCAGATGGTCTGCCACCTGCGCGGCAAGCCCGCGATCACCGACTGGCGGGTGCTCGCCCGCGAGGCCGGCGCGACGCGGCTGCAACTTTCGCCGCTGACGGGGCGCAGCCACCAGCTGCGGGTGCATCTGCTGGCACTCGGCCATCCAATCCTCGGCGATCCCTTCTACGGGCAGCCCGAGGCGCAGGCGGCGGCGGACAGGCTCCAGCTCCATGCCGAGAGCCTCGCCTTCCGCCATCCCGACGGCGGCGCCTGGGTCGAATTCGACGTGCCGGTGCCCTTCTAGAGCCAGGCGGCGCCGCGCACGCCCGAGCTGTCGCCGTGCCGGTTGCGCACGATCCTGGTGTTGAACTTGTCCCCGAAGACATGCGGCTCGACGAGCGCGGGCACGTTCTCGTAGAGCCGTGCGATGTTCGAGAGGCCGCCGCCGAGCACGATCACGTCGGGGTCGAGGATGTTGACGATCACCGCGAGCGACCGGCCGAGCCGGTCCTCGAAGCGCTGCAGGGTCTCCTCCGCCGCCGCATCGCCGCCGCGCGCCAGCACGACGATCTCCTGGACCTTGGGCCCTTCGCCCTCGACCGCGCCGATCCGCCGGGCGTGATCCGCGGCGAGATTGGGGCCCGAGAGCCAGGATTCGGTGTGTCCGGGCACGCCGCAGGAACAGAGCGGCCCCGGCCGCTCGTCGTCCTGCGGGGTGGGGAGCGGGATATGGCCCCATTCCCCGCCGATGGCGTTCACGCCCTCGATCAGCCGCCCGTGGACCACGAAGCCGCCGCCCACGCCGGTGCCGAGGATGACGCCGAAGACGACCTCCGCCCCCGCCGCCGCACCGTCGACGGCCTCGGACAGCGCGAAGCAATTGGCGTCGTTGGCGATCTTCACCGGCCGCTTCAGCGCCTCGGTGAGATCGCCCCGGAGGTCGTGGCCGTGCAGCCAGGTCGAGTTGCCGAGCGTCACCCGCCCCGTCGTTCGGTCGACCGATCCCGGCACGCCGATGCCGACCTGCTCGATACGCGCGCCGGCCATGTCTTCGAGATGCAGCATCAGATCGCGGATCACCCTGATCCCGCCGGGATAGTCGTGCCGCGGCGTCGGTACCCGGGCCCGGGCGCGCTCGGTTCCGTCCGGCGCGAGCACGATGCCTTCGATCTTGGTGCCGCCATAGTCGAGCCCCAGCCGCATCGGCGCCTCCACTGTTCCCGCCCGATCAGATTAGGAACCGCGGCCTCGCGGCGCAACGGCCCTTTGCCATCCGTTTTGACGGGTGCTAGAGGGCGCCTTCAGGCAGCAAGGCCCGGGCATGCTCTGGAAACTCCCGATCCTCGGCAAGATCAGCAAGATCGCGATCACGCCGCCCGCACCGGCGCCCGACCGCCACGGGCTCGCCATCGCCGCGATCGTGCGCAACGAGGAGCGCCATATCGGCGAATGGGCGGCCTTCCATCGCGCGGCCGGCGTCCGGCGCTTCATCGTCTACGACAACGGCTGCACCGACGGGACGCTCGCGGTCCTGCGCGAGACCCTGCCGGCGGAGTCGCTGGCGATCCTTCCCTGGGACCAGGTGTTCCGGGACGCCCGGATGGGGCGCGAGATCCACAACCAGGCGCTCGCCTATGCCCATGCGGCGCGCAACTTCGGCCGCGACCTGCGCTGGATGGCCTTCATCGACATCGACGAATTCCTGGTGCCGCGCCAGGCGCGCAGCCTGAACGAGGCGCTCGCCCTACTGGAAGGCTGCCGCAGCATCGCGCTGCCCTGGCACATGTTCGGGCGCTCCGGGCATGTGGAGCCGCCGGAGGGCGGCGTCGTGGCGAATTATCTCAGGCGCGCGGCCGATCCCATGAGCGAGGCGCGCGGGATCCGGGCCTTCAAGTACATCGTCGATCCCTGCCACCTGACCGCGGTGCGCATCCATGCGATGGAGACCGACGGATCCGCCGCCGCCTGCAACGATCTCGGCCTGCGGGCCGCCGAGGGCGAGCGGGGCCGGCGGGCGTTCTATTCGGCCGAGCACATCCAGCTCAATCACTACTACACGCGCTCGGAATCGGAGCTCGCCGCCAAGATCGCCAGGGGCCCGAACCTGCGCGACAAATCGGGCGAATATGCGCGCAAGGTCCGGCGCACGGTGGCCAATATCGAGGCCGAGGAGGTCGAGGACCGCGCCGCGCTGGACTTCCTGGCGCGGATCGGCTCGGGTTGACCCCATGCGCATCGAGCTGATCGTCGCGACCTACAACAGCCCCGGGCCGCTGCGGCTCTGCCTCGCCTCGGTGGCCGCGCAGCGCCTGCAGCCGGACTCGATCTGCATCGCCGACGACGGCTCGGGGCCCGAGACCGCCGCCGCGATCGCCGAGATCGCCGCGGCCCGGCCGGTGCCGCCGATCCGCCATGTCTGGCACGAGGACCGCGGCTTCGAGAAGGGCGCGATCCTCAACCGGGCGATCGCGACCTCCGAGGCCGATTTCCTGGTCTTCATCGACGGCGACGTGCTGATCCATCCGGGCTTCATCGCGAGGCATGTGGCGATGGCGCGGCCGGACCGGTTCTCGTCGGGCAGCCTGATCCGGCTCGACGCCGAGGCCACCGCGGCGGTTACCGTCGAGGATGTCGTCTCTGGCCGGGTCTTCGAGCGCGCCTGGCTGCGCCGGATGCGCGCCATCGACCGCTTCGGCACCTGGCTGAAGACCATGCCCTTCCCCGAGCCGGTCATGGCCCTGCTCGACCGCGCGACGCCGGTGCAGCGCGCCTGGTGCGGCGCCAATGCCTCGGCGTTCCGCGCGGCGCTCCTGGCGGTGAACGGCTTCGACGAGACCATGAAATACGGCGGCGGCGACAAGGAACTGGGCGTGCGCCTCGCCAACAGCGGCGTGCCGGGCCAGCATCTGCGCTATACCGCGCCGCTGGTGCATCTCGAGCATCCGCGGGGCTATGCCGATCCCGAGCACAAGCGCGCCAACAAGGAGCGGGTGCGCGCGGAGCGGCGGAGCGGGCTCGTCTGGACGCCCCACGGGATCGAGAAGCGGGCGCGGGCGTCGTGAGCCGGGACCGGGGCGTGCTGCTGATCGCGACGGGTGCGGCGCATGTGGCGGCGGCGCGGGCGGTGGCGGAGTCGGTCCACCGGACCAACCCGGGCCTTTCCGTCGGCCTCTTCAGCGACAGCGACGCGCCGGGCGGGGCCTTCGACTGGACCGGGCCGATCTCGGCGCCGCATGTGCGCTCCAAGGTCGATTATCTCGGCGAGAGCCCCTTCGACGAGACGCTCTATCTCGATACCGATACCCGTGTTTTCGCTGACCTTTCCGACCTCTTCCGGCTCCTGGAGCGCTTCGATCTCGCCGCCGCGCATCGGGATCGCGCCGTGGTGCGGCGCAAGATGCCGCGCTGGCGCAAGGACGTGCCGGCCTCCTTTCCCGAGCACAACGGCGGCGTCCTGCTCTATCGCGGCACGCCCGCGGTGCGCGCCTTTCTCGCCGAATGGCGGGCGGCCTATGCCGAGGCCGGGCTCACCGCCGACCAGCGCACCTTTCGCGAATTGCTCTGGGATTCGGATCTGCGCATCGCCGTGCTGCCGCAGCGCTACAACCGCCGGCGCTTCACCTGGCTCGACTGGCTCGCGGAGGGCCGGCAGATGCCGGCCATCCTGCACACCAACCGGCTCCACCCCGGCAAGCAGGGCGGCTGGATCCGGCAGCGGGCCAACCGGCTGATCGGGCCTGGCGTCTGATGCGGGGCGGGTTCGGCGCAAGGCGCTGAAATGGCGTCGGTTTTCGTGGCTGGAACGCGACTGGAATGTGGCTGGAAAGTGGCTTGCCATTTTGCAGCCTTCCGGGCCGCCGGTCAGGGCGCCGGCACGCCGAGTTGCTGGCAGGTCTGCCGGATGGTGGCTTCAAGGCGGGCGTGGAGCTTGAGGAAATCGAAGCGCTCCACGGCGGTCTCGCGCGCGGCGCGGCCCATCTCGGCCGCGCCTTCGGGGCTCGCCAGGACGCGGCGCAGCGCCGCGGCGAAGCCCTCGCCGTCGAACTCGTCCACGAGCAGGCCGGTCCGGCCCTCCTCGACCGCCTCGGGGATCCCGGCGTGGCGGGTGGAGACCACCGCGCAGCCCGAGGCCATGGCCTCCTGGATCGCGGTGGGCAGGCCTTCGGTGTTGCCGTCCTCGGCCGTGATCGAATGCTGCAGGAAGATCGTCGCCCGGCTCAGGCGCTCCCGGACGACATCGTGGTCGCGCCGCCCGAGGAAGGCGATGCGCCCGCCGAGGCCGGATTGCTCGGCCCAGGCCTCGCATTCGCCGCGCATCTCGCCGTCCCCGATCACTTCGAGCCGGTGCTCGGGAAAGGCCGCAGAGACCTCCGCGAAGGCCTTGAGCGTCACCATCGGCGCCTTCTTCGCCACGATCCTGCCCACCGCGAGGATCAGATGCGGATCCTTGTCGCCGGGGACGAAGGCCCTGGTGTCGACGCCGGTCGGGATCACGACGGCGTTCGGATGGCCGATGCCCGCCTCGGCGAGATTGTCGAGCAGGAACTGCGAGACCGAGAAGACGCCCGCGAGCCGCGGCATGGCGGCGCGGTAGCGGCGCAGGATCCGCGGCTCGCGCAGGCGCTTCGAGGCGTCGAAGCCGCGGAAATAGGTGAAGACCGGAATGCCCATGGCCTGGCCGATCGGTGCGAGGTTGCAGCCGATATGCCCGAATTCGCCGAGGATCGCGCGCACGCCCTGCGCGCGCAGGAAGGCCTCGAGCGCCGCGCGCCGCCGCCCGAAGGGCACGCCGGAGGACTGGTAGCGCCGGCTCTGGACCGCCTTGCCGAGTTCCTGCTCGAGCCAGGCGAGCGGGCCCGCATCGAGCTCGTTCAGCACGAGCGCCGGCCGCGGGCTCTGGAAGCCGGGAAAGCGGCGCTCGGCCAGCGCCACGGTCCTGCCCCCGAAGAGCATGGCGAGATGCCGGCGGGCGCCGGTCTCGGTCGGATTGCCCAGGATGCCGGTGGCGACCGCGAGCGTCGGTTCAGGGGAGGAAGATGACATCGGTCTGTCGGCCTTCGCGCAGGGCATCGAGATCGCGGACACGGGGCACGGCGGCGCCCTCGAGGCTGAGGATGCGGCTGAAATGGCGCGCGCCGATCCCGTCGATGAAATCGAGATCGCCGGGGCCGAGAAGCTCCGGGGTGATTTCCAGGCACATCGCCCGGCAGCGGTCGCGCAGGAATTCCCCGGCGCCGCGCAGGATCTCGGCCTCAAAGCCCTCGGCGTCGATCCAGAGCACGCAAGGACGCGCCGGCGCGATCTCGTCGAGGGTGCGGATCCGGACCGTCTGCGCGCCCTGGCCGAAGTCGCGCACGAGCGAGTGACGGCCGGTGCTTTCCGGGTTGAGGAAGATCCGCCGCTCCTCGGCCCTCGCGCCGAGGGCGACGGGATGGAGCGTCAGCGTCGCGTCGCCGAGCTGGCGCAGGTTCTCCTCGAGAAGCGCGAAGTTCGAGGCGACCGGCTCGCAGGCCAGGATGTCGCGGAAGCCGGCGTGATGGGCGTTGAGGCAGGTGGTGCCGATGTTGGCGCCCACATTGACGAAGGTCGCGGCGCGGTCGGGGAGGTTTCCGGCGAAGCGCGCGAAGAGATCGGCCTGGAAGCTGCCCCTGGCGAGCACCGCCTCGGTGATGCTGCGCCCGTTCAGGTCGAGGCGGATGCGGTAGGCGTCGAGATAGGCCGCATCGACGGTCGCGATGCCGAAGGATTTCGCGAGGCGGATGAAATCGCCCGGCGCGACGGACCCGGCCCGGAGCGCCCGGGCGAGGTACTTGCGGCGCCTCGACGGAAGCATCGCCGCGCGCAGGAGGTCGAGGGTCTGGGTCACGGCGCCTGCCTCCAGCGGCTGACGCCCTGCTCCACGACCTTCTCGATGCCGCGGGCGTCGCGCCATTCCCGCCCGATGTCGGTGATCAGCGCCGCGCCGGCCTTCGTGGGCAGGAAGCGGCAGCGATACTCGTTGAGATAGGCGATGAGCGCGGGATTGCCCGGCGGGCGCATCTGCTTCTCCGGGTCGAGCGCGGGGTCGATCAGCCCGGCGCAGCGGCGGGCGAAGGCGCCCTCGAGAAAGCGCGGGCTGGTCCCGAAGACGTTGAGGGTGCGCCGGCCGACCGGAATGCCGAGGAAGCGCCGCCGCTTGCGCCGGACGTTGTAGAGGTCGCGGCCGTTCCAGCCGAATTCCCTGGCGACCAGCGCGACCGATCTCGTGTTCCCGGTCAGCAGCGGCAGCACGTCCTCCGGGCCGACGGGCTCGTTGAGCAGCCAGTCGTCCTCGAGATGAAAGACGAGATCGGCGCGCGTCGCGGCCCAGACCCGCTGGACCGCCGCGCCGAAGCCGGCGGCGGGCGGCTCGGAGATCGCCGCATCCGGGAAGCGCGAGAGGATGACCTCGCGGCAGCGGGCGTGGTCGGAGGCGTCGCCGAAGATCGGATCGATGTTGGCATGGAAGCCCGCCAGGTCGAAATGCGCGAAGAGCCCTTCGGCGAAGGAGGCGAGCGTGCGCGCCAGAAGCTCGGGGCGGCGTCCGGCGACCAGGGTGACGTCGAGAGGCCGCCCGGCCATCGTCAGACCCAGTCGAGGCGGATCTTGCCGCCGAGCCCGCGCTCCGAGATCGCTGCGGCCACGGCCTCGTATTCGGGGCGCAGCTCGGGGATGCGGTCGTGGTGCGTCTCGACATAGACCCGGCCGACCCGGTCGATCGTCCCGGTCTCGATCATCCGCTTCAGGATGCGGTATTCGGCCCCCTCGACGTCGATCTTGACGACATCGATCGGGACGCCGATCTCGGCGATCACCGCCGCGATGTCGCGCACCGGCACGCTGCGGAAGTCGTCGGCCGAGACGTTCGGCTTGGCGGCGACGAAGGACGAGCTCTCGGAATGGCCGAGGGGATCCTCGGCATAGGATTCGTGCAGGAAGAGCTTCATCTCGGCATCGGCGTCGAGGATGCCGCAGTTCTGCGCGTGGATGGTCGGATAGGCCCGGGCCGCCGCGCGGAGTTCGGCGAAGACGTCCGGGTTGGGCTCGAAGGCGTGCACGGTGGCGCCGCGCGCGGCGAAGGCCGCGGCGATGTCGCCGCGGTTCGCCCCGATGTCGAGCACCACCATGCCGGGCCGGAGGCTGTGGACCACCTCGTGGAACAGCCGGTCGTGCTCGCGGACGAGGAAGCCCGGGACCCGGTAGCCGCGGGCGAGGAGACTTCGTCTGATCCGCGATCGCAAACCCATGCCGTCCCCTGCCCCCGGCGGGATTGGACCGCCCTCGTCCAGCGTGGCGTCGGCCGGGGCGGCGTTGCCGCCGCCCCCGCGCCTCAGGCGTCTTCCTTGATCTCCGCGCCGGTCTCCTGGTCGACGGCGCGCATCGAGAGCCGGACCTTGCCGCGGTCGTCGAAGCCCATGAGCTTGACCTTCACCGACTGGCCCTCGGAGACCACGTCCTTGGGATGGCCGACGCGCTCGTTCGACATCTGGCTGACGTGCACGAGGCCGTCGCGCTTGCCGAAGAAGTTCACGAAGGCGCCGAAATCCATGATCTTGACGACCTTGCCGGTATAGACCTTGCCGACCTCGGGCTCGTCGACGATGGCGCCGATCAGCTCGCGGGCCTTCTCGATCGCCGCGGCATTGGCGCTGGCGATCTTGATGACGCCGTCGTCGTTGATGTCGACCTTGGCGCCGCTCTCCTCGACGATCGAGCGGATCACCTTGCCGCCCGAGCCGATCACCTCGCGGATCTTGTCGACGGCGATCTGCATGGTCTCGATGCGCGGGGCATGGGCGGAGAATTCCGCCCGGCCCGAGGTGAGGGCCTTGCCCATCTCGCCGAGGATATGCATGCGGCCGGCCCTGGCCTGCTCCAGCGCCTGGGCCATGATCTCGGGCGTGATGCCGGCGACCTTGATGTCCATCTGGAGCGAGGTGATGCCGGCCTCGGTGCCCGCCACCTTGAAGTCCATGTCGCCGAGGTGGTCCTCGTCGCCGAGGATGTCGGTGAGCACCGCGAAGCGCTCGCCCTCGAGGATCAGCCCCATGGCGACGCCGGCCACCGGCGCCTTCAGCGGCACGCCCGCATCCATCATGCTGAGCGAGCCGCCGCAGACCGAGGCCATCGAGGAGGAGCCGTTCGATTCGGTGATCTCGGAGACCACGCGGATCGTGTAGGGGAAGTCGGTCGCCGCCGGCAGCACCGCCTGGAGCGCGCGCCAGGCGAGCTTGCCGTGGCCGATCTCGCGCCGGCCCGGCCCCATCATGCGCCCGGCCTCGCCCACCGAATAGGGCGGGAAGTTGTAGTGCAGGTAGAAGGTCGAGCGCGAGGTGCCCTGCAGCGCGTCGATCAGCTGCTCGTCGTCGCCGGTGCCGAGCGTGGTGACCACCAGCGCCTGGGTCTCGCCGCGGGTGAAGAGCGAGGAGCCGTGGGTGCGCGGCAGGATGCCGACCTCCGAGACGATGGGGCGCACGGTGGTGAGGTCGCGCCCGTCGATGCGGCGGCCGTGGTCGAGCACGTCGAGGCGCACCACCTCCGATTCGAGCTTCTTGATCGCCGCGCCGAGGTTCGGGTCCTCCTGCTCCTCGGCGTCGAGCGCCCCGGTGATCCCGGCCCGCGCCGCGGCGATGGCCGCGGTGCGTTCCTGCTTGTCGGTGATGCCGAAGGCCGCGCGCATGGCGGTCTCGCCGGCGGCCTTCACTTTGGCGTAGAGCGGCGCGTAGTCCGGCGCGTCGAAGGCGAAGGGTTCCTTGGCGGCTTCCTCGGCCATGTCGATGATCATGTCGATCACCGGCTGCATCTGCTCGTGGCCGAACTTCACCGCGCCGAGCATCTCGCTCTCGGAGAGCTCATAGGCCTCGGATTCGACCATCATCACCGCGTTCTTGGTGCCCGCGACCACCAGGTCGAGGCGCTGCTCGGGGTTCTCGCGCAGCTTCTCCATGTCGTCGATGGCCGGGTTCAGCACGTAGGAGCCGTCCACGAAGCCGACGCGGGCCGCGGCGATCGGGCCCATGAAGGGCGCGCCCGAGAGCGTCAGCGCCGCGGAGGCGGCGATCATCGCCACGATGTCGGGGTCGTTCTCCATGTCGTAGGAGAGCACGGTGCAGATGACCTGGGTCTCGTTCTTGAAGCCCTCGACGAAGAGCGGGCGGATCGGCCGGTCGATGAGCCGCGAGGTCAGCGTCTCCTTCTCGGTCGGCCGCGCCTCGCGCTTGAAGAAGCCGCCGGGGATCTTGCCCGCGGCGTAGTATTTTTCCTGGTAGTGGACGGTCAGCGGAAAGAAGTCGAAGCCGGTCTTGGGCTTCTTCTCGAAGACGACCGCGGCCAAGACGCTGGTCTCGCCATAGGTGGCGACCACGCTGGCGTCGGCCTGGCGGGCGATCTTTCCCGTTTCGAGCGTGAGCGTGTCATGGCCCCACTCGATGGATTTCCTGACGATGTTGAACATATCTCTTCCTTGCATGACGGCGGAACCCCCTGGTTCGGCGCCGTGTCGCGCGGGCCGCGGCCCCTGACCCCTGTCGGCTTTCCGGACGATCCCCGGGGTCGGGAGGGAATCCGGCGTGGCGGCGCCCCGGGGGGCGCCGATGGGGCGGGCGGCGCGGCTTCGCGCGCCCGCCGACCGCTTGTCAGCGGCGGATGCCGAGCCGGCCGATCAGCGTCTGGTAGCGGCTCTCGTCCTTGCCCCGCACGTAGTCGAGCAGCTTGCGGCGCTGGGAGACCATCTTGAGCAGCCCGCGGCGGGAATGGTGATCCTTCGCGTGGGTCTTGAAATGCTCGGTGAGGGTGTTGATGCGGCTGGTCAGGATGGCGACCTGGACCTCGGGCGAGCCGGTGTCGCCCTCCTTGGTCCTGAATTCGCTGATCAGCTTTTCCTTGACGTCCGGTGCGATCGACATCGGTCATGTCCTTTTCGTGGGTGTTTGCGAAACGCCGATCTCGCAGCCGGCCGCGGCCGGGATGTCGTCCAGCGGGGTCGCAGGCGAGACGGGCCAGCGGAACCCTTTCCGTCGGCGCGCACGCTATAGCCGGATCGAGCGGGAATGAAAAGCCCTGCCCTTTCTTGCGGCCCGGAGCGGCGGTGCGCGGGGCCGGTTTCGGGGGGCGCCCCCATGGGGACGGGAGGCAAGCGTATGAAATTGAACGGGTAAAGTGTTAACGGCGACTCTGCTCGCCTGTTCCGGGTGGTCGTAGTTGGCTCGCCGTGTTCCCGGCACGACCGGTCCCGCCACAGATGAGGGCGGCGCCCGGCCCGGCGGGAGCGAACGCCCGCGTCGTGCCAGAGGCACGCCTTCGGCGTGACGGGAGCGGTGCAGTCGCTGCCCGGCGGGCGGGGTGGTGGTGCTGGACGTGCTTGCTCCGGGAATGGTCAAGACCGTTGCACTTGGAGCGCATTCCTCCTTCCTCGGCCTGCCCTCCACAGATGAGGGCAGCGCCCGGCCCGGCGGGTGCGAAGCGCCCGCCTGGGGCAACTGTGGAGATCGCGGTGCTGTCATGGGGTCTCGGTGCGGGTCCGGTCGAAGGCGGTTCCGTCGCGCAGGACCGCATTGGCGATGGTCAGCAGGCGCCGGGCGATCGCCATGAGGATGACCTTTCCCGGCTTCCCCGCGGCCTTCTTGCGCGCCACGAAGCCCGCGAGGAAGCCGGCGTGACGCAGCGCGCTCAGGCCGGCCATGTAGAGCGCGCGGCGCACATGGCGCCTTCCCTCGCCGAGAAAGCGCCGGCCGCGGTGCCGGCCCGATTCCCGCGCCCTGGGCGCCACCCCGCCGAGCGAGGCGACGGCGCGCCGGTCGACGGTCCCGAGCTCGGGCAGATGCGCGAGCAGCGTCACGGCGGTCGCCGCGCCGATGCCGGGGATCGAGCGCAGGAGCCGGTCCGCCGCCCGGAGTTCCGGATGCGCGGCGAGATGGCCGGCGATCGCCGCCTCGATGCGCGCGACCCGCCGGCCGAGGCCCGTCAGCTCGGCACGGATGTCGCGGGCGACGAGGGGCAGCGTGCAGGCGGAGAGGCGGTTCTTCTCTTGCGTCTCCATGCGCTTGAGCTGGTCGCGGCGCTGGACGAGCGCGCGCAGCTCCTCCCGGCCCGGGTCGAGACCCGGGTCCGGCGCCGGCTGGCGCTCGGCGCCGAGCCGGGCGAGCATCGCCGCGTCGCGCCGAAGGCGCGCAGGTTTGCGCGACGCGGTCGGTCTTCGGCAGGTTGAGCGAGCGGGCGAAATGCCAGGCGTGGAGTGGGTTGAGCCGCACCCCGGGCCGGCCGGCCCGGTCGAGCGCCAGCCGCAGCGGCCGGTCGCAGCCGCTGGTGGCTTCGTAGGCGACGGCATCGCCGGGCCCGAGGCCGGCGAGCCAGCGCGCGATCGCCGCGGGCTCGTTGGCGATGCGCGCCTCGCCGCGGCGCGGGTCGCAGATGTCGAGGGCGTCCTTCGAGAGATCGACGCCGATCCAGGTCCGTGTCATGCTGGTGTCCTGTCCATGTCTTCGGGCTCATACGGCCCACGCAACTGTTCAGGCTTGGTCAGACCAACCGGTGGTGACCCGATCCCAAGGACGGGCTCGGTCGGCCCAGGGCGGGCACGGGCTCACCACCGGACCCGCAACATGCCACAAATTCTCCAGACAGGGCGGGGCGGACGGAGAAGACCGTAGCCGGTTTCGAAGCGGCCACTTGCCAAGTCAGGTTGTCTGACGTCTGATGACTTGAGAGGGAATCATCGGTGCCGCCAGCTTCCAGACCCCGGCCGCAGCTCGACGTCCTGCCCCCGCTCGGACGGGCGCGGCAGGTGGCCGAGGCGCTGTCGCGCTACATCGACGAGGCCGGGCTCGAAGCCGGGGACCGGCTCCCTTCGGAGCGCGAGCTGATGGCGGCGCTCGGCATCGGCCGGTCGAGCCTGCGCGAGGCGGTGAGCCAGCTCCAGGCCCTCGGCGTGCTCGAGGCCCGCATCGGCAGCGGGACCTATGTCCGCAAGCCGGTTTCGGCCCATACCCTGCACCTGCCGCTGTCGATCGAGGCGCGCAACCTCGCCGACGGCCTGATGCTGACCCTCGAGGTCCGCCGCGGCATCGAGGTCGAGGCCTCGATGGCCGCCGCCCGGCGCCGCACGGCCGAGGACATCGCGCGCATGTCCGACGCCCTCGACGAGATGGAGCGCGTGCATCTCAGCGAGGGCACCTCCGGCCCGGCCGACCTCGCCTTCCACCTCACGATCTACCAGGCGAGCGGCAACCCGCTCTTCGGCCAGGTGCTCGAACAGCTCCGCGGCCATTTCGAGCGCTTCTGGGACCAGCCCTTCGACCGGCCGGATTTCGCCGGCCGCTCCTTCCCGTTCCACCGCCAGCTCTTCGAGGCGATCCGCGACGGCGACCCCGCCGCGGCCGCCCGGCACACCCGCGCCATTCTGGACATCGTCGAAGAGGACATCCGGGACATGAGCCGATGACGATCTCCCGACACGACCTGGAACCCGATCCCGTCGAGGCGGCCCGCCTCCTCGTCACCCATGACGAGACCCATGCCTTCTCGGCGGTCGCCCCGCCGATCGTGCAGACCTCGCTCTTCACCTTCAAGAGCTACGACGAGATGGTCGCCGCCTATCGCGGCGAGATCGAGCGGCCGATCTACAGCCGCGGGCTCAACCCCACCGTCCGGCTCTTCGAGGAGATGATCGCCGCGCTCGAAGGCGCCGAGGATGCGCTGGGCTTCGCGAGCGGCATGGCGGCGATCTCGGCGGCGGTTCTTTCCTTCGTCGGCCCCGGCGACCGCATCGTCGCGGTCCGCAACGTCTATCCCGACGCCTTCCGCCTCTTCGGCACGCTGCTGTCGCGCCTGAACGTGACGGTGGAATATGTCGACGGCCGCGATCCCGAAGCACTGGCCGCCGCGCTCGACGGCGCGAAGCTCCTCTATCTCGAGAGCCCGACCAGCTGGCAGATCGAGGCGCTCGACGTCGGCACCCTCGCCGCCGCCGCGAAGGCGGCCGGCGTCCTCTCGATCATCGACAACAGCTGGGCCACGCCGGTCTTCCAGAACCCGCTCGCCCTCGGGGTCGATCTCGTGCTGCATTCGGCCTCGAAATACATCGGCGGCCACAGCGACGTCGTCGCCGGCGTCGTCGCCGGCCCGCGCGCGCTGATCGACCGCCTGCGGGGCGAGCAGTATCCTTACGTCGGCGGGCGGCTCGCGCCCTTCGACGCCTGGCTCCTGGTCCGCGGCCTGCGGACGCTGCCGATCAGGATGCGGGCGCATCAGGAATCCGCGCTCGCCCTCGCGCTCCGCCTCGCCGCTCGGCCCGAGGTCACGGGCGTCAACCACCCCGGCCTCGGCACCCTGCCGCCGGGGCTGCGCGGCACCTCGGGGCTCTTTTCCTTCGAGCTGGCCGAAGGGATCGACGTCCGCGCCTTCTGCGACGCGCTGCGCCTCTTCAAGCTCGGGGTGAGCTGGGGCGGCTACGAGAGCCTCGTGGTGCCGGCCGAGGTCGTGCTCCAGCAGAAGGCCAGGCCGAACTCGGCCCATGCCTTCGGCATCAGCCCGCGCTCCGTTCGCATCCATGTCGGCCTCGAGGGCACCGAGGCGCTCTGGGCCGATCTCGTCGCCGGATTCGAGGCGGCGCATCACCAGCCGGATTTCAACAGGGGACCGAAGCAATGAAGAGACTGTTCACCACCGCCGCCCTCGCCGCCCTGCTCGCCGGGCCGGTTTCGGCCGAGACGCTGAAGCTCGTCGAGGTGATCACCAGCCCGCAGCGCACCGAGACGCTGAAGGGGATCGTCGCGGAGTTCGAAGCGGCGAACCCCGGCACGACCGTCGAGATCATCTCGCTGCCCTGGGGCGAGGCGTTCCAGAAATTCGCCACCATGGTCTCGGCCGGCGACATCCCCGACGTGATCGAGATGCCCGACACCTGGGTCTCGCTCTATGCCGGCAACGGCCTGCTCGCCGACCTCTCGCCCTATCTCGCGGAATGGGAGCATACCGACGACCTCTCCGAGCGCGCCGTGGCCCTCGGCCAGGTCGACGACAAGCCGGTGATGCTGCCCTACGGCTTCTACCTGCGGGCGATGTTCTACAACAAGGACCTGCTCGCGGAGGCGGGCGTCGAGGCGGTGCCGACCACGATCGACGAGTTCCGCGCCGCCGCCGAGAAGGTCTCGGCGCTTCCCGGCAAGGCCGGCTATTGCATGCGCGGCGGCCCGGGCGGCCTCAACGGCTGGGTGATGTTCCCCGCGACCGTGGCGGGCGACAACGTCTTCTTCGACGAGGAGGGGAACTCGACCTACGACAGCGAGGCCTGGGTCGAGGGGCTCACCTGGTTCATCGATCTCTACAAGGACGGGCTCGCGCCCAAGGACAGCGTCAACTGGGGCTTCAACGAGATCGTCGCCGGCTTCTACACCGGCCAATGCGCCTTCCTCGACCAGGACCCGGACGCGCTCATCGCCATCGCCGAGCGCATGAAGCCCGAGCAATACGGCGTGACCACCTTCCCGAAGGGGCCGAGCGGCAAGGCCTTCCCGACGATCGGCTATGCCGGCTGGTCGATGATGGAGCCGAGCGAGAACAAGGATCTCGCCTGGAAGCTCATCGCCATGCTCGAGGGGCCCGAGGGCAACGTGCCCTGGAACAAGATGACCGGCGCGCTGCCGGCGCTGAAATCGGCCGAGAGCGATCCCTTCTATCAGAGCGAGGCCTTCAAGGGCTGGTTCGAGGAGCTCGGCGATCCGGACGTGGTGCCGACGACCATGCCAACCTGGCTCGAGGAATTCGCCTTCTTCAAGGACAGCCTGGCGATCTCCTCCGGGCAGAAGGCGCTCCTGGGCGAGATCACGCCCGAGGAACTCGCGGCGGAATGGGCGGATTACCTGACCAAGGCGCAGCAGAAATACATTTCCCAGTAGCGATTTCTCCGGCGTCCGGGGCGCGCGCCCCGGGCGCCCCGCTCATTTCGAGGCCTGCTCCCGATGACCCCAGCCCCCCGGCGGCCCTTCCTGCAGCGGCTCGGCGACCGGGCCGAGCCCTGGCTCTACAGCGCGCCGGCGCTGATCGTCATCACCGCGGTCATGCTGGTGCCGCTCGTGGTCGGCATCTCCTATGCCTTCCGCGACGTGCAAATCCTCAACCCCTTCTCGGGGGGCTTCGTCGGGCTCGACCATTTCCGCGCGCTCGCCGGGGACAAGGCCTTCCGGGTGGCGCTGGTCAACACCTTCTGGTGGACGGTCCTGACGGTGCTCATCCAGCTGCTCTTCGGGCTGATCCTGGCGCTTCTGCTCGACACGCCCTTCCGCGGCCGCGGCATCGCGCAGGCGCTGGTGTTCCTGCCCTGGGCGGTGCCGACCTTCCTGACCGGCCTCAACTGGGCCTGGCTCTTCAACCCGACCATCGGCCCGCTGCCGCACTGGCTCCATGCGCTCGGCCTGCTCGCGGAGCCGAGCAACATCCTCTCCGACCCGAACCTCGCGCTCTGGGGGCCGATCACCGCCGCGGTCTGGTGGGGCATCCCCTTCTTCGCGATCACGCTGCTGGCCGCGCTCCAGTCGATCCCCTCGGATCTCTACGAGGCCGCCGCCATCGACGGCGCCAATCCGTTCCAGCGCTTCTGGTCGATCACGCTGCCCTTCCTCGCGCCGGTGATCGCGATCACCGTGCTCCTGCGCACGGTCTGGGTCGCGAACTTCACCGACCTGATCATCGTCATGACCGGCGGCGGCCCGGCGGACCGCACCCAGACGGTGGCGAGCTACATCTTCACCCAGGCGTTCAAGCGGCTCGACTTCGGCTATGCCTCGGCGATCTCGCTGGTCCTGCTCTTCCTGCTGCTCGCCTATGCCCTGCTCATCCTGCTGCTCCGCCAGCGTCTCATCGACCGGGACAAGTAGATGCGCGCCATCGGCACCCTCGCCCACCGCCTCGCGATCCTCGTCTATATCGCCTTCGCGCTCTTCCCGCTCTTCTGGCTGGTCAAGGTCTCGGTGACCCCGAACGACCTGCTCTATTCCGAGGGCATCCGGCTCTGGCCCTCGCGCACGACCTTCGAGCATTTCCGGTTCGTGCTCGCCCATTCGGACTTCCCGCTCTTCTTCCGCAACAGCCTGATCGTCTCCCTCGCGACCGCCTTCGCCGCGACCACGCTCGCCGGCTTCGCCGGCTACGCGCTCTCGCGCTTCGCCTTCCGCGGCAAGCTGACGGTCTCCGGGCTCCTGCTCGTCACCCAGATGTTCCCGCTCGTCATGCTGGTGGCGCCGATCTTCAAGCTGCTCTCGCCGCTCGGGCTCACCAATTCGCTGACCGGCCTCGTGGTGGTCTATGTCGCCTTCAACGTCCCCTTCGCCTGCTTCCTGATGCAATCCTTCTTCGACGGCATCCCCCGCGACCTCGAAGAGGCGGCGATGATCGACGGCGCCTCGCGCTTCGGCGCCTTCCGCCAGATCATCCTGCCGCTGACCCTGCCGGGCATCGCCGCCACCGTCGGCTTCGTCTTCACCGCGGCCTGGAGCGAGATGATCTTCGCGCTCATGCTCATCTCCTCGAACGAGAAGGCGACCTTCCCCGTCGGGCTGCTCTCCTTCGTCTCCAAGTTCTCGGTCGATTTCGGGCAGATGATGGCGGCGGGCGTGCTCGCGCTCATCCCCGCCTGCCTCTTCTTCCTCCTCATCCAGCGGTATCTGGTCCAGGGCCTGACCGCCGGCGCCGTGAAGGGATAGCCCCATGGCCACCATCGACATCCGTTCCGTCTCCAAGGCCTATGGCGGCCATGCGCCGGTCCTGACCGACATCGACCTCTCGATCCGCGACGGGGAATTCATCGTGCTCGTGGGCCCCTCGGGCTGCGGCAAGTCCACGCTCCTGCGCATGATCGCCGGCCTCGAGGCGATCAGCGCCGGCACCATCGCGATCGGCGGCCGCGTGGTGAACGACCTCGCCCCGAAGGCGCGGGACATCGCCATGGTCTTCCAGAGCTATGCGCTCTACCCGCACATGACCGTGGCCGAGAACATGACCTACAGCCTGCGCCTGAAGAAGACGCCCAGGGCCACGGTCGCCGAGAAGCTCGAGGCCGCCTCCCGGAAGCTCGGGCTCGACGCCTTCCTCGCCCGCAAGCCCAAGGCGCTCTCCGGCGGCCAGCGCCAGCGCGTCGCCATGGGCCGCGCCATCGTGCGCGCGCCCAAGGCCTTCCTCTTCGACGAGCCGCTCTCCAATCTCGACGCCCGCCTCCGCGAGCAGATGCGCGCCGAGATCCGCAAGCTCCACGCCGGCCTCGGCGCCACCTCGATCTATGTCACCCACGACCAGGTCGAGGCGATGACGCTCGCCGACCGCATCGTCGCCATGCATGGCGGCATCATCCAGCAGGTCGGCTCGCCGCTCGATCTCTACGACCGCCCGGCCAATCTCTTCGTCGCGGGCTTCATCGGCTCGCCCGGCATGAACTTCCTTCCCGGCCGCTGGGACGCCGGCGCGCGCGCCGTCCGCCTTTCCGACGACAGCGCCCTCCCGGTCGAGCGCGCGATCGATCTGCCGGACGGGAGTGCCGTCACCGTGGGCGTGCGCCCCGAGCATGTGGGGCTCGGCGGCGACGGCGGCCTCGCCGCTGCGGTGGATCTGGTGGAGCCGACCGGGCACGGGATCATCCTGCACCTGCGGCTCCAGGACCAGCCGTTCAAGGCGCTGACCACCGATCGGCGCTACCTCACGCCGCAGGAGAGCGTCAGGGTGACCATGCCCGCCGATCGGCTCCACCTCTTCGACGGCAACGGCGACCGGATCGCCTGATACGGGCAGCCTTCCGCCCGACCGGGCCTCGGGTCGGAAAAAGGCCGCGCCCCGCGCGGCCCGCGCCGCAGGCCCCCGGACCGGAAAGGCGAGGCGCCGGTGGCGCGTCGCCCGGTCCGGTCGCCCGAAGGCGCGAGCCGCAGGGCGAGGGGGTGCAGCGTCACCGCCGGTCGAAGATCGGGGCGGGACGGCCCAGGACGGTGCGCAATGCGCGCCGGCCCCCGGCAGGGCCGGCGCGGCCCGATCGCCACGGGTCGATCGGGCTGGGGACACCCCGACCGCGGACGCGGCAGGAGCCGCCGGCAAAGGCTGTTGGTATCTACACCTTTTCGACCGACCGACCCTGCGGCCCAAGCCGGTTCTCCGGACAGGGGAAAAGGCCGCGCCCCCGCGGCCGCCACGCCTTCCCCGGACCGGAAGGCGGGGCGCCAGTGGCGCGTCGCCCGTCCGGTCGCCCGAAGGCGCGAGCCGCAGGGCGAGGGAGGTGCAGCGTCACCGTCGGTCGAGGATCGGGACGCGCGGCCCTGGACGGTGCGCAATGCGCGCCGGCCCCCGGCAGGGCCGGCGCGGCCCGATCGCCACGGGTCGATCGGGCTGGGGACACTGGCCCGGACGCGTCCCTCCGGCCAGCCGGCACGAGGCCGTGCCTCGCTGCTACTGGTCCGGAATCTCCCCTGCGGGCAGGATCCCCATTGCGGAGGGCGGCGCAGTCATGGTCCCTGTCGGACAAGACCAGAGACAGGAAAGGAAGCGGGTATGAAGTTCCAGCCGAAGGCCAGCCATTTCATCGACGGGGAATATGTCGAGGATACGGCCGGTGCGCCGATCGACGTCGTCTATCCCGCGACCGGCGAGATCATCGCGCGCCTGCATTCGGCCACCCCCGCGATCGTGGACAGGGCGCTGGCCGCGGCGAAGGATGCGCAGAAGGCCTGGGAGGCGATGACCGGGACCGAGCGCGGCCGCGTGCTGCGCCGCGCCGCCGACATCATGCGCGACCGCAACCACGAGCTCTCGGTGATCGAGACCCACGACACCGGCAAGCCGATCCAGGAAACCACCGTCGGCCGACGCGACCTCCGGGGCGGATGCGCTGGAATATTTCGGCGGGCTGGCGCCCAGCCTGACCGGCGAGCACATCCCGCTGGCGGGGGGGGACTTCGCCTATACGATCCGCGAGGCGCTCGGCGTCTGCGTCGGCATCGGGGCCTGGAACTACCCGACCCAGATCGCCTGCTGGAAGGGCGCGCCGGCGCTGGCCTGCGGCAATACCATGGTGTTCAAGCCCTCGGAGACCACGCCGCTCTCGGCGCTGAAGGTCGCCGAGATCCTGGTCGAGGCCGGGGCGCCCAAGGGCGTCTACAACGTCGTGCAGGGCTATGGCGACGTGGGGGCGGCGCTCGTGACCGACCCCCGCGTGGCCAAGGTGTCGCTAACGGCTCGGTGCCGACGGGGCGCAAGGTCTATGCCGCCGCCGCCGGCGGGATGAAGCATGTCACGATGGAGCTGGGCGGCAAGTCGCCGATGATCGTCTTCGACGATGCGGATGTGGAGAACGCGGTTTCCGGCGCGATCCTCGGCAATTTCTATTCGTCGGGCCAGGTCTGCTCGAACGGCACCCGCGTCTTCGTGCAGGAAGGCATCAAGGAGGCCTTCCTGACCCGCCTCGCCGAACGCCTGGCCAAGGCCAGGATCGGCGATCCGATGGATCCGGAGGTCAGCTTCGGCCCGGTGGTCAGCCAGGGCCAGATGGAGATCGTCAAGGGCTACATCGCCAAGGCGGTCGCGGAAGGCGCGCGGCTGGTCTTCGGCGGCCGCCAGCTCGACCGGGCCGGGTTCTACCTCGAGCCGACGGTCTTTGCCGACGTGACCGACGACATGACCATCGCCCGCGAGGAGATCTTCGGCCCGGTCATGTCGGTCCTGGATTTCGCCAGCGAGGAGGAGGTGATGGCCCGCGCCAATGCCACCGAATTCGGCCTCGCCGCCGGCGTCTTCACCCGCGACCTGAGCCGCGCGCATCGCGTGGTCCGCGGCTTCGAGGCCGGCACCTGCTACATCAACACCTATAACCTCGCCCCGGTGGAGGCCCCCTTCGGCGGGTCGAAGATGTCTGCATCGGGCGCGAGAACTCGAAGCTCGCGATCAACCACTACAGCGAGCTGAAGACCGTCTATGTCTCGATGAACGATGTGGAAGCGCCCTATTGAGGCGAGCCGGAGGGCCCGGCCCCGCGCCGGGCGCCCGATCCTTCCCAAAGCCCGCGGAAGCCGGGGCGGGCCGCCGGGGTCCGGCCCGCCCGCAGACGGGCGCGCGTCAGCGGATGGAATAGCCGCCGTCGGCCATGAGGTTCTCGCCGTTGACGATGCCGGCCGCCTCGGAGGCGAGATAGAGCGCCGCCGCCGCGATCTCGCCGGGCCGGGCGAAGCGGCCGACCGGGATCTCCTGGCGCATGCGCACGCCCTTCTCGCCCGACCAGCCGACCAGCGCCATCGGCGTCTCGACCACCGTCGGCGAGATCGCGTTGACGGTGATGCCGTGTCGCGCCCATTCCAGCGCCAGGACCTTGGTCAGCCCGATGAGGCCCGCCTTGCTCGAGCCATAGGCCGCGTGCTCGGCGATGGCGATCACCGCCGCCTGCGAGGCGATGTTGACCACGCGCCCGCGACCGGAAGCCTTCAGGAAGGGCAGCGCCGCCACGGCGGTGAGCCAGGGCGCCCGTAGGTTGATCGCATGGGTGCGGTCCCAGTCGGCGACCGACTGTTCCTCGGCCGGCGCGACGATCCCGAGCCCGGCGTTGTTGATCAGGATGTCGATGCCGCGGTCCCGGCCGATCGCCGCGACGGTCCGCGCGATGGCCTCGGGGTCGAGCAGGTCGAGCAGGTCGCTCCGGTGCCCCTCCCCGAGCCGGGCCGCGAGCCCGCCGCAATCGACGATGTCGACCAGCGCGAGGCGGGCGCCCGCCGCGGCGAAGGTCTCGGCCATGGCGGCGCCGATGCCGCCGCCGGCGCCGGTGATGAGCGCGGTCAGTCCCGAGAGGTCTGCCATCGCCGCCTCAAATGTCGAAATTGGTGGGAAGCACGATCATGTCGCGGATGGTGACGTTCCGCGGCCGCGTCAGCATGAACATCACCGCGTCCGCGACTTCGGTCGGCTCGATCAGGCTGCCGGATTCCTTGGCCTTGCGCAGGTTCTCCTCGGGCCAGTCGGCGAGCAGCGCGCTGACCACCGGGCCCGGCGAGACCTGACTCACCCGGATGCCCTTCTTGTTGAGCTGGCGGCGCATGGTCTGCACGAAGCAGGTGATCGCCCATTTCGAGCCGGAATAGACCGGCTCCCACGGCACCGCGGCATGGCCCGCGACCGAGCAGGTGACGACGATGTCGCCGCTGCCGCGCTCGATCATGTGCGGGAGCACGTCCCGGACGTTCTTCATCACCGCATTGACGTTGAGGTTCAGCATGCGGTCGATGGTGGCGGTGTCGGTCTCGATCAGGTCGCCGCCGATATAGGTGCCGGCGTTGCAATGCAGGATGTCGATCCGGCCCGCCTTCTCGAGCGCGCCGGGGACCATCGCGGCGCAGCTCTCGAGATCGAGCAGGTCGACCACCAGCGGGACGGCGGCCTCGCCGAGCCGGCTGCGCAGCGCGCCGAGCGCCTTCTCGTCCCGGTCCGCCAGCACGACCCTCGCCCCCGCCGCGATCAGCGCCTCGGTGGTGGCGAGCCCGATCCCGGAGGCGGCGCCGGTGATCAGCGCGACCTTTCCCTGCATTCCCTCGGCCATTCTCTCTCTCCCGTGATTGGCCGCCACCCGGCGGGCCCTCGATCCATTCAATGCGTGGTGTAGCCGCCGTCGGCGACCAGGACGGTGCCGGTCACGTAGCTCGCGGCGGGGGAGCAGAGGAACAGCGCGCAATTGGCCATCTCCTCCGGCTGGGCGAAGCGGCCCATCGGCGTATTCTCGGTCCAGATCCGGTTCCGATCTTCCTTGGCGATCCCCTCGGCGGTCATGTCGGTCACCACATAACCGGGCGCCAGCGCGTTCACCCGGATGTTGCGGGGCCCGTATTCGAAGCCCATCACCCGGGTCATCTGGTGCACCGCCGCCTTGGAGGCGTTGTAGGCCACCTGGTCCTGGGGCTTGTTGGCGACATAGGCCGAGATCGAGCCCACGTTGAGCACCACGCCCGCGCCTTGCGCGAGCATCGGCCGGACCGCGGCGCGGGCGATGCGGAAGGGCGCGATCAGGTTGGTGTCCATGATGAAGGCGAGCCGGGTGTCGTCGAATTCGTGGAACGGGCCGCTGGCGGCGACGCCGGCGTTGTTGACGAGGATGTCGAGGCGGCCGAAGCGGTCGAGCGTGGCCTTCACCAGCCGGTCGGGCGTGGCCGGGTCGTTGACGTCGGCCGCGACCCAGGCGACGGTTTCGGGGTTCGCATCCTCCAGCGCGCCCACTTCCGGCGTGCGGGTCCGGCCGGTGACGAGGCATTTCGCGCCCGCCTCCACGAAGAGCCTGGCGATGGCGAGCCCGATGCCGCGGCTCGCCCCGGTCACGAGCGCCACCTTGCCGTCGAGTCGGAACTGGTCGAGGGGCATGTCTTTTCTCCCTGTTGTCGGCGCCGCTCAGCTGCGGCAGGCGTCATGATAGGTGGCGAGGCTCCGGCGCACGCGCCAGATCAACACCTCCTCCGGCTCGAGCGGCCGGTCGGCGAAATGCGCGGCCCCCGGCAGGTGCTGCCAGAGCAGGGGCAGCGGGATGCCGCCCCGCGAGCGCCGCCACCAGCCGATCGACGGCGGCGCGGGCCTCGGGCGCGGGCCAGTAGTAGCGGATGCGGTCCGAGAGCGAATAGTGCCGCAGGAGCCGCCGTCCGGCCTCGTCACCGTCGTAGTGCCGGCGCCAATCCCCCGGTCGATCGAGCATGAGCGCCTCCATCGCGCGCAGGAGCGGCCGGTCGCCGTAGCGGGCAGCAGATCCGAGGCGATCAGGTCGAGCGCGTAGAGCGCCTCGCGCAGCACGAAGGTGAGCTCCGGCCCGACCTTGAGGATCGCGAACCCGTCCCCGACCAGCTCGGAGAGCGGCGCCGCGCCCTGATAATCGGTGGAATGCGCCTCGAAGACGAGCCTCGGCTCTTCGGCGAGCACGGCGGCCAGGCCCTGCGCCCGGTCGCGCCGATAGGCGATGACGTTGCGGTTGCCGAATTCCACGCCGGGCTGGACCACGAGACCGAGGACGCGGCCGAGGGCCTCCGCGAGGCCCGCCTCCGCAAAGATGTCGCGATGCACGGCGATGGTGCGGCGGGCGGCCTCCGGCGCGGTGGGCGTGATCGCATCGAGCGCATGGTCCGCGCCGCCCGGCGGCGGCACCTCGGTCCCGATGATGTAGAGGGGTGGCGGGCCGCCTGCCGCCCGCGCCGCCGTCTCGGCGGCCGCGGCGAGCCGCGCGGCGCGGCGGGCGGTGGCGGCGTCGTCGAGCGCCGCCGGCTCGCCGGCGCAGCCCATGGAGGTGTCGAGGTGGAGCTTGCGGAAGCCCGCCGCCACATAGGCCGCGACCATGCGTTCCGCCTCGCCCATCGCCGCCTCCGCGGGCAGGTCGCGCCAGGGGTTGGGGCCGAGGTGATCGCCGCCGAGGATGATCCGGTCTTCCGGGCATTCCTCGGCCCGGGCGAGCCCGCCGACCAGCGCGGCGAAATCCGCCGGGGACATGCCGGTATAGCCGCCCCGGTGGTTGACCTGGTTGCAGGTGGCCTCGATCAGCACCGTGGCACCGGTCTCGCGCCCGTGGCGCAGCGCGGCGCGCAGGACGATCGGATGCGCGGAGCAGACCGAGGCGACGCCGCGCGGCCGTCCCTCGATGCGCAGGCGCGCCAGATCTTCGAGCGCCACGCCCATCACGCCCGCCTTCCCGTCTCGCGGATGAAACGGTCGAGCTCGGCGCGCGTGCCGGCACCTTCCATCGGCCCGCGCCGCGTCACGTTGCGCGCACCCGCCGCGCAGGCGTAGGTCAGCGCCGCCGCCGGCGCCATGCCGAGCCTCCGGCAGGCCAGATAGGCGCCGCCGAAGCAGTCCCCGGCACCGGTGGGATCGACCTCCTCGACCGCGAAGGCGGGGGCCTCGAGCCGCAGGCCGTCGCGGTCGAAATAGCTCGCCCCGCCGGCGCCGCGCTTCAGCACCACTTCCCTGACCCCGAGCGCGAAGAGCCGCCGCAGCGCCTCGGCCTCGCCCGCGACGCCGGCCGCGCGCTCCAGCTCCTCGCCCGAGGGGAGCAGGAGATCGGACATCGCCACTATCCTCGCGAATCGCCGGTCGGTCTCCCCGTCGCCCCGGAGCTCCTTGCGCAGGTTGGGGTCGAGCGACACGCTGCCGCCGCGGCCCTTGATGATGCCCGCCGCGCGTTCGATGATCTCCCAGGCGCCGGGCTCCGCGAGCACCGTGCCCATGACATGCAGATGCCCGGCGCGGCCGATCAGCGCGGCGACGGCGTCGGTCCAGCCGAGGCACCCGGCCGCCGAGGTCCACATGTTGTAGACGAAGTCGCGCGCCCCGTCCGGGCGATAGCGCACGAAGGCGCTGCCGGTGGGCCTTTCGCGATCGACGGTGATCGCCGAGACATCCGCCCCGGCGCGCGCGAGCCGGGCGATGTTGAGGCGCCCGAAATCGTCGTCCCCGACCGCGCCGACCATGGCCGCCGAGCCGCCCATGCGCGCGCATTGGTCGATGAAGATCGCGGGCGCGCCGCTCGGGAAAGGCCCCACGAGGGGCTGCGGCTCGAGGAAGCCCTCGCCGACGGTGGTCGCGACGATCTCGACGAGGATCTCGCCGACGCAGACCGTCGGACCCAGCGCATCGCGAGCCAGCGCACCCTCGGAAGTCATGTCAGAGGCTCCCCCAATCCTTTCCCATGGCGTCGCCGGCGAGCAGGTCGTTTTCCAGCGACAGGAACCGCTGGTGCAGCATGCAGGCCGCGCCATAGGCCGCGCCCGTCTCGGCGGCCTCGTGCAGCACGATCTCGGGCAGCGGGAAGCTGTCGGCCTGCAGCGTCTCCATGTGGAACGCCACCCGTGCGGAGACCATCGGATAGAGCCCGGCGACCGAGCCGCCGAGCACGATCCGGTCGGGATCGACCAGCCGGCAGGCCTGGACCAGCGCGAAGGCGAGATGGCGCGCCCAATCCTCCGCGATCGCCACCGCCGCCGGGGCGCGGTCGCGCACATCCGCGAGAAGGCCCGCCAGCGTCGCATCGCCCGCCGTCGCCACGCCGCGGTAGCGGTTGAGCAGCAGCTCGAGCCCGATGGCCTCCTCCAGCTCGGCGCAATCGGCATCCGGCACGTGGATATGCCCGATCTCCCCCGCGAGGCCGTTCCCGCCGCGAAAGAGCTGGCCGTCGATGACGATGCCGCCGCCGACCCCGCTCTCGATCACCAGCACGAGGGTCACGCCGCGCTGGCGGCCGCGGCTGGCATAGGCCTCGCCGATGGCGAAGGCATTGGCGTCGTTCTCAACCAGCGAGGGGATCCCGGCGGGCAGGGCTTCGCGCGTGATCGCCGCGAGATCGACGTCCCGCCAGCCGAGAAGCGGCGCGATGCGGACCCGGCCCCGCCGGTCCATCTGCGCCGGGGTCGCCAGCCCGAAGCCCTCGCAGCGCTCGATCTCGCCGGAGGCGGCACCCTCGAGCGCGATGGCCACGGCCCGGTCGACCGCCTCGGCCACCGGCGCGTGCCGGCCGTCGAAGGGCACCACCCGGACGTCGCTCACCTCGGCGGTGAGGCCGATGCGCAGGGCGGTGATATGCTCGACCCCGATCTCCACGCCGATGAAGCAGGCGCCCTCCGGGACGAGTTCGAGGAGGATGCCCGGCCGGCCGGCGCGGGTCGGCTTGGGCGCATCCTCCGCGACCTCGCGGACCAGCCCGTTGCCGATGAGCTCGGAGATGATGTTCCCCGAGGACGAGCGGTTGAGGCCGAGCTGCCGCGCGAGATCGGCGCGGCTGAGCTGCCCGCCGGCGAAGATCGCCTGCAGCGCGGCGGCGACATTGGCCTGCCGCACGCGGCGGGGAGAGCTGGAGAGGGAGGAGAAATCGCTCATCGCTGCGGTCGCTTGCCTCGCGGCTCCTCTTTCGGCGGACCGGGCGCGGTCAGGCCCCCGCACTGGTGGCGTGCCGCCTCTGGGCCTCTTGCCACTTCATCTCGATGAAGGTCTTGGCATGGGCCGCCAGCGGATCGTTGTCGGTCCAGGTATCGCGCCAGATGCCGCAGGCAAGCGACAGGCCCTCGTCCACGATCGCGGTCGAGAAGCTCTCGAAGACGATGTCGCGGTCGTAGCCGATGTCGATCAGCGCCCCGAAGACCGCATCGAAATCGACGGTGCCGGTGCCGAGGTAGCCGCGGTAGTTCTCGCCGATGTGGTAATAGGTGATCTTGTCGCCGGCGAGGCGGATCGCGGCGGCGGGATCGGCCTCCTCGATGTTCATGTGGAACGAGTCGAGATGCAGGAAGACATCGTCGCGCCCGGTGTCGCGCAGGAACTTCAGGCCCTGCGCCGTGGTGTTCAGGAGGTTCGATTCGAAGCGGTTGACTACTTCGAGCACGATCTCGACGCCGCAGTCCTTCGCCACCTCGGCGGTCGCGGCGATGGCCTCCGCGCTGTTCATCCAGCCCCGCCGGGTGGGCTGGCGGGCGTATTTCCCGTGCATGGAATAGAGGATGCCGCCGAGCCGGATGCCGCCGATGTCGCGAACCGCCTTCACCGCGTCCGAGAGCAGCGCCCTGCCCTTTGCCACCGCGGCCGCGTCCTCGCTCGAGACGTCGGCCTCGGCGGGGAGGCCCATGGTCACCACGATCTCGATGTCGAGGCCGCGCGCCTTCCGCGACAGGCGGTCGAGGTCGAAGCGCTCCGGGCGGAGATAGGCGAATTCGATCATCCGGTAGCCGTGCTCGGCCGATTTCTCGAGGGCCATCTCCAGCCCGTCCTGGGTCTGGCCGCCGGTCCACACGAAGGAGTGGATCCCCAAACGCCTCATGGTCCGATTCCCTCCTGTCCGCTCACCCTGGAATGGGATACACATATTTGCTGTTTATCACAACATATTTTGTCACATGCCGGGCCGTTGCCCTGCGGTCAGCGCTTCAATGCGCGGCGGACCAGCCTTTGCGCACAGATTCGGCCATGCAACTTGGAGCGAGGACGCGAAGTCACGTTTGTGCTGCAATGCAACAAAATGCGCGAGCGTGACCGACTCTCAGGCCTCCGCCAGCAGTTCCGCGGTGACGTCGTCGGTGATCAGGACATCGACGAGCCCGCGCCTCGTCGCCGCGCGGATGATGTCGACCTTGTGCGGCCCGGCGGCCGCGAGGATCTTCCACGGGATCGACGCCAGCATCTCCAGATCGACGCCGACGGTGCGCTGGTTGAGCGGATGCGGGATCTCGTTCCCGTCCCGATCCAGGAAATGCCCCAGGAGATCGCCCACGGCCCCCGCGGCGATCAGGTCCCCGGGCGCCACTTCCTTCGGCAATCCGTTCGAGACCAGATAGGAGCGCGGCGAGACGTCGCCGACCACCAGGACCGCGGCGTCGAGCGCCCGGCATTTCTCGAAATGGCTCCGGAAGATCTCCTGCGAGAGGAAGACGTCGCGGTCCACGCCCTCCGACAGATAGATCGGCGCCGCGAGCAGCGAATAGCGCGCATCGAAGCGCTCGGCGAATCCGGAGGCGATGCCGAAGGCGTTGAAGGAAGCGCCGGTCGTGGTGCCGCCGATCATCGAGACGATCTCGAGGCCCGGCTGGGGCTGTCGCGCGATCCTCTCGGCGGCGCATTGCAGCGTCATGCCCCATGCGACGCCGATCTTGCTCCAGGACCCGGTCTTCAGGCATTCGACCAGGTATTTCGCGAGGGCCGCGCCGGCGGGCACGTGGCAATCATAGGCGTCGCGATGCGCCGGGGCGACGAGCACCTTCTTCACCCCGAGGTCGGCCTGCAGCCGCTCCTGAAGCTCCAGCCGCGCCAGAAGGGGCGACTCGATCTGCACCTTCACGAAGCCGAGCTGCCGCGCCCGCTGGATCGCCTGGTTGACCCGCAGCCGCGTGACCCCGAGCGCCCTGGCGACCTCGGCCTGGGTCATCTCGTTGACGAAATAATGCCAGCACACCTCGCTCAGGAAGGCGTCGCTGTCGTCGTGCAGGTCCGGGGACATGTCGGGACCTTCCCGTTTTCGGAGGTGGCGCGGTCACGGCTAGTTCGTTCAGAATGCACATATTACATTTGCATCGCAACCTTTGCAGATGCAAATTCTCTTGCATCGAAACGGATACACCTGTTTACTGGACCGGTGGGCAAGGGTGGGTTTCTTCCCCTGCCCGAAGGGAGCCACTCGCGAGGGGTGGCGTCACCGACCAGGGAGGAAGTCCATGAAAATCGCATTGAGGTTCAGCGCGTCGGTGCTGGCACTCGCGCTGGCGACCGGCGCCGTGGCCGCGCAGGATCTGACGATCGAGAATGCCGAATGGTGGCAGGAGGCCGGGGCGCAGTTCGACGGGGTGACGCTCCGGGGCGTGACGGAATCGACGCCGCCGTCCAACTTCATCTCGGACGTTCTCGCGCCGAAGTTCGAGGAACTGACCGGCATCGGCGTCGACATCGAGACCACCTCCTGGGACCAGATGTACGACAAGGCCATCAAGGACATGGAAGCCAAGACGGGCATCTATGACATGGTCTATATCGAGCAGGACATCATCTATTTCTATCTCGCGCGCGACTTCCTGGTGGATATCACCGCGGCGCTCAACGAGAAGCCCGAGCTGAAGGCGGCGAATTTCTCGGAGGAGAACTTCACCAGCTTCGCGGACAACTTCCGGGGCGACAACGGCGACCTCTTCGGGATCCCGATGGAGGCCTTCATCAAGATCTATCTCTACCGGACCGACCTGTTCAACGACCCCGACATCAAGGCCGCCTTCGAGGCGCAATACGGCCGCCCGCTCGAGCCGGCCAAGACCCACGAGGAATACACCCAGATCGCCGAGTTCTTCACCCAATGGGGCAAGGACCACGACATGGATCTCTGGGGCACGACGGCCCAGGCCCATACCGGGCACCCGGCCTCCTGGTACGAATTCTTCGAATCCGTCGCGCCGACCTTCGGCGTCTACAACTGGGGCATCGACGCCGCGAACAACTATGCCGCTTCGGTGGAGAACGGCGGCACCATGAACTCGGACACCGCCAAGGAGGCGCTGACCTGGTGGCTCCACCTGCGCGACATCGCGCCGCCGGAATCGGTGCAATCCACCTGGTCCGAGACCGCCACCACCTTCGCGGCAGGCCGCGTCGCCCAGGGGCTGATCTACGGCGAGAACGCCGCCTGGATCGCCTCGGACGAATCCCAGTCGAAGGTCGTCGGCAACGTGGGCGTGGCGCTGCCGCCCCTCTCCGATGGCGTCATGGAGGCCGCCGAGAGCGGCGAAGGCTATGTCGGCTACTACGACGGCGGCGCCTTCGGCCTGCCGGTGACCTCGGGCAATCAGGACGCCGCGCTCCTCTTCCTGCAGTTCATGGCGCTGCCGGAGGTGCAGGAGGCATGGGCCGTGGCCGCCCCGCGCATCACCCTGAACTCCACCTATGACGCGCCGAGCGTCCAGGCGCTCGACGCGGAACTGGGCGGCTACTACTCGATGCTGCGCGACGACGGCCGCCTCTTCAAGGGCGCGCCGCCCTACCCGTTCCACCGGCAGGTGATCGAGGCCACGGCGCCGACCTTCTACCAGATCCTGACCGGCGATCTCTCCGTCGACGAGGGCTTGGACATGATGGCCGCCCAGGCCGAGGAAGAGCTGAGCAACCTCGGCTACCGCCAGTAGGCATCCATCGCAGATGCGGGTCGCCGTCCTGCGGCGGCGGCCCGCCCCGCACCGCCTCGGCGGAACCCGAACAGCCCGTGCATCGCAACCAGGGGGATCAGGCAGATGCGATCCAACAGACTCGGCTGGATACTGCTCGCTCCGACGATGATCATCCTCTTCCTCTTCGGCGTGGTCCCCTTCCTCTACATCATCTGGCTCTCGTTCCATCAGTGGAACCCGGCCGCGGTGAATCCCGACATCATCTTCATCGGCGCCGACAACTTCCGGAAGCTCGTGTTCGACGCGGGCTTCCTCGCATCGCTCGGGGTGACGCTGACCTTCGTCACCTTCGCGGTGCTGAGCGAGCTGGTCATCGGCTATCTTCTCGCCCAGGCCTTCATGAAGGATTTCCCGGGCAAGGCCTTCTTCCGCACCATCCACACGCTGCCGCTCATCATGGCGCCGATCATCGTCGGCTCGGTCTGGAAGCTGATGACCACGCCCTCGATCGGCATCATCCCGCATTTCCTCGACAGCTGGTTCGGCTATGACCTGAACATCGGCCAGAGCGCCGTCGCGGCCTTCGTGGTGACCGTGATCATGGACATCTGGCACTGGACGCCGCTCGTCACCCTGACGCTGATCGCCGCCCTGGTCTCGCTGCCGCCCGACCCCTTCGAGCAGGCGCAGATCGACGGCGCGGGCAAGCGGCAGATCTTCTGGCACATCACCCTGCCGATGATCCTGCCCGCGCTCATGGCCACCGTCTTCATCCGGCTGATGGACGCGCTCAGGATCGTCGACGAGGTGCTCATGCTCACCGGTGGCGGCCCGGGCTCGGCCACCCGCTTCCTCGGCGTGCACATCTTCCGCGAGGTGTTCCCGCGGACGAGCTACGGCTACGGCTCGGCCGTCTCGCTGATCGTCCTCTATCTCACGATCGTGGTCTGCTGGCTGCTCTACGTGAGCATGCTCGCGCCGCGCAACCCCAAGAAGGACTGAGCCGATGAAGCGTGGAAACCCGTGGCTTTCGGTCCTGTTCTGGATCTTCGTCAGCTTCCTGACGCTGTTTCCGATCTACTGGCTCTTCGTGATCTCGGTGAAGCCGGCGGTGGAGCTCTTCTCCGCGCCGGAGGTGATCCTGCGGACGGCCTATTGGCAGAACTACATCGACGTGCTGAACGACCGCACCTTGCGCGGCTACATGCTCAATTCGCTGATCATCTCCTCCTGCAACGCGCTCCTGGTGACCACGCTCGGCTTTCTCGCCTGCTACGCGCTCTCGCGCTTCGACTTCGGCGGCAAGGAGAGCATCTTCTTCTGGACCATCACCAACCGCATGGCCCCGCCGGCGGTCTTCCTGCTGCCGCTCTTCCTGCTGCTGACCCAGGTCTACCGGATCGGGAACTTCACGCTGCTCGACACCCGGACCGGCATGATCCTCGTCTATTGCACCTTCAACCTGCCCTTCGCGATCTGGACGCTGCGCCCGACGCTCGACGGCATCCCGAAGGAGCTGGACGAGGCCGCCTTCGTCGACGGCGCGAGTTCCTGGAAGGTGATCACCGAGATCGTCTTCCCGCTGTGCCGGCCGGGCCTCGCGGTCACGCTGATCCTGACCTGGGTCTTCGCCTGGAACGAATACCTGCTGGCGGCGACGCTGACGAACTTCAACGCCCGCACGCTGACGACCGGCCTGTCGGAATACATCACCACGACCGGCACGTCCTGGGGCATCATGGCCGCGATCTCGGTCTTCACGCTGATCCCGGCGCTGATCATCTTCAGCCTGGTGCAGCGCCATATCGTCGCGGGCCTCACCTTCGGCGCGGTGAAAGGGTGATCCCATGGCAGACTCGCAGGATTTCGACCCCATCGACGTCTCCGAGGAGGACGCCCCGGCGATCCGGGAACGGGCCGGCTTCCTCCCGATCCAGACCAACTGGTTCGACCGCTGCTTCATCGGCGTGGTGATCTGGGTCGCGATCTCGCTGCTCTGGTTCCGCTTCCTCGAGCCCGCGGGCCTGTCGATCTGGATCGGCAACGCCCTCTCGCTCGCCATCGCCGTCCATATCGTAAGGAGGGGTTGAGCGATGAAATCCCTGGTCCTCGAACGCAAGGACGAGCTCTCGCTCCGCGATTTTCCCATCGAGGCGGCGGAGGCGGTGCTCGGCCCCCGCGACGTGCGGATCAAGCTGCATACGGTGGGGATCTGCGGCTCCGACGTGCATTACTACACCCACGGCCGGATCGGCCCCTTCGTGGTCGAGGCGCCGATGATCCTCGGCCACGAGGCCTCGGGCACGGTCATCGAGATCGGCGCCGAAGTTACCTCGCTGAAGCCGGGCGACCGGGTCTGCATGGAGCCCGGCATCCCGGACCCCAATTCCAAGGCCACCCGGCTGGGAATGTACAACGTCGACCCGGCGGTGCGCTTCTGGGCGACCCCGCCGATCCACGGCATCCTGCGGCCGACCTGCACCCACCCCGAGGCCTTCACCTTCAGGCTCCCCGATTCCGTGAGCTTCGCCGAGGCCGCCATGGTCGAGCCGCTCGCGGTGGGCGTTCACGCGGCGACCAAGGCGCGGGTGAAGCCCGGCGACATCGCCGTGGTCATGGGGGCCGGGCCCATCGGGCTCGTGACCGCGCTCTCCGCGCTCGCGGCCGGCTGCGCGCGGGTCTATGTCACCGATCTGGCCGAGAAGAAGCTTGAGATCGCCGAAAGCCTGAGCCCCGCGATCACCGGCGTGAACGTGGGCCGCGAGGACATCGCCGAGCGCCTCCGGGCCGATACGGACGGCTGGGGCTGCGACCTCGTCTTCGAGGCGACCGGATCGCCCCGTGCCGCGGCCAGGGTCTTCGAGCCGCTGGCCCCGGGCGGCTGCGTGGTGATGATCGGCGGCCAGCCCGATCCGATCGCCTATGACGCCGGCGCGGCGATGATCCGCGAGGCGCGGGTCGAGAACATCTTCCGCTACGCCCACGTCTTTCCGCGCTGCGTCGCCATGCTCGCGTCGGGCACCATCGACGTGAAGCCGCTCATCACCCGGACCTTCGCCTTCGACGACAGCGTCCGCGCCTTCGAGATCGCCGCGTCCGCCCCTCCGGCCGACGTGAAGATGCAGATCGAGCTGCCGCAATAGGGAGGACCGACGTGGCCGGAGTTACCATCGACAACGTCATCAAGCGCTACGGTTCCGTGGAGGTCATGCACGGCGTCAGCGTCGACATCGAGGACGGCGAATTCGTCGTGCTCGTCGGCCCATCGGGCTGCGGCAAGTCCACGCTCCTGCGGATGCTGGCCGGCCTCGAGGAGATCAGCGACGGCACGATCTCGATCGGTGGAAGGGTCGTCAACGACGTGCTGCCGAAGGAACGGGACATCGCCATGGTGTTCCAGTCCTACGCGCTCTATCCGCACAAGACCGTCTTCGACAACATCGGCTTCCCGCTGAAGATGGCCAAGCGGCCCGCCGAGGAGATCAGGGCGAAGGTCGAGAGCGCCGCCGGCATCCTCGACCTCTCGCATCTGCTCGACCGCTTCCCCAGGCAGCTCTCGGGCGGGCAGCGGCAGCGGGTGGCCATGGGAAGGGCGATCGTGCGCGATCCGCAGGTCTTCCTCTTCGACGAGCCGCTTTCGAACCTCGACGCCAAGCTGCGCGTGACCATGCGCATCGAGATCAAGGAGCTGCACCAGCGGCTGAAGACCACCATCGTCTACGTGACGCACGACCAGATCGAGGCCATGACCATGGCCGACAAGATCGTGGTGATGCGCGACGGCCGGGTGGAGCAGATCGGCGGGCCGCTCGATCTCTACGACAACCCGCAGAACGTCTTCGTCGCCGGCTTCATCGGCTCGCCGTCGATGAACTTCATCCAGGGCCGGATCTCGGGGGGCGACGGCCAGGCCCGGTTCGTGTCCGACGGCGGCCTGGACCTGCCGCTTCCCGCCGCGAACGTGCGGGACGGGCAGGAGGTCACCTACGGCATCCGCCCCGAGCACATCGAGATCGGCGAAGGCGGCATCCCGGTCAGCGTCGTGGTGGTCGAGCCGACCGGCTCGGAGACGCAGGTTTTCGGCAAGGCGGGCAAGGAGCTGATCGACGCCATCGTCAAGGACAGGATCCGCGCCCGGCCCGGCGAGCGGATCCCCTTCCGCATCAACCCGGCGAACGTCCACCTCTTCGACCGCAAGTCCTCGCAGCGCATCTGATACCCGACAGGCCCGATGGGTTCGCGGCATTGGCTCTGGCCACTCGCGGAAGGCAGTGTTGGCGGCGACGAGATCGCGGCCCTCATCGAGGGAGCCGAGAACGGGCGGCGGGAACGGCATCGAGCGCGTCGGGGGACGCAAAGGGGGCGGTTGTCCAGGGGCGTTCGACGGGCGACCGGAGTGGCTCGGGTGCAGGCAGCGGATGGGCGAGCCGGATGTGTTCGGGCGGAACAAACCCCGGCGCCGATGTGCCAGCCGGCTCCGTAGAGCAACAGGAAGATGACGCTGCCGCGCCGGTTTGTTCAACCGGCGCGGCGCGAACGCCACGATCTCGGCCGTCGCGCCCCTGACGGGAGACACCCCGCCGCGAAGGGGGTTCCTAGAAGCTATAGCCGACCCGCAATGCGAGGGCCAAGGTGGTGCCGTCGTTGTAGTCGGTGTCGAGCAGGTTGTGGGTGTCGCCCAGCACCCCGTAGCTCAGCGCTCCGAGGAAGTTGAACCGCTGGTAGTCGTAGCTCAGCGTCGCCGTGGCGGTGGTCCTGCCGTCGTAGGGGCCGAGCGAGGTCATGATGCCGCCCACCGAGGGCTCGTGGCTCACGAAGAAGGAGCCGGCGAGGTCGTCGGTGAACTGGCGGCCGAGCCCGAGCGTATAGGTCCACCAGTCGTCCTGGTAGTCGACGAGCGGGCGGCCCGTGACCTGCGTGTAGACCGGGGGCTCGATGCTGAAATCCGACCAGTCCGTCCAGCGGACCGAGCCGAACAGCAGCGTCTTCGGATTGAGGCCGGTCTGGAAGTCGAGCGTCGCCGATTGCGGCGTGTCGATATCGGTCTGAGTCGATTGCGCGCCGGTCGCGGTGGTGAACTCGTCCGAATCGAGGGAATGGTCGATCCCGGAGAAATAGGTGAGCGACACGCGCAGGCCGATTTCCGGGCGGGCATAGGCCGCGCCCGCCAGGAAGCCGTAGCCCCAGTTTTCACCCGCATCGATTGAATAATCGGCGATGAAGGGGATCGTCGCCTTGGCATCGAGCCGCTCCGCCCTGAGACCGGCAAAGCCCTTGACCCGATCGTTCAGATCGTAGGCCAGCACACCGGTCAACTGGTAGGTATGGACCTTGGCGGTCGTGCCGTCATAGGGGAAGCCGCCGGGAAAGGTGCCCGGCCCGTATTCGGTATCGACCGCGTAGGGCTGATCGAGCACGAGCAGATAGGACAGCCGGTCGTTGATGTCGCCCTTCAGCGCCGCCCCGACATGCGTCCGCGAATTGAACACGTCGCCGGTATTGCCGCTGAAGGTCACGGCCGAGGTCGGATCGGTCGCGTCGTCGCCGCTCTGATGCGGATCGACATAGATGAAGCCGATCTCGCCATAGGTCCCGTCTTCGTAGAGGAGCCGGACCGGCTGCGGTACGGCATTCTCGAGCGCCGCAGCATGGACGAAACCGGGATAGGCGAGCAATGCGACACTGGCTGCGAGGCCGGCGCCGGACACGGCACGAATCGTCACCTTGGGACCCTCCGGAAAATCGGTGGTAATCGAGGAGCGAGTAGGGTGGCAGCCGCATCGGACTGGGTCAAGACGGGCCGCACCATCGGACGCGGCGTTCGTGGCACGTCCCACATCGTGCGACGGCCGGGTGAGGCGATCGGCCGCCACGGGGGACGGGCGCCGGTCCGAGGTCGTCACCCGGATTTCGTCTCCAGCGGGGGAGGCTGCGGGGCTGACGACACTTTCGGCGGCCTGCTAGGCGAAGGAGAGCTGCACCTTGACGGCCCTCGTCCTGTCGCCGGCCAGCGCGAAGGCCTCGAGCGCCTCGGCGACCGGAAACGTCCGGGTCAGGATCGGCGTCGGGTCGATCGTGCCGGAATCGATCAGCGCGACCGCCTCGGCGAATTCCGCGTGGAAACGGTGCGCTCCAACGAGCTCGATCTCCTTTCCGACGATCATGTTGATCGGCACCGGCAGGTCGCCGGTCACGCCGACCTGGACGATGCGGCCGAGCGGCCGGGTGCATTCGATCGCGCTCCGGACGGCCGGTGCCGCGGCGGAGCATTCGAAGGTCACGTCGAAATGGCCCTTGTCCGCGGCGAATTCCGTCAGCGCCTCGCGGGCGACGTTCACGGCGCGGGTGGCGCCCATGGCGCCCGCCGCCGCGAGCGTGGCGTCGTGCAGGTCGGTCACGACGATTTCCCCGGCGCCGGCATGGGCCGCCGCAGCGACGCAGAGGCTGCCGATCGGCCCGGCGCCCGTCACGAGGACGCGCCTGCCGCGAAGCTCTCCCGCCCGGTTGCGGGCGTGCAGGCATACCGCCAGCGGCTCGGCGCAGGCGGCCTTGGCGAGGCTGGTGTCCGGTCCGATCGCGACACATTGCGCGGCATCGGCGAGCATCAGGTCGCGGAAGGCGCCCTGCTCGTGCGGGAAGCGCAGCGCCGAGCCGTTGAAGCGCATGGCGAGGCAATGCTGGAACTTGCCCTCTTGGCAATAGGCGCAGCTGCCGCAGGGGCGGCTCGGGTTCAGTGCCACCCGGTCGCCGGGCGCGAGCGCGACGCCCTCGCCGGCCGCCTCGACGGTGCCGGCGGCCTCGTGGCCGAGGATGATCGGCTCGCGCACCCGGATGGGTCCGAAGCCGCCGTCCTGGAAGTAGTGCAGGTCCGACCCGCAGATGCCGCCGGCGCCGATCCGGAGCAGCACCTGGCCCGGGGCGGGCTCGGGCACCTCGTCGGTCTCGACGCGGAGGTCTCCCTGGCCGTAGAGGCGGCAGACGCGGGTCTTCATCGGATCACTCCTTTCAGGGCAGCAGGGTCGTGGGCAGCCAGGTCGCGATCGGTGGCACGTAGGACACCAGAAGCAGCACCAGGACGTTGGTCAGCAGGAACGGGGCGATCGCCACCACCACCGGCGTCAGGGGAAGGCGGGCGATGTTGGCGCAGATGAACAGGCAGACCCCCACCGGCGGCGTGGTCAGGCCGATCATCAGGTTCAGCACCGCGAAGGTCGCGAAGTGGAGCGGGTCGATGCCGACGCCCTGCGCGAGGGTGAGCAGCGGCACGAAGAGGATGATCAGCGCCGCGATCGTCTCCATGAACATGCCGACGAAGAGCAGGAGCAGGTTGATCAGCAGGATGACCAGATACTTGTTGTCGGTGACCGAGAGCACCGCATCGGCGATCGCCTGCGGGATGCGCTCCGAGACCAGGATCCAGCCGAAGACATTGGCGAAGCCGACCAGCACCAGGATCGCGGCGGAGGAGACCGCGCTGTCGATGAAGATCTTCGGGACCTGCGCGAGCGGCAGTTCTCGGTAGATGAAGAGCCCGACCACGAGCGCGTAGACGCTGGCGACGATGGCGGTCTCGGTGGGCGTCGCGAGGCCCGAGAGCAGGCCGCCGATGATGAGGCCGGTCATGGCGATCGCCCAGAAGGCGCCGAGGAAGGCGCGGCCGAGCTCGCCGAAGCCGGCCCAGGGCTGGCGCGGGAAGTCGCGGCGCAGGGCGATGATGTAGCAGGTCACCATCATCGCGACGCCCATGAGGATGCCGGGTATGGCGCCGGCGAGAAACATCTTGCCGACCGAGATGCCGGAGAGCGCGCCGACGATGATCATCGGCACGCTGGGCGGGATGATCGGCCCGACCGTCGAGGAGGCGGCGGTGACGGCGGCGGAGAAGTCGGCGGGGTAGCCCGCCTTCTTCATGCCGGGGATCATCATGCCGCCGATCGAGGCGGCGTCCGCCACGGCGGTGCCGGAGATGCCGCCGAAGAGCATCGAGCCGGCGACGTTGGTGAGCCCGAGGCCGCCCCGCATCCAGCCGACCAGCGCGCTGGCGAAGCGGATGATGCGCTCGGTGATGCCGCCCGAGTTCATAAGGTTGCCGGCCAGGATGAAGCCGGGGATGCAGAGCAGCACGAAGACGTCCATGCCCGCATACATCTTCTGCGGCACCGAGACGAGCGGGATGCCCTCGAGCAGCAGGTAGGCGGCGGAAGCGAGCCCGAGGGTGACCGCCACCGGCACGCCGATGACGAGGCCGAGGATGAAGACGCCGATGAGAACAGCGAGGCCCATGGTCAGAGCTCCTCCGCCGTGAGCGGCTTGCCGTCGCTCTTGCCGGCCAGCATGCGCACTGCCCGGAGCGCGGCGAAGGCGAAGAGCGACACGAGCAGGACGAGGACGGTGGCGTGGATGAAGTCCATGCGCCAGGCGAGCGCGGGCGAGGTCTGCATCGCGCCGATCGAGGTGTAGCGCCAGGCCGCCGGCACGAGCAGGAGACAGAGCAGGGCGGTGGCGATCGCCGAGACGAGGCGCAGAACCCAGGGCCAGCGGCCGGGCAGGGCCTCGCAGACGAGGTCGACGTTGACGAGGTCGCCGGAGCGGTAGGAGAGCCCGGCGCCGAAGGCCGCGAGATAGAGCAGCGCGAAGCGCGTCAGCTCCTCGGTCCAGACCGGCGAGGCGGCGAAGGACCGTCCCAGCACCTGGATGAGCACGGAGGTGCAGAGTACCGCGAAGGCGATGCCGACCGCGATGCGGCTGGCACCCACGACAATACCCATGAGGCCCGATTCCCGCATGGCATTCGATCCTTCAATGATGTTGGGCGACGGCCGGAGCCGCCTGGCGCCTGCGCACCGCGCCGGATAGCCGGCGCGGCGCCGCCCGGCGTCACTGCGCGAAGAGCTGCTCGACCACCGGCTTGATCTCGTCGCTGACGTTGGCCAGGACCGCGTCCTTGGCCTGCGCCGCGAAAGCCTCCTGGTCGACCTCGACGAATTCCATGCCGGCCGCCTGCAGGTCCTCCGTGAGCTGCGCCTCGTCCGCCAGGAAGAGCTCGCGCTCGTATGCCTGGGTGCGGCGCCCCGCTTCGAGCACCGCTTCCTGGTCCTCGGGGGAGAGGTTGTTCCAGGTCAGCTCCGAGATCGTCAGATAGATCCAGGACCGCACGTGCTCGGTGAGGTTCACGTAGTCCTGCACTTCCGGGAAGCTCGCCGACTTGATCAGCGCCAGCGGGTTCTCCTGGGCCTCGATCGTGCCGTTCTGCAGCGAGGTGAAGACCTCGGAGAAGGCCATCGGGGTCGGGGCGGCGCCCAGCGCTTCCCAGACGCTGACGAAGAGCGGCACGTTCGGCACCCGCATCTTCAGGCCGTCGAGATCGTCGGGGCTCGTGATCGGCCGGTTCGAGGTCAGGTTGCGCGGCCCGCGCGCGAAATAGGCGATCGGCCGGATCTGCGCGCGCTCGATGATCTGCGCCTCGATCTGGTCGCCGATCTCGCCGCCGGCGACGCCGTCCATCTCCTCGAGCGAGGTATAGGCGTAGGGGACCGCGAGCAGCGCCGCGAGCGGCGCCCAGTTCTGCAGGCTCTCCCCGGTGATGGTCATGTCGGCGGTGCCGAGCTGCATGCCGTTGATGAGGTCCATTTCCTTGCCGAGCGATTCGTTGGGGAAGACCTCGACGGCGATGCGCCCGTCGGTCAGCGCCGAGACCTCCTCGCCGAATTTCAGCGCCGCCTTGTTCCAGATGTTGTCCTCGTTCGCCAGGTGCCCGAGCTTGAGCGTGACCTCCTGCGCCATTGCCGTGCCGGCCAGCAGCGTGCCGGCGAGCCCGGCGGCGAGCACACCAAAGCGAATTCCCTGAAACTTCATTGCGTTATCCTCCAGTTGCCAGTTCTTGCTTTCGACCCGGGGAGAGGCCGTCGCCGCTTCGGACCATCGTCCGCGCGCGCCGAATCTCCCAATTGGTCTTTCATACAAGCATACTTCCATACTAGTCAACCCAATCGGCATGTGCTAACGATGAGCCTGCCGGTGCAATGCGACGAAAGGGGAGACATGCGACAGACGTGGCGGTGGTTCGGTCCCAGGGACCTTGTTTCGATCGACGACATGCTCCAGGCGGGCGTCGAGGGCGTCGTCTCCGCATTGCACCACCTTCCGACCGGGGCGGCGTGGAGCCCCGAGGAGATCGCGCGGCGCCAGGCGGAGATCGGACGGCGCGCCGACGGCCGGCCCTCGGGCCTCGCCTGGGAGGTGGTCGAGAGTCTGCCGGTCTCCGAAGACATCAAGAAGCAGAAGGGCGAGTGGCGCGCGCATCTCGCGAACTACCGCCAGAGCCTGAAGAACCTCGCCGAGGCCGGGCTCGAGGTGGTCTGCTACAATTTCATGCCGGTGCTCGACTGGACGCGCACCGACCTCGCGTTCCGCGTCGCCCATGGCGGCAGCTGCATGCGCTTCGACCTCGCCGATTTCGCCGCCTTCGACCTCCATGTCCTCGCGCGCCGCGGCGCGGCGGAGGATTATTCCGAGGCGCTGCGCGAAGAGGCGGCCGCGCGCTTCGCCGCCATGAGCGCGGAGAAGCGGGAGCGGCTGGCCGGCAACATCGCCTTCGGCCTGCCCGGCGCGGCCGAGAGCCTCAGCCTCGACGACCTGCGCGCGCATCTCGACGAATACGGCGCCATCGATGCCGGGACCTTGCGGGCACATTTCGTCGCCTTCCTGGAGGAGGTGGTGCCGACCGCAGAAGAGGTCGGCATCCGCCTCTGCTGCCACCCGGACGATCCGCCCTTCCCGCTGCTCGGGCTGCCGCGGGTCATGTCGACCGAGGCGGATTACGCCGCGATCATGGCGGCGGTCGACAGCCCGGCGAACGGCATCACCCTCTGCTCAGGCTCGCTCGGCGCGCGACCCGACAACGACCTGCCCGGCATGATGCGGCGGCTCGGCGACCGGGTGCATTTCCTGCATCTGCGCAACGTGACCCGGGAATCCGGTGACACCCGCGGTTCCTTCCACGAGGCCGAGCACCTCGGCGGCGACACCGACATGGTGGCGCTGATCGCCGCGGTGGTGCGCGAGGAGCGCCGCCGGGCCGCCGCCGGGCGCGCCGACGCGGTGATTCCGATGCGGCCGGACCACGGCCAGGACATCCTCGACGACCTGAAGCGCCGCGCCCAGCCCGGCTATCCGGCGATCGGCCGGCTCAAGGGGCTTGCGGAGCTCCGCGGCATCATGACCGCGATGACCCATTCCGAGCTGGGATTGCCAAGATGACCGGAAGCCTGGGCCGGGCGGTGGCAGGTCAGTGAAGGCTGCGCATCAGGCAGTGAAGAGGTCCGGATGCGCTTCCGCCAGCTTCGGCAGTGACTTCAGCATCTCGCCGAGATGCACGCGCATCGCGGTCTCGGCGCGTTCCGGGTCGCGCGCCGCCATGGCGGAAGCGATCGCCTCATGCTGCTCGATCAAGGTATCGATCGGCGTCGCTTCCGAGAAGGAGAGGAACCGCACGCGATCCATCTGCGCCTTGAGCGTTTCGAGAAGCTTCCAGGCGGTTTCGCATCCTGCGCCGCGCGCGATCGCCTGGTGGAATTCCTCGTCGAGCTCCAGGAACGCCACATGGTCGCCGCGATCGCGGGCCGCCGCCTGACGCAGGATCAATTGCTGCAGTTCGCCGACCAGGGCATCGCTCGCCTCCGCGGCGGCCTTGCGCACGAAAGCGACCTCGATCGCCTCCCGGATGAAGCGCGCATTGTCCACGTCCCGGCGTGAGATGAGCAGGACATAGGTTCCCCGCTGCGGGCGAACCTCCACGAGACCTGCCTCGGCGAGCTTGATGAAGGCCTCGCGGACCGGTTGCCGCGAAACCTTCAGCTGCCGCGCCAGTTCTGTCTCGGAAAGCGGGTTTCCCGGCCGCAGCCTGAGCTGGATTATCGCGTCGCGAAGCAGGTCGTAGACCTTGTTGCTGACGCTTCCGTGGCGGAAGGCGTCGGGAGGAAGCGACATGTCCATTCGTAAGGCTCTGAAACTCCTGTCGGTCCATTCTACATACTACCATTCAAGCCCGATGCCAAGGTGGGGGTGGCAACTCGCCCTGTGACCACTC